>JABSQV010000017.1 GCA_013215565.1 Myxococcales bacterium | reverse complement strand
GCGCGCAGCGAAGAGGCTCGCGCCGAGTCCGCCGACCGCGCTCACGAAGTAGAGCAGGCTGATCGCGTCGGACGCGCGTCCGAACTCGTTCTGGACCAGGCCGGGCAGCACCGTGACGTACGGGAATCCGGTCATGATCACGGCGACGAAGAAGAGCACGAGCAGCCGCAGCCGCGGGTGGTGCCAGACGTAGCGAAGGCCCGCAGCCAGGTCGGCGAGGACGTGGGTCTGTCCCGCGTCGGCACGTACTCTGGAGGGGGGAAGGAAGCTCAGCGACAGCGCGGCCAGTGCGTACAGGGCCGCCATCGTGGCGTACGCGCCCGTGGCCCCGGTCCACCAGATCAGGAGCATGCCGGCGATCGCGGGCCCGAGCACCTGCGAACCCGTGAGCGCGACCTGGTTCAGCGCGACCGCGTTGCCCCGGATCCGCTCGGGAACCAGATCGGCCGCGAGCGCCTGCCTCGCGGGCCCCAGGAACGCCAGGCAGGCCCCCATCACGAACGATCCGGCTGCGAGTTCAGCGATGCGCAGCATCCCGGTGGCCAGCAGAATCGCGAGCGTGCCGAACACGAGCGCGCTCGCGGTCTGGGTGAGCGCCAGCACGAAGCGCTTGGGCCAGCGATCGGCGCACGCTCCCCCGATCGGAGCGAGCACCACCATCGAGAGTCCCTGTGCGAAGACGACCGTGCCCACCGCCCGGTTCGTACCCGTGAGTTCGAATGCGACGACGCTGTTTACGATCGTCGACATGAAGAACCCCACGTAAGAGGTCCAGCTGCCGAACCAGAGCACGCAGAAGTCGCGCTCTCGCATCGCTGCGAAGGTGCCCGGTCGCGCTGCCGCGCGAGTTCGCTCACCGGGTATGGCGCCGGCCCGCGAAGGCTCACGCAGGAGGTCGCGTGATCGATTCGGGCCGGGTCCGGGCGCAGCCGTCATCCCGTGTTCGGATCGATTTCATGCTGCGCCCTCTCGACAGTCGGATTTCGCGGGTCGGATTCTGGAACCGGACCTGCATCGCGTCAATTCGCGCGGGGCCTCAGCCCCGGGGCGGCGGCTTCTCGGGCGAGATGGCCTCGAGCTCGCGGCCACTGGTCTCGGGGAAGAAGATCAGCACGACGAGCGGTGTGAGCAGGGCTCCGATGACGAGGATGGAGAGCGCTTCCCAGTGGGAGCCCAGGATTCCGTAGAGCACGGACTCGGTGGCCAGCCCCAGCGAACCCGCGAGGGTCCCGATGATCACGCGCGCGCCCGATGCCGTGGATCGGTAGGAGGTCGGAAAGAGTTCGTTGCCGAAGGTCGCGATCACGACGCCGGCCGCCATGCCCGAGAAGATCATGCCGATCCAGAGCGGGACCAGCGCCCAGCCGAACGCGTGGTAGAAGCCCAGGATCAGGAGCGGGTTCGCGACCAGGAAGATCGCGGCGATCCGGCGGCGCCCGTAGCGATCCGAGAGCCGACCCGCGAACGCGCCGCCGAAGATCCCGATGAAACCGCCCGCGATCCCCATCAGCGAGTACTGCCAGGGCGCCCAGCCGTGCTCCTCCTGCAGGTACTTGGGCCCGAAGAAGCCCGCTGCGTTCTCGGAGAAGTTGAGCAGAAAGATCACGGTCCCGATCGCGAGTAGTCGTCCGGGATACATCCGTACCAGGTCCGCGACGGGTCGCAGGATTTCGGCAAAACGCGGGCCGCGCGGTTCCTGCGTCCGCTGCGCTTCGAAGCGGCGCGTTTCGGGCAGGCTGCGACGCAGCCACGCGATCAGGCAGAGCGGCAGCAATCCGATGGCGTAGAGACTCCGCCAGCCAAAGGGCAGGACCTCGATCAGCCCGAACAGCGAGAGCGCCAGCCCACTCCCGCACGCGGCCAGTGCCGTGAGCGCGCCGATGCCCCAGCCCCGGTTTTCAGGATCCAGTTCCTCCGTAATCACGACGTAGGCCAGCATGAGTTCCGCGACTGCGAACATGCGTGCAAAGAACTGGAGCGCGACGAAGGTCGTGGCACTCTGCGCGAACGCGGTCGCCCCGGTGAGCACGGTGTAGGCGACGATCGTCACGAGCAGTACGCGCCGCCGACCGATCCGGTCCGCCAGGATCCCGACCAGGAAGGCGGGGAGCGCCCCGAGCCTCACGAGCGCGCCGAGGTCGCCGAGTTGCTGCTCGGGGATCAGGAGATCGGCCTGGATCTGCTTGAGTGCGAGCGAGAACAGCGTCAGGTCGTACTGGTCGAACAGGCTCACGATTCCGATCAGCCCAATCACGCGCCACTGGTGCCGGGTAAGCGACGGCGGCTTGCCCAGGAAGGGTGCGAGTTGGAGCCAGCGAGGGGGTGTCCGGTCGTCCTGCGGCCGCGGCGCTTCGGGTTCGCTCACGCGGTCGCGCTGGATCCGAGCGCGCGAAGGTCGGGGCGGTCTCCCGGGATCATGGGCTTGTGGGCGGAAGCTCTAGTCTGAGCCCGCCTTCCGAGGTGGTAGGTTGAGTTGGCCCGCGAGATCCACGAGTCGATGGACCTCGATCTCTTGAAACGCGGGGCGCGACGTCGTTCTCGACCTTCATGCGATTCTCCGCTTTGCGGGTTCGGAGCGGCGACGCTATTACGCCCGTCCGGCGTCAGGGGTCCGCGGGCGGTCGCGCGATCTCGTGGTCCCGGCGCAGTTGTTCCAACAGTGCACGGCAGGCCGTCGCGATCATCTGGTAGACGTTTTCGAATCCCTCGATCCCCCCCTGGTACGGGTCTGGGACCTCCGAGTCGGGCGCGCTTTCGGGATCGAAGTTCCGGAGCAGGTGGACACGGCCGCGATCTGGGTCTTTTCGGGCGAGCGCCCGGAGGCTCTGCTCGTTTTCGTGGTCGAGCGCGATCACGTAGTCGCAGTCGTCGAAATCGACGGGCTCGAAGCGACGCGAGTAGCCGTGAAGTTCGATCCCGTGGCCGAGTGCGGTGGCCTGGCTGCGCGGATCACGCGTGAAGCCCGGCACGGCGTGGGTGCCCGCGCTCTCGACCGCGATCTCGCTCTCGAGGCCGGCGCGATGCACCAGCGACTGCAGCACGCCCTCGGCCACGGGTGACCGGCAGACATTGGCGTGGCAGACGAAACATATGCGAATCACGGCCCTGCCTTTAGCACGATCCAAGGGTGGAGCCCAACTCCCGGATCCCGTGTCCTTGCGCTCGCCCGCGGGAGATCTAGCTTGCCCGCATGTCGCGATTTCGCTGCCAGGTCTGTGGGACCGAGTTCGAGGTCTCGCGTGCCGCGCGCGCGCGCCACCCGGGCTGGGAACCCAAGTACTGCCGCGAGCACTCGCCCTCGAAGCGAACGACACGGGCCGGGCGTGGGGGCGGCAGTGGGCGGGGCCGCGAGGAGTTTCTGACCCGTGCCGGGGTGCTCGAGAAATACACGGGCGGTCCGCAGAGCGGCGTCTTCACCGATGGCAGTTCGGTCCCGAACCCGGGCCCCGGGGGCTGGGGCGTGGTCTGGGTCGAGGACGGGAAGATTCGCGAAGAACGCCACGGTTACGAAGCCGACACCACCAACAACCGCATGGAACTCACGGCCCTGATCGAAGCCCACCGCCTGCTCCCGCAGGACGCCGCGGTCGTGGTGTATACCGACAGCAAACTCTGCGCCGATACGCTCAACCTCTGGGTCGCGAACTGGGAACGGCGGGGCTGGAAGCGGAAGGGCCCCCCGATCAAGAACCTGGAACTCGTGAAGGAACTCTGGTCGCTCTTCCAGGCGCACCCCGACTGTCCGGTCGAATGGATTCGGGCCCACGCGGGCGATCGCTGGAACGAGTATGCAGACAGCCTCGCGACGGCTTGGCTGCGCGACGAACTCTGAATTGGCGAGCCCGGCGGTCTCGGGCTACGGGGCTGCGGGGGCCCGACCGGACCGGCGCCGCCTGCGAGCGTCGCGCTGAAGTCGGAGGTTCTTGCGCACGAAGCGCAGGACTCCCAGCGGGCTGCGGCGCAGCGAGCGCAGCATGAGACGCCGCATGTGGGGCATGGTGCTGTAGTTGCCCTCGCGCTGGCCGTGTCCCTTGTGAATGCCCAGTGCGGGCACGTCGACCACGTCGAGCGGGACCTCGAGCGAGAGGGTCTCGGTCCTGGGCAGCAGGCACTCGCGGTCGTTGCAGGCCTGGAACCGAACCGAGACCTCGACCGTCGCCGACTCCGTCTCGAGCGGGCGAACCTCGCTCGCGAGCTCACCGCTCGCGTAGAACGGCACGACGATGTCGAAGCATCCGCTCCATACCGAGAGTTCGACGTCCAGGTTCGGGAGTCGAAGACTCCGGGTCGGAGGCAGAATCGGCTCCTCGAACACGAGGCCGGGCGGGCCCGTCACGCTCACCGTGGTCGGGACCATGCCCTCGGGGACGGGTTCGTCGTAGAGGTGCAGCCCCTCTGCTAGCTCGAAGCGCACTACGAGTTTGCGGAGCACACCCTGGCGGATCGTGCCCTTGCCCCCGTGGATCGCGGCCGTGAGGCGGATCTCGTCGTCGCCCCCGGCCGCGCGCGGGGTATCTTCCGAGAGCTCCAGCCGGCCGAGGGCCGCGTCGAGCAGGTTCTCGGGGCTGTCGCGCTTCTTGTAGGTGTCGTGGAAGAACTTGGCCACGACCCGGCCCGCCTCGTCGGTCACATACACGCCGGGGTAGGGGATCCCGTAGAGGAATGCGTCGTCGGTCTCGATGCGATCGTTCAGGATGCCGTACTCCCGGATCACCTGACTCTCGCGGTCCGAGAACAGCGTGTATGGAATGCGCTGCTTCTCCGCGAACTCGCGCAGCGCCTTCTGGTCGTCATACGAAATCGCGTAGAGCCGGACGCCCGCGGCCTGGAACTTCGGATAGGAATCGCGCAGCTCGCCGAGTTGCGTCCAGCAGGGGGGTCACCAGATCGCTGAACGGAAGAAGACCACGACGGCCTTCGCGTTCCCGCGATCCTCGTGGAAGCGAAGCTCTCGGCCGAAGGCGTCGGGAAGTACGAAGTCGGGTAGCGGTTCTCCAAGCTTAGGCCCGGTCGGGTGTCCGTCCTCGAGCCCCAGCCGTCCCGGGTACCCGAGCGGCGCCGGCGCGTCGAATCCGAATTCGTCTCGTTCGATCGTCATGAAAGTGCCCGTCTTCGAGGAGCCTCCGGCCGGTTGTCGAAGCCGGTGGCCGAACGGTTTTCGCGGGCAGTATAACTCACTACCTTTGCGCTCAGTTGCCGGTGGGCGGCGCTCTCCGAGAGGTCGGCTCGGAGCAGGGATTGGGCATCGAGTTGGAGCGGGGGAATTCGGGCGCGTGAAACTCGATCGGCGTTCCTTTCTCAAGCTCGTGGGCTCGGCATCGATCGTCGCGCTCCCGGGGTGCCACGATTCGGCTCGTTACAGCGAAGCGGACGCGGCCGCGCTCGAACGGCACTGGCGCGAGGAGCATGCGCGCTCCGGCACCGGCCCCTACGGGGTACAGCGCTTCCGGGGCTACCGGGGCCTCGCCGAACTTCCGTACTTCGAGCTCGATCCCGCGGGAACGCTGCGTTGCACCGTCGACGACCTCCCCGAGATCGTCGATATCCACGCGCATCTCGGCATGTCGCTATTTCTCGCGCCCGAACTCGACCTCGAAGTGCGTACCCCCCGGGTCCGGCACTACCTCGACTGCGACGGGACCACGCCTGGGTGTGCCTTTGATCTCGACGTCTATGCCAACGCCAATTTCAGCGATGCAGGTCTGCGCGCGCTTCGCTGGAGCGTGGTCGCCCAGCTCCTGTGGGGGAGCCGGGTCGCCGCCACCCATACCGTTCCCAACCTGCTCGCCGAGATGGACGCGGTCCGAATCGCCCAAGCCGTCATCCTGCCGATCGCGTTCGGACTCCCGTTCGGAGATGAGCTCTACGAACGCTGGCGCGGGGCGATCACGCGTGCGGGTGCGCGGGGCCGTCTGCTGATGGGCGCATCGGTGCATCCCCGCGACCCGCTCGCGGTCGAGAAACTCACGCGCTACGCCGCGGAAGGCGCCCTGATCCTGAAGCTTCATCCCGCGGGCCAGCGCTTCTTCCCGGATTCCCCCGAGGTTGCGCCGGTCTACGAAACCTGTGAAGCGCTGGGTCTGCCCGTGATCTTCCACGGCGGCCGGGCCGGAATCGAACCCGAGTACAGCCAGCCGTTCAACCTGATCCGGCACTACGAGGGCGCCTTCCGCGACTTTCCCGGCGTGCAGTTCGTGCTCGCGCACGCGGGTGCGCGCGACGTCGCCGGCGCGATCCCGCTTGCGCAGCGCTACCCGAACGTCTGGCTCGGGGTCCACGGCCAGGGCGTGACCGTGCTGTCGCAGTTGATCGACGAGGTCGGCGCACAGCGACTGCTGTTCGGCACGGACTGGCCCTTCTACCACCTGGCCGCCACGCTGGCGAAGGTCCTGCTCGTGACGGACGGGCGCCCCGAGCTGCGCAATGACATTCTCCGAGCCAATGCGGAGCGGCTCCTGGCGATCTGAACCCGACGGCCTTCTGCTAGCGTGGCAGTCCGGGGTTTCCGTCGAGACTTGCCGGCACTTGTTGCCCGGGGGCAGGGGGAGCTGCCGTGCATCGGATGCTGATCGGTCGCTGGATCTGCATCGAACGCCCGCCGGGCACGGGCTCTGGGGCTGGTCGCCGCGCCCGAACGATTTCGGCGAGATCCTGCTCCGGTTCGGAACCGCGCTCAGCTCGGGTTTGATCCCCGGGCCCCCCGCACTCCTGACCGCGGCTGCGATCTCCGATCCTGGTTCGCGCACGGGTCGAAATGCGTATCCTGTTGCCGGGGATCCCCCGGCGGGTGCGATTCGGGGTGGGCAGCGAGGCTGTATCGCGTGCCTATGCGAACCCGAGCGCGTCGCGGTCCGGTGGACCGAGAATCGAACTCGGGAGTCGGGGCGTGCTTTGGCTTTCCGTGCGAAGGGTTCGTAGCTCAACGGGGTTGGCAACGGAGCGCGGTCGTGATCAGGAGACGCAGGGCCGGGAGATGAGCGGACGTGGGCAGAGGGTTCCGGCGGCCTGGTACGCGCTGGGCGGGCTGCTGCTGGCGAACCTCGCGCTGTGGAAATTCCGGATCATCGGCCCCGCCAGCGATTCGCGCCTGACGGGGAGCGTGAGCGATCTTTACAACGAGCACTACCCGATGATGAAGTTCGGGTTCGAGTCGCTCGCCTCCGGAACGCTTCCGCTCTGGAATCCCTATCAACTCATGGGCGCTCCCTTCCTCGCGGTTCCGAACGTGGGGCTCTTCTACCCGCCCAACTGGATCTACGCGATCCTGGATACCGGCGTCGCGACCGAGGTAAGCCTGATCGCCCACCTTTCGTGGGCGGGTCTCGGGATGTTTCTGCTCGCGAAGCGATTCGAGTTGTCGAGCCTCGCGGCCACTGCGGCCGCGGTCACGTTCATGTGGTCGGGCTACATGGGCCACCAGGTCCACACGCCTTCGCTGATCACGGGAATGTCCTGGCTTCCCCTGACAGTGCTGGCGGTGGAGGGAAGCCTAAAGGGGTCGCGAGCTGCCGCGCTCGGCCTGATCGCGGCGGTTGCCTTTCAGTTGCTCAACGGTGCCCCCGACTACTTCGTCCAGAACATGTACGTGGCCGGGGGCTACAGCCTGCTTCGGCTCATCTCGATGGCCCTGAACGGAGCCAGGGGCCTGGCAATTCGGCGCGGGAGCCTGCTGCTTGCCTGCGTGGTCTGCGGAGCGCTGCTGGCCGCACCGCAACTTCTGCCCACGCTGGAACTTGCATCGATGAGCGTTCGCACTTTCCCCCTGACGCTTCGCGAGGCGACGTGGATGGGCGTTCTCGGCTCCAACGCCTTCCTTGCCAATGCGCTGAGGGGCGCGGCCATCGTCTCGGTAGGCTTGCTTCCGCTCGCGGGTATGGCCCTGGGCTTCTCGACGCGTCTGCGACTGCTCTGGGCCTACCTGCTGGTACTCGCGGTCGTGTCTTTCACCTTCGTGTTGGGGGGCGAGCTCTACCGTCTCTACTTCGAGACGCCCGCGGGCTCCTTCTCGCGGCGCCCGATCAAGTTTCTCCACATCTACGATTTCGCGCAGGCGCTGATGGCGGGGCTTGCCGTGCTGTTCCTCGAGGGATCGCTGAATCGAGATCGGAGAGAACTCCTTAGGATGCCCGCCTTTGTTCTCTGTCTCGGCGTGCTGGCGGCTTCGCTCACGTGGCTCATGCGCGTCGACGGGTTCTCGGTGTTTCTGGCCGGCCTGATCGTCGGGTTGGTCGCATTCGTCGCGCTGCGATCGCCCAGGCTCCGCATGCTCGTGGTCGTCGCTCTGGTCGGTATGCAGGCCGCGAATCTGTTCTGGGGAACCGAGGCAACCTTCATCAGGCCGGTCACGAGTCCCGAGCGTTTCCAGGCCCACCGCGAATTCCTGACAGAACTCAGACAGATGGCGGGCCATCAGCGGGTCCATCTCAGTGCTCCGGGGCTGCAGGAGCCGGACCTGGTGCAGAAGACGGGCCTGCTGAGCGAACTGAGGGTGCTGGGAGACTACTCGCCGCTCGCATCTATTCGATCCCAGGGGTTCTTTCGTCGGGCCACCCGTCGGCCCGCGAAGCCGAGGTTCTTCGGATACCTGGCCTTGGGCGGCGGGCAGGTCGACTGGCCGCTCTTCGATCTGACGAGCACCCGGTACTATGTGGCGCGCACGACGAGTCCCGAGGGCGGCCTGCTGTATTCGCTCTCGCGAGATCCCGAGGCTACGGGCCTGCGGCTGGTGAGGCTGGATGACAGCGGTCTCGCCGTATTCGAGCGGAAGACTGCCCTGCCGCGCGCCTACCTCGTACCCATGGGCAACTTTCTAGGCAGCGCCGGGGAAGTACTCCGTAAGCTTTCGAGGCCGAGCTTCGATCCTCGGGCCGAAGTGCTCCTGGAAGACGAGCGCTTCCGCGGACCGGCCGGTCCACCCGCGAAGGCGGGCACCTCGAGTGTGAAGTTCCTCGAGGACGGTCGCGAGAAGGTCGTGCTCGAGGTCGAGAGTACCGAGCCCGGTCTCGTGGTCCTGAACGATGCCTATTACCCGGGCTGGGAGGCCCGGATCGGATCGAAGCCCACCGACATCTATCGGGCCAACTATCTGTTCCGCGCGGTTCAGGTCCCGGCGGGTCGCAGCGTGATCACGATGGAATATCGCCCGGCGTCGCTTCGCGTCGGTCTGATGATTGCCGGGGGTACGGCGATCTTGCTGACGCTCGCGATCCTGTTCTCAAGCCGGTTCGGCCCGATCTCGCGATCGGAAGACGGCCGCGTCTAGACGTCGGCAAAGATCCGGCTCTGAACCTTCTTGACGCGGCAGCGCTCGAGCCGCTTCGGCAGTTCGAGCAGTTCGGGGCCGCGTTCGAAGCGGTCGAGCAGTTCGCTCACGCGCGCCTCACCCTCTGCGGTCGCGCGGCAGGCCTGCAGGGCGTCGGAGAGACGCTGGAGCATCCATACCTGGTAGGGCAGAACCATCCGCCGATCGCGCACCTCGCCGATCCGAAACTCGTGGGTGAGCGCGCCGCCGTCGCTCTGGAGTGCCTCGAAGCCGGGTGTGGCCGCGAAGGTCTTGCCCGGCAGTTCCGCTCCCTTTTTGCAGGCGTCACTCTCCATGTAATGGGCGAGCACTTCCATGCTGCTCGCGAGTACCGGCCACATCTCCTCGAAGAAGACTCCGAGAACGGGGGCGAGTGTCTCGGGAATGGCGTCATCCGGGAGCCACTCGCCCGCGTGGCTGGTGGCGCACTTTGCGACGAGTTGCCCCGTCTCGTCGACGTCGTAGAGCTTCTGGTTGTAGCTCCGGGCGTTGAGTGCATTCGTCCCGTTGGTGCGCTCGACCCACTCGGCCACGAGCGGGTAGCGGGTGCGCAGCGTGAAACCCGGAACCGCATCGCGGAAGAGGTGCGCGTAGAGCGGGCCGAGCAGACCGAAGTCGCCGAGCGAAGGCCGGCCCCCGAGCAGGAAGTCGTGCTGGTCGAAGTGGGCTTCGAGTTGCTCCATCAGGCGCGCGTGGCTGGCTTCCCAGGCCGCCCGGGTTCCGGCGTGGACCCCGAGATCCCGGATTCCGGCGTAGACGCCGATCCGCGCGTTGTCGGGATCCTTGATGCCGAACACGTGCTCGAACAGAAAGCGCGCCATGGCCCGGCGCTCGCTGCCGCTTCCGGTGGGCGCGAGCAACGGGCCCCACTGCTGCGCGTTGAAGCGTTCGTGATTGGGCTCGACCCCTTCGAGGCTGTAGTGCCAGCGCTCCCAGAAGGCGTAGACCACCATCCACTCGTCGGCGAGCAGTTCGACCAGATAGGACGCCAGGCACTGCAGCGGACGCGTCGCGGGCGCCGGGATCACGGGCGGCTGCGGGTGCCGTGCCTCACAGAAGTCGATGATCTCACTCGAGTCCTGCACCCAGGTCCCTTCCGGGGCGAGCAACTGGGGGACGGCCTGCGAGCCGGTCGCGGGTTTGAGGACGCGTTCGAGGATTTCGCGCGTCGCAAAGACGTCTTCGAATCCCTCTCCGAGCGCTCCGTGGTAGGCCTTGTAGCGCAGATAGGCGCGGGCCTTTCCGGAGAAGTAACTGTGCTCCCAGGAGAACAGGCGGTACATGATCTCTCTCGCTGAATCGGGCCCGAGCTTAGCGCGTCTGCGAGGCGAGGGGGGTGGACGAGGACTCGTGCGTCTACATCGACCTGGCAGTCTGCGGCTACAATCGGTCGGTACGACCTTCGAAACGGAGCCTGGATGAGCCGCATTACGAAACTGGGAGACGGGCTCTGGAGCGTCGACGCGGAAACCCGTCTTGCGCCGAGCGTGTTCTTCCCGTTGCGGATGGCCGTAATGCAGGTCGCGGGCGAGTTGCTGCTGCACTCGCCGGTCCCGATCGAGCCTGCCCTGGCCCGGGAGCTGGCGGATCTGGGTCCGGTCGGGCACCTGCTCGCGCCCAACAAGTTTCACCACCGCTACCTGGCCCAGGCCGCGGAGCGCTACCCGGGGGCCCGGGTATGGGGGGTGCCGGGAATGACCGAGAAGTTTCCGGAGATTCGCTTCGACGCCGTGCTCGGGCAGGATTCTGCCCCCGGATGGGCGGCGCATCTGGACCAGGTCGGGGTCTCGGGTGTCCCCGCCATCAACGAGGTGGTCACGCTGCACAGGCCCTCGCGAAGCCTGCTCGTGACGGATCTGGTCTTCAACATGACCCGGATCCGGGGCCTGCTGTCTCCGCTCGCGCTCTGGCTGGTCGGGGGGCAGCGAGGCTTCGCGCACAGCCGGGCCTGGCGTTGGTTCTTCGTCCGGGACCGGCCCGCGGCCGGCCTCGATCTGGCGCGCGTGCTTTCCTGGGACTTCGACCGGATCGTGCCCTGCCACGGCGAGGTGCTCGAGGTCGATGCGCGCGCGCGTCTGGCGGACCGGCTCTCTTACCTGACGGCCGCCCATGCTGGGAGCGAAGGATCGGGGCCCGCCGACCAGCCGGAGCGCGGGCGGTGACGGCCGAGATCGACTGGTACTACGACTCGCTCCCGGGCGCGACGTTTGCGCGCGCACTTCACGAACTTCGAGAGAGAGGTCCGGTCGTTTCGGTTCGGGCTCTGGCTGGCGCGCTCCCGGTCTATTACGTGATCGGGTACGAGGCGCTGGCGCGCGCCTTCAGGGACGCCGAGCGTTTTCCTCCCGGGCTCGCCTACCAGATCATCTCGAAGCCGTTCATCGGAAACACATTCATGTCGATGGACGAAGCGGAGCACCGGATCTGGCGGCCTCCGATGACGCCGCGGTTTCGCAAGGGCGCCATCGACGAGCTGGATGACCGAGAACTGGCCCCGCTGGCTCACGAGCTGATCGATCGGATCGAGGCCCGGGGCCGGGCCGATCTCGCCAGGACCTTCACCCGCCTGTTCCCGTTCGCGGTCATCTGCCGCCAACTCGGCCTGGCGCGCGAGAACGAGCACGAGTTCTACCACTGGTCCATGGACCTGATGTTCGGCGGCCGCGACCTCGNGGCCAGTCGACGGGCGGACGCGAAGCTCAGCGCGGCGGTGTCGCCCGTAATCGCGGCGCGGCGCCGGGATTCGAGCTTCGAGGACGTGATCGGTGAGTGGTCGCGCACCGAAGTCGCGGGCCGCCCCGTGACGGATGAGGAAATACTCGCGCACGTCCGGCTGTTCTTTACCGCGGGCGCGACCACGACTTCAGATGCGCTGGGCAATCTGGTTCACGCGCTGCTCACCCACCCGCGTGCGTGGGAAGCCTGTGTGGCAGACCCGGGCCGTGCCGGCGAGGTGGTCGAGGAAGGGCTCCGCTGGAATCCGCCGGTGGCGGCACAGCCCCGCTTCAGTCGTGCGAGCGAGGAGATCGAGTTCGAGGGCGTGCGCATTCCGGCCCGGTCGGCGGTCCTGTTCGGGATTGCGGCCGCGAATCGGGATCCCGAGGTCTTCGAAGACCCGGATCGCTTCGACCTCTCACGGCGCCCGAAGGAACTGCTGACCTTCGGCCCGGGACACCGGACCTGTCCCGGGATGCACTTCGCACGGAGGAACCTGTGCGTTGCGCTCGAAGCCCTGACACAGAGGTTGCCGAAGTTGCGACTGTGCGACCGCGAAGGGTCGGAACCCCGGGGAATCCTGCTTCGGGGTCCGGTGACGCTTCCGGTCGCCTGGAGCTAGCTCCTCCTCGGGTTCAGACGCGTTCGGTTCCGCCTGCGCCGACCCGCGAAACGGCTTCTCCGAAACGCCGCAGGTTCTCGGGATCCGGCGGCTCCGGTCCCCGGAAACCGCGCTCCACTTCGCCCGGGATGCACTCGGGCAGCACCTGCGGGAAGAGCGGTCCCGAGAGCGACTGACCGTCGCGGAGCCCGTGCTTCCAGAGCAGCGGCATCGTCGCCGGCCTCGACTCGTAGCGGACGTCGTCACCGGCCCAGCGTGTCGAGAACGCCCGGCGCGCGACGCTGGTGCTGTAGTTCCCGGACGAGCCGTGAAGCACGAACGGGTCGAAGATCAGACAGTCGCCGCGCTTCGTGTTCGGCGAGAAGAGATCGTAGTCGTCCCTGTGGGCCTCGACGTCGGGTGGCTCTGGCAGATCGGAAGCGAGCATGTACGGATCGTAGGTCGGCGTCACCGCCTTGTAGCGCTCGGTCCAGCGCTGCGAGCCCCGGACGAATTCCAACCTGCTCGATTCCCGAGTGACGTCGTCGAAGCTGATCCAGATCGAGCACAGCGCGCGGCTATCGAGTTGTACGGGCCAGAAGGTGATGTCCTGATGCCAGGGTGTGCGCATCTGGCAGCCGGGCTGCTTCACGAAGAGTTGATCGTAGAAGTGCCGGACCGTCGGGGTGCGAAGAACCTGTTGCGCGATTCGGGCTGCGGGTGAAGCGAAGACCCACTCATGGAAGTCCGGGTCCTGTTTCCAGAGAAAGAGATCGCCGGTAAAGCCGGCTTCCTGTCGGGAGAGCGCACGGCCGAAAAAGGTCGGCTCGGACACGATCCGGTCGATGGCCGTCTGCATGCGGTCGAGCCAGTGGGGCGGGAACAGATCCGGCGCATGAACCACTCCGTCTTCGTCGTAGGCCGCAATCTCGGCGCTCGTGAGCGCCCGGAGCGGTGGTTCCGGTGGCATCGTCAGCTTCTCCCACTCTGCGGGGCCTCCCCTTCGGAGGCTCCGAGGCGGACTGCAAGTATCTCCGGTGAGGGGTGTTTCGGGAAGGGGAGCCGAATCCCGGCCGGTCTCGAAGCTTCAGCCCGCGCAATGCCTGCCGCGGGAAGCTCGTGAGCTGCGCGGGGGACTGTTCGCGCCTCGAAGTCCAGGCGTATGATGCCGCTCCTGCGGTCAGGCTCGCGCGGACCCCAAAGCTTGTGCAGCCGGCCGAGCATTTACACCGTGCCAAATCCACATCTCGAAGCTGCCCGGGCCCTGCGACCGCTGGTGGATGAAAACGCCCGCCGGGCGGGCATGGACCCAGTGCCGGACGCCACGATCGAGGCACTCCAGGGCGCCGGACTCTACGGTGTGCTCTCGCCCCGCGATGTGGGCGGAGCGGAACTCTCGGTGCTGGAAGCGCTCGATGTGTTTGCCGAGGTGTCCCGGGCTGACGGATCGGCGGGCTGGTGCCTGATGGCGAGTGCCACGCTGGTCGCCTACTTCGGCTCCTACGCGGAGCAGAGCTTCGTCGATCGGATGTTCGGCTCCGGTATCCCGCTCGCGGCGGGACAGTTTGCGCCGAACGGTACCGGGGTTCCCGACGGAGACGACTTCGTGATCTCGGGCCGCTATCAGTTTGGAAGCGGCATCCATCGCGCGAGCTGGGTCGGGGCCGGAGTGATGGTGACCCCGCCGGCGGGGGACGCGGAACTCCGCTTCATGTGCTTTCCGATCAGCGAGGTCGAGGTTCAGGGCAACTGGGAAGTACTCGGTCTCCAGGCGACCGCGAGCTACGACTACGAGGTAAAGGATCTGCGCGTGCCGCGCGCCGGAACCTTTCCGTTTTTCGGACCGACGCGGCGGCGGGGCGGCCCGATCTACGAGTTAGGTGTGTTGCCGATGACCGCGATCGGACACGCCGGCTTCGCGATCGGGGTCAGCCGCCGCGCGCTCGATGAACTGATCTCGATCGCGCGCAGCAAGCACCGAATGGGCGCCCCCAGCCCGCTCCGTGAGAGCGACCAGTTCTTGAACGCGCTCGGAACCCTCGAGTCGCGCCTGCGTGCAGCCGTTGCCTGGACCCGCGAGTGCTTCGGACGGCTGGAGCAGACGCTGCTGGAAACCGGGGCCCTGGATCCGGTGCAGGCGAATTCGGCGCGGCAGGCGACCGCGTACGTGACCCGCGAGGGCGCCGAGGTCGTCCGCGGCGCCTACCTGCTGGCGGGGACCGACGCGCTGCGCGAGGGGGTCCTGGCGCGCTGCTTCCGCGACATTCACGCGGGTACGCAGCACTTCTTTGCGGGCTCGTCGGCGACCCTCGACCTGGCCCGGGATCTTCTCGCAGCGAGCCCAGAGAACTCGGTCGACGCCTGAACCCGTTCGCCGCATCGCGATTCCCGTCCGGAATCCGCCCCGCGAGCGCGTTGACGACCTAGCCGAAGATCGCGGGGTCAACGTCGACGCCGACCGGACAGTGGTCGGAGCCGCGCACCCGGTGGTGGATCTGGGCGCCGCGGACAAACCGCATCGCCGCAGTCGATGCCAGAACGTAGTCGATCCGCCAGCCCACGTTCCGTTCTCGCACGCCGATGCGCTGGCTCCACCAGGTGTAGTGGCCGGCGCCCGCCTCGAAGCGACGAAAGGTGTCGACCCAGCCCGCCGAGAGCCAGCGATCGAGCTCCGCACGCTCTTCCGGCAGGAACCCGCTCGTCCCGCTGTTCTGTCGCGGCCGCGCGAGGTCGAGTTCGCGATGCGCCGTATTGAAGTCGCCCATCACGAGAACCCGGCTGCCGCCCCGGCGCAGACGCTGGAGCCGCTCCAAGAGGGCTCGATAGAAGCGGAGTTTGAATGGGACCCGGCTGTTGTCGCGCTCGCTGCCGTTTCCGTTCGGAAAGTAGACGTTGGCGACCGCGAGGCGCCCAAAGCGCGCAATCTGCAGGCGGCCCTCGGCGTCGAAGGCGGGCTCGCCGAGCGAGGTCTCGATGCGGTCGGGTTTCCGCCGGGCGTAGAGCGCGACCCCGCTGTATCCCTTGCGTTCCCCTGCGACCAGGTCCGTGTGCCAGCCCCTGGGACGGAGCAGGCGTGCGGGCAGTTGATCCGGCTGAGCCCGCACCTCCTGCAGGCCGACGATCGAGGCCCCGGAGCGGTCGAGCCAGCGTCGAAACCCCCGCTTCTCACAGGCGCGCAGTCCATTCACGTTCCACGAGAGGATCCGTTCGGTATGCACGCCGGATCTCCGACTCGATCCAGGCACGGGCCGCAGTCTATCCGGCCTCTTTGAACTCGCCAAACGGAGAACTGCCGCGGGCTGCGCCGAGGGGGAGTCAGGCGCCGGGCCGAAGTCGAACCCGAGCGATGCGCGCGATGCCGTCGGGCATCCCCGGCTGGTAGTCTAAGGACCCGGAGCGGCTCCGTACACGTGAATCAGGAGAAACGAGTTCATGCCAGTACCGGCTGCAGGACTCGATCGGAGAGTCCGGTCCCTACCTCCCGCGCGTGAATGGCGCGCCTTCCCGGCGAAGCGGAAGCGATGACGGATTCGAGCAGACGCTGGTCCTTCATCCCGCGCGGCGGATCGGGCCCGGTCGAGATCGAGCGTACCGAGGGCGCGTTTCTCTACACGCGCGACGGGCGCCGGATTCTGGATGCTGCGGGGGGCGCGATCGTCTCCAACATCGGTCACGGCCGCCGCGAGGTTGCGGAGGCGATCGCTGCGGCGAGTGAGCGCGAGGGCTACGTGGTGCCGACCTTCGCGACCGAGAGCCGGCTGCGGCTGGTGGATCGGCTGCGATCGAGTTGGCTGCCGGAGCCGCTGCAGTACGTCTACCTGGGGTCGGGGGGCTCCGATACGGTGGATGCCGCAATTCGCCTCGCCCGGCTGCACGCGGTTGCGAAAGGGGAGCCCGGACGCTTCAAGGTGATCGGGCGCGAACTCTCATACCACGGTGCGACCCTGACCACGCTCGCCGCGGGCCGCCAGCACAAGCGGCGGGGTGCGCTCGGACCGCTGCTCCAGGACTGGCCCACGGCGCCCGCGTGCTACTGCCTGCGCTGCCCGTTCGAGCGGACGTACCCGGGCTGCGGGGTGCGCTGCGTCGAAGACTTCGATCGTGTGATTCGCGAGGCCGGCCCTGAGAGCGTCGCAGCCGTGCTCGCGGAGCCCATCGGCGGTTCCACGGGCGCGGCGCTGACGCCGCCGGACGAGTACTGGCCGCGCCTGAGAGAAATCTGCACCGAGTACGGAATTTTGCTGATCGCAGACGAGGTCATGACGGGCTTCGGGCGCACGGGCCGTCGCTTCGCCGTCGACCACTGGGGGGTGGTTCCGGACATCCTCGTGGCAGGCAAGGGGCTCGGTGGGGGATATGCCCCGATCGGCGGCCTCTACACGCACGAGGGCGTCGTCGCGCCACTCGCGGAAGCCGGTGACGACTTGATGTTTTATACCTTCGGCGCGTTGCCGGCTTCCTGTGCGGCAGCCGACAAGGTGCTCGAGATTTTGGAGCGCGAGGCGCTGGTCGCACGGGCCGAGACGATGGGCCGCGTATTGCGCGCTCGGCTGGCGAAGCTCGAAGAGCATCCGCACGTGGCCGAGATCCGGGGACGCGGGCTGATGGTCGGAATCGAGTTCGTGAAGGACCGCGAGCGGCTGGAGCCCTTCTCGAGCCGGGACAATTTTACGAACCGCGTGGTCGCTGCCGGCTTCTCGGAGGGCGTCTTCTTCTATCCAGCCGGGATCGACCCCGCCCGCGATGCCGTCATGCTGGGTCCGCCCCTGATCATCGGAGACGCCGAGATCGAGATGCTGGCGAGTGTGCTCGAGCACGCCATCGACTCGGCCGTGCGCTACACGCTGGGAGGCGCCTGAAGCGCTCCCGCACCCGCGTCTCTGCGACTCGCAGTAGCCGCCGCGATCGGGGCGCCGGAGTCTCCGAGCCGCCGGGCTGTTTCAGCAGAGCTTTCCGTCGCGGACTTCCAGCGTGCGGCCGCAGAACTCTTCCTGCGTCATGGCCGTGGCCAGGGCCCGGTCCTCGGTGGACGCCAGCGTGCGCCGGCCGTCCTCCATCTCGCAGAGCGCGAGCCCGCGTACGGGCTCTTCTCCTTCGTAGGGCACCGTATAGGTGACGACCCGGGCAGGCCCAGCGAGCCGGGCCTCGAACTTCGCGGTCGGAGTCGCCCGCGCACTGGCCTCACTCAGATCCTCGAAGCGAAACGGCCCCGACGGCGGGGCCGTGGACCAAAGCGTCACGCCCTGCTTCGTCAGAATCCCGCTCACGGCGGTGACGAGGCCCAGACTGCCCGGGTCGCCGCGCAGCACCTGGGTCATTCGCGCCATCGCCTGCAGCACGAAGTTGTTGAGCGGCCCGCCGGCGAAGGTCATGCCCCCCGTCTCGGTGAGCGGTGCGTGCAGGTCGAGACCCAGTTCGCGCGCCTGGACGCGTACGGCCGAGGGAAAACAACTATAGATCTCGCGGTGTGCGGCCGCGGTAACTTCCATCTCCGCAATCTCGAAGGCGCGGCGGCCCGTGATCTCGAAGCCCGGGCAGCGCTGTGGGTTGGCGCGTTCACAAAGGGCCAGCATGTGGTTCGACTCGGTCACGACCCAGGGGTAGACCCAGCGCGATTCCGGGATGCCGGCGGCCCGGGCGGTCGCGCTCGCGCAGAGGATCAGGCAAGCCGCCTGGTCGACGTTCCANTGCGAATTGTGGTGCTTGGTGTATGGAAACGCGAGCATTCGGTTGCCGTTGCCGGCGTTGCGAATCGTCGTTGCGGAGAGCCTTTCGCGACTCCAGGCAGCGGGGTTGTCTGCGGCGACCTCGCTCATCGCGGACCACATGCGCGCGACCTCGTCACGGTGCGCGTCGAGTGAGATGCCCGCTTCGGCGCGGAGTGCATTCTCGACCATGCTGTACTGCTGAACGGGCATGATCAGCCCGTGCTCCACTTCGGCGGGATGCATGATCGCCCCGCTCGGGCGTAGGATTTCGTCGGGTTCGGTGTTTCCCTGATCGAGAAGGGGCGCCTTCGCGCCCGTGATCTGTGCCCGAAGCGCCCGGTACTTGGCTTCGGCACCCGCGATCAGTACGACCTCGGCGCTTCCATTCGCGATATCGAGCGCCGCCTGGCCGAGGAGGCTCGTCTGAAGCACGCCGACTTCAGCGATGACGGTGCGGGCGGCGGTGGCCCCGATTCGTTCGGCGATGATGCGTCCCGGATCCGGATAGGGCCAGAAGCCCCGCGGGACGCGAATCGAATCCGCCCGCGAGAGCAACGCCCGGGCGCCCGCATCCTCCGCTGCGCGGCGGGTGGCCTCGGTCATCAGCGCCACGGGCTCCAGTGCTTCCGCCGGATCTTCTACCCGCTGGCTGAGCGCTGCCGCCCCGACCAGAACCGGACTTGCGTCGACACTCTTCATGACCGAACCCGCAACATCGCGACCTAAGGTATACGTTCCTCGAATCTTTTCCCGGTTTCGGATCCCCGGGCCTCGCGTGCGGCTCGGGGTGACCCGGGTACTCGGATCCTCGGGGTGCCCCGGGTTCACAGATCCGTTTAGAAACAACTTGACCGGTGAAGTTTTTGCATATAGCCTGCACATAAGCTTCAGCTTGGTTGCAGGAGAAATTCACGTCCTGTTCTGATTGGATTTTGTGATGGCGAGACGAGCACAGCGAGGCTCTGAACGGCCCCGGGGGGTGGGCAAGGCCTCGAGGTTCGGATTTGAGCCGGCGCTGGTGCTGCGCGCCTACCAGGACGAACTTTTCGACGGATTGGGTGCGTGGTGTCGGGACGCCGCCCGGGACGTCCTATCGGAGATGTGGGTCGCCGACGTCGAGGGGCTCTGCGGGGAACGCTGGAGACCGCGTCCCCGCTCGCGGGTGGCCCGCGCGGGCTGGTGCAGAACCGAGATCATGCTCGGAGGCGAGCGGATCCCGGTGCGTCGGCCCCGGGTGCGCTCGGCGCAGGGGCGCGAGGTCGAACTTCGGAGCTTCCGCGCCTCGGCAGACACGGACTTTCTGGGCCGCTCCGTGATCGAGGATGTCTGCGCCGCCGTGGCCACGGGCCGTTTCCCCGAGGAGCGCTACCTGCGGAGTCCGATTCAGGCGGCCTTCGTCGATCAACTCGTTGCGCGGCTCGGGGCACTGCATGCGACGCCGAAAGGCGAGTTCGATCCCGGGCTCTTGATCCACGAGTTGACCTTTCCCGATCTGAGTTTCCTGGGTGCGCTCGGGATCGACGCGCGGGGTCAGCGGCGCCTGGTGGGGCTGGCTTCCGGACGGCTCGACGATCCGGCCCGGGTCGAGGCGCTGCTCACGGGGGTCGTGGGCCGGCACCGCAGGAGCGCGCCCCCGGCTGTCTGCCTAGTTGGAGAGTCGCCCGTCGTCCACTCCGTGCTCCGAACGATCTTTGGGTCGTCGGTGATCATCCAGCGCTGTCCGTCCGAAAAGCGCCGCCGAACGCTCGACCGGTTGCCTCCGTCATTGCAGCCTGCGGTTCTCGAAGATCTGCTGGCCGCCTACGCGAGTCCGAATGCGCAACTCGCGCGCCGGGCGCTGGACCGGGTCGCGCGTTCCCTGGCCCCCGATCATCCCGAAGCTGCTGCCGCGCTGCGCGATGGACTCGACGAGACGCTCGCGCTTCCCAAACTCGCGGGCACAAAGAGCCCCCGGTCGCGATCCGCTGGAGCGCGTCGGAGCGCTGCTCGAACCTGAGCTTCGCTCAGCGAAACGGCTGCCTGCGCGGGATGCTCTCCGCCGGGTCGTCGCGGGCCCGGGTGCGGACGCTGAGGCCGGCGTCGTCGGGGTGCCGAAGCTTCGGATCCGGGCGGGGTTCGGCGAACGGATTCAATCAAAGGCCCCGTGGCGGCCTGCGCCGCCAGCGAAGCGGCGGGATCCCTCGGCGGTCTCCCCGGAGCGCACCACCTCGATGCCGCGCCGGGTTTCGTTTCGGAGCGCCGGCTCCAGTTCCAGGGACCCCTGTTCGTAAGCCGAGAGCCGGTCGCTTCGCAGGCACTGCTGCGGGAATGCCGCGAGTTCGTGCGCCAGCTCGGTGGCGTGTGCGAGCGCGGTGCCGGGTTCCACCACGCGGTTCGCGAGACCCATGCGCAGCGCCTCTTCTCCGGACACGCCGCGCCCGGTCAGAATCATGTCGAGTGCGTGACTGTGTCCGATCAGGCGCGGCAGCCGGATGGTTCCTCCATCCACGAGCGGCACGCCCCAGCGGCGGCAGAATACGCCGAAGACCGCGTCCCGCGCAGCGACTCGGAGGTCGCACCAGAGCGCGAGTTCGAGGCCCCCGGCCACCGCATAGCCCTCGACCGCCGCGATCACGGGCTTGCCGAGCAGCATGCGGCTCACGCCGAGCGGTGCGTCTCCCTCTGCCTCGATGCGGTTTCCGAGTCCGCTCGAAATCGCCTTCAGGTCGGCGCCCGCGCAGAAGCTTCCACCACTGCCCGTCAGGATCGCGACGCTCAGTTCCGGATCGCCGTCGAACAGGCGGAAGACCCTGGCGAGTTCGCGCGCCGTGGGCGTATCGATGGCATTTCGAAGCTCGGGGCGATCGAGGGTCACGATGGCGATGGGGGGGGCCGTTTCGAAGCGTATGGTGCTCATCGGAGACTCCTGCGCGAGTGAATTGGAGTGATCTTACGTGGCCGCCGGCCGGTGGCATAATGGCGCCCGCAGACCAGGGGGGGTCCAGATGAGAATTCGATTCCTGGCCGTTTGTACGGGGGTCCTGGCGCTCGGGGGTTGCGGCACCGATGCGCCCGAGCCATCGGATGCCGTGGCCCCGGCCGCGCCGGCCGCTGTCCGCGTCATCGATGCCGGCGAAATTCGAAAAGCCACTGGCGCGATCGATGATGCACGCCTCGCGGCGGCTGCAGAGGACGTCGACAACTGGCTGATGATCGGTCGGACCTACGGCGAGGAGCGCTTCAGTCCGCTCGACCGGATCCACGAGGCCAACGTCGCGCGGCTCGGGCTTGCCTGGAGTCTGGATCTCGAAACCGTGCGCGGAGTCGAGGCCACCCCGCTCGCAGTGGACGGCGTCCTGTTCACGACCGGCCCCTGGAGCGTCGTCTACGCGGTCAACGGCGAGAGCGGTCAGCTGATCTGGAGTTTCGATCCCGAGGTTCCCCGAAGCTATGCCGAGAAGGCCTGCTGTGACGTCGTGAACCGGGGACTCGCGCTCTACAAGGGCAAGCTGTATGTGGGGACGCTGGACGGCCGGCTGGTGGCGCTCGACGCTGCCACCGGTGAGGTCGTGTGGGAAACACTCACCGTCGATCCGACCAAGCCGTACACGATCACGGGCGCTCCGCGCGTCGTACAGGGGAAGGTGATCATCGGAAACGGAGGTGCGGAGTTCGGGGTCCGCGGCTACGTGACGGCCTACGACGCCGAGAGCGGCAATCAGGTGTGGCGCACCTACACGGTGCCCGGGGATCCCGCGAAGCCGTTCGAGTCCGCGGCGCTGAAGGCCGCGGTCCGTACCTGGAAAGGCGGCGAGTGGTGGAAGGTCGGCGGAGGCGGAACCGTCTGGGACTCGATCGTGTATGACCCGAAGCTCGATCTGCTCTACATCGGTACCGGCAACGGTTCGCCCTGGAGCCGCTACGTGCGCAGCCCGGGCGGCGGGGACAACCTCTACCTGTGTTCGATCCTGGCGCTGCGGCCGAGCGACGGGTCGTTGGTCTGGTTCTTTCAGACCACTCCGGGCGACAACTGGGACTTCACCTCGACCCAACCGATGCTTCTGGCCACGATCGAGATCGAGGGCGAGCGGCGTGAGGTGCTGATGCAGGCGCCCAAGAATGGCTTCTTCTACGTACTCGACCGGAAGACCGGCGAGTTCATTTCGGGCAGCAACTTCGCCGAGGTGACCTGGGCCGAAGGCCTGGACGAGAATGGGCGTCCGATCGAGACACGCGATCTCGACTACGACAAAGAGATGCAGGTCGTGAAGCCGTCGCCCTACGGGGCCCACAATTGGCACCCGATGTCGTACAGCCCGAAGACCGGGCTCGTCTACATTCCCGCCCAGGAGATTCCGAGCCCGTTCCTGCTCGATCCGGACTGGGAGTTCGAACCCGGGGCCTGGAACACGGCACTCGATTTCAGCATTGTGCGGGACCTCCCGGTCGGTTCAGAGGACGAGGTGACGGGTTCCCTGCTCGCGTGGGACCCGGTCGAGCAGCGCGAGATCTGGCGCGTTCCCCACGTCACGGCCTGGAACGGGGGCACGCTCGCGACCTCCGGGAACCTGGTCTTTCAGGGTACGGCCGACGGCCGGTTCGTCGCGTACCGCGCCTCGGACGGCGAGAAGCTCTGGGAGAGCCCGGTCGGGACCGGAGTCATCGCGGGCCCCATGAGCTACCGCGCGGGCGGGGATCAGTACGTGGCCGTGAGTGTGGGCTGGGGCGGAGCCTTTGCGCTCGCGGCCGGCGCCGCAGCCGCCAAGGCCGGCGTCCGGGGGGGCGGGCGACTCCTGAGCTTCCGAATCGGTGGGACGGAACAGGTCCCGCAGCAGGGACCGCGCTCCGCGTCTTTGCCCGCGCCCCCGTCGACGGCGAGCGAGCAGGAAATCCTGGCGGGCGGTGCGCTCTACCACCGGTACTGCTACGTGTGTCACGGCGCCCAGGCCGTGTCGGGCGGCGTGATCCCGGATCTTCGGCATGCCTCGGCCGAAGTCCACGCGAGCTTCAGCGAACTCGTGCTCGGCGGAACCGCGGTCTCGAAGGGAATGCCGAGTTTCGCGGGACGCCTGAGCCCCGAGGAGGTCGCGTTGATTCAGAGCTACGTGCGCGCGCGCGCCGCGGGCGCCACCGGGATCGACGAAGCCGCTCCCGCTTCAGGTGACTGAGGCGAAATCGGGCTCGGCAGCGATTTACGCGTGGCTGCGCGAGCGTTACGGCCTCGACTTCCGCTCGCTGGCCGCGTTTCGGATCGCGACTGCAAGCGTGATCCTGTTCGATCTGGCGGACCGCGCCCCGCAGTTGAGAACGTTCTACTCCGACCAGGGGATGATCGCGCGCTACGTGTTCGACCAGTCGCTGTCCCGCACCCTTCTCTGGCCGCATTTCTGGAGCGGGTCCCCGGGCTTCCAGAGCTTGCTCTTTGCGCTCTCGGCACTCGTCGCACTCGCGATGCTGGTGGGCTACCGGACTCGCCTCGCGACCTTGCTCTCGTGGGTTCTGCTCTGCTCGTTGCACTTCCGAAATCCAAACATCCTGAACTTCGGCGACTCGATCCTGCGAATTCTGCTCTTCTGGTCGATCTTCCTGCCGCTCGGGGAGCGCTGGTCGCTCGACCGGCGCCGCGGCCGCAGAGGGGCCGTCCCCGAGTCGAACGCAGCGCCGGGGTCGACGCGCATTCTCTCGGTAGGCGCGATCGCGATTCAGCTTCAAGTCGCGTTCCTGTACTTCTTCTCCGCGATGCACAAGCTGGGGCCGCAGTGGATGGTGGACGGGAGCGCGGTCTACTACGCGCTGAGCGTCGACTACAGGGTGTATCCGCTCGGCCTCTGGCTACTGCAATTTCCCGATCTGATGAAGTTCCTGACGTTTGCCTCGCTCTACCTCGAGACCATCGGGCCGTTCTTGTTCTTCGTTCCCTTCTACTCGGCGCAGGTCCGACTCGGCACGGCGATCGCGTTCGTGGCGCTGCACCTCGGAATTGCTGCCAGCATGCGCTTCGGAGTCTTTCAACTCGTGCCCTGTGCGGCCATGCTGCTCTTTGTTCCCGGCCTGGTGTGGGATCGGTGGAGGAAAGCGTGAGCCCCCGGCGCGCGCTCAGGTACCTTGTCGAGGCGATCGCGGGCCTCTGCCTCATCTACGTCTTCCTGTTCAACCTCGAGGGAGTCTGGGGGCGGGTGCTGGTACCCGAGTCGGTGGCCCGGATCGGTCACGGGCTCGGGATCGAGCAACGCTGGGACATGTTCGCGCCCTCCGTGTCCACCTGGGACGGCTGGTTCACCGTGGCCGGGCTGCGGGCGGATGGGCGGGTCGAGGATCTGCTCTACGGCGGAGAGATCCGCCGCGACCGGTCAGAGCCGAAGCCGCGGCTGGTTCATCCCTACCGGCTGGCGGAGTATCTGCGCTACCTGGTCGAGCGACCGCCGGATCGGCGGGTGTATGCGTCCTGGCTGTGCCGCTCCTGGAACGAGACCGCGCAGCCTTCTCGTCAACTGGTTCGAGTCGAGATGCACTTCGTGCTGGAAGAGACGCCGCCGCCCGGAATTCGTCCCGTGACCGAAACGAAACGGCTGTTTTCCTTTCGCTGTCCCGAGTTGGCGACCGGAGAGTCGGCGCGATGAGCTAGAATTCGAGCCGGCGTCGTGGTCGAACGGTTGGAGGGCGAGAATGGAAACACGCGCGCTCGGAAGAACGGGTCTTCGAGTTCCGGTCCTTTGCCTGGGAACCATGACCTTCGGCCTGCAGACGGATCAGGCGACTTCCTGCGAGATCATGGATCGCGCGTTCGAGGGAGGTGTCGACTTCTTCGATACCGCCGACGTATATCCGCTGGGCGGTTCACTCGAGACCGTCGGTCGCACCGAGGAGATCATCGGGCGCTGGCTACGCGAGCGCGGACTCCGAGACCGCGTATTGCTCGCGACGAAGTGCCGGGGCGCGATGGGCCCCGGAGCCAACGATCAGGGGCTCTCGCGTCATCACATCCTGCGCGCGGTCGAGGAGAGCCTGCGTCGGCTCGGGACCGATACGATCGATCTCTACCAGACGCACTTCTTTGATCCCGATACGCCGATCGAGGAAACCGCGCACGCGCTCGACGACCTGGTCCGGTCGGGCAAGGTCCGCTACCTCGGCTGCTCGAACTATCCGGCCTGGCGCCTCGGAGAAGCGCTCGCGAGCGCGGAGCGGCTCGGCCTGGCACGCTACGAATCGGTACAGCCGCGCTACAACCTGCTCTACCGCGAGATCGAGACCGAACTAATTCCGCTGTGCCGGTCCGAGGAACTCGGGGTGCTTGTCTACAACCCGTTGGCCGGTGGCCTACTCTCGGGCAAGCACCGGAGCCGGCAGGAACCCGAGGAGGGCACCCGCTTTACGCTGGGGACCGCCGGTCGCATGTACCGCCGGCGCTACTGGCAGGATGCACAACTCGAGGCGGTCGAGGCGTTGGGTGACCGCTTCGAGACCGAGGGTCTCGATCTCGGGACGGCTTCGATTGCCTGGACGCTCGCGAAACCGGGCGTGACCTCGGCTATTATTGGGGCCAGCCGCCCCGAGCAGCTCGAGGCCTCGATTGCGGCCGCGGGCGTCGTGCTGGAAGAGAAGCTGATCGAGGTCCTCGACGAGATCTGGTGGGGGCTGCCCCGGCGTCCGGTGCTGGAGGGCTACCGCTAGGTCGCTAGGGTTTGAGTGTGGCGGACGGGCGCTGGGAATTCTGGATAGACCGCGGCGGGACCTTTACGGACTGTCTCGGGCGCGACCCGGATACCGGGGCGGTGCATGTCGCGAAGGTCCTCTCGCGCGACCGCGCGCCGCTCGAGGGAATCCGAAAGCTGCTCGGCCTGGCCGAGGACGACGCGATTCCCGCCTGCGACGTGCGCATGGGTACGACGCTCGCGACCAACGCGCTGCTGGAACGGACCGGAACCCCCTCGGCGCTCCTGATCACGCGCGGCTTTAGGGACCTGCTCGAAATCGGAACGCAGGCGCGGCCTTCGATTTTCGACCTCGAGATCCGAAAGCCCGAGCTGCTCTACCGCGAGGTGCTCGAGGTCGCGGCGCGCGCCGACGCAGCGGGAAAGGTGCTGGAGCGGCCGGACCCGGACCAGCTCCGGCGGCAACTTCAGGGCCTGCTCGAGCGAGGCCTGCGCTCGCTGGCGGTCGTGGTGCTCCACGCCTACCGCGCTCCGGAACTGGAGCTGGAGATCGGCCGGATTGCAGCGGAACTCGGCTTCTTGCACACCGCGCTATCGCACGAGGTGGCGGCCGAGATCGGGATGGTCGGAAGAGGCGACACCAGTCTGGTGGACGCGTATCTGACGCCGCTGATTCGGGACTACGTGCGTACTCTGCTCGAGGAACTTCCGGGCAGCACACTTCGCATCATGCAGTCGAGTGGAGGCCTGACCGATGCGAGCCGCTTTCGCGGGCCCAGCGCGATCCTGTCCGGCCCGGCCGGCGGCGTCGTGGCCTACGCCCGGATCGCGAAGGCCTGTGGCGATTCGAGTGCGATCGGTTTCGACATGGGTGGGACCTCGACGGACGTGTCGCGCTTCGACGGCGCCTTCGAGCGGGTCTACGAAACCGAGACCGCGGGTGTCCGAATCCGAGCACCGATGCTCGCGATCCACACAGTCGCGGCGGGCGGCGGGTCTCTCTGCCGCTACGACGGTTACCGAATGACCGTCGGTCCGAAGAGCGCGGGTGCGATTCCAGGACCGCTTTGCTACGGCCACGAAGCCGCGCGCGAACTCACGCTGACCGATGTGAATCTCTGGCTCGGTCGGCTGCTGCCGGACCGCTTTCCGTTTCCGCTCGAGTACGAACCGATCGAGCGCGCGCTCGAGTCCCTGGCGGAGCGGCTCCGCGCGCAGGGTCACGAACGCGTTCCGGATGAAATATCACGCGGCTTCTTCGAGATTGCGAACCACGACATGGCCGAGGCGATTCGCCAGGTGTCGGTTGCGCGCGGCTACGACGTGCGCGACGACAGCCTGGTGGTCTTCGGGGGGGCGGGAGGCCAGCATGCCTGCCCGCTGGCACGCCGCCTCGGGATCCGTCGGATCCTGTTTCATCCGTACGCCGGGGTGCTCTCGGCCTACGGCATGGGACTGGCGGACGTGTCCTGGGACGGGGAGGCCGACCTCGGCCGAACCCCGGTCGATGCCGGGCTCGACGCCCGGATCGCGCCGGTGCTTGCCGAACTCGAATCCCGCGGGTGTTCCGTCCTCGAACGAGAGGGCTTTCCGCCGGAGCGGATCGAGGTCCGGCCGCAACTCGACCTGCGCTACCAGGGAACCGAGACCTCCCTCACGCTTCCGGAGCGGGGCGGGGATCGTCAAGCGGCCTTCGAGGCGCTGCATGAGCGGCGCTTCGGATATCGGCGTTCCGGGCACCCGATCGAGGCCGTAGTTGCGCGCGTCGAGGTGATCGGGCGGCAGGCGCTGCCGGCCGAGACGGCGCCCGTGCCGGTCCCGCCGGTCCGCTCGCGCACCACGCGCATGTGGACGGGCCACGGCTTTGAGCGCGTGCCCGTAATCCAGCGCGAAGCGCTGGTGCCGGGCGAGACGATCGCGGGACCTGCACTGGTCCTGGAGTCGACCGGGACGATCGCGGTCGATCGCGGCTTCTGGCTGCAGATGGATTCGGTAGGGCGCCTGTTCCTGGAGGATCGCGACGGTCCGGCGGCGGTCGAACGCGTCGCTTCGGAGGTCGATCCGGTCCAACTCGAAATCTTCAACAACCTGTTCATGTCGATCGCCGAGCAGATGGGCACCGTGCTCCGCCGCACGGCGCTCTCGACCAACATCCGGGAACGTCTGGACTTCTCCTGCGCTATTTTCGACGCCGACGGTGGTCTCGTCGCGAATGCGCCCCACATTCCGGTCCATCTCGGCGCGATGGGGGAGTCGGTGCGGGCCGTGATCGATGCCCACCCGGACCCGGGCCCGGGCGAGGTGTTCGCCACCAACGACCCGGCCGCGGGCGGTTCTCACCTGCCGGACATCACCGTGGTGACACCTGTTCGGGGTTTCGATGGCGAGATTTGTTTCTTCACCGCCAGCCGCGGGCATCACGCCGACGTCGGCGGGATCACGCCGGGCTCGATGCCGCCGTTCTCAGAAACGCTAGAGGAGGAAGGCGTCGTCCTGCGCTCGCTCTCGATCGTGCGCGGCGGGCAACTCGATACCGACGGCATCCTGGCGGCCCTCACGCGGGGCCGACATCCGGCCCGAAATCCCCGCGATAACCTCGCGGACCTCGAAGCCCAGGTCGCGGCCAACCATACCGGCGAGCAGTTGCTGCGGGAGATGACGGATCGCTACGGACTCGAGACGGTCGGGGCCTACATGCGGCACGTGCAGGACAATGCGGCTGCCAAGGTCGCGAACGCGATCTCGCAGCTTCCGGACGGGGTACGGAGCTTCGAGGACTCGCTCGATGACGGAACCCCGATTCGGGTCGCGCTCGAGATCCGCGGCGACCGCATGCGGATCGACTTCGCTGGTACCGGCTCAGAGACCGACGGAAACCTGAACGCGCCTCGCGCGGTGACGCTGGCGGCCGTGATCTACGTGTTGCGCGCGCTGGTCGCGGAGGAGATCCCGCTCAACAGAGGCTGCCTGCGTCCGGTCGAGGTGCGGATCCCGTCGGGGTCCGTGCTCGCGCCCGGACCCGGGCGCGCGGTCTGCGGGGGCAACGTTGAGACCTCGCAGCGCGTGGTCGACGTGCTGTTGGGCGCGATCGGCCAGGTCGCGGCCAGCCAGGGGACCATGAACAACCTCACCTTCGGAGACGATGCCTGGGGCTACTACGAGACGATCGGGGGTGGGGCCGGTGCCGGGGCCGGGTTCGTGGGGGCATCGGGCGTTCATACGCACATGACGAACACCCGGATCACCGATCCCGAGGTGCTGGAGTCGCGCTTTCCTGTGCGCCTGATCCATTTCTCGATCCGGCGCGGTTCGGGCGGAACCGGCCGCTTCGCCGGAGGAGACGGCCTGGTGAGGGAGATCGAGTTTCTCGCGCCGCTGCGGGTCTCCATCCTTTCGGAGCGGCGCACGCGCGCGCCGTTCGGGCTGGCCGGCGGAGGCCCCGGCAAGCCGGGCCGAAACCTGCGAAATGACGCGTCGCTCGGCGGAAAGGCGAGCTGCGAGGTCGCCGTCGGGGACCGTATCCGAATCGAGACGCCGGGCGGGGGTGGGTTCGGAAGCCCGGCGGGATCGGCCTAGGCGCGAAGGGATGCGCTGCCAGGGATTCCTGCTCCAGCCCACCACCCGCATCCAGCGCGGCCGCGCCGTGGTCCAACTCTTCGGCCGGCTTTCCGACGGTCGCGGCTTTCTGATCGAGGACGACCGCTCCGAGCCCTACTTCTTCGTGCCGGCCGAGCAGGTCGAGTTCGCGCGGGGTGCGGGCGTGGTTCGTGTGGAGCCGACGGAACTGCGCGACCTCGAGGGCCGCGCCGTGGTGCGCGTGATTGCGACACGGCCGGGCGAGGTCCCCGCAATCCGCAGCCGCATCCAGGCGGCGGGCGGGATGCCACTCGAGGCCGACGTGCGTTTTGCGTATCGCTTCTTGATCGATCGCGGACTGCGCGCCGCGATCGTGATCGAGGGCACACCGGTCGAAGAGAGCGATCGCTTCGTGCGCTTCCACAATCCGGAGCTCGAATCGGGAAGTGACAGACCGGAGCTTCGGATCCTGTCTCTGGACATCGAAACCACGCCCGATGCGAGCCGGGTGCTCGCGATCGCGTTCGCTGGCTGCGGCGTCGAGGAAGTCCTGCTGCTCACGGGACGCGAGGTCGACGGTGCCACCTGCTACCCCGAGGAGGGGGCCCTGCTGCGAGACGCGATGGCCCGGATTCGGGAGCTCGATCCCGATGTGCTCACCGGCTGGAACGTGGTCGACTTTGATCTCCGCGTGATTCAGCGCCGTACTGCAGCACTTCGGGTACCGGAACGGCTCGGCCGCATCGAAGGTCCCATGTCGCTGATCCAGGATCGAAGTTTTACGCGGCAGCCGCGAGCCTTCGTGCCGGGACGCCAGGTTCTCGATGGAATCGCGCTGGTTCGCGATGCCTTCATCAAGCTCGACGACTACCGGCTCGAAACTGCGGCGCAGGCTCTGCTCGGACGCGGCAAGCGGATGGCCCAGGGAGTTGCCGATCCGGCGGCCGAGATCCTGCGACTCTACCGGGAAGATCTCCCGGCCCTGGTCGCCTACAACCTGGAGGACGCGCGCCTGGTACTCGAGCTTCTCGAGCGCCACAAACTGGTGCAGCTGGCGGTCGAGCGGAGTCTGCTCTCCGGAATGCAACTCGATCGAGTCGCAGCGAGCATCGCGTCTTTCGATCTTCTTTATCTCCCCGAACTGCGCAGGCGCGGCTTCGTGGCGCCCTCGGTCGACCGCGAGCGCAAGCGCGAGCGCATCCGGGGTGGCGCGGTGCTCGACTCGAGTCCAGGACTGTATTCGAACGTCGCCGTGTTCGACTTCAAGAGCCTTTACCCGACGCTGATGCGCACTTTCAACCTCGACCCGCTGGCGCACGCTCGGGCGGGCGACGACCCGATCCGGGCGCCCAACGGGGCGGCTTTCGACCGTGGCGACGCCGTGCTGCCCGAGGTGATCGACCGCTTCATGGAACGACGCGCCGCTGCGAAGCGGCGCGCAGACCCCCACTCCGACCTCGCGATCAAGATCATGATGAATGCGCTCTCGGGCGTACTCGGGTCCGCTTCGTGCCGCTTCTTTGATCCCGCAGTCGCCAACGCCGTCACCAGCTTCGGCCAGCAGACGCTCGGCTGGGCGCGCGAGGGCTTCGAGCAGGCCGGCTTTCGGGTTCTCTACGGGGACACCGACAGTGTCTTCGTCGAGCTCGAGCCGGAGGCTTCTACCCGGGCGGCGCGCGAGCAGGCCGAGTCGTTGCTCTTTCGGATTCAGAGCGAGATCACGCAGCGAATCCAGCGCGAGTATCGGGTCGTGTCGGCGCTGGAGCTCGAACTCGAGTGCATCTACGCGCGCTTCTTCCAACCGACCGTACGCGGCGGGAGCGGAGGCAGCAAGAAGCGCTATGCCGGGCTCGTGCGGGATCCGGACGCTCCCGCCGAAGCGGAAGGGAAACTCGTGATCGTGGGTCTCGAGGCCGTGCGGCGAGACTGGCCCCCGGTGACGCGCCACCTGCAGCAAGGCATGCTGCGCCGTCTCTTTTTGGACCAGCCCGTCCTGCCCTTCGTTCGGGAGGTCGTCGACGCCATGAAGAACGGCGAACTCGATGCGGAACTCGTGTTCCGGAAGGGCCTTCGCAAGGGGCAGCTCGACCGCTACACGGCCACCACGCCGCCTCACGTGAGAGCGGCCCGCAAGGCAGGAGCCGCGGTCGATCGCGTGGTGCGCTACGTCATGACCCGAAGCGGGCCGGAGCCGGTGCTCGCCGGCCGCCCGGTTCCCGGCGAACTCGATCTCGAATACTACAAGAACAAGGTACTGCGGCCCGTCGCCGACCAGATCCTGCAGCACCTCGGATCGAGCTTCGACGAGGCGCTGGGCGAAGCACGTCAACTGCGCCTGTTCTAGCGGGCGGCTGAGGCGTGGGCTCAGTTTCCGTAAAGGGTGCGTGCGTCGAGAATAGCGACGCCGTCTCCAGTCTCGACCCAGGCCGAGACCTCGTGGCTGCCATGGGGCAGCGCGATCTTCAGGGAGGCAGCGCGGGCGCCGTTGAAACGTTCGTAGCGTTCCTTTTCTCCGTCGAGACGGATCCAGCCCTCGCGAAGCCCGTCTTCTGCGCGCGCGATGAGTTGAATCTCCTCCCCGCCGAAGCGGCGGACCGTGGTGACCTCGAGGTCGGGGGGCCGGATCGTGGTCCGGGTCTCGGGCAGCGGAACCTGGATCTGTCGCCAGACTCCGGGGCCGAGGAGCGTGATCGCGACAAAGCTCACCTCTCCGGAGAGCGGGAGTTCGAAGCTCTCGCTCGCGTGTGCCTCGAGCCCTTCCAGCGTGCGGAAGGCGCCCGGGACATCGATGCGAAGGCTGCCCGAATCGCGTGGGTCGAGGTTGGTCACGGTCACGGCGATGCTCTCGTCTTCGCTCCCTGGATCGGATCTTCGCTCGATCGCGATCTCGAGGTGGACCGGGCGGTTTCGAAAGCTGAGCGTGAGCGTCTCTTCGTGAAGCGCGTGAGCGCCACTTGCGACGAGGGCCCGGACTTCGAGTTCCTCGGCGGAGAGGCCCTCGGGTGGTTCGACCTCGAAGTGGGCCAGGGCGGAGCCACCAGCCGGGAGCGTCCCGACCGCAGTCAGCCCACCCGACAGGAACGGGATCGGGCTGTCGAGCGCGACCCAGGTCGACGCAATCGGGAACGGGTTCGGGTTTCGGATCTCGAGCAGGATCTCGCTTCGCTCGCCGCCTGTGAGTCCGACCTCTGCGGCGATGATCTCGAGTGGTTCCGGAAGCTGCTCCGCGTACGACGCGTCGTCGGGATCCCAGTTGATGTCGAGCGCCCCGAGAGACTCGGCCACGATCGCGGTCGAGCGCTCGCTGATCTCTCGGGTTCCGGCGGCGAGCCCGTGCAGGAGTACCGCGGCCGCAGCCTCGATCGGGAAGTCGTCCTCTGTTCCGGTGCTTCGCACGTAGGGAATCGCGCCCTCGGGAACACGAGCCAGCGGTGAGAGGCGCTCGCTCGAGACCGGGTACAGCGTCACGTCGGGCACCACGCCCCGCTCATGGATGACCCGGTTGTTCGAGAGTCGGTATTCGGCCACCGTCAGCTTGATCAGCCGCTCGTCCACGAGAGGCACCACTCGCTGAATCAGGCCTTTGCCGAAGGTGGTTTCTCCGATCACCGTCACGCGGTCGAGCGGCTGAATTGCGCCCGAGAGAATCTCGGCGGCCGAGGCCGTGCCGGGGTCGACCAGCACCACGACCGGAAACTCGAACAGCACGGAAGACGTGGCCCGGGTGCGCTTGCGAAGCTGCCGCGGGCTTCGCCCGCTCCGTCCGACGACCCGCACGATCGTGTCACCGGACAGAAATAGGTCCGCGATCCCCGCAGCGGCGAGCATGCTGCCGCCGGAGTTTCCGCGGAGGTCGAGCACGAGTCCGTCGATCGGGCCGAGCGCCAGCACCTTCTCGCGAAACTCGGCCAGCGTCGTCCGGCTCACCTGAAAGATGCGTGCGTAGCCCAGTTGGTCGCCGAGGGATTTGGTCTCGACGCTGGGCACCGTGACCTCTCCCCGAGTGATCTCGACCTCGAGTTGCCGTTCTTCGCGCTGGATTCCGAGCACGACGCGTGTGCCGATCTTGCCCCGAATTTGCCCGACGGCCTCCCCAACCGTGAGGGGCCGGGTCGAGGTTCCATCGACCGCGAGAATCGCGTCACCGTCGCGCAGGCCGCCTCGTTCGGCCGGGCTGTCGGGGAATACCCGGATCGCCACGAGGTCGCCGTCGCGCCGGCCGACGCGTGAGCCGATTCCGTGGAGCTTGCCCGAGAAGCGGATCCGGAAATCCTCGGTCCCGCGACCGGAGATGATCGTGGCGTAGCGGTCCATGGCGGCGAGCGCGCCGCGAAGCGCCAGCACTTCGATCTCTTCGCGCTGCTTGTCGCTCAGCTCCGGGCCGAGTTCTGTCTTGACGAAGGCCAGGGCGGCGCCCAGGGTCGCCCGGAACGCTTCGGGGTCCAGGCGTTGGTCGAGCGGGACAGAGACGCCCCGCAAGCCCACGTGCAGCGTTCCGACCTGCTCTTGAGGCTCGAAGCGAACCGGGTCATAGGCGGCCTCGAGTGCCTCCAACGCGCCGACCAGCATCCGGCGATCGATCCGGTCCGGATAGAGCGAGAGGGCCTCGAGCCTCCGGACGGTCTGGGCCGCAATCTCGCCTGCGGGCTCAGCCGGGGGCAGCGGTATCGGACGCGTCGCACACGCGCCGGCGGCGAGCAGTGCCAGGAGCAGAAGCCGAATCCGGGATCCCTGAGACAACATTTCCAATAAGTAGTGTAGCGATCCGGACCGTTTTAGAGTCGCGACTGTCCCAGGAGTCGCTACAATGCGCCCGCCTCGGGCGCGTAGCTCAGTTGGTAGAGCAGCGGACTCTTAATCCGCCGGTCCCTGGTTCGATCCCAGGCGCGCTCACCACCAAACCCTGCGAAGTTGCGGGGTTCCTGCCGGTGTGTGTCCGCTCGGTCCAAGTGGCCCTGGGTTCTGGTGTGAGGGTGGTGTGCGAACGTCCCTCCAAGCGCTGGCGAGGGCAGGGGAGCAGGTGGGACCCCCGGGTGACCTGCGCCCCGCGGAGACTCGGTTCTGCTGCCGTTCGCGCGCGACTGCCTCGACTGCGATCGGGTACGGGAAGATCAGGTCGTTCGCTCGACTTTTGGCCAGTGCATCGAGGTCTCGCGATTCAGATTTGGGAGCACCGCTCTCGCAGCATCTGCTCGATCTGCGCTCTGGCCGTTCTCTCCGCGTCCCGGTGGGTGGGCGGGAGGATCACGTCCTCCGCCTGACCGCCGCCCCAGCCGGGGCCTCGCTCTCCCACCCCCCTGCCAACGACCCTTCCCCGCATTCAGGCTCGCCTTAGAGGTTCTGGGCAGCAAGACGATGTGACTAGTCCTGGCCTGTCTCTAGAAGGGCGTAGGCAGTCCTAGTCCCGTCCGAATGAATACGACGCAGTAAATCTTGGTGTTGCTCTGCGCTCTCGCGGAAGCGTGTCGACCTTCTTTCTGGTCTGTACTTCCCCTTGGCTGTTCCAGCGTTGGACCTCGTAGACTTCTCCTGGATGACGATCGTCGTAAATCCGAGTGCTTGAAGTTCGTTGAATGCCTCCGGGCTCGGAAGGCGTTTTGCGATATCGCTGAGCATCGTCTGCGAGGCGGGTCGGTGGGAGCCGAAGCAAGCTGAGGTCCGACGATGGTGAAACGCGCTGAGTAGAATATCTGAGAGTTCGATCGGGTTGAACGAGGTGAAGCCGCCCGGCACCTGGAAGATCGGTCCCCGGTTTTCGAGATCCTCAAGCCTCTGGTAAAAGGCGATCTCGGAATCCGAGGGACGAATCGCAACAGTGTCCAGCTGATATCGAGGGTTGAGACCGAGGAAGTGCGGGCGCAATGTGTCTGCCGCTACCACTACGATCAGTCCGGCCGCTACGAGGAACCCGTAGCGCCCGCCCACTCGGATCAATCCAGCGGCTCCGATGCCGGCGAGCACGCAGAGACCCAACTGAACCCCTCCCGCCCCGATGCGTGCGTAGCCCCGAATCGAGTCTACTCCGGGCACGGCCTCCCTCATGAGGCCCCCCAGACTCGGAATCCCGAACACTGGATCGATTCCCAGAACCCCCCAGATGTCGTTGACATAGGGACCTGCACCGATGATGGCCACGAATGCGATCCCTGCCAGCAGAGCCCAGCGAGGATCTGCGTCGAGTCCGCCGAGGGCCCTTTTGCGCCCGATGATCAGGCTGAGCGAAGAGAGGACTAGCAACGTCCAAGACATGAAGAAGATTCCGTCCGGGGAATAAAACCTCCAGGGTAAATACAGGGCGTAGTTGGCGCGCAGCTGTCCGGTACCCCGAGCTTCGAGATATGGCAGAAAGAGGATTGCGGCCGCCAGTGTGCCGCTCGCGGCAACCAAGAGAAGCTGGGCGAAGCTGACGTTGCGAAGTCGGTACTTCATGCAGAGCCAGAGGGCGACGGGAGTCATCAGAAAGATTGCGGCCAAGAAGGGGTAGATGCTGGCCCAGATCTGAAGTGTGAGCGCAATCGATAGCCCGATCGCATCGAGCCAGTGGCCTCTGGCGAACAGCCTCACCAAGAAGAAGATCGAGATCAGCGTCCAGGCGGTATCCCAGACTGAGGGGTGGGCGATGTCGAGCATGCGGATCGGATGGAGGCAGAAGACGAGTCCGGCGACGATTCCGGCCCCGGGCACCTGCGTCCATTCGACGATGAGTAGGTACATCGCGATGGCGCCGATCAGAGTCATCGTCAGCAGGACCAGATTGAAGGTCTGCACAGGCTCCCCGGTTGCGAGATAGAAGGGGATTGCCAGGATCCCCATCGTAATCATCGGAATACCGAAGACCAGGGAGTTGGCTTCAGGCGCACAGTGCTCGGCTTGGAACAGCCGGAGCGGACTGTGCACGAACGTGTGGGCGTGTCTAAAGACCAGCCAGGTCTCGAACATCAAGTCGGCCGTATTCATGTCCGAAACCCGGCTAGCGGGTTTGTCTGCAAGCCGGCCTGCCAGAACGACTTGCTTCGACCCGTCCCGAAAGACTGGCCAGTACGTCGAGAGCGTGGCAGCAGTGAAGATTCCAAGTGCGACCAGCAGCCAGGCGCGCTGCGCTCTTCGCGCGGCCTGATCCACTGGAGGTACTGAGGGGCTCTGACGTTCGCGCTCCCTCATGGATCCGGCGTGAAGACCGCTACCCTTCCAACGAGGCCCGGGACAACGAGCGTATCGGAGTCCGGATCCATCTTCGCAGGTCCGACAAAGACGAACATGTCATCGAGTTCCTGCCGAAGACGCGAGACTCGCCCCAACTGCGGGATCGGAAAGGGGATTGAGTGGTGCGCGCGTTGCATCTTCGGTTGTCGCCGGCTCATGCCGACCTTTTCTCCAGGTTTCAACTGAGAGATCAGCTCGACATATTCGCGATTCTTCGCATAGGCGGCGGCATCAAATTGTCGCGAGTCCAGCACCGTCCAGATGGAGATCGCGTGCATCAGGCACACCCCGAAAACTGCCAGGGCTGCCCGCTGCCCGCAATGCCAGGTCTCGGGGAGCCGACTCACGGCCTGTGTGACAAAGTAGCCGGCGAACACCGAGAGCATCGCAGCCGGCAGAAAGAAATAGTGGAACGGAAGGAAGTTCCCCTGGTGGAGCACTCGATATCCCCAGAGGAGGCCGGTAAAGCACGCATAAGCTGTCGCCCAGAGAGCTCGTTCGCGCAGCCCGCGGTGGGATCGCAAAAACATCAGCCATCCCGCAACGCCTATGAGAATGAACAGGGATTCGGCGAGTGGGAATATGCGAGTCGCTGAAATGCCGGGGAGCCAGCCAAGGAGTGTCCAGCTCAGTTGGGCTCCCGGGGCTGCAAGAAATGAGCGCCAGAAACTCCAGAACGCCCCCACGTCGAAGATGAGACCGTAGAACTGCCACACCGCACTGCCCGCTGCCAGGAATACGACGATTGCCTTTGCCCGGTCGCGAAGTGGGATGTGCGCGTCTGTAGCTTCCCTTGTGCCGTATAGAAGGTATGCGAGCATGAAGACGGGCAGCGGAGCGAGGAAATTGAACTTCGACAGTGCGCCAGACACTGCGAGGGCTGCAGAGAGGGCGACGGGGACGAGTGCCGCCGCCGGGCGATCCGTGACGACGAGTTCCTGGTAGCGCCAGATGGCCAGGAACGAAGTCAGACAGAACAGAACCATCAAGGGTTCAGCGGAGATGCGAGAGATGAAGTACAGCACCGGCAGCGAGGTCGCGTAAGCCAGAGTCGCAAGATGCGCGGCCCAGCGATCTCGCAGTATCCGCCTGGAAAAGTGGAACATCGCCCAAAATGACGCCAGATGGAGAAGCGTCATCGTCAGCTTCGAGGCGAGAAAGACCTTGGGTAAGCTGCGCGCAGTAAATTGGGTATATGACAAACCGTCCGGGCTTGAGATTGCGTACACCCCGTGTTGGATCCCGGCTAGGATTATCAGCAGCGTGGAACCCGGGTGGCCCACGAAGAGCGGCTGTTCGTTGGGCGTGAGTTCGTGGGCTGCCATCACGTACCACGAACCGGGGTCTGCCTCATTCCAGGCGGGACTACCGAAGATCGTGTTCTTCCAAACGCCCATTGGCGCTCGGGCGCTGTACAGGCCAGAAAGGAACAGAAAGCCGACGACCAGCAGCGACCAGCTGAGCCGGACTGCCACGCTCCGATCTGGTCCGGGGTCTTTCTCGATTGGTGACAATGAGAGTACGCTCGCTGTCCTCTCAAGGAGTTCGGAATTGGTGGGAGGTTGTCAGTATTTCTGGGTTCGGCGCAAGGGGAGGAGATAGGAGAAACAAGCGGGCTCTTGGGCTTGGGTTCGGCTTCCGGTTCCGGGCATTTGGTCAGATCCGAGGTGGAGGGGCGTCCCGCTAGCCTGAATCGACTCGATGCGCTTCCCTGATCCTGTGAACCGCGTTCGACTTGCTTGGATGGTGCCGCTCGCTGCACTGGTGGCGTACGCGTTCTGCTGCCTGTTTTTCTGGGCAGAGAACAGCTGGCGACCCGAGTGGGACGGAGCGCTTTACATCGTGGTGGGCCGCTCGCTCGCGCTCGGCGAGGGCTACCGCTATCTCGGCGAGCCCTTCCTGCTGCGGCCGCCCGGGATGCCCTGGCTGATCTCGCTCCTGTTTCCCGACGGATCATTCGATCCCGCCGTCATGAACCGGGTGCTGCTGGGCTTCGCGGCGACAGCGGTCACCGCAATCTGGTTCTCGGTCCGTGTCCAGTACGGCACCTGGATTGCGCTCGGCGTGGCACTGCTGGTGGGCACCAACCCGATCTTCGTGCGCCTGTTCAACTTCGTCTTCGCGGAGTTTCCATTTCTCACGCTGCTGTTTCTGGCCTTCGGGTGTTTGCAGTTCGCGGCGCGCCGCGGCCCGCGCTGGATCCTCTGGGCCGTGGCCGGTGCGCTCAGCCTGAGCGCCGCGTTCTACGTGCGCGCCGTGACGCTGCTGGCGCTCCCCGGGGTATTGCTGGTGGGCCTTACCCGAGACCGGGGCCGCGAGCGCTGGCGCGCGCTTCTGCCCCTGGTCCTGATTGGGGTGCTGCTCTTGCCCTGGGAACTCTATTCCTGGACGGCGACGTTGGCCGCGGAGGTTCCGGAGGACCAACTCCTCGCGTTCGACTACAGCTCGATCACCTTTCGGGCAGATCCCGGAAACCCCGCCTCGCGCTGGCTGTCGGGGGCCGAGTGGCTCGGACGGATCGAACGGAACGGAACTGCGCTTTTGAGCGAGATCACGACCGTCGCGGTCGGTCATCCCTCGGCGTGGCTTCAGGCCGGCCTTGGAGGCTTGTGGCTCTTAGGGTTCGCGTGGGCGATCCGGAGGCGCGCCTCGATCCAGGAGTGGTTTGTGCTCGCTTACGGGGCGCTGGTACTCACCTACTTCGTCTACTCGTTCCGCCTCGTCACGCCCCTGCTTCCCTTCATCTATCTCTACCTTCTGACCGGCATCGCGGCCGTCGGAGCCGTTCTGGCCCGGCGCTGGCCCCGGCTCCGACCACGGGCGGTGTTGCCTGCGGTGGCCTTCTCGCTGCTGTTCAGTTTGAATCTGTGGGTCCTGCCTACGCATCTGGACCTGGCGCGCTGGGGGTCGCTCGGGACCCGCCTGCTGCGCTCCTTCGGAGACATCCAGCGTGTGTCGACCTGGATCCGGGAAAACACGCCCCCGGACGCGACCCTGATGTGTTCGCGGGCGCCGGTGCAGTCGGTGCTCACCGGCAGAACCGTTTACACGTACCGCTTCCTTCATCGCATTCCCTCCGAACCGCTGTTCTTCGAGCGGTACCAGCCCGACTACGTCATCTTCGAGACCCGGACCCCGAAGTCGCTCCAGGTGGAGCGCCGGGTTGCCGGTCGGTTCGATCTCCTGACGCGGCTCGACAGTTCCTACGGGCCCGGGACGTTCACGGTCTACGCGGCGCCCGAAACGGCGTCCCCTTAGCCTTGTGCGGATTTCTTGGGCGTTCGGCCTCGGCGGCATCGCGCTCGTCAGTGCAACCGTCGCCTTCGGGAGCGCGGTGCTGAACCGGCTGGTCGATGGGGTGATCTTTCAGCCGGTACGCGGCGCCGAGTTCGACCCCGGCCTGCTGGGACTGGATGCAGACGAGATCTTCCTGGAAAGTGAGGCCGGAGTCCGCATTCACGCTTTCTACCTGCACTCAGCAGAGCCAGGCCGGGTTCTTCTCTTTCTGCACGGAAACGCCGGGAACGCCTCGCACCGGCTTCCGAACGCGGCCGAGCTCGCACGGCTTGGGACCGACGTGCTGCTCCTCGAGTACCGCGGTTACGGGCGGAGTAACGGGACCCCGAGCGAGCCGGGGGTCTACGCCGATGCCCGCGCCGCACTCGCGTACCTGGTCGGGGCGCGCGGCTTCGCTCCTGAGCGGGTCGTCGTCTTCGGTCGTTCGCTCGGCGGGGCGGTGGCCGTCGACCTGGCACAGGACCGCGAGCTGGGTGGCCTGATTCTCGAGAGCACCTTTACGTCGCTTTCGGACCTGGGCCGGCGTCTGCTGGGGCCGGTCGGGGCGCTGCTCGGCCGGGGCCGCTTCGATTCGGCCCGGAAGATCCCGGCGCTTCGCGCTCCGGTGCTGTTCCTTCACGGCGACCGTGACCGGACGGTTCCGATTGAACTCGGGCAGCGGCTCTTCGATGCGGCCCCGGAGCCGAAGGAGTTCGAGGTGATTCTCGGCGCCGGCCACAACGATACGACTCTGGTGGGCGGCCGCGACTACTTTGCCCGGATCGGTGCCTTCCTGGACCGGGTGGCCGTGCGCTAGTGCACGCGGCGCGGGCTCGATCAGCCCGCTTCGACGTGGATCGAGCCTCCGGAAGTTCTGATCTTCAGCGGGAGTCCGCCTCCGTTCAGGTCTCCGGTCACCCGGTGCGGCTGGTTGTGACATTCCGACGTGATCTCGTGGTCGACGCGCACCCGGCCGCCGCTGGTCCGCGCGTCGAGCCTTGCCCCGAGTTCGGATCGGAAGACGACGTGAATGCTCCCACCCGAGCTCTCGAGGCGGCCGGCGGGCTCGTCGACGAAGCTGGCCGAGACTTTCCCTCCGCTGGTTCGCGCATCGATCTCTCCCCGGACGCCGTGCACCTGAATCGAACCGCCCGAGGTTCGGGCCTCGACGTCTCCGTTCACGTAGGCGAGTTCGATCCGGCCTCCCGAGGTGCGGGCCCGGATGTCGCCATTGACCTCCTCGGCAGAGATCGGGCCCCCCGAAGTCCGAAGCAACGCACGCCCGTCGACCCGGCGGACCTCGATCCGGCCGCCCGAGGTCTCGGCCCCGAGTTCGCCGCCGATTTCGCTCGCCTCGATGCGGCCTCCGGCCGTGCGGATCTCGACGGACCAACGCCGGGGAACGCACGCGCGAACCGCGATGCGTGCGCCCCCGAACAGCTTCGGGAACCAGCCATCGACGTCGCCCTCGAGTTGCAGGCGCTGCCCGTCTTGCGAGAGCCTGAAGCGGACCAGGCCGGAGGCCCAGCCGCGGGCCCGGGCCTCGATCGTGACTTCGTCGGCGTCGTGCGAACTCACCGCAACCGCGCCGCGGTCGAGGTCGATATACAGGATGCCGGCGGGCTCGGCCGGGATGGTCCGGTCGATCGCCTCTGCTTCGGTGATGATTCTGGGCTCGCTCATGCTCTCCGCCCTCGGGGTCTGCCCGCGCGAACCCCAGGGGAGAGCAAGGGCCGTGCCTTCTCCAGGGCTCGTCGGGGGGCTTCGAACCGGGGCGCGAGCGGTCGGAGGTGCAGCTCGGATGCTGCGCTGAAGGCCCGAGGCTGCAGTCGCGGTCCCCGCGCGGAGCGCGCAAGCCCTTGATTTTACAGGGGAAGACCCAGCAGCCCCTGCGGGCACGGAGCTTGCCTAGGTGTGAGGGCATGCGGGTGTCTACAATCCAGGGAGTCCACGACGGCGGGCGCAGCTGGTGAGTGCACGCCGCATCCACTGTGGGGAGACGCTGGCCTTGTCGGGAGACCGCTGGCAGGAGACCACGGATCTGAAGCGCCGTGCCCGGGAACTCAGGGGGACGGAGCGCGAGTCCTCGCGCTCGCGGCGCCGTCGACGCAGGCGGAGCCGTTCCGAGACCCTGAGCCCCGAGGAACGCGCCTACCGCGAAGCCCGTCGGCACGCCGACGGGAAGCTCAGGTTCGCTCGCCATCTCGTCTCCTATGTCCTGGTGGTCGGGTTCCTGTTCCTGATCGCCAAGGGGGTCGCGCTGCTGGTCGCCTTTGGATGGGGGATCGGACTCGCGCTCGACGGGTTCTCTCGGCTCGTCGCGCCTGGCCTGCGGCGCCGCTGGATCGAGGGGGAGGTCGACCGCCAGGTGCGCAAGCGCGTGAGCCGCCAGCGGGAAAGTCTGGAGGGCCAGCGCGTGCGTTCGCTCGAGGAACTCTCCGCCTCGATCGCACACGAGATCCGCAACCCGATCACGGCGGCCAAGAGTCTGGTTCAGCAGATGGGTGAGGATCCGGATGGAAGCGACAACGTGGAGTACGCGAAGGTCGCCCTCGAAGAGCTCGACCGGGTCGAGCGCTCGATCTCGCACCTTCTGCGCTACGCGCGCGAAGAGGATCTCAGGCTGCGAACGATGCGCATGTCAGACGTAGTGGACAGCGCGCTCGAGAGCCTGCGCGAGCGCCTTTCATCAGTCGGCGTACGGGTCGAGAAGAAGCTCGACGACGAGGGCGAGATGGAGGGCGATCCCGAGAAGCTCCGGCAGGTTCTGATTAACCTGATCTCCAACGCGATCGACCTGCTCGACCAGAGCGGCTTTCCCGATCCCGAGATCGTGGTCGAGGTCGGTGCGAGCCTCTCGGACCGCGAGATCTGGGTGCGTGTATGCGACAACGGTCCGGGCATGGATCCGGAGAGCCTCGAGGAAATCTTCCGCCCCTTCCATTCCAGGAAGGCGGGTGGGACCGGACTCGGACTCGCGATCTGCAAGAAGTTGGTAGACGCGCACCAGGGATCTCTCGAGGTCAAGTCCGAACTCGGCGATGGAGCCGAGTTCCTGATCACGCTGCCGCGCTGGGGCGGGAGGGGAGACTGAGTGGTTGCTGCGAGCTCCAGAATCCTGGTCGTCGAGGACGAGCGCGCGATTCAGCTCGCGCTTCGCGGTCTCTTACGCCGGGCTGGCTATGACGTCGACTGCGCGGACGATGGCGAGGAGGCGTTGCGGCGCTTTCGAGACGAGCCCTACGATCTGGTGCTGACCGACCTGGCCCTGCGTCGCCGGACCACGGGCATGGACGTGCTGCGAGCCGTGAAGCGGGAGCGACCGGAAACCGCGGTGGTCATGATCACGGCGCACGGCAACGAGCGGATCGCGGTCGAAGCGATCAAGTCCGGTGCGGAGAACTACGTACCGAAGCCCTTCGACAACGAGCAAATCCGAGTGGTGGTAGAGAAGGCACTCGAGGCGACGCGGCGCGAGCGCCAGCGTCGGATGCTGCTCGAGCGCGTCGAGCGCGACTATGGCTTCGAGAACCTGATCGGATCGGGGCCCGCGATGCGACAGGTCTTCGAGACGATTCAGAAGGTCGCCGAAACCGACCTGACGGTGCTGGTGCGCGGAGAGAGCGGCACCGGCAAGGAACTGGTCGCGCAGGCCCTGCACCAGGGAAGTTCACGCGCAGGCGAGGCCTTCGTAGCCGTCAACTGTGCCGCGATCAGTCGCGAACTCGTCGAGAGTGAACTCTTCGGTCACGAGAAGGGCGCGTTCACGGGCGCCGATGCACGCAGGCTCGGCAAGTTCGAATCGGCTTCGGACGGCACGATCTTCCTGGACGAGATCGGAGATATGCCGCCGGAGACGCAGGGGAAGGTGCTGCGCGTTCTCCAGGAGCAATCCTTCGAGCGCGTGGGCGGGAATCGGCCGATCGCAGTCGACGTCCGTGTGGTTGCGGCGACCCACCGCGACCTCGAGAAGGAAGTCGCTTCCGGGAATTTCCGAGAGGATCTCTACTACCGGCTCAAGGTGGTCGAGGTGCGGTTGCCTCCGCTGCGTGAGCGACTCGAGGACGTTCCGCCGCTGGCCGAGCGTTTCATCGAAGGCGCGAGTGAACGACTGGGCCGAAAGCGCAAGCAGATTTCGGACGGCGCCCATCAGCGCCTGGCGCGGTACGGCTGGCCCGGAAACGTGCGCGAGCTGCGAAACGTGATCGAGCAGGCGCTGGTGCTGTCTTCCGGCCCCGAGATCGAGGAGGCCGACCTGAACCTCTCCGCCGCTCCGGGCCCGGGCGACGGATCCGTGCAGCCGCTCCACGGCGTTCCGTTTCGAGACGCCAAGCGCAGCGCGGTGGAGGCCTTTGAGCGCGCGTATCTGCTCACGGCACTGCGCGAACACGGGGGGAATATTTCTCGCACCGCCGAGTCGATCGGCATGGTGCGTCAGAGCCTTCAGCAGAAGATCCGAGAACTCGGTCTCCGCTCCAAGGATTGGCGCGGAGATGCGAACGATTGAAGGAGGAGTCAGCATGAGCGACCGACCGAGAGGCATCATCGGACGTCTTCGCGGCCTGTTTCGCGGCCTGTTCACCTCGTGGCTGCGGGACCGCGAGAATCGCAACCCGTCCGCCATCTACGAGGAGGCGATCCAGGAACGCACGCGCCAGTACCGGGACCTCAAGCAGGCCGTTGCCGGGATTCTGTACATGCGCAACAAGCTCGAGGCCGAGATCAGCGAGCGCCGGGCCGAGATCGCGCGCACCCACGATGACATCTCCCGCGCGGTGCGGCGCTCCGACGACGAACTCTCGCTCGCCCTGATCGTGCACAAGGACGGACTGCTATCCGATCTGGAACGTGCGGAGAAGGAACTCGACCAGGTTCGTGGCGAGGTCGAGACCGCCAAGACCAACCTGGTTCAGTTTCGGAGTGAGATCAAGAAGCTCGAGCGCGAAAAACTGCAGGTGATCGCGACGCTCGCGAATGCGCGGGCCCGGCGGCGTTTCCAGGAGGCCCTCGAAGGCTTGTCCCTGGATGGGGAGATGCGGGCGCTCGAGCAGGTGCGCGAGTACATCGGCCGGGTTCGGGTGGAGAGCCATCTGGAGCGCGAATTCGACGACGACGGCCTGGATCGCCGGATCAGGGAGATCCGGGAAGAGGCCCGGAGCGACGCAGCGCGTCGAGAACTGGCCGAACTCAAGCGGCGCCTGGGGCCGAAGGTGCTGCCTGCCGTGGATCTCGCTCCCGCGCCCTAGCGGCCCCGCCCCCCCCCTCTTTAGGGGCCCGCCGACTGCTGCTACCCTGAACGCTGCCCGGGAGGCCGGGGTGGCGGAACTGGCAGACGCGGTAGCCTTAGGAGCTATTGCCGCAAGGCGTGCAGGTTCGAGTCCTGTCCCCGGCACCAGACGCAGCAAACGTACCGGACGCGCCGGAAGCAGGGGCCCATGACAGCGACGGCAGAGCAGAAGGGTCCGGTCGAATGGCAGCTCCGAGTGGAGGTCCCCACGGCCGAGGTGGACGCCGCCTTTGATGCCGTCTATCGGGAGATCGGGAGCAAGGCCCGGCTCAAGGGATTTCGCCCCGGCAAGGCGCCGCGTTCGGTGCTGGAGCGCTACTACGGGGAGCAGGTGGGCTCCGAGGTTCTCGAGCGGCTGCTTCGGGAATCCTGCCCCGGGGCACTTCGCGAACACGATCTTCAGGTGGTCGCCGAGCCTCGAATTCAACCCGAGAGCAAGCCGCAGCCCGGAACGCCGTTTGCCTACGCGGCCATGGTCGAAGTGCGTCCCGAGATCGAACTCGTCAAGGTCCGGGGACTCGAGATTCCGGAACCCGAGATCCCGGAGCCCGAGCACGACCCAGTCGAGGCGCACCTCGAGGAGCTGCGCGGCGCAAACGCGCAGCTGGATTCCGAGCCGGATGGCACCCTGAGCGCGCTCGGGCACGTCGTGGTGATCGATTTCGAGGGCAGCGTCGACGGCCAGGGGTTTGAGGGAGGAAGCGGGCGGGCGCAGTCCGTGGAACTCGGTGCAGGCCGCGCGCTTCCCGGTTTCGATGAAGCCATGATCGGGCTCGCGGCCGGCCAGGAACGGGAATTCGAACTCGAACTCCCGGAGGCGGCTTCTGCGCATCCGGCCGGAACCCGGGCGACATTTCGCGTGAAGGTGCTCGAGGTCAAACGCAAGGAGCTTCCTGCGCTCGATGACGAACTCGCCAGGGACCTCGGGGAGTTCGAGACCCTGGAGGAACTCCGGGCCGATCTCTCTCGCCGGGTCGAAGCGGGACGCGAGGCCCAGCGGACCCAGATGGTCCGCGAGCGTGCGATCGATGCACTCCTCGAGGCGAACCCGTTTCCGGTGCCGCCGACTCTGGTCGAACGTGCGCTGCAGGGAAGGATTGCGCGCGCGGTGGGCCAACTCAGAGGGCACGTGCCTCAGGAGGAACTGGCGACCCAGGCCGAGGGCTGGCGCGAAGAGTGGCGTCCGGGGGCGGAGCGGGAAGTCCGGCTCGCCCTGGTCGTCCCCGAGATCGCCCGGGCAGAGTCGATCGAGGTGAGCGAGGAGGAACTCGAGGAGGAGTTGCGCAGCATCGCCAGGGCGCGGGGTGAGCCGGAATCGCGCGTGCGCCGCGCCTACAAGGAACAGGGCCTGCTTGAATCGCTTCGGGCGGGTCTGCTGGAAGCGCGGGTTGTTGAATTCGTGGCCTCCTCAGCTACCCTTACCAAGGGGTAAGGTACTGGAATCGAAAGAGATTCCACGGGTGCTGCGAGAGGGCCAGTGACGCTTCCACCCCCCGAACCGTTACTATAGAAGGGTCCTGGAAGCGTCGAAGAAGGAGATGTCCGTGCTGGTTCCGATGGTCATAGAGCATTCGCACCACGGGGAGCGCGCGTACGACATCTACTCGCGCCTGCTCAAGGACCGGATCATCGTGCTCGGCAGCGGCATCAACGACGAGATCGCGAATCTCGTGATTGCGCAACTGCTCTTCCTCGAGTCGGTAGATCCCGAGCAAGACATCTTTCTCTACATCAACTCCCCAGGCGGAGAGGTGACGGCGGGCCTCGGCATCTACGACGTGATGCAATACGTCGCGCCAGACGTTCAGACGATCTGCATGGGGCAGGCTGCCAGCATGGCCGCGATTCTGATGGCGGGTGGCGCACCCCAGAAGCGCTTCGCGCTTCCCCACGCCCGCATCATGATTCACCAGCCCTGGCTCGGCGGGCTGCAGGGCCAGGCGACCGACATCAAGATCCAGGCGGACGAGATCCTGAAGATCCGCGCGGCCATGAACCAGATTTTGGCGGACCACACCCATCGCGACGCCGAACGCGTGGCCGAAGACACCGAGCGCGACCGGTTTATGTCCGCTGAGCAGGCAGTCGAGTACGGGATCGTGGATTCGATCATGGACCGGCGCGGACCGGCCGAGAAGAAGACGGGAAAGGCTGCGGCGTGAAGCGCAACGAAGAAGGCACCAGTCTCGCGTGCTCCTTCTGCGGCAAGAGCCAGAAGGAGGTCAGGAAGCTGATCGCGGGGCCCACCGTCTACATCTGTGACGAGTGCATCGAACTCTGCAACGACATCATCGCAGAGGAAGCTGGCCGCGACGGTGAGACCCCCCAGTCTTCGGTTCCGAAGCCCAAGGAGATCAGCGAAACGCTCGATCAATACGTGATCGGGCAGGAGCGGGCCAAGAAGGTACTTTCGGTGGCGGTGCACAACCACTACCGGCGCATTGAGAACCACTCCGTGGTCGGCGACGTCGAGTTGCAGAAGTCCAATATCTTGCTGCTCGGTCCGACAGGCTGTGGCAAGACCTTGCTTGCCCAGACCCTGGCAAAGATCCTCGAAGTTCCGTTCACGATCGCCGACGCCACGACGCTGACCGAAGCTGGCTACGTCGGCGAAGACGTCGAGAACATCATCCTCAACCTGCTGCAGGCCGCGAACTACGACGTGGAGAAGGCGCAGCGCGGGATCGTGTATATCGATGAGATCGACAAGGTGGCGCGCAAGAGCGAGAACCCCTCGATCACGCGCGACGTTTCCGGCGAGGGGGTTCAGCAGGCGCTTCTCAAGATCATCGAGGGGACGGTCGCGAATGTCCCTCCAAAGGGGGGCCGCAAGCATCCGCAGCAGGAATTCGTGCAGGTGGACACCACCAACATTCTCTTCATCTGCGGCGGCGCCTTCCACGGGATCGAGGAGATCATCGAGCGGCGGGTGGGCGTGCGGGGCATGGGCTTCGGGGCGCAGCTTCACGCCAGGGGTTCCCGTCGGCTCGGCGAGACCCTGAAGGATTACCAGCCCGAGGACCTGCTCAAATTCGGGATGATCCCGGAGTTCGTGGGACGGCTTCCGGTCGTCGCGACGCTCGAGGAACTCGACGCGCCGGCCCTGGTTGAAATCCTGACGGAACCGAAGAACGCCCTGATCAAGCAGTACCAGAAGTTGATGGAACTCGAGGGAGTGTCGCTCCGCTTCACCGACCCCGCGCTGCAAGCGGTGGCGCAGGTCGCGCTCAATCGAAAGGCGGGTGCGCGGGGATTGCGTTCGATCCTCGAAGAAACCATGCTCGACATCATGTACGAGGTTCCATCCCGGGCCGACGTGTCCGAGGTGGTCATCGGGCTGGAGGTCATTCGGGACCACGCGGAGCCGATCATCGTCTACGACCAGGCAGAGAGCGCCTAGGGGAGCAGTCCATGGCCTTTTTCAAGAACGACGACGAAGACAGCGAACAGCCAGGGAACCCGGCGGAGCCCAACTCGGGCTGGGTGCCGCTTCTCCCTCTCCGGGATATCGTCGTCTTCCCCCAGATGGTGGTGCCACTCTTCGTGGGCCGGGATCGGTCGGTCAAGGCGCTGGAGGAGGCGATGGGTCGCGACCAGCGGCTGATGCTCGCGGCGCAGTGCGACGCAAGCACCGACGACCCTGAAGTAGGCGACATCCACGAGATCGGTACGCTCGGTACGATCGTGCAGTTGATCAAGCTTCCCGACGGCACCGTCAAGGTTCTGGTCGAGGGCAAGTCCCGCGCACGGGTGACGGCCTACGATCCGAACGAGGAAGAATACTTTCTCGTCGCGCTCGAGTCGATCGAGGAGAGCGAGGACGAGGGGCCCGAGGCCGTCGCGCTCATGCGGGGCGTAAAGGCCGCCTTCAAGAAGTACGTGCAGCTCAACAAGAAGGTACCGCCGGAAATGCTCACGAGCGTTACCAGTCTCACCTCGGCTTCGGCGCTCGCGGATACCGTGGCTGCGCACCTGAACCTCAAGGTCGAGGACAAGCAGCGGCTCCTGGAGATCTTGAGTCCACGTGAGCGGCTCGAGGAGATCCTCGGGTTGATGCAGGCGGAACTGGATGTGCTCCAGGTCGAGAACCGGATCCGGTCCCGCGTCAAGAAGCAGATGGAGCGCTCGCAGAAGGAGTACTACCTGAACGAGCAGATGCGCGCGATCCAGAAGGAACTCGGGGAGCGCGACGAGTTCAAGAGCGAGATCGACGAACTCACCGACAAGCTCGCGACGCTCAAGATTTCACCCGAGGGCGAGGAGCGGTGCCAGAAGGAAATCAAGAAGCTCAAGGCGATGACGCCCACCTCGGCCGAGGCCACGGTGGTCCGTAACTACGTCGACTGGATTCTATCGCTGCCCTGGGGCGAAGATTCTGAGGAAAATAAGGACATCAACGCGGCCGAAGAGGTCCTCGACTCCGATCACTACGGTCTCGAGAAGCCCAAGGAACGGATTCTCGAATACCTGGCGGTTCGTGCGCTGGTCGAGGAGATGAAGGGCCCGATCCTGTGCTTCGTGGGCCCCCCGGGCGTGGGCAAGACCTCGCTGGGCCGCTCTATTGCCAGCGCTACAGAACGCGACTTCGTTCGGATCAGCCTGGGCGGCGTGCGCGACGAGGCAGAGATCCGCGGTCACCGGCGCACCTACATCGGGGCGATGCCGGGCAAGATCATTCAGGGGCTCAAAAAGGCCGGCTCCGGGAACCCGGTCTTCCTGCTCGACGAGATCGACAAGTTGTCAATGGACTTCCGGGGGGATCCGAGTTCGGCGCTGCTCGAGGTTCTCGATCCCGAACAGAACCACACGTTCAACGATCACTACCTGGATCTCGACTACGACCTTTCGCGGATCCTGTTCATCACGACTGCGAACACGCTTCAGGGGATCCCGCGACCACTCCAGGACCGGATGGAGATCATTCATCTGCCGGGTTACATCGAAGAGGAAAAGCTGGAGATCGCCAAGCGCTTCCTGATTCCCAAGCAATTGAAAACCCACGGGCTTTCGGATGAGGTGCTCGGCCTGAACGACTCCGCACTGCTTCAGATGATCCGCGTCTACACCAAGGAAGCGGGCGTCCGGGGTCTAGAGCGGGAACTCGGAACCATCTGCCGCAAGGTGGCTCGCGAAGTCGTCGCGAACGAGGAGCCGATCCGGGTTCGGATCGCACCGCGGAGCCTGCGGAAATACCTGGGGATTCCGCGCCACCGCTACGGCATGCGCGAGGATTCGGATCAGGTCGGCGTGTGTACCGGCCTCGCCTTTACGGAGGTGGGCGGCGAACTGCTCAACATCGAGGCGCTCGTCACCTCTGGGAAGGGCAAGGTGAAGATCAGCGGTCGCCTGGGCGAGACGATGCAGGAATCGGCACACGCCGCGGTTTCCTACGTGCGGCGGCGCGCCAGGCAGCTCGGCCTGGCCAGGGACTTCTACCAGAAGGTCGACATTCACGTCCACATCCCCGAGGGTGGTGTGCCGAAGGACGGACCCTCCGTGGGAATCACGATGGCGACCGCGCTCACCTCGGCGCTGACCGGCATCCCGGTCAAGGCCAATATTGCGATGACCGGCGAGGTCACGCTGCGTGGCCGGGTTCTTCCGATCGGGGGTCTCAAGGAGAAACTGATCGCGGCGGTTCGGGGTGGCGTCGATACGGTATTGATTCCGAAGGAGAACGAGCGGGAGCTCCAGGAAGTCTCCGCGAAGGTGACTCGCAGGCTCCAGATCGTGTTCGTCGAGAGCATGGACGAGGTCCTTCAGCAGGCACTCCGACTGGCCGATCCGGCTGTGCTCTCGGATCCGATGGAGTACCCGCTCGAGGAGATCTTCCAGGGATCGGTAGAGGCTCCCGGCACGGTCAACTGATCCGCGGGCGGGTAGCTCAGCGGTAGAGCAGCGCCCTTACAAGGCGCGGGTCGCAGGTTCGAGTCCTGCTCCGCCCACGGAGGCGGCCGCCTCCGGTACCCGGAAGTGCGCGCAGAGGTCCTCGACGCGTGTTCGGACCCGGCGCTCCCAGGCCTCGGTTTGCAGGGGTACGCCGGCGGTTGGGCGGTTCGGGATTTCGCATCCGCCGCCGAGGCACGCTCGGCTCGGTTCGGGCGGAGATAGGATTGCGTGCGCGGATTGGATCAACTCTGCCAGGGTCCGCTCCGGTTGCGTTTCGGGGCATCGATCGCGGCCCGGGGCGAGGCCGAAACGCAGCGGTCGCGGCAACTCCCACGCTGAAACGGCTTCCGCCAGAGCTTCCGCGTGCGTGGTTCCGAAGCTTCTGCGTTCGAGGTCGGAGAGGGACCGCTGCTCGCAGATCGCGCGCGTGACCACGGCCGCGTATTCCTGTCCGTGTGCGCCGAGCATCGCGCAGATGCCGAGATCGTGGAGCAGTCCGGCTAGATACGCCTCCCGCTCCAGGTCGACGCCAAGCCGGCACGCCCCGAACTGCGCACCGATCGCGATTTCCAGGCTGTGCTGGAGCAGCGCCGTCCCGGCCAGAATTCCGATCTGGAGCTGCATCAGGCCGCGGGCCACGAGCGCGCTGGCCGCAATCTCGGCAACCGCGCCGGGGCCCAGAATCAGGATCGTGCGGTCGAGCCTGCGAATTCGCCCCGGCAACCCGTACAGGCGCGACCCGGCGAGACGCGCGACTTCCGGGGCCAGTCCCGGGCAGGACTCGAGTTCGGCCTGGAGCGCTTCGACCCGCAACCCGGGATCGTGCCCGAGTCGGAGAATCCTCCCGATCCGTGCGAGGTCGGGACTCATGCCGGCCGAATGCTGCAGCAGGCGCGCAGCGCATCCCGAAAGGTCCAACTCGTCCGCGCCCCCGCAACCAGCCGTTCCCAGGTGTCGCTTGCCTGCCGGGCGAACCACTCCACGATCATCGGGTCGAGGCGCGTGCCGGCGTCGGCACGGATCGCTTCGATGGTGGCCTCGTGCGACGCGGGCGTCCTGTAGGGACGTGCCGAGCGCATGGCATCGTACGTGTCGGCGACCGCAAAGATCCGTGCCGGGAGCGGGATCTCGTCGCCGGCCAGTCCGGCCGGATAGCCACTGCCGTCCCAGGCCTCGTGGTGACATAAGAGAACGCAGCGGGCCCGATCCAGAAATGCGATGTCTTCAATCAGTCGGAATCCCTGTTCCGGGTGTTCTCGCATCACCTCCCATTCCGCCGGCGTGAGGGCCCCTGGCTTGAGCAAAATCGCGTCGGGCGTGCCGATCTTCCCGATGTCGTGGAGCAGCGCTCCGCGATACAGGTCCTCCAGTTCGATCTGTTCGAGCCCGAGCCCGAGCGCGATCCGGATCGAGAAGGTGGCGACCCGCTGCGAGTGACAGGCGGTCTCCTTCTCACGGCAGTCCAGAGCAGCCACGAGTGCGGCGAGCGTTTGATCGTACGCCTCCCGGACCCCGTCCAGCGCCAGCTCGAGGCCGTGTGCCTGCGCCTCGGGGTCGGCTTGAGGGAAGCGACGCCGGTCTGGGGCGGGCGCTGCCGGCCGGGTGTCTGCGAGCGCGGAGCGAACTGCGGCTTCGAGCGCTGTATCCAGAATCTCGAGTGGGATTGCGTCGATGGCGCCGGCCTGCAGGCAAGTGCGTGCGAGCGTGCTGGCCGCGCCCTCCGGCAGCAGGGCGATCCAGGGGGTGTCGGGGCTCCGCTCGAGGTTCTCTCGCGGCGTGCACCCCCCCGGACTCAGGTCCGGGTCCGCGGAAACCAGCCACAGCTCGCAGCCTTCGGCCCCGTTTCGCCTGAGTTCGAACCCTGGACCGAGTGCGGACCGAATTCGGGTCTCGAGCTGGTCCGAACCGACCAGGTTGATTCGCGGTGACCGCTGCTGGTCCCTCGAATCCCGCATCGCGTCCTCCCGTCGGCTCACCGAGCCCATCGTCCCCGCCCGGGATTTGCATGAGCGCCTGCTGGTTTGCGTGGCCGTCGGGGTTTCTGTAGAAAGGGCGCCAAGGGGTGGTAGTTCAACTGGTTAGAGCACCGGCCTGTCACGCCGGAAGTTGCGGGTTCGAGTCCCGTCCGCCCCGCCAGTTCGCGCCGGGGAGGCCGCGAAGGAGCGCCGGCCCTCCGGGTGAGTTCCGGCGAAGACGGTGTGCGGCAGCTCGGCCCGCCGGGCGCGGTTAGCCGGTGTCCGGCTTCGTTCCGTGCCAGAGCCGCGCGAGCCGCTCGCGTATCTCGAGCTCGTCTCCCTGATCGCTCGGATGGTAGAAGCGCGCGTCCCGCAGGCGATCGGGCAGATACTGCTGTTCGACGAAGTGGCCGGGGTGCGCGTGCGGAACCCGGTAGCCCTTGCCGTACGCCTCGCGGCGCAGGAGTTCCGTCGGTGCGTTGCGCAGGTGTAGCGGGACCGGGAGCGATCCGTGCTCGTCGACTGCAGCGGCGGCGCGGCTCAGCGCGGTCGTGCTCGCGTCGCTCTTGGGTGCGCTCGCGAGATAGGTCGCGGCCTGCGAGAGGATCAGGCGCCCCTCCGGGAGTCCGACCCGATCGAAGGCTTCCGCGGTCGCGGCCGCGACGCTCAGCGCCCGGGCATCCGCGTTCCCGATGTCCTCGGATGCGAAGATCAGCATCCGGCGGCAGATGAAGCGCGGATCTTCTCCGCCTTCGAGCATGCGTACCAGCCAGTACACGGCAGCGTCGGGATCGCTTCCGCGCAGGCTCTTGATGAAGGCCGAGATCGTGTCGTAGTGGCCCTCGCCTCCTTTGTCGTAGTCCGGAAGCCGCTGCTCGACAGCGGCTTCCACGTCGGCGCGGGTGATCCGGTCTCGAACGCGCTCGGCTGTGGTCTCGAGCAGCCCGAGTGCCCGCCGCGCGTCGCCTTCGGTGAGCCGCACGATGGCGTCCAATGCTGGGGCCTCGACCTCCAGTTGCCGTTCGCCGAGTCCATGCTGCGGATCGGCCAGCGCGCGGGCCAGGATCCGTTTCACGGTCTCGGGCTCGAGCGCGCGGAGCGTGAACACGCGGCAGCGCGAGCGCAGCGCCGGAATCACCTCGAACGACGGGTTCTCGGTCGTCGCGCCGAGGAGAACCACGGTGCCGACCTCCACGTGGGGGAGCAGCACGTCCTGCTGCGCCTTGTTGAAGCGGTGAATCTCGTCGATCAACAGCGCCGTTCGGGTCCCGCTCTCGCGCAGGACACGGGCTGCGGCGACCGCCTCGCGCAGGTCCTTCACCGTGGCCAGAACCGCCGACATGCCGACCATGCGCAGACCGACGCGCGCCGCGAGCAGCCGTGCCAGCGTGGTCTTGCCCGAGCCGGGCGGGCCCCACAGGATCAGGGATTGCAGCGTGCCCGCGCCGCGTACGACGGGTCCGAGCGGCCCGTCTGTGCCGAGCAGGTGCGCCTGCCCCTCGAAATCCGCGAGGTCGCGGGGCCGTTGGCGCTCTGCCAACGGTGCGTCTTCCGGGGGCTCCGGTGGTTCGCGGGTCTCGCGCGGGAAGAGTTCCACCCTTCGAGTCTATCGCGGCCCACGCCCCGGGGGGCCGCCGGGTCGCGTCGCGCCAGCCTGAGCCGTATCTTCGGAGCAGGATGGACTCCTGGAAGCGCGTCGGAATCGTAGCCAAGCCCGGCCACGCGAGGCTCCGTCCGCTACTCGAGCGGATCGTGTCGTTGCTCGATCAGAACGGGTGCGAGGTGCTCGTGGAGGCGGAGGCGGCTGCACAGATCACGAAGCTCGGCGGGGCCGAGATCGTGGCCCGCGAGGAGGTGACGGCGCGTGCGGACCTGATGATTGCGGTCGGGGGTGACGGAACCCTGCTGGGGGTGGCGCGCGAGATCGGACCGCGTGCGACCCCGATTCTCGGAATCAGTCTGGGCCATCTCGGATTTCTGACCGCCGTCCACCCCGAGGACGTCGATCAGGTGTTGTCGAATGCACTCGCGGGCCGCTGCCGGATCGATGAGCGCGCGCGCCTCGAAGTGGTCGTGATCGAAAACGGGGTCGAGACCCGCCGGGATCTGGTCCTGAACGATGTGGTGCTCACCAAGGGAACCGCACTTGCGCGCATGATCGATCTTCACGTTCGTGTCGACAACCAGTTGGTCGCGACCTATCGCTCGGACGGCCTGATCGTGGCGACGCCGACGGGTTCGACCGCCTACAACCTGTCTGCGGGCGGGCCGCTTCTGGATCCGACCCTGTCCGCGATCCTGCTGACCCCGATCTGTCCGCACACGCTGAGCCAGCGCCCGCTGGTGTTGCCTGACGACAACTGGATCGAGGTTCGGCTGCTTTCGAGAGAGGAGGTTACGCTGACACTGGACGGCCAGGTTGGCGTGGCGCTCAGCAGAGGGGACCGCGTCCGCGTTGCGCGTGCGGAGCAGCCGGTCCGGCTCGTCGTCGGGGCCGAAGAGAATCACTTCGAGACGCTGCGGAACAAGCTCGGCTGGGGAGCGTCTTGATCCGCAGTCTGCACGTGCGGAACCTCGCGGTGATTCAGGAACTCGAACTTGAGTTCGGGCCGGGCTTGAACGTGCTGACCGGCGAGACCGGGGCCGGCAAGTCGGTACTCCTGGAGGCGGTTCGCCTGATCTCGGGCGGCCGGGTCGGCTCCGGCTCCGTCCGCTCGGGGGCCGACGAAGCGTCGGCAGAGGCGATTCTCGAGGGTGCGCCGCTCGCGACCGCGCAGGCGCGCGGGCTTGCGGAGCCCGCGGATTCCGAGTTGCTGGTTGCCCGGACGCTTCCCGCCGACGGCTCGCGCAGGGCGCGGGTGCACGTCCAGGGTTCCCTGGCCACCGTGTCCCTGCTCGGGGAACTCGTCGGAACCGCCGTAGAGGTCGCCAGCCAGAGCGAAACCCAGCACCTCCTGCGCCCCGACGTGCAGGCGGAGATGCTCGACCGCTTCGGCGGCGCAGGGCCGAGTCGCGAAGCGGTGGAAGCCCGTTACCGCGAGTGGCGGGAACTGGGGGGCGAGATCGCGGAGCGGTCTGCCAGGTCCGCGGAGCGGGTCCGAAGGGAAGATCAGTTGCGCCACGAGATCGAGCAGATCGAGGCTCTGGATCCGGCTCCGGGCGAAATCGACGAACTCGAGGCCGAACACCGCCGGCTGGCCCACAGCGATCGGCTGGCACACGCGACGCGGCAGGCTTACGACGCGATCGATGGAGACGCGGGAATCCGCGACCGTCTCGGCCAGGCCCGCACAGCGCTCGCGCAGAGCGTGAGCCTGGATCCGGACCTGGGACCGCTGCTCGAGGGGTTGGAGCGGGCTGCGCTCGAGGTCGAGGAGGCCGCCGTCTCCCTCGCGCGGTACGGCGCGGATCTCGAGGCGGACCCGGGCCGGCTCGCGGCCGTCGAGAGCCGTCTCTCGGATCTGGGTCGGTTGCGAAGCCGATACGGCGACTCCGTGCACGAGATCTTGCAGCACCGCGAGGTGGCGCGGCAGGAACTCGAACAACTGGCAGGAGGCGAGGAGCGGATCGCCGAACTGGAAGCGCGTCGGGCTTCGATCGCGGATGCGCTCGAGGCCGACGGGCTCCGGCTCTCGGAATTGCGGCGCAAGGCGGCAGCGGGGCTCGAACAGGCGGTGATGCGGGAATTCGGGGCGCTCGATCTAGATGGCGCGCGCTTCGAGGTTCGCCTCGAAGCCCTGTCTCCGCCCCGGGAGCCGAGCACGGGCCCGGAGCCCTTCTGTGGCCCCCAGGGCCGCGAGCGGGCGCGGTTTCAGCTGGGCGCGAATGCGGGCGAGGGATCCCGGAAGCTCCGGGAAGCCGCATCGGGCGGCGAATTGTCGCGTCTCTATCTCTCGCTGCGGAATGCGCTGCGGGACGCGGGCCCCGGCGGGATCCTGATCTTCGACGAGGTCGACGCCGGCATCGGCGGCCAGACGGCGAGGCGGGTGGGCGAGCGTCTCCGAGAACTGGCCACGCGGTACCAGGTGCTCTGTGTCACGCATCTGCCCCAGATCGCGGCGCTGGCAGAAACTCACCACCGGGTCGCCAAGCGGCGCCGCGCCGGCCGGACCGAAACCTGGGTCGAGTGTCTCGGAGCCGAAGCGCGGGTTCAGGAGATCGCCAGGATGGCTGCCGGCGGCCGCGTGACCGAGGCGGCGCGCGCGCACGCGCGAGAGTTGCTCGAATCGCGCTAGCCAGGCTCGCGGGGGCCCGAAACAGGGCGGCGGGACCGAGATTCCGAGCAACGGGGCGAAAATGGCACAGTTTTCAAGTTGATCGCCCGGCACGCCGATCCGGAGGAGGTCCGCCGGTTCCCGGTATTCTGCCGGCCCGGCGGGGCAGGTGCAAAGGATTTGGCTAAGTCTCCTCCAGCGAAGCGGAATTCGGGCTCGCCCGGGGCCCGGGTCCAGGTGACGAACGGGTTCTATCGCGGACTGGAATGGCCGGTCGGGCCCCAGCGGCTCGTGATCGGGCGCGGCTCCGAGGCCGAGTTCTGCCTGTGTGAGCCCACGCTCTCGCGCCGGCACGCGGAAATCGGCTTTGACGGTCCGGTCCTGTTTGTCCGAGACTTGGGCAGCATGAACGGAATTTTCGTGAACGGGGTCCGCTGTGACCGGACAGAGCTCGGGGAAGGCGATATGCTCCGGATCGGGGAGCTGGAACTGCGGGTTCTCGAGCCCGCGATGCAGGGTGAGGGGTAAACCCGGTGGCGCGTGACGCGGGTGAGGGCCCGGACGATGTCCTGACGGTGATGCTGATCCCGGGGCATGCCGGGAACGTGCGTCGTTTCACGCTACGCCGGAAGTTGATCCGGATCGTCGGTGGCGTCTTGGTCGGGTTCGCCGTGCTCTTTCTCGGCCTCTCGGTCGACTACGTGCGCGTGCGGAGTCTGAACTCGGATCTGGCGGACCTGCAGGGCGAGGTCCTCGAGCAGCGCGCGCAGATCGAGGCCTACGCGGAGCGAATGGGCGGCCTGGCCGAGTCCCTTCGCCGTGTCGGCCGTTTCGATCGGAAGCTGCGCGTGATTGCGGATCTCGACCCGGCCGATCCGTTTCCGCTTCCAGGTGTCGGGGGCGTGGACGGCGAATTCCTGGAACCGCACCAACTCGTCAGCCTCGGAAGCCAGCGCCGGCACGAGCGGATGCTCGAGGGTCTGGACCAACTCAGCGAGGCGGCCCGGAGCGAAGAAGCCAGCCTCGGTGAGTTGATTCGCCACCTCGAGAATCAGACCGCGCAGCTGGCGGCGACCCCCTCGGTTACACCGACCAAGGGCTGGGTGACGTCGGGCTTCGGCTACCGGAGTTCGCCGTTTACGCGCAACCGCGAATTTCATCGTGGGATCGACATCGCCGGCCGGGTGGGTACGTCTGTCGTTGCACCCGCGGATGGCCGCGTGCGCTTTGTGGGATCCAAACGTTCTCTCGGAAACTCGATCGTGCTCGAGCATGGGTACGGAATCGAGAGTCTCTACGGTCACCTGTCCGAACTCGGAGTGAAGGTCGGGCAGCGCGTCAGGCGTGGCGAACAGATCGGCGCGATGGGAAGTACGGGCCGGAGCACCGGACCGCACCTTCACTACCAGGTCGAGGTGAACGGGGCCCCCGTCAATCCGCGGAACTACATCCTGGACTGATCTGGATCGCCCCGGCGAGCTTTCTTATACTCGCGGGTCTGTATCGCTGGCCGGTTCCGTCGCTGCGATTGCGGAGACCGCCGGGCAGCGCCGTCCGCGCCAGCGAGAATCGTCGAGGCGGCAGCGCGACGGAATTGGAGGGCGCCATTCGGAGTTTCGCCCGCAAGGTCTTTGGTTCGGCCAACGAGCGTCTGCTCAAGCGAACGCGTCCGCTCGTCGAGCGGGTCAATTCGTTCGAACCGGAAATGCAGGCGCTGGATGCCGATGGCGTGCGGCGCAAGGTCGGCGAATTGCGCGGTCGCCACGAGCAGGGCGAGTCGCTCGACGACCTCCTGCCGGAGGCTTTTTCGCTGGTTCGTGAGACCGCGAAGCGCACGATCGGACAGCGACACTTCGATGTGCAGCTCGTGGGCGGGATCGTGCTCCACGAGGGGAAGATCGCAGAGATGAGGACGGGAGAAGGGAAGACCCTGGTCGCCACCCTTCCTTCGTTCCTGAACGCGATCACGGGCAAGGGCGTTCACGTGGTGACCGTGAACGACTACCTCGCGCGCTTTCACTCCGACTGGATGGGCCAGATCCACCGCTATCTGGGCCTCGAGGTCGGGTGCATCGTCGCCGGGATCTCGGACCAGGAACGGCGCAGCGCCTACGCGGCTCCGATCACCTACGGACAGAACAACGAGTTCGGGTTCGACTACCTGCGCGACAACATGAAGCCGTCGCTCGAACTCTACGCGCAGCGCGGACACTACTTTGCAATTGTGGACGAGGTCGATTCGATCCTGATCGACGAAGCGCGTACGCCTCTGATCATCTCCGGTCCGATTGGCGACGATCCGGAGAAGTTCCGGGCGATCGATCGCCTGATCCCACGACTTCGAGCCGAGGACCACTACACCGTTGAGGAAAAGGCGCGTCAAGTGATGTTGACCGATGACGGGATCGCCGAGATGGAGAAGATCCTCAAGGTCCCGAATCTCTACGCACCAGAGCAGATCGATACCCTGCACGTGGTCCAGAATTCACTGCGCGCGCATGTGCTCTATCAGCGCGACGTCGACTACGCGGTCAAGGATGGGCAGGTCGTGATCGTAGACGAGTTCACGGGGCGCCTGATGGAAGGGCGCCGCTGGAGTGACGGGCTACACCAGGCTGTCGAGGCGAAGGAGAAGGTCAAGATCCAGAATGAATCTCAGACATACGCCTCGATTACCTTTCAGAACTACTTTCGCATGTACGACAAGCTCTCCGGCATGACGGGTACGGCCGATACCGAGGCCGAGGAGTTTCATAAGATCTACGAACTCGACGTGGTCGTCATCCCCACCAACATGCCGATGATCCGGGATGACCGCGCGGATCTCGTGTACCGGACGCGAGCCGAGAAGTGGGACGCTGTCGTCGAGGAGATTTCGGAAACCCGGGGTCAGGGACAGCCGGTTCTGGTTGGAACGAGCAGCATCGAGGATTCGGAGATGCTCGCGAAGAGACTCAAGAATCGGGGAATCCCGCACAACGTGCTGAACGCCAAGCAGCACGACCGAGAGGCCGACATCATCGCGCAGGCCGGCCGTCTCGGAGTCGTCACGATCTCGACGAACATGGCCGGGCGCGGGACCGACATTGTTTTGGGGGGAAACCCGGAGATGGCGCTTCGCGCGCGCGGACTCGATCCCTACGAATCGGAGAACGAGGAGGAGTTCGCCCGGCTGCGCACACAGGTGCAAGCGGAACGCGGGCAGGTGGTAGAGGCCGGCGGCCTGCACGTCGTCGGGAGCCAGCGCCACGAGGCTCGCCGTATCGACAATCAACTGCGCGGGCGCTCGGGTCGCCAGGGCGATCCCGGCTCTTCACGCTTCTTCCTGGCGCTCGAGGATGATCTGATGCGCCGCTTTGGATCGGATCGCATCGCCCCGCTGATGAAGCGGCTCGGAATGGAGGATGGCGAGCCAATCGAACACAAGATGGTGACAAGTGCCATCGAGCGGGCGCAGGCCAAGGTCGAGGCGCATAACTTCGACATCCGCAAGCACCTACTCGAGTACGACGACGTGATGAACCGGCAGCGCGAGACCATCTACGGCTGGCGACGGGAGATCCTCAATAGCGAGGATCTCGGGGAACAGTACGCGGAGATGGCGCGCGAGCTGCTCCAGACCATGGTGCAGGAGGCCGCGGCGTCGGAAGAGGAGACGGAGTTTCTGGTGCGGAACATCGAGAACCAGTTCGCGATCCGCCTAGACCTTCCGGAAGCGGAGGCGCGGCTTCCGAACGGCGAACTCGATTCGGAGAAGCTGTGTGAGCGGACCGAGAAATCGCTGAGCGAGAAGATCGAAGAGAAGAGGCGCATGTTCGCCGATGCCGAGGAACGATTTCCCGACCTGCAGTTTCCGTCTTTCGAGGAAGTTGCCCGGGGTGTCCTGCTCCAGAACCTCGATCAGCAGTGGAAGGATCACCTGCTGGCGATGGACCATCTCAAGGAAGGGATCGGGTTGCGGGGCTACGGGCAGCGGGATCCCAAGATCGAATACCAGCGAGAGGGATATGCCATGTTCATGGACCTGGACCACCGGGTCCGTTCCCACGCGGTGGAGCAGTTTCTGAAGATTCAGATCCAGGAGCCCGACGAGGAGCGGGCTCGGCAGATGCGCGCGCAGGAGGAGGCGCGGCGCCGCCAGGTCGAACAGCAGTTGCGGTTGCAGCATGCGGGTGCCTCCGGTTTCGGAGAGGCTGCGGGAAGCGCCGGCACCCAGGTCCGGACCGTGGTTCGCGATGGCCGAAAAGTGGGGCGGAACGAGCCGTGCCCGTGTGGCTCGGGAAGGAAGTACAAGAAGTGCTGCGCCGTGGCCGCCTAGCATGGCGCTGCGCGTCCCCGGGTTTCTGGCCGCGGGAGTGGCCTGCGGGATCAAGGACGGGGGTGCACTCGACCTCGCCGTGATCGCCTCGGAGCGTCCGGCCGTGGGCGCGGCAGTCTTCACGCGGAACCGGGTACCGGGAGCGCCGATTCGGGTCTCCCGGCCTCGGGCGCGTCGGGGGCGGGTGCGTGCGGTTGTCGTGAACAGTGGTATTTCGAACGTGGCGACGGGCGAACGGGGATGCCGGGACGCCCGGGAGATGACGGCCGCGGTCGGCCGGGAACTCGAGATCCCGGCCGGGGAGGTATTGGTCTCCTCGACTGGCGTGATCGGCGTTCCGCTCCCGATGCGCCGGATTCTGCGGGGCATTCCCATGGCGGTTCGGGCGCTCTCACCGGCGGGCTGGAACCGGGCTGCGCGCGCGATCCTGACGACCGACCTGCGACCGAAGCTCGTTCACCAGAATGCGGCAGGCTTCGCGCTGCTCGGAATCGCCAAGGGTTCCGGCATGACGATGCCGAACATGGCGACCATGCTCGCCTACCTGGTGACCGATCTCGCCATCGAGCGCAGTTGGTTGTCGGGCGTGCTGCGGGAGGTGGTCGATTCGACCTTCAATCGACTCAGCATCGACGGCGAGACCAGCACCAGCGACAGCGTCGCGGTCATGGCAAACGGGGCGGCCGGGAACCGTCCGATCGAGGCCGGCTCGCGTAGGGGACCTGAGTTCGTACGCAGCCTGGCAGCCGTCTGCCAGGAACTGGTGGAAAAGATCGCGGCCGACGGGGAGGGGGTCACGCGGCTCGCGGACGTCGTCGTATCGGGAGCCAGGAGCAACGCGCACGCGGACCGGATCGCGCGCAAAATCGCGAACTCCATCCTGGTCAAGACGGCGCTTTTCGGCTCGGACCCGAACTACGGACGCCTGGTTCAGGCGGCGGGTGCGGCCGGGGTTCCGATCGAGGTCGGCCGGCTCGGTGTTCGCGTCGGCGGGGTGTGGCTGCTGCGAAACGGGGTGCCGGTGGGCGGGACGAAGGCCCTGCGCCGCGCCGAGCGTGCGATGAAGCAAAGGCGCGTGGAACTCGCCATCGTAGTCGGATCCGGCGCCGGGCGCGCGACCCTGCTGACCTGCGACCTTTCCTACGAGTACGTGCGGATCAACGCCGAGTACACCACGTGATCGAACTGGTTCTGGTCCGGCACGCGCAGCCGGACTGGGAGCCCGGCGGGCTCGCGGTCGACGCGCCCGGCCTCACGGAACTGGGCCGGACGCAGGCTGCGAGATTGGCGGCGGAGCTGGCCGATGTCCACTTCGATGCCTTCCACGTGAGCCCGCTGCGGCGCGCGGAGGAAACCGCGCGTCCGATCGCGGACGCGCTCGGCATTAAGCCGGTTTGCGAGCCTTGGCTCGCAGAACTCAGGTTGCCCAAACTCGAGGGGACGCCGACCGAAGAGGTGGCGCGCTTCTTCGAGCAGGCGCGGCTCAGGGAGGCGGAGCGCTGGTGGGACGGCCTGCCCGGCGGAGAGTCGTTTCGCCTGTTTCACGAGCGGGTGACGGGCGGCATCGAGCGCCTCCTGCTCGGGGCCCACGGTGCAGAGACCGACTCGGTGGGGGGTCACCGGATCTGGCGGATCCCGGGTCCGCGCAAGCGACTCCTGGTCGTGGCCCACGGCGGGACGAACGCCGTGATCCTCGGCCACCTGCTCGGGGTCGAGAGCGTGCCCTGGGCCGCCGAGCGCTTCATGATGGGCTGGGCAGGACTGAGCCGCCTCGCCACCGTGCCGGTCGCCCATGGCGCGGTCTGGTCGCTACAGGCACATAATCTCCGTGGTCATCTCGCGGGTTTCCCCGATCCTGCCGGCTAGGCCCCGGCTTCGGTTGAGAGGGCAGGCCCGCTCTGCTACAAACGCCCCATTCCACACGCTCCGATTGCCCCGGGTTCCCGGCTCGCCATAGACGGCCTCCGGGATGGGGCAGCCCTCGCAGGCGGCCCGGCCGCCGGGGCCCGAACCGGGTCTGAGGGGAGGGGCGGAGGCAGACAAACCCAGCGTCGTCGGCCCCGACGACCGAACAGGAGCGAGACAACTCGATGTCGGCCGTCTCTATTACGATGCGTGAACTGCTCGAAGCAGGCGTCCACTTTGGGCACCAGACCCGGCGCTGGCACCCCGCAATGAAGCCGTTCCTCTACGGAGAGCGAAACGGCATCCACATCATCGATCTCCAGCAAACCCTCCCGCGGATCGTGGAGGCGCTCGGGTTCCTGACCGACTTGATCGCAAGCGGCGGAAAGGCCCTGTTCGTGGGCACGAAACGCCAGGCCCAGGATGTGGTCGCCGAGTGCGCGCGAGAGTGCGGGATGCCGTACGTGCATCGGCGCTGGCTTGGAGGAATGCTGACGAACTTCCGCACCATTCGAAAAGGGGTGGAGCGCTACAAGGAGCTGAACGAACTCCTCGGGGGGGAGGCGAGCGAGGCGGGCCTCTCCAAGAAGGAGCGCTCCCGCCTGGTGCGCCAGCAGCAAAAGCTCGAGAAAGCCTTCGAGGGGATCGCGGACATGGAGGGGCTGCCCGACGCGCTGTTCGTGATCGACATCCAGCGCGAGCACATCGCTGTCGCGGAGGCGCGTCGCCTGGGGATTCCGATCGTGGCAGTCGTCGACAGCAACTGCGATCCGCTCGGCATCGACTTGCCGGTTCCGGGAAACGACGACGCGATCCGGGCCATCCGGCTGTACTGCGAGAAGGTCGGCGCTGCGTGTTCGCTCGGTCTCGCTCTCTTCAACGAGCGCCTGCAGGAAGAGAAGGAGCTCGCGCCTGTGGACGAGAAGGTGGAGGCGTCGCCCGGGCGTCGGGTCGTCGAGATCACGCAGCCGGCCCGTCGGCCCGCGCGCATGGAGCGCATGGCCGAGGTCTACCGGCGAGAGGAACAGGCCGACCAGCAGGCGCCGGCCACCGAGGCAGCGGCCAGCGAGGCGCCGGCCACCGAGGCAGCGGCCACCGAGGCAGCGGCCAGCGAGGCAGCGGCCAGCGAGGCAGCGGCCAGCGAGGCGCCGGCCAGCGAGGCAGCGGCCAGCGAGGCGCCGGCCAGCGAGGCGCCGGCCACCGAGGCAGCCGAGAAGACGAGCCGGGGCGATACCGGTGGGGCCTGAACGGGGGGATGGACGTGGCACAGATTGGGGCGGCGAGGGTCAAGGAACTGAGAGAACGGACCGGCGTCGGAATGATGGACTGCAAGCAGGCCCTGATGGAGTCGGATGGCAACCTCGAGCGTGCCTCGGATCTGCTTCGTGAACGAGGGCTGACCAAAGCGCGGAGGCGCGAGGGACGTGAGACCTCCGAGGGACTCATCGTGGCCTGCGTATCCGCAGACGGCCGGGTGGGGGCGCTGGTCGAGGTCAACTGCGAGACCGACTTCGTGGCGAAGACGCCCGATTTCCAGGGCCTCGTGCGCGTGCTCGCGGAACTGGCCCGGGATCACGGGCCCGACGGAGTCGACGCGCTGCTGGAGCTTCCGGTGCCGGGAAGTGAAGAGAACGCCCGGGACCGGCTGCTCGGAGCGATCAGCAAGCTCGGGGAGAACATTCAGGTCAGCCGGCTGACGCGCCTCGAAGGAACGCAGGGGTCGCTGATTTCCTCGTATATCCACGCCGGCGGAAAGATCGGGACGCTGGTGAAGCTGGAGGCCCAGGATCCCTCCGCGGCAGAGGTCTCGAAGCTGGGCCACAACCTGTGCATGCACGTCGCAGCGACGAGCCCGCTCTCGATCTCGCGCGAGGACCTGCCCTCGCAGGAAGTCGAGCGGGAGCGCGGGATCCTGGAGAGTCAGGCGGCCGGAGAGGGGAAGCCGGCCGCGGTGATCGCGAAGATGGTCGAGGGCCGCCTCAAAAAGTACTTCAAGGAGATCGTCCTGCTCGAGCAAACGCTCGTAATGGATCCGGACCAGACCGTGGCCAGTGCGGTCGAGGCAGCTGGAGCCCGCGTCGCAGCGATCGCGCGCTACCAGTTGGGAGAGAAGCCAGGGGCATGAAGCCGGCCTACCGCCGCGTACTGCTCAAGATCTCGGGCCAGCGACTGGCCGGCGAGGACGGCTGGGGGATCAACACGGCCGTCATCGGTCGGACTGCACAGGAGATCGTCGACGTCGCGCAGTCGGGCGTCCAACTGGCCGTCGTCTGCGGGGGAGGGAACATCATCCGCGGCATCGCGGCCGCGGCAGAAGGCATGAGCCGCACGAACGCGGACTACATGGGCATGCTCGCCGGTCTCATCAATTCGCTCGCGCTCCAGGATGCGCTCGAGCGGGCCGGGGCGGCTTCGCGCGTGCTTTCGGCGCTCGAAATTCCGTCCGTCGCGGAACCGCAGATTCGGCGCCGCGCGATCCGTCACCTCGAGAAGGGGCGAATCGTGATCTTTGCGGGCGGGACCGGGAACCCTTTCTTCACGACGGACACGGGTGCAGCCCTGCGAGCGATGGAGATCGAGGCAGATCTGCTCTTGAAGGGGACCCGCGTAGACGGCGTCTACGATGCCGATCCCGAACGCGTGAAGGAAGCGAAGAAGTACGACGAGGTCAGCTACAAGGAGTTCCTGACCAAGAACCTGAAGGTCATGGACGCGACCGCGATCTCGCTCTGCAGGGACAACGCGCTCGGCATCAGGGTCTTCGACATCACGGAGCAGGGCAACCTGCAGCGCGTGATCGCCGGAGAAGCGATCGGCACGCGGGTAGGGCCATAGGGGGGAGACAGGTGGCGGATGAGGAGTTGATTGTCGACGAGGCCCGCTCGGGCATGGAGAAGAGCCTCGACAGCCTCGCACGCGACTTTGCCAAGGTTCGGACGGGCCGTGCGCACCCGGCCCTGCTCGAGGCGATTCAGGTCGACTATTTCGGAACCCCGACCCCGCTCAAGTCGCTCGCGACCCTGAACGCCCCGGAGGCGCGGCTGCTCACGATTCAACCCTTCGACCCCGGAGCGATCAGTCAGATCGAGCGCGCGATTCTCAAGTCCGATCTGGGTCTGAGTCCGATCAGCGACGGTAAGATCCTGCGGGTCCCGGTGCCCGAACTCACTGAGGAAAGGCGCCGGGATCTCGTCAAGCAGGCCAGGAAGCTGGCCGAGGAACACAAGCTCGGGGTTCGCAGCTCTCGCCGCGACGCGATCTCGATGCTCAAGGAGCTGGAGAAGACGGGCGAGACCAGCAAGGATGACTCGCGCCGCGCCCAGAAGAGCGTCCAGGACCTGACGGACGAGTACGTGAAGAAGATCGACGCGTCGGCCGGGGCCAAGGAGGCCGAGATCCTCACCATCTAGGGCCATGTCGACACTCGACCCAGATCGCCTGCCGCACCACGTCGCCATCATTCCGGATGGGAACGGACGCTGGGCGGAGAAGCGGGGCCTCTCGCGGATGGAGGGCCACCGCCGCGGGACCGAGACGGTTCAGGAGGTGGTGCGCGCGGCTCATGAGTTGGGAATTCGCGAACTCACGCTGTATGCGTGGTCTCAGGAGAACTGGGGGCGTCCGACCGTCGAGGTCAACGCCATCATGCGTCTCCTCCACCGCTACCTGAGGAAGCATGCGGACGAACTGGTCGAGAACGGCATCCGGCTCGAGACCCTGGGCCGGATTCAGGAACTTCCCGGCAGCGTCCGGCGCGAGCTCGAGCGCGTGCAGCGTCGGACCGAGGGCTTTAATGAAATGCGGCTCAACATGGCCCTCTCCTACAGTGGCCGCACCGAGATCGTGGATGCAGTCCGGCGCATTGCGCGCGCCATCGAGTCGGGTCAGCTCGAGCCCGAAGCCATCGATGAGAAGACGATCGGGGCGAACCTGTACGCGCCCGAATCGACCGAGCCCGACCTGTTGATCCGGACCGGCGCGGAACACCGGGTTTCGAACTACCTGCTCTGGCAGCTGGCCTACACCGAACTCTACTTTTCCGAGGCGCTCTGGCCCGACTTTTCCAAGGCGGATCTGGTCGCGGCGCTGCGCGAGTTTCAGGGGCGCGAGCGACGTTTCGGGCGCACCGCGAAGCAGCTTCGAGCGGAGCCGTGAAGCGGATCGCGGTTCTTGGCTCGACCGGTTCGGTCGGTACTCAGATCCTGCAGGTTGCGGAGCGGCACCCGGAACGGCTGCAGATTTCGGCGCTCGCGGCGGGCCGGAATCTGAGCCTGCTGATCGAGCAGGCCAAGCAGTTCCGGCCCACGCGGGTCTCGGTGGCGCGCGCCGCGGACGTGGAGCGGCTGCAGAGCGCCCTCGCGGGGACCGGGATCCGGGTGTTGTCCGGCCCCGAGGGGCTGGCCGAGCTGGCGGCCGTCGACGTCGACCTGGTGGCCGGAGCCCTGGTCGGGAGTCTGGGCCTGGAACCCGTACTCGCGGCGCTGCGTGCGGGGCGGGAGGTCGCGCTGGCCAACAAGGAGGTGCTCGTGATGGCGGGGCCGCTGGTGCTGCGGGAGGCCCGGCGTTCGGGTGGCGCGATTCTGCCGCTCGACTCCGAGCACGTGGCCATCCATCAGGCGCTGGCCGGGCATCCGCGCGAGGCCCTGGCCCGGGTGCTGCTGACCGCGTCCGGTGGTCCGTTTCGAACCGCCACGGCGGCCGAGATGGCCCGGGCCACGCCCGAGCAGGCGCTGGCCCATCCCAACTGGGAGATGGGGCCCAAGATCACTATCGACTCGGCGACGCTCATGAACAAGGGGCTCGAGGCGATCGAGGCCCGCTGGTTGTTCGACCTGGAACCGGACCGAATCGGGGCGGTGATTCACCCGGAGAGCATCATCCACTCGCTGGTCGAGTTCGTGGATGGGAGCTGGCTCGCGCAGCTCGGGATCCCCGACATGCGAATTCCGATCGCCTACGCTCTGGGCATGCCCGATCGCCTGCCACTTCCCGAGCTGAAGCCGCTGGATCTCGTCGAAATCGGGGCACTCCACTTCGAGGCGCCCGATGCCGAACGCTTCCCTGCGTTCCGCCTCGCGCTCGAGGCCAACCGGATCGGAGGGACCGCGCCAGCCGTGCTCAACGCCGCCAACGAGGTTGCCGTACAGGCCTTTCTGGACCGTCGGATCTCGTTTCCGGGAATTCCCGAGGCGGTGGAAGCCGTGCTCGCTTCGGCCGATTTCGGCCCCGGAGTCGATCTGGACGAGATTCGTGAGGCCGACCGTCTGGGTCGTGAGGCCGCGCTTCGGGTCATCGAGGACTCCGCGTGCAGCTAGCTGGCTTTGTGGATGTGGCCGCTCCCTTCCTGATGCTTCTCGGCGGCCTGATCTTCGTCCACGAACTCGGGCATTTCCTGGTCGCGAAGTGGTTCCACGTCAAGGTGGAGGAGTTCTCGATCGGCTTCGGGCCCGCGATCGTGCGGCGCCGGCTGGGCGAGACCGAGTACCGGATCGCGTGGTTGCCGCTCGGCGGGTACTGCAAGATGCTGGGCGAGCTTCCGGGCGAGGAACTGCCGCCCGAGGATCTCGAGCGGACCATCGACGCTCAGACCGTGCCGCGCCGGATGGCCATCTATCTGGCCGGTCCCGCGATGAACCTGCTGCTGCCCGTCGTATTGCTGGCGGGGCTCTTCATGACCGGGATGCCGGTCGAGACCACCCGGATCGGTGAAGTGGCTGCGGGCTCGCTGGCCGAGGCCGCCGGGCTTCGGGCCGGTGACCGGATCACGTCGATCGACGGTACCGGGGTCACGCGCTGGAAAGAGTTTGTCGAGGTCGTCGAGGCGGCGGGCCGGAATCCGCTCCGGATCGGGGTGGACCGTGACGAGGGCGCGGTCGAAATCGAACTGGGTCCCGCCGGCCCGGGTGGCCTCGGCCTGCACCACAGCGTGCGGGCGGCCGTGCTTGGGGTACGAAGTCTGGATGGCCCGGCCGGACGTGCGGGGCTCAGAAGCGGCGACCGGGTCCGCTGGCTGAACGGCGCCGAGATCGAGGATTGGTCGGGGCTGGTGGCGGCACTCTCGGCCGCCCCGGGAGCTCTCGAACTCGAGGTCGAGCGGCCCGATCCTGCTGGATCGCGGACGCCGGGTGCACGGTCTCCGGCTGGGGAACGGCTGCGCATGACGATCCCGGCGGTCGGCAAGCTCTGGAGCCCGGCAGCGCTGGGTGTCGTTTCGGGCGATCTCGAGGTGCAGACCGTGCTCCCGGACAGTCCGGCCGCGCGGGCCGGAATCCTGCCTGGAGACCTGTTGATCGAGGCCGCCGGCACGCCCCTCGAGAGCTTTCCGGGCTTCGCGGAAGTCGTGCGCTCGAGCGGCGGCGCGCCAATTCAGTTGCTGCTGGCCCGTGCGGGCGAAGAGGTCGAACTCGAGGTCACGCCGGAACGGCGCGGCGTGCCCGAACTCGGAGAGGTGTTCTTCATCGGCGTGACCGCGGGTGTGGCGAGAGTCCGGGGCGAGATGGCCGAACGCGCGATTCGGAATCCGTTCGAGGCGGTCCTGCTGGGGGCCGAACTCACCTGGGAGATCCTCGCCCGAACCGTCGACGCGTTCGTCCAGTTGGCGACGCGCCGCGTGGGGCTCGACAACCTCGCCGGCCCGATCGGAATCGCCGTGATCGCGGCCGAATCCTTCGGCATGGGCTGGTTCGAGTTTCTGTGGATCTGTGCCGTCATCAGCGTGAACCTGGCGCTGATCAACCTGCTCCCGATTCCGGTTCTTGACGGGGGGCAGATCCTGATGTTGTTGTCCGAGTGGGTGAAGGGCTCGCCCGTGACGATGCGGACGCGTGAAATCGCTCAGCAGGTCGGAGTGTCGATGATCCTGTTGCTGATGGCGTTCGCGTTCTGGAACGATCTCTCTCGCTACTGGTCCGGCATCGTAGGTTTCTTCCGGGACCTCGTCTGAACGCCGATGCTGCTGGCCCTGGAGACGGCGACCGACACGGGTGGCGTTGCCCTGGTCGAGGATGCGCGGGTGATCGGGGAGCGCACGGGTGAGGGGCCGCGGTCGCACGCCACCTGGCTGCTCGAGGGGATCGACCGCCTGCTCGCCGAGCGACACGCCAGTCTCGACGACGTGGCTACGATCGCGATCTCGATCGGCCCCGGATCGTTCACGGGGCTCCGGGTCGGGCTCGCGACCGCTCTCGGGCTCTGCTTCGGCACCGAGCGTCGCGTGGTGCCGGTCCCGACGCTGGCGGCGCTCTCGCTGCGTGCAGTGGCGGCCCAGTCCGATCCCGGGGCGCGCATCGCAACGCTCCTGGACGCGCGCAAGGGCCAGCTCTACGCGGGCCTCTACGGACCGGGCGCGCGAGAATTGCAGGAGGATCGGGTTGCGGATCCGCTCCCCTGGCTTCGCGGGCTCTCGGGCGAGGGACGTGTCTGGCTGCTCGGGCCCGGGGCCCAGCTCTACCGGAATGAGATCGAGAGTGTGCTGGGATCCGGGGCGTTGGTGCTGCCGGCGGACGCCGGCAGACCGTGTGCGGCGGAGGTCGGCCTGCTCGGAGAGCGGTTGATGCACGCGGGCCGGAGCCTGCGCCCATCCGAACTGCGGCTTCGCTATCTGCGTGTTCCGGAGGCGCTCGAAAAGCGGCTGGACACCGGCGGAGGGAACCCGTAACTTATGGAATCAGGGAGTTTTTTCGCGAATTCATGGAGCAACACGAGCGTTCCCGAATTGAGTCCCTGCTCGGTCGGAACCCGGAGCTCAGCGAGCTCTGGGAGGAGCACCTTGACCTTGAGACGCGCCTCCACGCACTCGACTCGCGGGCATACCTATCGCCCCAGGAGCAGCTGGAGCGGAAGTTGCTCCAGAAGCGCAAGCTCGCGGGCCGGGACCGCATCGCCGAGATCGTCGTTCGCTACGAGAACGTCTGAGCGCCGAGGAAGGTCATGAAGCTGCTCGGCGCTGACATCGTCGTGCGCGCGCTCCAGGAAGAGGGCGTGGAAATCGTCTTCGGGCATCCGGGCGGCGCGGTGCTGCACCTCTACGACGCGATCCAGCGTCTCCACTTGCGCCACGTGCTGGTTCGTCACGAACAGGGCGGCGTGCACATGGCCGATGGCTACGCACGCGCCACGGGAAGGTGCGGGGTTGCGATCGTGACGTCGGGGCCGGGCGTGACGAACGCCGTGACCGGAATCGCCACCGCCTACACGGACTCCATTCCTCTCGTGGTCTTCACCGGGCAGGTTGCGACCACGGCGATCGGGAACGACGCCTTTCAGGAGGCCGACAATATCGGAATCACGCGCCCGGTCGTGAAGCACAACTACCTGATCAAGGACGTTCGCAACCTGGCTCCGACCATCAAAGAGGCGTTCCACGTCGCGAGGACGGGTCGCCCGGGGCCAGTGGTCGTGGATTTGCCCAAGGACGTGACCGGTGCGGAGGCCGATTACCACTACCCCAAGAACGTGTCGCTCACGAGCTACCAGCCGCGCTACGAGGCCCACTGGGGCCAGATCAAGAAGGCGATGTCGTTGATCCTCGAAGCCCGACGTCCGCTCGTCTACTTCGGGGGCGGCGTGATCCTCTCCGGGGCGAGCGCCGAGATGCGTCGCTTCGTCGAGCGGCTGGGCGCCCCGGTGACGTACACCCTGATGGGGATTGGCGGAATCCCGGGGAACCACCCGCTCTCGATGGGGATGCTCGGCATGCACGGAACCTATCGCGCGAACATGGCCATGGACGAGTGCGACGTGCTGATCGCGATCGGGGCGCGTTTTGATGATCGCGTGACCGGCGACCTGTCGAAGTTCAGCCCCCACTCGAGGAAGATCCACGTCGATATCGATCCGACCTCGATCCGCAAGAGCGTTGCCGTCGACGTCCCGATCGTGGGTGATGCGAAGAACAGTCTCCAGAAGTTTCTCAAGGTGATGGACTCCGAGGCTGCGCTCGACGGGGCCTATTCCAAGCAGATCGCGGACTGGTGGAAGCAGGTCGAGCGCTGGGACCGCGAGCGCCCGCTCGGGTACGCGCAACCGGCCGACGGCCCGATCCTGCCGCAGTACGTGATTGACAAGGTGTACCAGCTCACACAGGGCCAGGCGGTGGTCTCGACCGATGTCGGCCAGCACCAGATGTGGGCGGCCCAGTACTACCACGCGCAATCCGCGAATGACTGGCTCACCTCCGGGGGGCTCGGAACCATGGGCTACGGGTTCCCGGCCGCGATCGGGGCCCAGTTTGGGCGTCCAGATGATCTCGTGATCTGCATTACGGGGGAGGGCTCGTTCGCGATGAACTCGCAGGAACTGGCGGTTGCATCGGAGCACAACCTCCCGGTCAAGATCGTGCTGATCGACAACGGGGTACTCGGCATGGTGCGACAGTGGCAGGAGTTCTTCTACGAGCGTCGCTACTCCGCGGTCGACATGCCACGGGGCACACCTGACTGGGTCAAGCTCGCCGAGGCCTACGGGATGACCGGGCTGCGCGCGACGCGTCCCGAGGACGTAGAGGCCGTGCTCGAGAAGGGGCTGGCGCTGGATGGACCCGTACTGATGGACTTCATCTGCGGCCGCGACGAAAACTGTTTCCCGATGGTTCCGGGCGGCGCGGCCTCTCGCGCGATGCTGCATTCAGCGCCCGATCGGGACTGAAGCGGTGGCGACCGAACACACGCTCACGGTTCGTGTGAGAAACGAGTTCGGTGTTCTTTCTCGCGTGGTCGGACTGTTTTCGGCCCGCGGCTACAACATCGATAGCCTCTGCGTCGCAGAGAGCCTCGATCCCGCGGTCTCGCAGATCACCATCGCGACCCGCGGCAACGATGAGGAACTCGAGCAGATCACCAAACAACTCTATAAGCTGATCGACGTGATCAAAGTCATTGAGCACGATCCGGACGACTGCATCAAGCGCGAGATGGCGTTCTTCAAGGTACGGACGCAGGCCGAGTCGCGCGCAGAGGTGATGCGCATCGCCGAGATTTTTCGGAGTAAGATCGTCGACGTGTGTTCGGATTCATATACGATCGAGCTGACCGGAAGCCCGAGGAAGGTAGAGGCCTTCACGGCGATGCTCCGGCCTCTGGGACTCGAGGACGTGGTTCGGAGTGGCCGTGTCGCGGTTGCGCGCGGACTTTGAGGCGCCTCTGCCGTACGGAGGGGTGAATCGATGAAGGTCTACTACGACAAGGATGCAGATCTGGCCCGCTTCGAGGGGCGGACCGTGGGCGTGATCGGCTACGGCAGCCAGGGCCACGCGCACGCACTCAATCTGAAGGACAGCGGCGTGAAGGTTCTGGTCGGGCTCCGCCCGGGCTCCTCGAGTCGTGCCAAGGCCGAAGCCGAAGGTCTCCGGGTGCTGTCGGTCTCCGACGTCGCGGCCGAGGCCGACATCGTGATGCTGACGCTTCCGGACGAGACGATGGGCGAAATCTTCGAAAGCGATGTCGCGGAACACCTCAAGCAGGGACGGTACCTGGGCCTCGCGCACGGCTTCAACATTCACTTCGGCTGCATTCATCCGCCGGAGGGCGTGAACGTCTTCATGGTGGCTCCCAAGGGTCCCGGACACATCGTGCGGGCGCTCTACAAGAAGGGGCAGGGCGTGCCTGCGCTGGTGGCCGTCGACCGGGATCCGAGCGGAGATACCCTCGAGACCGCGCTCGCCTACGCCAAGGGCATCGGGGCCGGACGTTCGGGCATCATCGAAACGAGCTTCCGGGAAGAAACGGAGACCGACCTGTTCGGTGAGCAGGCCGTGCTCTGCGGTGGGCTTACCGCGCTCATGCAGGCGGGTTTCGAGACGCTGGTCGACGCGGGCTACGCACCCGAGATGGCCTACTTCGAGTGCATCCACGAGATGAAACTGATCATAGATTTCATCTACGAGGGCGGGATCTCGAACATGCGTTATACGATTTCGAACACTGCACAGTACGGCGACCTCACGCGAGGTCCGCGCGTCGTCGATGAGCAGGTCAAGAGCGAGATGCGCAAGATCCTCTCGGAAATTCAGACCGGAGAGTTCGCGCGCGAATGGCTGCTGGAGACGCGCTCGGGGAAGCCGGTCTTCAACGCGCTGACGCGTCAGGGCGAAGAGCACCCGCTCGAGGCGGTCGGGCGGCAGCTGCGATCGCTGATGCCCTTCCTGAGTGAGGGTAAGCTGGTCGATCGTTCGCGCAACTGAGGGGATCCGGTGGAGACACCGCAGGCACTTCGGGGACCGATCGCGCGTCCGGGTTACCTCTTCTCGGGGGTCCTTGGCGTAATTGCGGCCGGGCTCCTGGGTCTCGGCTTTTCCTGGACCGGAGGCGTGTTGCTGCTGCTCGCAGGCTTGAACCTGGCCTTCTTTCGAAACCCGGAGCGCGTGGTGCCGGATGGCGATCACAGGCTGGTCTCGCCCGCGGACGGCCGCGTGCTCGAGGTGGCCCGGACCGGGGCGGGAGCACTGGCTGCCGACGAGGTGGTCGGTCCCGGCTACCGGATCGCGATCTTCCTCTCGGTGCTCGACGTACACGTCAACTGGATCCCGATTTCCGGAAAGGTGCGGGCGCTGCGGCGCCGCGGTTCCGGGTTCCTGGCCGCGTTCCGGCCGGAGGCTTCCAACCGCAACCTGCAGTCCCGGCTCGACCTCGAGTCAGCCTCCGGACTTCGAATCGCGGTGGTGCAGATCACGGGGCTGATTGCTCGCCGGATCGTCTGCTACGCGAACGAGGGGGACAAACTTGAGCGCGGTATGCGCTACGGGCTTATCTGTTACGGCTCACGTGTAGAACTGCTGCTGCCCCGGGGCTGCGAGCCCAGCGTCGCAGTGGGCGACCGGGTCCGCGGCGGAGAGACCGTCGTTGCGGAGGTGATCTCTTGAGCCCCCGGGAGCGTGGACGCGGGCGCAAAAGGCGACGCCGAAGCCGGCGGCGCGAGCGACGTGCGATCTATCTGCTTCCGAATCTGATCACCACCTCGGCGTTGTTGCTCGGGTTCTGGTCGATCATTCTCTCGTTCAACCAGCAGTACGAACGCGCGGCACTCGCGATTGTACTCGCCGGTATTGCGGACATGCTCGACGGCCGGGTTGCGCGAGCCACGGATTCGACGAGTCCCTTCGGGATCGAGTACGACTCGATCTCGGACGTGATCTCCTTCGGTGTGGCACCGGCGGTGCTCTTCTACAGTTGGGCCCTGGCCCCGCTCGGCCCGCGTGCCTGGGTCGTCGCGGCGGTGTTCACGATCTGCGCGGCGCTGCGTCTGGCCCGCTTCAACGTGCACCAACAGGTCGAGGAGTCTAAGCGCTATCAGGGGCTTCCGAGCACCTTCGCCGGGGGCATGGTGGCCGTGAGCGTGTGGTTCGTGGGTTGGCTCGGCTTTGATGCGCCGCTGCCCGCCCTGGTCGGGACCTCGGCCACAGTCGGGTTCACGATCCTGGCGCTGCTGATGGTGAGCCCGCTTCCTTACATGAGTCTGAAGGCGATTCGGATCGATCGCCGCAACGCTTATCCGGTGTTCGTCGCCCTGGTCTTTGCCGTCGTGATCGTTTTGCTCTATCACGAGCCCGTCCTGTTCGCGATCGGGGCAGTCTACGTCGTCTCGGGCCCGGTGCTCTGGGTCCGCGGGTTCCGCAGCCGGGCGGTGGCTTCTGAACTGGAGACGGCAGAAGGCCCGGAGGACAGAGGTCAGGATGCGAGACGACTCTAGAGTATTGATCTTCGACACCACGCTTCGGGATGGCGAGCAGGCGCCCGGTTGCAGCATGAACATCGAAGAGAAGCTCATCCTCGCGCGTCAACTTGCGAAGCTTGGCGTCGACGTGATCGAGGCGGGCTTTCCGATCGCTTCTCAGGGCGACTTCGAAGCCGTACGGGCGGTGGCGCGCGAGGTCCACGGGCCTGTCATCTGTGGTCTCGCGCGCACCCAGAACGACGACATCGACCGCGCGGCCGAAGCGCTGCGCGACGCGGAGCGCGGGCGCATCCACGTATTCATCGCGACCTCCGAGATCCATATGCGGGACAAGCTCGGCATGGGACCCGACCGCGTGCTCGAGGAGGTTTCGCGCGGAGTCGAGCGGGCGCGGGGCTATACCGAGGACATCGAGTTTTCTCCCGAAGATGCCACCCGCTCCGACTGGGAATTCCTGGTCCAGGTCTGCCGCCGCGCGCTCGAAGCGGGCGCGTCGACGCTGAACATTCCCGACACCGTCGGCTACACCACACCCCAGGAGTACGCGGACCTGATCGCCTACCTGCGTGCGCAGGTGCCCGGTATCGATGCGGCGCGGCTCTCCGTGCACTGTCACGACGATCTCGGGCTCGCGGTTGCCAATTCGCTGGCGGCCATCCGTTCCGGCGCGCGGCAGGTCGAGTGCACGCTGAACGGCATCGGGGAACGCGCTGGCAACACCGCGATGGAAGAGGTAGTGATGGCACTCCGCACGCGACCGGAGTTCTACGAAGGCTGCGACACGCGGATCGAGGCACGCGAGATCTATCCCGCGAGCCGGATGTTGCAACAGGTTATCGGGATCAACGTGCCGCCGAACAAGGCGATCGTCGGGGACAACGCTTTTGCGCACGAGGCCGGGATTCACCAACACGGCATGCTCCAGAACAAGCTCACCTACGAGATCATGACGCCGGAATCGGTCGGGCGCGGAGCCACGGAACTGGTGCTCGGCAAGCACTCCGGGCGCCACGCGTTCGCGGACCGGATTCGGGAGTTGGGCTTCGACACCGAGAAGATCGATTTCGAAAGGGCCTTCCAGGGCTTCAAGAGTCTCGCGGACGCCAAGAAGACGGTCTACAACGAAGACATCGAGGCGCTGATCACGGATCAGTTGCTCCAGGTCGATCAGCGCTTCAAGCTGGTGAATCTATCGGTCGTTTGCGGGACCCTGGCGACGCCGAGCGCGACGGTGGAACTCCAGGTGGGCGACGAGGTCAGCAAGCTCGCGCGAGTCGGAGATGGCCCGGTGGATGCGGTGTTCCAGGCGATTCGGGAACTCTCGGGGCGCAACCCTCGGCTGCTGCGTTACCACGTGAACGCGATCACCAGCGGTATCGATGCCCAGGGAGAGGTCTCGGTGACGCTCGAAGAAGACGAGGCGCGCGTGATCGGCAAGGGAGCCGACACCGACATCCTGATCGCGAGTGCGAAGGCCTACATCCACGCGCTGAACAAACTGGCTCGCCGCGAGGACGCCGGAGCCTCTCAGCTTCGCGGAGTCTGAGGCGTCGCCTTGCCGGCTGCTCTGCCGCTGCCTGGTGACGCGATCGGACCCGGGGTCACCGAGGAGGCGGCCCGGCTGCTGTCCGCCGTGGCTCCCGACGTAGAATTCGAGCGGGGCCGGATCGCATGGGTTGCGTTCGAGTCCGGAAGGTGCCCGCGTGAGGCCTGCTGACTTGCGCGTGACGGTGCTGGGTGCGACCGGGCTCGTCGGAGAAGAACTGCTCCAGATTCTCGGGGAGCGGGAGTTTCCGGTTGGCGAACTCCGCTGCTTCGGCTCGAGCGACGACAGTGGCGATTTCGGGGCGCCGGCCGGGCTCGAGTTCCGGGGCAGCGAGGTCGTGGCGGAGCCGACGGATGCTTCGCGCATCGCCGATTCGGACCTGGTGTTCTGCGCGGCCCCCGGAGCACTCGAGCCGCTCCTGCCCGCGATTCGCGAGAGTGGCGCGGCGCTCGTCGACCTGAGCGGCAGCCTGGAGTTGGACCCCGAGACACCGCTCTGGCCGCTGGCAAGAGATCCGGAGGCTCGTTCGATCGCGATTCCGCGCGGGATCGCGGCCGGGCTGGGGCTTGCGCTGCGCCCACTGGCGGACCAGACCCCGCTGGAACGGCTCACCGTGGTGTCGCTCGAGTCGGCTTCGGGGGCCGGCCGTCGGGGCGTGACCGAACTCTCCGAGCAGACGCTCAAGCTGCTCGGAGACATGACGGGGGAGCCGGGCGAGGCCCGGGTCTTTCCAGAACCGCTGGCCTTCGACTGCGTTCCCGAGGTCGGGGGCTTGCTCGAGGCCGGCGAAACTTCGGGCGAACGCCGGCTACGGCATGTGCTCCGGCGCCTGTTGGCCGCTCCCGGCCTCCCGATCGAGTCTACGCGCGTGCGCGTTCCGGCCTTTTCGGGCGTGCTCGGGTGTGTTCATGCGCGCTTTTCCGAGGCCCTCGGGCCGGCCCGCGCGCACGATCTCTGGGCCAAGGCCGCCGGAATCGAGCCGCTCCCGGAAGCAGTACTGCCGACGCTGCGTCGCGTCACCGGGACCGACTCTGTCTGGGTGGGCCGCGTGCGGGCGGATCCGGAGCGGAGCAACTGCCTCGCCTTCGTGATCGCGCTCGACAACTTGCGTCGCGGGGCCGCCCTGGCGGCGGTCGAGGCCGCGGAAGCGTTGTGCGGCTGCGACTGACGCTGGAGTACGACGGAAGCGACTTTCAGGGCTGGCAGGTCCAGAGCCGGGGTCGCAGCGTTCAAGGCGAACTGGAGACGGCGTTCGAGAAACTCGCGGGCGAGCCGCGCCGCATGCAGGGCGCCGGGCGCACCGATGCCGGCGTCCACGCGCGCGGGCAGGTGGCCGTGATCGATTACGCCGGCCGGCTCGCGCCGGGCCGGGTCCGGAGGGCCCTGAACGCGCTGCTTCCCGACGACCTGCGCGTGCTCGAGGTCTCGCCCGCGGAACCGGACTTCGACCCGCGCCGAGATGCGGTTGCAAAGGTCTATCTCTATCGGATTCTGGCGCGCGCCACCCCGAGCCCGCTCCGGCGCCGCGTCTGCTGGCACGTGCCGGGCCGGCTCCGCGAGAGCGAGATGGCGCGGGCCGCCGGCCACCTCGTCGGGCAGCACGATTTTCGGGCCTTTCGCGGGGCCCCGGGCGGGCCTCCGCCTGACGAAGAGACCCGTCGTACCCTCGGACTGCTGCGCGTGGACCGCGAAGCCGACGAGTTGCGCATTCGGGCCGAGAGTCGCGGCTTCCTGCGCTACATGGTGCGGAATCTCGTCGGTACCCTGGTCGCCGTCGGGCAGGGGCGGCTGGCGGCAGACGAACTGCCCGAGATCCTGAAGTCCCGGGATCGCGCGCGGGCCGGCCCCACGGCTCCTCCTCACGGCCTGTGTCTCGAGCGCGTGGTCTACCCGGATTCCGGCCGCACGGCATGATTCCCGAGCAGGGCCGCGTGCTTCGGGCCTCGGCCGTGATTGACCCCCGCGGAGCGATCGGCTATGAAGTCCCGCGCGCCTTCCAGGTTCACGGAGGCCCGATGTCCCTCGCCGAAACCGCCCGACCCCGAGCCGCGCTCTCGCGCGTGGCGTCTACGCGCAGCATCCGAACCGAGGATGCCGACCGCCGCTGGTACGTGGTGGATGCGCGCGGCCAGATCTTGGGGCGGATGGCGAGCCGGATCGCGACGGTGCTCCGGGGCAAGCACAAGCCGATCTTTACGCCGCACGCCGATACCGGGGACTTCGTGATCGTGATCAACGCCCGCGAAGTGGCACTGACCGGGAAGAAGCGCGAAGACAAGGTATACCACCGGCACAGCGGCTACCCCGGCGGACTCCGGTCGGTGACGGCGGGCCGGCTGCTCGAGACGCATCCGGAGCGCGTGGTCGAGCGTGCGGTGCGAGGCATGCTTCCGAAGACCCGACTCGGCCGAAAGTTGCTGATGAAGCTGCGCGTTTACGCCGGGCCCGAGCACCCGCATGAGGCACAGAAGCCCGAGCCCCTGGGGGCGGGGTCGTGACCCAGCCCGGCCTCTTCGCAGCCACGGGCCGGCGCAAGAGCGCGGTGGCCCGGGTCCAGTTGGTTCCCGGAACCGGGCGCGTGATCGTCAACAAGCGCCCGGTTGAGGTCCATTTCCCGCGCGCGATCCTGCGCCAGCACATGATGGAGGCGCTCGCGGCCGTCGGCCAGGTCGGCAGCTTCGATATCACGGTCACGGTCCGCGGCGGCGGGGTGGCCGGCCAGGCGGGAGCCACCCGTCACGGGATCGCACGCGCGCTGGAGAAGTTTGATCCCTCGCTCCGCCCGGTCCTCAAGAAGGAAGGCCTGCTGACCCGAGACGCCCGGGTCAAGGAACGGAAGAAGTACGGTCAGCGCGGCGCGCGCGCCCGCTTCCAGTTCAGCAAGCGCTAGCCGGAGTCGGCCATTCCCGGGAGCCTGGAGGGGCAGCGAGCGGTGGGCGCCGCCGCGCCGCCGCTCCCCGGATAGGCTCGGGCCCGGACCGGCTTAGGGGTGGTCTCGGCGCTGGCCTTTACGGACGGCGGGCAGTTGAGTCATGCTCTCCATGGACCGTGGGGCGGGTCGGGGGGAGGCGCGGGATGAGTCGCGAGACCAAGTTTATCTTCGTGACCGGGGGCGTCATGTCGTCGCTCGGCAAAGGGATTTCGTCGGCCTCGATCGGCGCGCTGCTGGAAGCCCGGGGCCTGCGGATAAGTTTCCTGAAACTCGACCCGTACCTGAACGTCGACCCTGGCACCATGAATCCGCTCCAGCACGGCGAGGTGTACGTGACCGAGGACGGCGCCGAGACCGATCTCGACCTCGGCCACTACGAACGCTTTACGCGTGCCCGACTCCGGAGCCGCAACAATCTGACGGCCGGACGCGTTTACGAGCAGGTGCTGCAGAAGGAGCGAGACGGTCGCTATCTGGGAGCCACCGTACAGGTGATTCCACACGTGACGGACGGGATCAAGGAGCACATCCGTTCCATCGGAGACGATACCGATCTCGTGATCGTGGAGGTCGGGGGCACCGTCGGCGACATCGAATCGTTGCCCTTCCTGGAGGCGATCCGGCAACTGCGAGCGGATCTGGGTCGCGAGCAGGTTCTCTACATTCACATCGGACTGGTTCCGTATCTGTCGAGCGCGGGCGAGGTCAAGACCAAGCCCATGCAGCACAGTGTCAAGGAACTTCGCTCGATCGGAATTTCTCCCGACATCATCCTGTGTCGGACGGACCGCTTCCTGGAGCGCTCAGTCAAGGCGAAGATCGCGCTCTTCTGCGACGTGCCCGAAGAAGCCGTGATTACTGTGAGGGACGTCTCCTCGATTTACGAATTGCCACAGCTACTGAACAAGGAGGGCATCGACGACGCGATCGCGGAGCGCCTCAACATCTGGACCGGGCGTCCCGACCTGTCGCGCTGGGAAGAGATCACAGCGACGATCCAGGACCCGGGTCATAGCGTGCGCATCGCGATGGTCGGGAAGTACGTCGAGCTGACCGAGAGCTACAAGAGCTTGAACGAGGCGCTCGTACACGGCGGGATCGCGCACGATACGCGGGTCGAAGTCAGCTACGTTGATTCCGAGAAGCTGGAGGGCAGTGCATGCGAGTCGCTGTCCGGAGTCGACGGGATCCTGGTTCCCCACGGCTTCGGGCCGCGCGGTGCGGAGGGCAAGATCCACGCGATCCGCTTTGCGAGAGAGAAGCGGATCCCATTTTTCGGGATCTGTTACGGCATGCAGTGTGCCGTGATCGAAATTGCGCGCCACCTCTCCGGTCTCCAGGGTGCCAACTCGACCGAGATCGATCCCGAAGCGCCCGATCGCGTCATCGACTTTCTGCCCGACCAACGAGAACGCGCGGAGACCGGGGGAACGATGCGTCTGGGAGCGTATCCGTGTCGACTGAGTGCGGGCTCGCTGGCCGCCCGGACCTACCAGAAGGATGAGGTTTCGGAGCGCCACCGGCACCGCTACGAGTTCAACCTGGGGTACCGCGAAACCCTCGAGCAGGCCGGACTCGTGCTGAGCGGCGTGTCTCCCGACGGATGCCTGGTCGAGATCATCGAACTTCCCGGGCACCCGTGGTTCCTGGGCTGCCAGTTTCACCCCGAGTTCAAGTCAACACCCTTCGCACCGCACCCGCTCTTTCGCGGCTTCGTGGGTGCGGCCCTGGCTCAGGCCTCGGACTAGCGAGGGGTCCCCGGCCAGTGGTTGAAGTCCCGGAGTGCCTCCCCTATAAGCAGGTCGGGCGGGCGATTAACTCAGCGGTAGAGTGCTACCTTCACACGGTAGAAGTCACTGGTTCGAACCCAGTATCGCCCACCACGCCGGCCCAGTAGCTCAGTTGGATAGAGCGCTTGCCTCCGGAGCAAGAAGTCGCAGGTTCGAATCCTGCCTGGGTCACCAGACCTGCCCCTTGCACGTATCCAGCCTGCCGGCTCTGGCGGGCCCGGGGGCGCGCGCTGTACGACACTGCTTCGGATCCGTGTCCGTGAGACGACAGCTGTGCCGGCCAGGCCCCGCAGGGCCCGTCCGCAACTGTCGCCGGCAGGAACTCTGCGGCAAGATACTCTGCGGGGCGCGCGCATGAAGTTCCGAGGACGCGCCGATAAGCGAGGACGTCATGAATCGCATCGCGTGGATCGTCGGAATTGCAGCGGTCGTGGTTTCGCTGTCCGGACCGCTGGCTGCAAGCGCCGATGAATATCGGCCCGAGGATGCGGGCCATCCGGTCCGGATCGCGGCGTACGTCCTGCACCCCGTGGGCTGGCTGCTCGACCGACTGATCTTCTTCCCGGCCTGGTGGCTCGGCCAGAAGGAGCCGTTTCGGACGATTTTTGGCGCGGAAGCGGTTCGTGCGGATGACGGGCCTCCGCCCGCGCCCGACGAAGCTCCGGCTCCCGCGGTACCCTAGGCCTCGCTCCGCGTGCCCGACAACGTCCGCTTCCGGGACCTAGTCCTCGACGGGGCAAGAAGGTATGATTTTTGCGTGCAACTCTGGTTACAGCCTGGATGAGGAGAAGCTGGTTGGCGAGCTCTAGCTGGAGGCGCAGGATCCTGCCTCTGGCGGTACTCGGGGCCGCTTCCTGTGGCAGCGAACTCCCCCCGCTCATGAGCGGCAGTTCGTCCGGGGCGCAGGCGCCGCCTGCGGTCCTCTACGGGGTGGATTTCGACGGCTATCGAGCAGCGAATCACGAAGTGGAGGTGCGCGCGGAGACCGCCGAGGTCGACTCGGTGACCGGCCATGCGCGGCTCTGGGAGGTTCGGATCCGTTTCGAGGAGCCCGGACGCGGCCCTGTCGAAGTCAAGGCGGAGCGTGCGGAGGTCGATCTGGCTTCCGACGACTTCGTGCTTTCGGGGCGCGTCGAGGGCTCGCTCGGAAGCCGGGAGCGCTTCTACACATCGGAGCTGCGCTATCAGCGGGAACGGGAACGGCTCTGGACCGACCGCCCCGCGCGTCTGGTGGGCGCGCGGACCGTAGTCCGCGGGCAGGGCCTGGAACTCGACCTCCGGACGCGCAGGCTGCGGCTGCTGGGGTCAGTCGACGCCGACATCCTCTCCGGAGCGGAGACGGGTCCGTGAGCGTGGGGCCGGTCTTGACGCTCGCTTGGGCCTTGCTCGCAGCCGGGGCGCTTGTGCCGGCCCAGGAAGCGGTTCCGGACGAGCCGCGCCACGCTCGCGTACTGGGAATCTCGCTCGCTTCCGACGCCCCGATGAAGATTCGCTCCGATGAACTCGAGGCTGCGGCGGAGGGCGCTGAGGAGCGTGTGATCTTCCTCCACAACGTCGAGGTGTTGCAGGAAGACCTGCGGCTGACCTGCGACTGGCTGGAGGTGGTTTATGCCCGGGATCGCACCGGTGGGCCCGCTTCGATCCACGCCCGGGGAGAGGTTCGAATCCGGCAGGCAGAGACCGACGTGGCCTGCACCGAGATGGTGTTCGACCGCGCTGAGGGTGAGGCCGTTTGCACGGCCGGGGGCGGCTGGGCGGTGCTGCGCCGGGGCGAGGACGTCATCGAAGGCAAGCGGATCGAGTTCGACCTGCGCAACAACATCGTCCGGGTGCTCGGAGGAGCACGGGTTCGGATGCGGCCCGAGAACGAACAGGCGAAAGCGGCGGAGGAAGCGGTGGCGCTCCCTCCCGTCGCGGAGCCGAGCCGATGAGTGCCACGCTGCATGCTCAGGGCCTGGCCAAGAGTTTCGGGTCCAAGGAGGCGGTTCGGGACATCGAGCTGGCGCTCGCGCCCGGCGAGATCGTCGGCCTGCTCGGCCCGAACGGGGCGGGAAAGACCACCACCTTCAACCTGATTGTCGGACGCATCCGGCCTACGGCCGGGAGGGTATTTCTGGGGGACGAGGAGATCACCCACCTGCCGATGTATCAGAGGGCGAGGCGAGGCATCACCTACCTCCCGCAGGAGCCCTCCATCTTTCGGAAGCTCAGCGTCGAGGAGAACATTCTGGCGATCCTCCAAACGCTCCCCTTGCGTCGGCGCGAGCGGCGAGAGCGGCTGAGCTATCTGCTCCGAGAGCTCGATCTGGAGGACCGCGCGAGGCAGCCGGCCGCCACACTCTCGGGTGGGGAGCGCAGGCGCGTCGAGATTACGCGGGCCCTCGTGCTGAATCCACGCTTCATGCTGCTGGACGAGCCCTTTTCGGGCATCGATCCGATCGCGGTGATGGACATTCAGAAGATCATCACGCAGCTCCGCGAGCGCGGGATCGGGATTGTGATCACGGATCACAACGTGCGCGAGACGCTCTCGATCTGCGACCGCGCCTACATCATCAAGGACGGCCGAATCATCCGAGAGGGAGATCCGGCCGAGATCACCAAGGACCCGACGGTTCGAGAGATCTATCTAGGGCAGGACTTCCGGCTCTGAGACGGGATGTATTTCAGATGCGTACCAGGTCCTCCGAAGGTTAACTGAGTCATGGCGATCGAACTCAGACAGCAACTCAGGCTCACTCAGCAGCTGGTCATGACGCCGCAGCTTCAGCAGGCGATCAAGCTACTCCAGCTATCGAGGCAGGAGCTGGTCGAAGAGGTCTCTCGAGAACTGGTCGAGAATCCGGTACTCGAAGAGGTGAGCGAGGGCGACGAGGAGCCTTCCTCCAAGGATGCGGAAGCCTCCGACGCCGACCTTCCGGGCGATCAGGCCGAGGCCCAGGGCGAGCCGGAGCAGAGTTCCAATGACGAAGACGGGGCGATCGCGGTCGATGCCGAGGGTGCGGCCGACTCGCTCGCTTCGGCGGATTCTGCCGACGCGGCCGTGTCGAGCACGGACGAAATGGTGGCGGACGTGGACTGGGATTCGTACATGGAGTCCCGTCCGCAGACCAGTCTGGGACGGCCCGATGACGATCGTCCGAGCCTGGAAGACAATCTCACAGCGGGCGAGTCGCTGGCGGATCATCTGCTCTGGCAGCTCGGTTTTAGCGAGATGTCCAGTCTCGAGAAACGAGTTGCGACGCTTTGCATCGGGAACCTCAACGCGGACGGTTTCCTCGAAGAGAAGATCGAGTTGATTGCGGAGGCGGCCGGGACCGAGCCGGATCTGGCAGAGAAGGTCCTGCTCCGGCTGCAGCGGTTCGATCCGGTCGGTGTCGGCGCCCGTACGCTCTCAGAGTGTTTGCTGATTCAGATCGAGGTGGCCGAAATCGAGGACCCGCTCCTGCGCCGGCTCGCACGCGACCATCTCGAACGGCTCAAGCGCAAGGACTACGCCGGGATCAGCAGGCTCGAAGATACGACGATCGGGGAGGTTGCGCGCGCGGCGCGCGACCTCGCGACCCTCGAGCCCCGGCCCGGGCGTCCCTTCGCAGAAGAAGAACCCATCTACATCACCCCGGATATCTTCGTTCTGAGAATCGGAGACGAGTACCACGTGGTGCTCAACGAGGATGGCCTGCCGAGATTGAGGGTGAGCAACGCCTATCGGCAGGTATTGCAGCGTCGGGACGATGACGGAGACGGGTCGAAGGAGACGAGGGCGTACGTGCGCGGCAAGCTCCGCAGTGCGGTCTGGCTGATCAAATCGATCCAGCAGCGACAGCGCACCATCGTCAGGGTCATGGAGTCGATTCTCCGTTTTCAGCGCGAGTTCTTCGACAGCGGTGTCGAACATCTTCGACCCTTGAATCTGCGGGACGTGGCGGACGACATCGGAATGCACGAGTCGACAGTGAGCCGCGTGACCACTGCCAAGTACGTGCAGACACCACACGGCCTGTACGAACTCAAGTTCTTCTTCAATTCGAGCATCCAGACCGCGAGTGGAGACTCGATTGCCTCGGAGAGCGTGAAGGCGAAGATCCGGGGGATCATCAGTGCCGAGGACGCGAGTAGGCCCCTGTCGGATCAGAAGATCTCCGAAATCCTGCGCACTCGGGACATCAGCATCGCCCGAAGGACTGTGACGAAGTACCGCGAGGCGCTCCGGATCCTCTCTTCGACGCTTCGGCGCGAGATTGGCTAGACTGCGCGCGCGGTTGGGGGGGGTAGGGGGATGAAGCTGACGGACATCCTGGTTCGGAAGGCCTGCATCGTCGAGATGCAGGCGAAGACGAAGAAGGATGCGCTCCAGGAACTCGCCGTTGGGCTGGCTAGTCACACTGGCGGTCTCGATCCGCAGGAACTCCTGGGTCTCCTGCTCGAGCGCGAGAAGCTCGGCACCACCGGAATGGGTGACGGGATCGCGATTCCCCACGCCCGCATCGAGTCGCTCGACCGCCTCGTTGCCAATTTCGGCCGAAGCGGAGCCGGGATCGACTTCGACTCCGTGGACGGAAAGCAGGCGCACCTCTTCTTCCTGATGGTAGCGCCGGGTCGAGAGGGCAGTGCGCACCTCTTGACCCTGGCGAAGCTCTCGCGCCTGCTCTCCGAGACTGAGTTTCGGGAGCGGCTTCAGGAACTGGAATCGGTCGACGAGCTCTTCCGAGTCGTCGAGGAGGCGGAATCGGATTAGGCCGATGCCGGATGAGAGCGAGGCGCCGCAGCGAATTCACGGAACCCTGGTGGAGGTGGTCGGCGTCGGGCTTCTCCTCGTGGGGAAGAGCGGAATCGGCAAGAGCGAGTGTGCGCTCGACCTCGTCATGCGCGGGCACCGCCTCGTGGCAGACGACATCGTGCTACTCGAAACGGACGAAGATGGCCGCGTCTTCGGTACTGCGCCCAGTCTCGTTCGTCACTACCTCGAGCTTCGCGGGATCGGCATCGTGCACGTGCCGAGTCTCTTCGGCGGTTCGGCGGTCAGCGAGCGCCAGCAGGTGGATCTCGTGATCCAATTGAATGCCTGGGAGCGGATGGAGATCGAGCGGCTCGGACTCGAGACCGAGACCTTTCGGCTCGTCGACAGCGATGTGGCCTCGATCCGCCTTCCGATCGCGCCGGGACGAAACGTGGCGTCGCTGGTGGAGGTGGCGGCCCGGAATTATCGTCTGCAGCGTGCCGGGCAGAGTTCTGTCGCGGAACTGGACTACCGCGTACTCGCGATGCTGCGCGGGGATTCCGCGTGAATTCGGCCCCCTCGCTGGTGATCGTTTCGGGTCACTCCGGAGCGGGCCGCACCACCGTGATGAAGGCGCTCGAGGATCTCGGCTTCTACTGCGTCGATAACCTGCCGGTGGTGCTGCTCGGGCCCTTCGTCGATCTCTTCGGAGAGGGCGTCTCCCGGCTGGCCGCCGTGATCGACGTTCGCGAGGGCGACTTCCTGGACGACTTTCCGGGCGTAGCGGACAATCTGCGAAGTCGGGGCGTGCTGAGAGAGTTGCTCTTCCTCGAGGCGGACGAGGCGGAGCTTCAGACTCGATTCGACGCGACGCGGCGCGTGCACCCGCTGGCGGCGGGGGAGGGGGTCCGGGCCGGCATCCGGCGCGAGGCTGCCATCCTGGCTCCGATCGCTGAACGGGCGGACCGGATCCTGGACACCACGCGCATGAACGTGCACGACCTCAAGCGCTTCGTGACCCGGCATTTCTCCGGAGCGCCCGCCACGGACCGCCTGACCGTCGATCTCGTCTCCTTCGGATTCCGCTACGGGCCGCCCGAGGAGGCCGATCTGATGATCGACGTCCGCTTTCTGCCGAACCCCAATTTCGAGCCCGAACTGCGGGATCGGGACGGCAGCGACCCGGAGGTGGCGGCCTGGGTGCTCGAAGATGTCCGGACCGTGGCTTTTCTAGAGCGCTTCTTCGACTTCGTCGGGTATCTTCTCCCGCTGTACGAGCGGGAGGGCAAGGCGTACCTGACGCTCGCGATCGGCTGTACGGGCGGGCGTCACCGTTCGGTCGCGGTTGCGAATGCGCTCGAGCGCCACCTGTGCGAACTCAAGATCAGTGCTCGCGTTACGCATCGCGACGCGGATCGACAGCGGAGGATTGATTCGTGATTGGGGTCTTGATCGTCACGCACTACGGGCTGGGGGACGAACTTCTGAACGCGCTGCACCTGATTCTGGGTGAGATCGACGGCTTTCTCTCCGTAGGCGTGGATCCCGTGACGCCTTCCAGCGATACGCGCGAGCGGCTCGAGAAGGCGCTTCGGGAGGTCGACAGTGGCGAGGGTGTACTGGTGTTGGTCGACATGTTCGGGGGTACGCCGTCGAATCTGTGTCTCTCGTTTCTCGAGGAAGGCCGCATCGAGGTCGTGACGGGCGTGAATCTCCCGATGCTGGTAAAGATCGCCCGCTCGCGAGAAGGCGCTTCGATTCACTCTCTGGCCGAGCTCGCCTGCGAGTACGGGCGCAAGAATATTTCCGTGGCGAGCGACGTGCTTGCCGGCCGGGCTTCGGGCGAAATCGGTGCCGACGATGGCGGAAGCAGCAAAGAGGAAAGCGCTTGAATCGCGTCGAGGTCGAGTGTGTGATCGCGAACGACCTCGGCCTGCACCTCCGGGCTGCGGCCGAATTCGTGAAGCTCGCGGATCGTTTCTCAGCCGAGGTCACGCTCGCGGTCGGGCGCGATTCAGTGAACGGCAAGAGCATCATCGCCCTGGTCACGCTCGCGGCGACCAAGGGCACTGCGGTGCAGTTGATCGCGGAAGGAGAGGACGCGTCCAGCGCCGCGACTGCACTGGCGGGGCTGATCGAGGATCGCTTCGGGGAGGATCGGTGAGCCGCGAAGCGCGCGAACTCGTCGGTCTGCCCGCCGCCTCGGGGATCGCGATCGGACCCGCCTACGTCCTTCGCCGCGAGCGATTGGTGATTCCCGAATTCCTGCTCGAGCCGGACGAGGTGGAGCCCGAGGTCGCTCGCCTCGCCGCAGCCTTCGAGCAGACGCGCGCCCGGCTGGAGGAGATTCGAAGCGGGCTCGAACCGTCCGGGCTTGTCCGCGAGGTCTTCGAGGCTCAGTTCCTGTTCCTCCAGGACCGTGCACTCTTGAGCGGGACCGAGCGCAGCATCCGCGAGGAGTTCCGCAATGCGGAGTGGGCCCTGCAGAGGCAGTTCGCGCGCATCGAGGAGATGTTCCAGGCGGTGTCCGATCCGTACATTCGAGAGCGCTCGAGCGACGTCCGGCTCGTCGTCCGCCGCGTCCTCGAGGCCCTGATGGGGCGGGAACCCGAGGGACTCGCGAACGCGCCCGTTGGCGTGGTGGTCGTGGCCGAGGAGTTGTCGCCCGCCGACGTGGCCCAGATCACCGAAGGTCGCGTCGCGGGCCTGGTCACGGAGGCGGGATCGCGCACCTCCCACGTCGCCATCATTGCGCGGAGCCTCGAGATCCCGGCCGTCGTGGGAGCCGGGGTGGGCCTGGCGCGGAGCGTCGCGGACGGGCTGACGGTGGTGCTGGACGGTCGCAGCGGCCGCGTCCTGATCGATCCGGAACCCGACTCGATTGCCGAGTACGAAAAGCGCCGAGCCGACCAGGCTGCGCTGCTCGAGCAGTTGCTCCGCTACGTCCATCTGCCCGCAGAGACGCGCGACGGCTTCGAGCTTCGGCTGCTCGCGAACGTCGACTTGATGGAGGAGATCCCGAGCGCGCTTCGCTACGGGGCGCAGGGCATCGGCCTGTACCGAACCGAGTTCATGTTCATGAACCGGAGTGACCTGCCCGACGAGGAGGAGCAGTTCTCCGAATACCGCAAGCTGGCCGAGGCCATCGCACCTCACGGCGCAGTCGTCCGGACCCTCGACCTCGGAGGCGACAAGGTCACGTCCGGCCTCTCGCTGCCGGAAGAGCCAAACCCCGCGCTCGGCCTGCGTGGGGTGCGCTTCTCTATCGCGCACCCCGAGATCTTTCGCACCCAACTCCGCGCGCTCTGCCGCGCGAGCGCGTGCGGCAGGCTCAAGCTCCTGCTTCCAATGATCTCGGGGCTGGCCGAACTCGACTTTGCGCTGGCCGAACTGGAGCGGGTCCGCGCCGAACTCTCGGCAGAGGGAACAGCGTTTGATCCCAAGCTCGAGGTCGGGGTCATGATCGAGACCCCGGCCGCGGCCATGATCGCCGACCTGATCGCCCCCTCGGTCGACTTTCTCTCGATCGGGACGAACGATCTGCTCCAGTACACGCTCGCGGTCGACCGGGCCAACGAGCACGTGGCCTATCTTTACGAGCCCCTCCATCCCGCCAACCTGAGGCTGGTCCAACGCGTGAGCCAGGCCGCCCGGCGGGCCGGGATCTCGATTGGAATGTGCGGAGAGATGGCCGGAGACCCGCTCTTCATTTGGGTGCTCATGGCACTGGGCCTCGACGAACTTTCCATGACCTCCTCCTCGATCCCGATGCTCAAGAAGATGCTCCGCGACTCTACGCTGAAGGAGGCCCGGGGCCTGCTCTGGGAGCTCTTCGAACTCCGGGGCGCCCGCGAAATCCACCGGCGCGTCGAGGCTCGAATGATGCGGCGCTTTCCGAGGGAGTTTGAGGGGCTGCTCCCGGCGGGGTAGGATCCTTCAGGCTCGCTGATCCAGCACCTGAGCTCTGAGGGGATCCCCCATGCCTCGCTCTCAATTTACGTCCGAATCGGTCTCGATGGGCCATCCGGACAAGCTTGCGGACCAGATCTCGGATGCGGTCCTGGACGGCTGCATCGTGGTGGACCCCGAGAGCCGCGTCGCCTGCGAGACGCTGGTCAAGACCGGATTCGTGGTCGTGGCTGGCGAGATCACATGTGACGGCTACGTGGACATCCCCCGGCTGGTGCGCGAGACCGCGCTCGACTGCGGGTACGACGATTCGCGGCTCGGTCTGGACGGGGCTTCCTGCGGGGTCCTGGTCGCGATCGAGGGCCAGTCGCGCGACATCTCCCAGGGGGTGTCAGAGGGCGAGGGCCTGTACAAAGAGCAGGGTGCGGGCGACCAGGGCATGATGTTCGGGTTCGCGTGCTCCGAAACCGAAGAATTGATGCCGCTCCCGATCTCGCTCGCGCACCAGTTGATGCAGGCGCAGGCGGCGCTCCGGGAGTCGGGCCAGCTCGACTATCTCGGCCCGGATGCAAAATCGCAGGTGACGATTGAGTACGAAGGTCACGAGCCCGTCCGGATCGATAGCGTCGTTCTCTCCACTCAGCACCGTGACGGGATCGGCTGGGAACAGCTCAAGAACGATGTATCCGAGCAGCTGATCCGGCCGATCCTTCCGGAGTCGCTGCTCGATGCCGAGACCCGCTTTCTCGTAAATCCGACCGGGCGTTTCGTCGAGGGCGGGCCCGCGGCCGATACGGGTCTCACGGGCCGAAAGATCATCGTGGACACCTACGGTGGCATGAGTCGTCACGGCGGGGGAGCCTTTTCCGGCAAGGATCCGACCAAGGTGGACCGGTCAGCCGCGTACGCGGCTCGCTGGGTCGCCAAGAATCTGGTGGCCGCGGGCGCTGCGACCCGGCTCGAGGTTCAGCTTTCCTATGCGATCGGGGTCGCCGAGCCGACCTCGATCCTGGTGGAGTCCTTCGGCACCGGGCGGGTCTCGGAAGAGCGGATGATCCGGGCGATCATCAAGCGCTTCGACCTGAGCCCGAAGGGGATCGTCGACGCGCTCGATCTCAGGCGGCCGATCTACCGCAAGACCGCCGTCCACGGGCACTTCGGCCGCCCGGATCCGGATTTCTTGTGGGAGCTGACCTCGAAGGCCCAGGACCTGCGTCGAGACCTCGGTCTGTAGCGTTGCCGAGGAGACGTCGATGAACGAGAAACAGGACCGGGCAGGCGAGCCTCCGTTCAAGGTCGCCGACCTGTCCCTCGCGGAACTCGGTCGCAGAGAGATCCGTCTCGCCGAGGTCGAGATGCCGGGGCTGATGGCGCTGCGCGAACGCTACGCGGCCAGCCGTCCGCTGGAAGGCGCACGGATCATGGGAAGCCTGCACATGACGGTGCAGACCGCGGTCCTGATCGAAACCCTGCAACTGCTTGGCGCCGACATCCGCTGGGTGAGCTGCAATATTTTCTCGACCCAGGACCACGCCGCGGCCGCGGCCGTCGTCGGCCGAGACGGGAGCCCGGACGAGCCTTGCGGGGTTCCCGTGTACGCCTGGCGCGGAGAATCGCTCGAGGAGTACTGGTGGTGTACGGAGCGCGCGCTGCTCTGGCCCGGCGGCGGCGGCCCGGACCTGATCGTGGACGACGGCGGCGACGCGACGCTGCTCGTGCACAAGGGTGCGGAGTTCGAGGCGGCGGGCCGCGTCCCGGAGTTCGAGCGCGAGCACGATTCCGAGGAGTGGGGTGTGATCCTGGAGCTGCTCCGGGCGCAGCAGGCCGTCAACCCGAAGCGCTGGACCGAGATGGCAGAGCGGATTCAGGGCGTGAGCGAGGAGACCACAACCGGCGTCCATCGCCTGTACCAGATGGCGGAGGCGGGAGCCCTGCGCTTCGCTGCGATCAACGTGAACGACTCGGTCACCAAGAGCAAATTCGACAACGTCTACGGTTGCCGGCACTCGCTCCCGGACGGGCTGGCGCGCGCAACCGACGTGATGCTCGGCGGAAAAGTCGCGGTCGTATGTGGCTTTGGTGAGGTCGGAAAGGGGTGCGCCGAAGCGCTGCGCGGGCAGGGGTGCCGCGTGATCGTGACCGAGATCGATCCGATCTGCGCACTGCAGGCGGCCATGAACGGGCACCAGGTGGCGCGCCTCGAAGACGTCGTTGAGACCGCGGATCTCTTCGTCACGGCTACCGGAAATCGCGACATCCTGCGCGTCGACCACATGGCGCGCATGAAGGACAAGGCGATCGTCGGCAACATCGGCCACTTCGACAACGAGATCGACATGGCCGGCCTGCAGCGCTCCGAGGGCGTGCGCCGGGTCAACATCAAGCCGCAATACGACGAGTGGGTCTTCCCGGATGGCCACAGCGTGCTGATTCTGGCGGAGGGGCGACTGCTCAACCTCGGCTGTGCCACCGGGCACCCGAGCTTCGTGATGTCGGCCTCCTTCACCAACCAGGTGCTGGCGCAGCTCGAACTGTGGCTCCACCCCGACCGCTACCAGCGCCAGGTCTATATGCTGCCGAAGTCGCTCGACGAGGAAGTGGCCCGGCTGCACCTGGCTCACCTCGGCGTGGAGTTGACCGAACTCACGGAGACCCAGGCCGAGTACATCGGGGTTCCCGTGAAGGGGCCCTTCAAGCCCGACCACTACCGCTACTGATCGGGCCTAACTTCTTGACGTTCCACGGGATCTTTGCGACTACTCCCGCGCCTGGAAAGGGGAGGGGTGAGGTCGGTGCGAGCGCGGGCGAGCTACGCGGGGATCGGGCTCGCCCTGATCCTGGGCGCGGTGCTGCCGGGCGCCGGGTGGGGGGCGCGTCCCGACCACCTGGTGCGGGTGCGTACCGCCGAGGGCATCCAGGCTGTGTCGCTCGAGGCCTACGTGCTCGGTGCCGTCGCCGCCGAGGTGTACGCTTCCTGGCCGCGTGAGAGCCTGCGGGCTCAGGCGGTCGTGGCCCGGACCTATGCCTTGCATGAGCGCGACCGACGTCGCAGTGCCGGGGACCCCTTCGATGTGGAGGATTCGGTCATTTCCCAGCGCTACGTGCGGGGGGAGGTCTCGGGCTCGATCCGCCGGGCGGTTCGGGATACCCGCGGCCAGGTCCTCGTGTACCGGGGGCAACCGCTGCTGGCGGCGTTTCACGCGTCTGCCGGCGGCCGGACGGCCTCCGCGGAGGAGGTCTGGGGTACGCCGGTGCCGTACCTGCGTCCGGTGGAGGGAATGGACGACAATGCCCCGGACTTCTTCTGGAGCTACGAGATCCCCCTGCGTGACCTGGCCGATGCGCTCCAGTCCGCCGGCTACGCGACTGGGACGGTGGCCCGGGTACGGGTTCTGGAGCGGAGCCGAAGCGGGCGCGTGAAGCGCCTGGAGGCCGGGGAGGCGGTGCTCTCGGGCCGAGAACTCAGGGGCCTGCTCGGAGGACGGGCGATTCGAAGCAGCCTGTTCGAGGTCCGGCAGGCGCCGGGACTCGTGCGCTTCCTCGGAAGCGGAGCCGGACACGGAGTCGGCCTGTCGCAGTGGGGGGCCCGCTCCCTGGCCGAACGCGACTGGGGTTACCCCCAGATTCTGGACCACTACTATCCGGGCAGCCGTCTGGTTTCGCTCGGGCCTCCGGCGGCCGATCGAGAGGTCGGGGTCGGCCTGCCCGGCAAAGGAGCTTCAGCACGTGAACACTGAGATCCAGGTCGCGCAGATGGGCCCGTCCCCGGATGGCGAGGCTGCGCCCGATGGTGGCTTTGGCTTCATTCTGCCGTTCCTGGCGATGCTGCTGATCCTGTATGCCCTCGTGATCCGGCCGCAGCAGAAGGAACGGAATCGGCTTAAGCAACTGCAGGGTGCCCTCGCCAAAGGCGACTCGGTCGTGACGGAGGGGGGGATGTACGGACGTGTGACCGGGGTCGCGGAAGACGTCGTCACGCTCGAGATTGCCGACCGCGTTCGGGTCAAGTTCAGCCGCTCAAAGGTGGCAGCGACGGTCCAGTCCGGAGACGCGCCGGAGAAGCCGGATCAGAAGCGGGGGAAGAGCGCGTGAGTCTGAGAGCCCGAGTCGTCTGGGTATCGGTGGTCCTCTTGCTTGGAGCGCTGCTCGCGTTGCCGAGTTTCTTCTCAGCCGAGCAGCAGGCCGAGAACGCCTTCATCCCCGATGGGGGCATCAATCTGGGGCTCGATCTACAGGGCGGAATTCACTGGCTGCTCCGGATCGACTCGCCGACGCGCGTTCGTCAGGAAATGGACCAGATCGGACGCAGCATTCAGGGCTTCCTGAGCGACGAGCAGCTCCCGGCCGCAGAACTCCAGATCAATGCCGAGAACCAGCTGGAGCTGAGGGCCGATCCGGCGACTCTGGCGCGGGTCCGCGGCTACCTGGACGATGAGAATCTGGACATCGAGGATCGGGGCGAATCGCTGCTGATCGAAGTTTCGAGTGTGCGCTACAAGCAGATCATCTCGCTCGGCGTGGCGCAGGCGCTCGACGTCCTCCGTCGGCGCATCGACAGCCTCGGGGTCAGCGAGCCCGTGATTGCGCCCCAGGGGGACGAACGGATCCTGGTGCAGATGCCGGGCAACGTAAATCCGGCGCAGGCCGCCAGCATTCTGGCCAAGACCACCTTTCTCGAATTCAAGATCGTCGAAGATGCCGCCGCGAACGAAGCCCTGCTCGGTGACCGATATCCCGGCGGTCTCCCGGAAGACCGTGAGATCGTCGTGGTCCGGAACGCCGATGGCGGGGTTTCAGAAGCGCTGCTGGTTCCCGGGCGGGCCGAACTCACCGGTTCCATGCTCGTCGATTCGCGACTCAGCTTCGATCGTCGCAACCGGCCGATCGTGACCTTCGAGTGGGATTCCGAGGGAACCCGGATCTTCCGCGAATTCACCGGAAACCACATCGGCGATCGCCTGGCCGCGATCATCGACGGCGAAGTCGTGACGGCGCCCGTGATCCAGAGCCGGATCGGGCGCCGCGGTCAGATCGAGGGCAACTTCACGCAACAGGAGGCCGCGGACCTCTCCGTGCGTCTTCGCTCCGGCGCGCTTCCGGTCCCGCTCGAGATCGAGGAGGAGCGAGCCGTGGGACCGGCGCTGGGGCGCGACTCGATCGAGCGCGGAATCATGTCGATTCTGGTGGCCGGGTTGGTCGTGGTGTTGTTCATGATCCTCTACTACCGGACGGCGGGCGTGCTCGCGAATCTGGTCCTCGGCTTGAACCTGGTCCTGATCCTGGGAGTGATGGGTCTGGTCCAGGCGACGCTCACCCTGCCGGGCATGGCGGGATTGGTGCTCACGGTCGGCATGGCCGTGGATGCGAACGTGATCATCTTCGAACGCATCCGGGAAGAGTTACGTGGAGGCAAGAGCTCGCGCAATGCGATCCAAATCGGCTTCAAGAGATCCAGGCTCACGATTCTGGATGCCAACGTCACGACGCTGTTGACGGCACTGGTGCTGTTCCAGTTCGGGAGCGGACCCATCAAGGGCTTCGCGGTCACACTCTCCGTGGGGATCCTTTCGAGCGTCTTCTGTGCACTCGTGGTGACCCGACTCCTCATCGACCTGATGAGTGAGCGCGGCATACAGGCAGTCAAGATCTGATGCGACTAATTCCCCACGAAACCAAGATCGATTTCATCGGGCAGTCGCGGATCTGCGCGATCGTCTCGGCCGTGCTGTTTGCTGGATCCGTACTGCTGATGGGGGTTCGGGGTTTCCAACTCGGGATCGACTTCGCCGGAGGACCCGCCCTGCAGGTCTCGGTGGCCGATGCCGCGGGCCCGGTCGACGAGGGCGACCTGCGCACGGTGGTGACGGCCCTCGGTCCCGGATACGCCGATGCCGTGATCTATCGCTACGATTCGGTCGAGAAGCGGATGTTCATGATCAATATCCCGCTCTCCAAGGAGGAGAGCCCCGATCTGGAACTGCGAATCACGTCTGCGCTCGCCGAGGCCCTGGGTGCACCCGTGCTGCGGGAGCGACTGGAGTCGGTCGGGCCGAGGATCGGAGCGGAGCTTCGCTGGAACGGACTCTGGGCCCTGATGCTCTCGTGGGTCCTGATCCTGCTCTACATCTGGTTCCGCTTCGACCTGCGATTCGCCCCCGGGGCGGTGGTCGCCCTGATTCACGACGTCGTGATCACCGCGGGCGTATTCGTGGCGATCGGACTGGAGTTCAATCTTCAGGTGCTGGCGGCGTTGCTGGTCGTGATCGGCTACTCGCTGAACGACACCATCGTGATCTACGATCGCGTGCGCGAGAACCTGGAACTCCGGGGCGCGACGCACATCGCGGACGTCGTCAACCAGAGCATCAACCAGACGCTCTCGCGGACGCTGCTGACCTCTCTGACGACGCTGCTGGTCGTGGTGGCGCTGGTGCTGCTCGGGGGGCCGGTGCTGCGTGATTTCGCGCTCGCACTGCTGCTCGGGATCGTGATCGGGACCTATTCGACGATCTACGTGGCCAGTGCACTCCTGATCTTTCTGGAGCAGCGTGGCTTCCACACGGCCCAGCAGGCCTAGCCGGGACCGCGTTCGCGAGGCCAGCGATCGGCGGTTGGCGCGAAGTCGCGGCCCCGGAGGGCGTCCGTCCGTCCAGATCCGCCGGCGTTTTGGCGGCCGGATTGCGGCTGGAGCAAGCCCGGCAGCTCAGGAGTCGTCGGCCTCGCGCACGCTGGCGGGCTTGGTACTGATGGATCCGTGGATCTCGGCGCCCTCGTGGACGACGATCGTTCCGCAGACGATGTCGCCCTGGAGACGTCCCGTGCGCGCGATCTCGACGCGCTCGCTTCCCAGCACATCGCCCTCGAGTTGTCCCTGGATCGTGACGGTCCGGGCCGAGATCGCAGCGCTGACGGTTCCGCCGAGGCCCACGGTCAGTTCGCCCTGGCGGAGTTCGACCCGGCCTTCGACCCGGCCCTCGATCAGCAAGTCCTCGTCGCCCGTGACCTCGCCGCGAATCTGAATCGACGACCCGAGCGTCGCAGGGCTACCCCGCCTCCGCCGATCGGACTCGGGTTGCGCGGCCGCCGACCCTGCGGATTCGTCCCGCCTGCGTTTCGAAGACATCCCGGCCCCCCGGCGGCGGCCGCTCAGCCACCGCGTCTCTGCCGAGTCTACATCGCGCGCGCGGGCGGGTGCACCTCCGGGCTGCCGGCATAGGGATCATCGATCTCGAGTCCGAGTTTCGACACGCCACGGCGCAGGTGGCCGGCGAACCGGTCGACGAAGTCGTAGGCGCAGGGCACGACCACGAGTGTGAGGAGCGTCGAGGTCGTGACGCCGCCCGCGACGGCTGCGGCCAGCGCCTGGAACACGTGCGAGCCGCGTCCGAGGCCGAGTGCGAGGGGCAGCATGCCGAGCACCGTGGTTCCGGCCGTCATCAGGATCGGCCGTAGGCGAACACCCGCGGCTAGGGCCAGCGCCTGGTCGCGGTCGAGTCCGCGCCGGCGGAGCCGATTCGCGTAGTCGACGAATACGATCGCGTTGTTCACCACGATCCCGGCGAGCATGATGATCCCGATATAGGCGGGCACCGTGAGTTCGTGGTTAAACAGCGCGAGTCCGAGATAGATCCCGATCAGCCCAAGCGGGAGCGTGAGCATGATCACGAATGGCTGCACCAGCGACTCGAAGAGCGCCGCCATGATCATGTAGACGAGGCAGATCGCGATCGCGAGCGCGATTGCGAGACCGCCGAAGGCCTCGGCGCGTCGCTCCTCCTCGCCCGAGAAGCGCCACAGATAGCCCGCGGGGAACGGGATATCCGCGAGCCGCCGGCCGAGCGCGGTCGCGATCTCGGTGATCGCGACGTCGCGGTCCTTCTCGGCGTCCACGTGCACCATGCGTCGCTGGTCGAGGCGTTCGATCTCGATAGGTCCGCGGTCGGTCCGGAGCCGGGCGACCTCGCGCAGCACGGCCGGAACGCCGTCGGGCGTGCGGAGCCCGATGTTCTCGAGACTCGCCATCGCGCGGCGCCGTTCGGGGTCGTACTGCACCCGGATGTCCATCTCGGCATCCTGGTCGGTGTACTGGCCCGCGATCCGACCCTCCATCGCGGTCTCGACCGCGTCCGCGACATCGCGTACCGAAAGTCCGAAGTCCGCCGCTCGCAGGCGGTCGATCTCGATCCGGAGTTCGGGACGCCCCTCCTCGGCCGAGGACTGGATGTCGAGCACGCCGTCGACCGCTTCGAGTTGGGACTTGATCAGGCCGCCGAGCGCTGCCAGGCGTTCTCGGTCGTGGCCCAGAATCTCGACATCGACCGGGCGTCCGCTCCCGGAACTGGAGAAGTTGTAGACCAGGATCGTGGCGTCGGGAATGTCCGCGAGCGCCGCGCGCAGATCGGACTGGACGTCCTGCGAGTGACGGGTTCGGATCTTGTGGAGCGTGACGCCCACGATCGTCTTTTCGGGCCGAACCGACACGAAGGTATCCTGGACGTCCGGGTCCTGTCGGACGATCGTCTCGACGCGCTCGACCATCGAGTTTACGAACGCGAACGACGCGCCCTTCGGCGCCTCCAGCGAGAGTGCGAAGGTGTCCCGGTCCATCGACGGGAAGAAGCCCTTCGGGTGCAGCGCGAGTCCAACCATGGCGAGCAGGAATAGCAGCGCGCTCGCGCCGAGCACGGTCGAGATACGCCGCCGCTTCGCCAGGATCCAGAGCAGGGCGTCGCGCAGTCGAAGCTGCGGGCGGTGGAGGGCCCCGATTTCCTCCTCTGGGGTCGGGTCGTGGTCGAGTTCTTGGCTCGTCTCGGCGCGCAGAAACTTCGATGCGAGCATCGGGACGATCGTGAGCGAGACCAGCAGCGAGGTGCTGAGCGAGAACGTGACGGTGAGGGATAGATCGTTGAAGATCTCGCGTGCGATCCCTTCCACCCACGCGATCGGCAGGAAGACCGCGAGCGTCGTCAAGGTTGAGACCACGATCGCGAGCGATACCTCGGAGGTGCCCTCGATCGCCGCGCGTCGCGAGTTCTTCCCGATCGCCAGGTGGCGCGCGATGTTCTCGGTCACGACCACGGAGTTGTCCACGAGCATCCCGATTCCGAGCCCGAGCCCTCCCAGGCTGATCACGTTGAGCGAGATCTCCGCGAACTTGATCAGGATGAAGGTGGACACGATCGAGATCGGAATCGCAAGCGACACGATCAGGGTCGCCGGGGAGCTGGTCCAGAGCAGTGACACGAGCAAGCCCCCGACCGCGAGCGCCGCGAGCAGCAGCAGAGAGCTGAGGCCTTCCCCCGCGGTCCCGAGCAGCACGTCGATGCCCAGTAGGGCCGCGCCCGAGGCCGCGATCGCGAGGAACACGCCCCAGCGTCGCCGCGACAGGAAGGGCCAAAGGACCAGGATCGCGAAGAAGCCGCCCCAGGTCGCGTTCTCGCGCACGTTGATCACTGCGTCGCGGATGAACGGGGAGGAGTCGAAGGCTACTCCGATCCGTAGCTGCGGGAACTCGCGCTCCAGTTCGACGATCCGTTCGCGCACCGCGTCGCTGATGGCGAGGGCGTTGCCCTGGGCTTCCTTGAGCACCGCGAGTTCCACGGTTTCGAGGCCGTTGTAGCGCGAGAGCGAGCGGACCTCGCGGAACGTGTCCTTCACCTCGGCGATGTCGGCGATCGTAACCACCGCGCCTTCGCGGTTCGCGATCGGCAAGTTCGAGATCGCGGCCACGGAACGGAACTTCCCAACGGTCCGGAGCAGAACCTCGTAATGGCCGCGTTCGAAGCGACCGCCTGGATGGTTGAGATTTTCTCTACGCAGCGTGGCGATTACGTCGTCGAGCGTCAGCCGGTGGGAACCGAGTTGCCGCTGGATCACGTTCACCTGAATCTCGCGTTCCCGACCGCCTACGACGTCGATGGTCGCGACCTCCTCGATACTCTCGAGTCGGGGCTTGAGGATGTCCTCGGCGAGCCGGCGTACCTCGGTCAGTGGCAGATATTCCGACGAGACCGCAACCCGGATCGCCTGCGGATCGGAGCCGAAGCCCCGCTTCGCCACGATCGGGTCGTCGATGTCCTCGGGAAGCGCCCCCCGGATGGAGTCCAGCTTCTCGCGCACGTCGATCCGGAGCAGGTCGGTATCGGCGCCCCAGTAGAACTCGATGAAGACCAGCGAAAGACCCTCGGTGGTGCGCGAACGGACGCTCTTGACGTCCTCGACCGCGGCGACGGCCTGTTCGATCGGACGCGTGACGCGTTCCTCGATCTCCTGCGGAGCGACCCCCTCGTACTCGGTCGCGATGCTGATGATCGGGAAGTCGATCTCGGGAAACATCTCGACCGGAAGCCCCGACATCGAGACGAAGCCGAGCGTCACCAGGATCACGATCAACATCGAGATCGAGACCGGATGCCGGACGCTGAACTCGGTGAGGTTCACGAACCCCCGGCTGCCTCCGGACCCGGGACCACGCGAATCCGCGAGCCGTCGCGCAGGTTGCTCTGGCCCTCGATCACTACCTGTTCGCCCTCACGCAGCCCGGAGCGGATCGCGGCGGCTTGTTCAGTCGAAAACGCGGTCTCGATCGTGCGCAGGTGGGCCTCGCCCGTGCCGTTCACGACGTAGACGCCGGAGACGCCGCCCAGGTTCATGAGCGCGGCCGCCGGGATTACGAGCGTTGCCTCGGCGCGCTCGCGCGTGGTCCGGATCCGCGTGAACATCCCCGGCTTGAGTGTGTGATCCGGGTTGGGGACGATCAGCCGGATCAACTGTGTGTGCGCGAGCGGGTGCAGGCTGGGTGCGATGTACGTGATCCGGCCGAAGAACTCGCGCTCCGGGTAGACGTCGACCGCCACCCTGATTCTGGCGTCGGTGGCCTCGATGTAGGGCACGTCCTGCTCGGCGACGTTGATTTCGAGCTTGAGCGGATCGATCTGGATCAGCGTGAAGATCGGGTCCCCGAACGAGCCGAAGCTCCCCGATCCGCCTCCACCGGAGCCGCCGTTGCGTCCCGGGAGGCCGCCCGGGCCTCTGGAACCGACGAAGTCTCCGACCGAAGCCGTCCGGTCCTGCAGAATTCCGTCGATCGGTGCGCGGATCTCGGTTTCGTCGAGCCGCTGCGCGGCGAGCTTTCGACCCGCGATCGCGTTTTCGAGATCGGCCGCCGCGATGCGAGCCTGGACCCGCGCGCTGTCGAGGTCGGCGCGGGCCGCGATGTTGCGCTCGAAGAGTTCGCTTTTCCGCTCGAGCACGCGCTCGGCGTCTTCGAGGCGGGCCGCAGCCTGGTGTTCGTGGGCCCGCGCGCGCGCGAGTTCGAGTTCGGGCTCCCGCTTGTCGAGTTCGATCAGCAACTCGCCAGCCTTCACGTAGTCCCCCTCGTCGCGGTGCAGGCGCACGATCTGGCCGCTCGCGCGCGGCACGATCTGGACCTCCTCGTGGGCCGCGAGGCGTCCCGACACCTGGACCGTGCGTGCCAGCGAGCGGCGCTCGACCGTTCCGACGCGGACCGGGACCGTAGCGTCCGGCGTCTCGGTCACCTCGGCCGAGCCGCAGGCCGTCGCGAGCAGCAGTGCGCAGAGCAGGGGGGAACGTGGCTTCATCGCAGCAGCTCCTGTTCGACCGAGATCCCGAGCGTGCGCAGGCTGGTTCCCTGGGCCCGCTCGAGCGCGGCGATGTTGTTCCGGTACGCGCGTAGCGCGAAGATCTCCTGGCGTTCCGCGTCGGCCAGGTCGCGGTCGAACTCCAGCACGTCGTGCGGGGTGGAATCGCCGAGCCGCAGCCGCTCCTCCTCGGCGCGCAGCGTCTCCTGCTGGGCCACGCGCCGCCGCTCGGCCGACTGGATGCCCCGAATTGCCGAGCCCAGATTCCGGACGGCCGCACGCACTTCGCGCACGACCGTTTGCTCGAGCCGGCTCAGCCGCGTGCGCGCGCGCCGCGCCTCGATCCGGCGCTCGATCTCGACGGAGCGCGCGCTGCGGTTTCCGATCGGGATCTCGACCCGCCCCATCAGTCCCCAGCTGTGGGAGCCCGAGGCATCGAAGAAGCCATCGTGGGACCCCCCGGCGCTGGTGGGAAAGTCGAGATTGGGCTGGGGTCGGCTGGCCGTGCTCACGCAAGGATCTCCGATTGCTATGGGCGTGCCGAGGGCGTCCACCACGCAATTTGCGAAGGGCGGATTTTCCGATCCTGCGGCCCGTTTCTGGCTTCCGGAGAGCCCTCTCATTGCGTAGGAGGCGGTCAGGTCCAGGCTGGGCAGCCGCTGGTTGCGCGCGAGCGTCAGGGCGAGGTCCGCCTCCTCGACCCTGCGGCGCGCGGCCGCGAGTTCGGGCCGAAGCTCGATCGCGCGCTCGACCGAGCGCGTCTGGCTGACCTCGTACTCGATGAAGGTGGGATTCTCGGGCTCGATCCGGGTGCGGTCGTAGCTGGCGAGATCGGGCGTCGCGATCAGTTCGAGCAGGATGTCCTCCGCGTTCTCGGCGCGGTTCTCGGCCGCGATCTCGTTGAACTCGCGCTCCGCGACGCCGGCCTGGGCCTGGGTGACGTTCACGCGCGAGACCACGCCCACTTCGTACTGCACCCGGGTCAGCTCGAGCAGGTCGACCGCGGTCTGCAGGCTCTTGTCCGAGACCCCGTGCTCTGCGCGGGCGGCGGCGAGCGCCCAGTAGGCCTGCTCGATCGAGACGACCAGGTCCATCAGCCGGCCCCGGAACTCCTCGATCGAGATCTGCTCGGAGATCCGGCTGCGCTTCACGCTCACCGAGGCGTCGTTGTAGAGGAAGTTGCGCAGGAGCGGCAGCGTGATCTCGGTCGACCACGTGGGCGCATACTCTGGCTCCAGGGCGGTGAAGCTCGAGGACGTTTTGATCTTGTCGAAACCGTAGGTACTCGCGTAGCGAAGCCCGAACGGAAGCTGGCCCTGGAACCCGGCTCCTGCCTTCCACGAGTCTTGGATGATCTGGTCCTCGACGTTGCCGCCGGAGAACACGTTCTGGACCGGGTTCGCAATCGGCAGTTCCAGGTGGTCGCGCCCGTATTCGGCGAAGCCGATCGGGTCGAACGCACCTATCGCCTGGCCGACGCGCGCGGCCGCGATCTCGGGACCCGCGCGTTCGATCTCGAGCTCCAGGTTGTGCTCGAGCCCGAGCTCGACGGCCTCGCGCAGGGTCAGGCGCAGCTCCTCGATGGCGGGTTCCGGGCCGGGCCCGGGCTCGCTCTGGGAGAGCGCCGGGCCGGCGAGCCCGAGCGTCAGCGTCAGCGCGTACAGGATTCGGAGGGTCATCGAGCGTCTCCGGCTGCGATCCCGTGCATCAGTACGTCGACGATCGTGGCGATCTCGTCCTCCGCATCGGGTGGGTCACTCTGGTTGAGGCGCGCGAGTGAGGTGCCGCGCAATAGGTTCACGACCAGCCGGGCCACCTGCGCCGAGTCGTGCCCGCGAAGCTCTCCTGCCTGCTGGCCGCGGTTCAGCAATTCGGATAGGAAGCCGTGATAGATCTCCTGGAGACCGCGCAGTTCTTCGGAAAGGTCGGGCCCCACGAGCTGGAGAACGCGAAAGAACGCCCGCTGTTCGTTGGTGTGTTCGACCCACGCCCTCACCATCGCGCCGAGCTGAGCCTCGCAGCCCTTGACGCGCTCGGTCCGAATCCGGGTCTCGGTCATCAGCTCGTCGAAGCTGTGCTCGATCGCGGTCAGCAGCAGCGCGCGCTTGTTCCGGTAGTAGAGGTAGAGGGTGCCCTTGGAGACCCCGGCTTCCTGAGCGATACGTTCCATCGAGGCTTCCGGGTATCCGAGTTCGCCGATCACGCGTCTCGCCGCGTTCGCGATCTCGCCGGTCCGGAAGTCCTTGACGACCTCTTCCTTGGTCACCGCACGGCGTTCGAGGGGCATGGGTCAAACCTCTTGACTCATCAGTCAGTAAATAGGACCAGGAGTCATTATACTGAATCAACGGTCAGTCGCGAGCCGCGAGCTTGGCCTGCCGGCGGGCAGGGCCGGCGGGAGGGCGCGTGCTAGCATGCGCGTGCTCGTTCGGGGAGGGGGCGACGGGTGGCAGCCAGACGGCGCACGAGAACGCGCATGCGGACCCGCAGGTGGGACGCCCGGATCGGCCAGCTGGCCGTCTACCCGGGGCGTGGAGTGGCCCGCGTGAGCGGGGTCGAGAAGCGGACCATCGCGGACTTCACCGTCGAACTACTGGTGCTGACGCTGCTCGAGGACAATTCGCGAATCCTGATTCCGTGTGAGAACGTCGAGGCGGCGGGGCTTCGCGAGGTCGTCGGCCGGCGCGAGGTGGGCCGGATTTGGGAGATCCTGCGGGCAGCCCGGCGCCCGCGGCCGCGCGGGCAGACCTGGAGCCGGCAGTTTCGGGACAACCAGGAGAAGCTCAGGCACGGGAGCGTCTTCGAGGTCGCCGAAATCCTGCGCGACCTGCTGCGGCTGCAGCTCGAGAAGGAGCTTTCGTTTGGCGAGCACCGCCTGCTCGATCTCGCCCGCTCGCTGGTCGTGCACGAGCTGGCAGCAGCCCTGCGAAAGCCTGCGGCCGAGGTCGAGGCAGAGATCAAGGCCGAGATCAAGCAGTCCATCCGCTAGGGGCGCTGCCGGGCGCCGTTCGGGCGGCCCCGGCTCACGAGCGAGCGACCGCGCGGCGGGCGCTATATTGCCCGCATGTCCGTCGCTGCCGTCGTGCTCGCAGCCGGTGCTGGAATCCGGATGCGGTCCCGGGTCCCGAAGGCGCTCGTCGAGGTGGGGGGTCGAAGCCTGCTCCACTGGAGCGTCGGCGCGCTCGCCTCGGCGCCGAGCGTGGATGCCGTGCACTGCGTGGTCCCGGCCGGGTACGAACCGGCGCTCGACCCGTTGCGGGCCGCCTGGGGAGCGCTCGGCCGGCTGCTCGAAGCGATCCCGGGCGGGGCGACGCGCCAGGCTTCGGTGCGCGCCGGGCTCGCCGCGGTGCGGACGGAATGGGTGCTCATCCACGACGCGGCCCGCTGCTTCGTCGAGGTGCGCGACGCCGAGCAGGTGCTGGCGGCGGCGCGGGAGACCGGGGCGGCGATTCCCGTGATCCCGATCTCCGACACGATCAAGGAGATCGACGGCGACCGGGTGGTCCGGACCTTCAATCGCGCGCGACTGGTCCAGGTGCAGACACCGCAGGCGTTTCGGACAAGCGTGCTGCGGGAAGCGCACGAGAAAGCCGAGCGCGACGGCTTCGAGGGCACGGATTGCGCCTCGCTCGTCGAGCGGATCGGGGTGACGGTGCGGACCTGCCCGGGCCGACCTGAAAACTGGAAGCTCACCTGGCCCGAGGATCTCGAGCGGGCGCGGGAGCGTCTCGGATGAGGGTCGGGCTCGGGTCCGACATGCACCGCTTCGCGGAGGGGCGGCGTCTGATTCTCGGTGGCCTCGAAATCCCTCACACGCGCGGGCTCGAGGGTCACTCCGACGCCGACGTGCTGGCGCACGCCGTCGGCGATGCCCTGCTTGGCGCACTCGGGGCGGGAGACCTCGGCGAGCATTTCCCGTCGGAGGACCCGCGCTGGCACGATGCTCCCGGCGCTGCGCTGCTGACGCCGATTCTCGAGCGGGTCGAACGAGCGGGGCTGCGGATCGGAAACGTCGACTGCGTGATCACGGCGGCCGAGCCACGGCTCGCGCCGTATCGGGACGGCATTCGCAAGGAACTCGCGAAGTTGTTACGGCTTTCCGAGGCAGACATGAACGTGAAGCTCAAGAGCGGGGACGGTCTCGGGGCCGTGGGCCGCGGCGAGGGGATCGCGGCGCAGGCCGTAGTCCTGCTCGAGGAACGTCGGGCGTGAGCGAACTCTGCCTCTACAACACGCTCAGCCGCAAGAAGGAACGCTTCGAGCCGCTCGACTCGGAACTCGTCCGCATCTACAGTTGTGGTCCCACCGTCTACAGCTACCAGCACATCGGCAACATGCGTCCGTACCTTTTCGCCGACCTGCTCAAGCGGACGCTGCTCTACAACGGCTATCGAGTACGCCACGTGATTAACGTGACCGACGTCGGTCATCTGACCGACGATGCCGATTCCGGCGAAGATAAGATGGAACTTGCAGCGCGCGAGAGCGGGATGGATATCTGGCAGGTTGCCGAGAAGTACACGGCGCTGTACAAGGCCGACCTGGAGAAGCTCCGGGTGCTCCCGCCTGACGTTTGGTGCAAGGCGACCGACCATATCCCGCAGCAGATCGAGATGATCCGCGTGCTCGAGGAGAAGGGCTTCACCTACTCGACCGATGACGGGATCTATTTCGACGTATCGAAGGATCCGGGCTACGGACGGCTCGCCCGGATCGACCTGTCTTCGCTGCGTGCGGGAGAGCGGATCGATGGAGTCTCCCAGAAACGCCACAGCGCCGACTTCGCACTCTGGAAGTTTTCCCCGACCGAGGGAGCCGCGCGCCAGATGGAATGGCAGAGTCCCTGGGGCGTGGGCTTTCCCGGCTGGCACATCGAGTGCTCGGCCATGAGCCAAGCGCATCTCGGCCTGCCCTTCGACATTCACACCGGAGGCGTCGACCACGTGCCCGTGCACCACGTAAACGAGATCGCGCAGTCCGAGAACTGCTTCGACGTACGGCCCTGCGTGCGCACCTGGATGCACGAGGAGTTCATTACCTTCGAGGGGGTCAAGATCTCGAAGTCGACCGGCGGTCTCTACACGGTCGGTGATCTCGAGCAGATGGGGATCGAACCGCTCGCGTTCCGCTTCTTTCTGCTCGGCGCGCACTACCGGCAGCAGCAGATGTTCACAGACAACGCCGTGGTCCAGGCGCAAACAGCCTATCGGCGGCTCGTGCGCCATGCGCTCGACTTGCGCGCCTCGGGCGACGGGAATGCCGCGGCTCCGGCCGGAGGCTTCCGGGACCGCTTCCACGCGGCCATCAATGATGATCTGAATCTGCCACAGGCCTTGGCCGTGGTCTGGGAAATGGTGCGCACCCCCGATCTGGGTCCGCGAGAGAAGTGGGCGCTGCTCCGGGACTTCGACCGTGTACTCGGACTCGACCTGGCCGAGGCCCGGATCGAGCGCGGCGAGATCGATGCAGAGATCGAGGTGCTGATCGAGGAGCGCAACCGGGCCCGCGCGAATTCGGATTTTGCGCGCGCGGACGAGATTCGTGACCAACTCGAGGTCCAGGGGATTCTGCTCGAGGACAGTTCACGGGGAACGCGGTGGAGGCGTGCCTGACTTCGAGGTCGTGACGGATTACACGCCCACGGGCGATCAGCCGGGGGCGATTGCCGACCTGGTGGCGGGCGCGGAACGCGGCGAACGCAACCAGACGCTGCTCGGGATCACCGGCAGCGGAAAGACCGCGACCATGTCCTGGGTGATCGAGCGGCTGAACCGTCCCAGCCTCGTGATGGCGCCGAACAAGACCCTGGCGGCCCAGCTCTACGGCGAGTTGCGCAAGCTGTTTCCCAACAATGCGGTCGAGTACTTCGTCTCTTACTACGACTACTACCAGCCCGAGGCCTACCTGCCGACCACCGACACCTTCATCGAGAAGGACGCCTCGATCAACGAGGAGATCGACAAGCTCAGGCACTCGGCCACGCGTTCGGTGCTCTCCCGGCGGGACGTGATCGTGGTAGCGAGTGTTTCCTGTATCTACGGGCTCGGATCGCCCGAGACGTACGGACAGATGCACGCGTTTCTGGAGCGCGGGATGACACTCGCGCGGGACGAACTGCTCAAGAAGCTCGTCGCGATGCTCTACGACCGAAACGACTACGACTTCCATCGCGGAACCTTCCGGGTCCGCGGGGATGTGGTCGAAATCTTCCCGGCGTACGAGGACGAGCGGGCGCTCCGGCTCGAATTCTTCGGTGACGAACTCGAGTCGATCACCGAGGTCGATCCGCTGCGCGGCCGCGTGATCGCGCGGCCCACGAAGGCAATCGTATTTCCGAACAGCCACTACGTGCAGACCGAGGAGCGACTGGAGCGTGCCATCGAGGGCATTCGCGGAGAGCTCGACGAGCGGATTCAGGATTTGCGCAAGCGGGACAAGCTGCTCGAGGCGCAGCGCATCGAGCAGCGCACCATGTACGACATCGAGATGATGCGCGAGTTCGGTTTCTGTCACGGCGTCGAAAACTATTCGCGCTGGCTCGACGGGCGGCAGACAGGAGACCAGCCCTACACGCTGCTCTCCTACTTTCCCGAGGACTTCCTCTGCTTTGTAGACGAGAGTCACGTGACGATTCCCCAGATCGGCGGGATGTACCGGGGGGACCGCCGGCGCAAGGAGACCCTGGTCGAGTACGGCTTTCGGCTCCCGTCGGCGCTCGACAATCGGCCGCTGCGCTTCGATGAATGGGAGGGAAAGGTTCCTCAACGGATCTACCTCTCGGCGACCCCGGGCGACTGGGAACTCGAGCAATCCAAGGGCGTCATCGTCGAACAGGTCGTGCGCCCAACGGGACTGATCGACCCCGAACTCGAGCTGCGCCCGGCCACCAACCAGGTCGAGGATCTGCTCGCCGAGATCCGACAGCGAGTCGCGTGGGGCGACCGCGTGCTGGTCACGACTCTCACGAAGCGGATGGCAGAGGAGCTTACGACCTATTACGAGGAGCTGGGCATCCGGGTCCGCTACCTGCACAGCGACATCGCCACGATCGAACGTACCGAGATTCTGCGCGAACTCAGACAG
>JABSQV010000016.1 GCA_013215565.1 Myxococcales bacterium | reverse complement strand
CGATCTTCATGGCGTTCCTTCCCCGGATCAACCTAGCCCGGGGGTCCCGGGCTCTGGTGCAGCCTCAAAAACGATCGAAGAGCACCTTGACTGCGCCGTGTTTCCCCTGCGCGTAACAGCTCAGAAAGGCATCTCGGTAGTTGTCGAGGCCGAAGCGGTGCGTGATGATCGGGGTCACATCGATCCGCTCGCTTCGGATCAGCTCGAAGTACCACTCCATGGCGTGTTTCCGCACGCCGGCGTGGGTCTCCATCCCGAAGCCGTTCGAGCCGATGAGCGAGATCTCCTTGAAGTAGAGGGGCGTCCACTCGAAGCGGCGCGGAGGCTCCACGCCGAGCGCCACGATCTGCGCGCGCGATCGAACCACGCGTACGCCCACCTCGAGTGTCTCGGCCGATGAGACTGTGTCGTATGCGACGTCGGCTCCGCCGTTCAGCATCGGGAGGCCCCGCCAGGGTTCCGAGAGTTCGGCCGCCGTGATTCGAGCGACCTCGTCGACGATCTTTCGGGTGGGGGTATGTGAAATCACGTGATGCGCACCGAACGCGCGGGCCAACTCGGCCTGGTGCTCGAAGCGCGAGACCGCGACGACTGTGGCTTCGGGGTGCAGGCTGCGCAGGATCGCGACCGCGAGCAGCCCCAGGGTTCCACAACCGTAGACGAGTGCGGTGCCGCCGGGGCAAGGCGGCACCCGGAGAATGGCGTGGAGCGAGACCGAGAAGGGATCGGCGAGCACGGCCGCCTCATCGCTGATTTCGTCCGGGATCGGAATCCACTGAGATTCGTGCGCCGGCACGCGTGGTGCGAATCCGCCCGTGGCGCTCGAGCTGTTGCCGGTGTGAATGCCGGGCGCCGCCGTGCCGCGCGCGAAGTTCAGACACTGTGCGAACTCACCCTGCGCGCACCAACTGCAGGGCGGGAGCCCCCGCGGCTCGCACGAAAGCCAGGGATTGAGGACCACGCGTTCTCCGACGCGCCGGCGCGTCACTCCCGGCCCGACCTCGTCGATCACGCCCACGACCTCGTGGCCGAGCACCTGCGGCCACGAGATCATGGCCGTCATGGGGTTGTCGAAAGCGCCGTTCATGAAGACCTGCTTGTAGTCGCTGCCGCAGAGTCCGCAGAGCTTTGTACTCGCGATGGCCCAGTCCTCAGCGGGCGGGACGGGATCCGGGATCTCGCAGAGCCGGAGTGGCGATGTCGGGCCGAGGTAGGCGCGTGGAGAGAGCAGCGACAGCAGTTTCGTGGCTGCGAGCCGCGGCATGCTGTTCCCGATTACGAGCGCGCGCAAGCATTCCTCCGATCCCGGATTATCGCGCCGCCGCGAAGCTTCGACCGCGGTGCATCGCCGCACGCGCTAGCGTACCGCTAGACTCGACCCCGGCGCGAGAGGAGGGATCATGAACAGGCTCACATCCTACGTGGGTTGCTCGGCGCTCGTCACGGGCGCCTCGAGCGGCATCGGACGGGCCCTTTCGCTGCGACTCGCCCGCGAGGGAGCACGGCTCGGCCTCGTGGCGCGGCGCACAGACGCACTCGAGGCCCTGGCCGCCGAGATCAGGCAGACGGGCGGCGAGGCGTTCGTGTTGCCCTGCGACGTCTCGGACCGCGAGCAGGTCGAGGGCTGCTCGGCACGAGCGCTAGAGCTTCTGGGCGGGGTCGATCTGCTCGTGAACAACGCCGGCTACGGACACCACCGTTCGTTCCTGGACTGGGATCTGGCCGACATGGAACGGGTGATGCGCGTCAACTACCTGGGGACCCTGTATTTCACCAAGCTTCTGCTCGGCCAGATGGTCGAACGCGGCCGGGGCTGGATCGTGTTTATCGCCTCGGTGGCGGGCAAGCTCGCGACCCCCGAGGAGTCCGCGTATGCGGCCTCGAAGTTTGCGATGGTCGGACTCGCAGAAGCGCTCTCGCTCGAGGTCGAGGCAAAGGGCGTACACGTGCTCACGGTCTGTCCGGGCGTGATCCGTACGCCCTTCTTCGACGACGAGGCGCTGCGCCGGATGCCGCCCGTGGCGCGCCGCTCGATGGTGGAGCCCGAGCGACTCGTCGACGCGATTCTGAACGCCCTGGCGAGGGGCCGCCGTGAGCTCACCTATCCGCGCAGCATCGCGGCCGGCTATCTGGTGCGCGCGCTCGCGCCCGGATTCATGCGGCGCCAGCTGCGGCGCTTCACGCTCGACTCAACGAAGGCTTGACCCGCGCCCCGCTGCTGGGCGTATGCTGATCGTTCGGTATGCGAAGAGCGGAACTACCGATTGTGATTTTCGGACGCTGGTTGCTGGGTTCCTGTTGCCTCTGGCTGCTCCTGGATGCGGGTTCTGCCCATGCGGTGTGCCCGCCGGGACCTGGGTCCAGCGTCACTGTGAGCTACCATGAAGTTGGGGGTGGGGCGGGTACGGTCCAGGTCTTGGATGGGCAGACCCCCGAGGACTCCGACAACACGCTGCGTGGGATCAGGGCGGCCTTCGAATTCGGAGTAGCCCAGAACCCGCCGAGCCCCTGGAGGGCGACTGGAGTCGTCAAGGCGTTTAGCAATTCCAATGGCCATGCAGAGACGCGGCTCACGGACCTCCTGATTGAGAACGTGGGAGGGATTCCCGTATCGGATGTCACCCTCAAGGTCGAGCACTGCTTCGACAATCAGATCACAATCCCGATGCCCTTCAGGGCGCTTGTCGATGGGGCGCTCCTCAATACCTTCGACGGAATCATCCGGGAGGTGCACTTCTTGGACTACACCGCCCAGGTCAACGCCGAATTCCTGAGTGGGGGCTTCTCCGAGGCGGTCTTGGGCGTGCCGGGACCGGTCCCGTTTATCCACCAACTCGGCCCGACCTCGGTCGAGATGGTCCCGCCGCGCGCATCCCAGACGCACACGTTTTTTTTCTATCTGGATTCGCTGGGAGACGCGATTGCCCTGGAGGACAGCGCACTGATCCTGCCCGCCTCGGCGGGGCTGCCCGCCTTGTCCACCCCGTGGCTGGTCGTGGCGTCCGCTCTGCTTGCGCTCGCCGGTTTCGGGACACTGGCATTCCGCGCGCGAGTACGAAGCGCGCGCTGAGCGCGACGCCTACGAGATTTCGGACCCAGTGGGCCGCTAGCTGACCTTTCTTCCACCGAGCCAGGTTTCTGAAACCTGAATCCGGTCGAGGTCCGCCGGGTCGACACTGTGTGGATTGCGGTCGACGCGCGTGAAGTCCGCGAGCTTGCCGGCCTCGATACTCCCGATCCGGTCCTCCGCGAAGAGCTGCCAGGCTGCGTCGATCGTGACCCCGCGCAGCGCCTGATCCACGCTGATCGCCTCGTCTGCGGCGAGCGTTTCGCCGAGGCGCGTCTTGCGCGTCACGGCGGTTCGCATCAGGCGAAACGGCTCCGGTGGATACATCGGGGAATCCGCGTGCAGGCTCACCCGGTGTCCTGCGGCGACCGCAGTTCCAACCGGCATCAGCCGCTCAGCCCGCTCGGGTCCGATGATCGAGTCGCGCAGTTCGGGTCCGTAGTAGTAGACGTGGTTCACGTGGAAACTCAGTGTGACCCCGAGCCTGGCCGCTCGCTCGAGATCGCGGGGGCTGATCAGGGCGCAGTGTTCGAGCCGCCAGCGGTGGTCGGGTCGCTCGTGGGCCAGAAGCGCATGCTCGTACAGGTCCAGGATTTCGCGGGTGCCGCGGTCTCCCTGGGCGTGGGTCAGGACCTGCCAGCCCTCGCGGTGCAAGCGCAGTATGAGTTCGCGAAGTTCGTCGGGTTCGAAGTTGGCGTGGCCGGTCGTGCCTCCCGGAATGCCCAGCGTGCAGCAGCAGAGCCTGGACTCCAGATAGGGTTCGTCGAGCAGCATGGTTCCGCTGTAGGGCGAGCCGTCGTACCAGAGCTTGACCCCCTGGATCCGGAAGCGGTCGTCGCCGTCGCCCGGCCGCCAGTCGACGTGGTCCACTTGCTCGTGGCGCAAGTAGGCCACCGTGCGGACCGGAAGATCGGCGCGCGTCGCGAGTTCTTCGAACACGCCGAGCATGCTGGGCGGCACGAACAGGCCGGGCATCCCGATCGTGGTGAGGCCCGCGCGCGCGTAGCGCTGGTGCTGCTCCCAGATGCGTGTGCGCATGGCCTCCCGGGACTGGTCGAAGAAGCGCAGGAAGGCAAATTCGGCCGCCGCCTCCTTAATCTTGCCCGTAAGGCGCCCGTCCTTGTCGCGGTCGTAGCGGCCGCCTCCGCCGGGATCCGGCGTCGTTTCGTCGATCCCGGCCTCGCGCAGCGCCGCGGAGTTGACGAAGAGCGTGTGCATGCTCTGGAGCATCACGGCGATCGGGTTCTGGGGTGCGATCTCGTCGAGGCGCTCGCGTCCCCAGACGCCGAGTTCCTCGGTCAGCATCGGGTCGAGCCCGAACGCGAACAGCCACTCGCCCGGTTCGGCGCGCGCCACGGCGGCCCGCAACTCCGATTCGACGCTCTCGACGCGCTTGTGAGTGAAACCGCTGACGTCGATCCAGGAGTAGCACTGCGCGCAGAGATCCGGGTGCGTGTGCGGCTCGATCAGCCCCGGAAGCAGGCAGTCACCCTCGAGGTCGACGACCTCTGTGTTCCCGTTTCTCAACTCGAGAATCTCGGCGCGGTTTCCGACAGCCAGGATGCGTTCCCCCGAAACCGCGATCGCTTCCGCAATCGGGGCCGCCGGGTTCAGCGTGACCACGGGACCCCCGATCAGGATTGTGTCGACGCTCGCCATCCTAGCCGCAGGCTCCATTCCACAGGCTTTGCGCATCGCAGTGGGTACCGTCCGGAAGGATACAGAGCCCCTGCTCTGGCGCGGTGGATGTTTCGCTGATGCTGATCTGGTAGCGGCCGCCTCGGATCGCACAGTAACGGGCCCCCGGGGTCAGGTACCCGGTGACGCGCCGGCCGCCCACCGGGCAAGCGCCGCGCACCAGCGCCCACTCCTCGCACTGGCGTCCGTCCTCGAACCAGCAGACCCCGATCTGGCCGCCGCTTCCGAGTGTCTCGATTCGAAGTTCGCCCCCACTCTGGCTGCAGTAGACGGATGCGGGATTCGCGATCTTCGCTGCCGATCCGGAACTCGAGGGCCGGAGCCCGCCCGGCTGGCATGCCGCTACGAGTACAGACGCCAGCATGATCCCTAGCCGCATCCGGAACCTCCGAGGAGCGCGAGAAGACCCACGCGCTAGGAGAGTTTAGCTTCCACGTAAGCGATCGGATCGATCAGTTCGGCGGCTCCCACGCTCAGCATCAGGGGAGTCCGGCTCCCGGTACCTCGACGCGAGTGCACTCGATCCGACCTGTGCGGTTCGCCCGGCACTCCGCGGGCTGAGAACTCGCGGCCGTGGCGATGAAGAGAGTGCGGCGGTCGGGGCCTCCCAGCATGCAGGCGAAGGGCTGGGTGGAGACCGAGACGCGCTCGCTCACCTCGCCTCCCTCGTGGACTCGAAACACCGTGGCGCTCACGGGCGATGCCACCCAGATCGCGCCCTCGGCATCGAGGCAGATGCCGTCGGGCACCACACCCTCGAGCACGGCCCAGTCGCGGCGCCGGTTGAGGCTACCGTTCGCGGCCACGTCGAAGGCCGTCAGACGGCCCGCCATCGATTCGGCCACGATCAGGGTCTGTCCGTCGGGCGTGATCACGGTTCCGTTCGGAAAGGCGAGGTCGCGGGCTTCGATTCGAGCCTGCCCGTCGGGCGAGACGCGTATCAACTCCGCCTTGCGGGGCTCGGAGCCCGGGTCGTGCAGGTCGTACCCGAAGTTCCCGATGTAGGCGTTTCCGCCCCGGTCGACCACCATGTCGTTGCAGTGGCACGAGGCGAACTTCGCGAGGTCCGCGACCTCCTCCAGGCCGCGTGCGCCGAGTCGTAGCAAGCGGCGGTCGCGCATCGAGACGACCAGCAGTCGTCCGTCCGGAAGCCAGCCCAGGCCCGAGGGGTCTCCAGGGACCTCGCAGATCGTCTCCAGCTTGCCCTCGAGGTCCAGCGCGAGGACACGCTGGGTGTGCATGTCGGAGAACCAGAGTCTTTCCTCGTGCCAGCGCGGACCTTCGGGAAACGCCAGGCCTTCGAGCAGAACCTCGGTCATTTCTTGGCTCCGTGGGGGGGAGGGGCGGTAGCTCGCGCGGACGGATCCCCGTGGACCGAGCGTTCCGCTTGCCGCTGCCGAGATTTGCCGGAGACCATACCGGTGATCTAGTCGGTGCTCCAGCCGTAGACCTCGTAGCCCTTTCGGTCGAGGCAGCGGTTTACGAACTGCTTGTAGTTCGGGCTGGGTTCGCTCGCGTCGAAGACACCCTTGAGCAGTCCCGCGGCCGCGCCGACTCCGGCCCCGATCTCTGCACCTTCTCCCGCGCTTCCCGCTATTGCACCCCCCACGACGCCGATCAGTGCGCCTCCGACCGCACCACCGGCGGTGTCTTCCGCCGTGTGCTTGACGGGATGCGCCTGGATGTACTGATCGGCGAGCGCCTCGCAGTAGGCCACGTCGCTCATTCGTTGCGCCGCGCTCGTGTTCTGGAAGTACTGGTTCGGATAGAACTGGGGCTTGGGTTTGGGAAGTGCAGAGCAGCCGGCTACCAGGCAGAGCGCAGCGGTGACGGGTACCGCGAGGGCCAGAATTCCGGGTCTTCGACGCATGTAAATTTCCCTCCGGTTGAACGCACCGCCGGACCCGGGTTTCCGAACTCCGAGGGGGCGTGAGATGAGCGGTCTCGCGCGAAGCACGTGGTCGGCCTGGGTCCGCGGCGACCGACCGGGCTCGAATCGAGGCGCCGAGTCGTCGGGTCGCAGTCTGCCTCCAACGCGTGGCACGCGGCTACCCGAGCATCGCCAGCAGCACACCGGCCGCTACGGCCGAGCCGACCACGCCAGCGACGTTCGGCCCCATCGCGTGCATGAGTACGAAATTCGAGGGGTCCTCGGACTGCGCTGTGGTCATCGCTACGCGCGCCGCCATGGGTACGGCCGAAACGCCCGCTGCCCCGATGATGGGATTGATCTTCTGCTTCGAGAAGAGGTTCATGATCTTGGCGAAGATGACGCCCGAGGCGGTCGCGATCGAAAACGCCACCAGGCCGAGGCCGAAGATCTTGAGCGACTGCACGGTGAGGAAGCGCTCGGCCGTCGCGCCGGCCCCAATGCAGATTCCGAGCAGAATCGTGACCGAATCGATGAAAGCCGTCTTCGCGGTTTCTGCGAGACGGTCTGTGACACCGGATTCTTTGAGCAGGTTTCCGAAGAAGAGCATACCGAGCAGCGTCGTGGCCTTGGGTGCGAAGAGCGTGCAAGCGAGGAAGGCGACGATTGGAAACAAGATTCGCTCGCGCTGTGAGACCTCGCGCGGGGGATTCATTTTGATCAATCGCTCTTTCTTCGTCGTGAGAGCGCGGACGATGGGCGGTTGGATGATCGGGACCAGTGCCATGTAGCTGTAGGCGGCGACCGCGACCGCGGCGAGCAACTCCGGCGCCAGGGTCGCGGTGATGAAGATCGTGGTGGGGCCGTCGGCGCCCCCGATGATTCCGATGGCGCCTGCCTGCTGTGGACTGAAGTCCAGATACAGGGCTCCCGCGTAGGTCGCGAAGATCCCGACCTGGGCCGCGGCGCCGAGCAGAATCAGCCGCGGCTGAGAGAGCATCGCCGAGAAGTCGGTCATCGCTCCGAGACCCAGGAAGATCAGGGCCGGGTAGATCTCGTGTTCGACCCCGAAATACAGGAAGTGAATGACTCCCTCGGTGCCGGGAGAAGCTCCCGATTCCGGGATGTTGCCCATGACCATTCCGAAGCCGATGGGGACGAGCAACAAGGGCTCGAAGCGATTTCGGATTCCGAGCGTGATCAGGACCAGCCCGACGCCCAGCATCGACAGATTCAGCAGGGTGTGCGGCTCGTTCAGGTAGTGGGAGAACCCGGTAGTCGCGAAGAATTGCGAGACGATCTCGAGCATGCGCGCGCAGCTACTCGATCACCATCATCGGCTGCCCGGTACTCACCTCGGAGCCTTCGTGAACCAGGAGTTCCTTCACGCTCCCTGCAGTCGATGCGTGGACGTTGTTCTCCATCTTCATGGCCTCGAGAATCAAAACTACCTGGTTCGCTGAGACGACGTCTCCCAGCTTGACCTTGAGGGACAGGATCTTGCCCGGGATGGGTGCCGTGATTACGCCGCTTCCCGCGGGGGCGGGTGTGGCCGGTAGAGCTACGGCCGCGGGCGCAGCCGTTGCGACCGGACCCGGTTCCGAAAGCGCCACCTCGGGGGTGTTGATGGATTCGACCTCGAAGCTCTGGTCGTCGACCGTGACTGTGGCGCTGCCGCCGGGTCGATCGACGACGGTGGCGGTGTATTCGCGGTCCGCTGATCTGATTCGGTAGGTTGCCATTGGCTGCGCCTCTACCTCTGGAAGGACGACGTCTGCTGCACGCGTCCGGCCATGGCCCAGCGCGAGGGCTGCGCGGGTCTCGTGATCGCGAGCGCACGGCTCCGGAGGTGCAGGGCGTAGGCGGCCAGTGCGACGGAGCGCAGGCTTACGGCCGGCTCGGCTTGAGGGGCGCCTTCGGCCGCGGCTGCCGCTGTCCGGTTTCCGCGCTCCGCGAGGTAGCCGTTCAGGCTCACCACTCCGATGATGGTCAAGAGCGCGAAAAAAACTGTGCCCACGCCCAAGATGGCCATGGGCACAGCACCTATCAGCGATTCGTCCATGCGGATCCGATTCTCTCGGCTGGTTTTCGGGGGCCCGGATTTAAGGCGGCCCATTATGGCCGATCCGTCCGGGCTGCGCACAAGGAATGGGTCCCCGTGTGCCCGGGATCCCGACAGAGGGCGGAGAGCGGGCCGGGTTCGGACGCAGAGGAGGCGAAAGTCCACGCCGATTCGCCGGAGTGGGGTCCGGCTGGCGCGGTCAGCTGCCGGCAGCGTCAGTTCACGGCGCAGGCCGCGGCCGTGAACCGGCAGTACTCGCAGTCGGGGGCTGCTGCCGGGGTGGTTTCTGCTTCGAGCGTGGCCCGGATGTCCCGGAGCGAGGGTTCGACCCAACCGTCGTCTCCGGTGTAGGGGATCACGCTGACTCTGAACTCGATTCTCTCGTCGAAGCGCGCGCGAGAGCGGTCGCCGTTGCAGTAGACGAAGTAGCCGGTCGGCGAGACCCCGAATCCGTTCCGGCGAAACAGCCACTGGTAGAACTCGAGTTGGCGCTTGTAGCTGATCTGCCAGGGGGCCTCGATTCCGACTTCCCCGGCTTTCGAGGTCGCCTTGTAGTCGACGACGATCAGCTCCTGGGTTGCGCGGTCGATCCAGACGTCGTCGACTGCGCCGAAGAGTTCGAACCCGGTCGCCTCGTCGAATGCCGAAACGCCCGTGAAGTTCGCGCGCCAGCGATCGAGTTCCTCGTGCGCGAACGGGATCGCGTCGAGGCCGGCCTCCGTCATGTAGGGATGGGGTTCTCGGGCCTCGCGGTACTGGTCGAACTCGGCCTTCAGCAACGTATCGACGGCCGAGTTCAGGTTGAATGGGAAGGAGGCGGGTCGAGAAATTCCGAGCCGCCGGTCGAGGTAGAAGCAGCGTGGACAAGAGAGGAAGAGTTCGACCTTGCTGCGGCTCAGCCGGAAGGGACGCGCGCTGCCGGGCTGGTAGAGTATCCTGCGAGGCATCGGGATCTCCGGCCTACTCGGTCGGGACGTCCTGGCAGGCGTCGAGCATGTTGACCATGATCGTGCGCACGGCTTCCTGCACCTCCGCGACTCCCTTGGGCTGGCCTCCGTAGATCCCGCCTGTCCGCGGTGTTTCCGAGGCCGGGTTTCGGGCGTAGCTAACTCCGGCTTCGAGGTCCTGCGCAAAGGCCTCGACCACTCCGGGCTGCGTTTGCGGACGCGTCACGCACATGTGAAGCGCGTTCGGGTGCTGCTGACCGTTGAAGCGCCATCCGCGCTGCCGCATGAAGTCGTTCAGGTGGTAGATATCGAACTCGTCGGAGAGAAACGAGAAGCAGAAGGTCGGGTCGCCCAGGATGCGCAGGGGCGCGTGGCTCTTGACCAGGTCCTGCATCGCGAACGAAGTTTCGAAGATCTTTCGCGCGTAGCGCAGGTAGCCGTCGCGTCCGAGGCTCACCATCGCGGCCCAGGTCGCGGCCAGGATTCCGCCCGAGCGACTGCCGGCAATTCCGGGCGAGAGGTATTTGCCCCCGGACCACTCCTGCCTCATGAAATACAGCTGCTCCCTGAGGCCGCGGTCGCGAAAGGCCAGGACCGAACTCCCCTTGGGTGCGTACCCGTACTTGTGCGAGTCGGCCGAGATCGTGGTGACGCCCGGAAGCCGGAAGTCGAAGCGCGGGATCTCGTACCCGAGCGCCTCGCCCCAGGGCAGGATGAAGCCTCCCAGACAGGCATCGACGTGAAGACCGGTGTCGTGTTCGAGTGCGAGATCGGAGAGATCGGTGATCGAGTCGATGGTGCCGTAACCGTAGTTGCAGGCGGAACCGACCAGCGCGACGGTGCGCGGAGAGATGTGATCGCGGACGAAATCGACGTCGACCAGTGTAGTCTTCGGATCGACTGGAGCCTGGATCACCTTGAGCCCGAATAGGTGGGCGCCTTTCTCGAACGCGACGTGGGCGGTTTCGGGCAGGATGATCTCGGGATCCGTGATTCCGCGCTCGTTTCGCCCCCACTCTCGGTATGCCAGGACTGCGCTCAGGATGCTTTCGGTTCCGCCCGAGGTGACCGAGCCGCAGGGCTGCGAATCGGGACGCGCGGCATCTGCGTTCAGCATATCGAGGGTCATGGCAATGATCTCGCCCTCGAAACGGGTCTGGCTCGGACACATGTCGCGCTGCAGCGCGTTGACGTGGCCGTAAAGGCCGAAGGCTTCCTTGAGGAAGCCGTAGTGCGGCATGTCGCCGCAATACATGGTCCCCGAGCACCTGCCGGTTTGCCAGAAGCTATCCTCTTCCGTCGCCATTTCTTGCAGTTCGTCGAGGACTTCGTTTCGAGGCCGGCCCGTGTCCGGCATCTTGCGGAGGACCGGGTAGCGGTCGGCGTAGCGGTGATGGGGCGACTTCTTGGGCATCTGGAAGATCCTCTCTTAGAGACCGCCTAGCGGTTCAGGGCTTCGGAAATCGGCTTTACGCGATCGTAGGACGCGACGAACTGTTCGAACAGGTCGTCGTAGAGTTGGCGGTGTTCGGCCCGTGGCTCGTAGCTTCGGCGAATCGGACGGAAGCGGTCGATTTCTTCGGGCCCCGTGAGGCCCAGGCGCCGAAAGGTCAGGAAGGCGTTGCCGCGGGTGTTCGTGTGGCGCGCGTCGTCGAGCTGTTGCATGGGCCGGCCGTGGATGTCGGCCAGAATCTGAACCCAGGCGTCGGAGCGCGCGCCCCCGCCCGAGACCGCGATTTCTGCGAACGGCTGGCCCGAGAAGCGCTCCACCGCGGGCAGGGCCCAGCGCTGGTGAAGGGCCACGCCCTCCAGGACGGCCCGGAGCATTCGAGCCCGCGTGGTTTCGAGCGAGAGGTTCAGGAAGGCGCCGCGCATCGCGCCGCTGCCGCTCGGGGGCCCGCCCCCGGCGAGGAAGGGCAGGTAGAGCAGTTTGCCACTCCCAGCCGGCTCGGACTCCACTGCCGCGTCGAGGCCCACGAAGGGATCACGCGCCTGGTGGTCGCCGAGTGGATCGCGCGCGTGTACAACGGATCGAAGGAAATGCTCGAGGGTTCTGCCTCCGAGCCCGATCTCGGCCATCGCCATGTAGCTGCCGGCGAGAGGGCTCGGCATGCTGACGATCTGGTTCTCGGCGTCCGTATGCTTTTCGGGCGCGCTTGCCAGTACCTGCATCGTGGTTCCGATATTGAGGCCCCCGAAGCCCGGACGATGCGCCCCCGCCCCGATCGTGACCGCCTGGGTATCGTTCATGCCCGAGAAGACCGGGATCTCGGGCGAAAGATCAAGTTCCCGCGCGACCTCGGAACGGAGTGTCCCGACCTGGGCGTCGACCGGGACCAGTGGCGGAAGCCTGGCCTCGTCGATGCCGCTGAGTTCGAGCAAGGCTTTCGAGTAGGCGGTTTCCTCGGGGCGCCGATTGTCTGTGAGGAGCATCGGAAACACGGTACACACGTTTCCCGTCGTGACGCCCGTGAGCCGCTGCGTCACGAAGTCGACCGGCTCGAGAAAGGCGTGGGTCCGTTCGTAGATCTCGGGATGTAATTCCTTCACATACAGGATGTGCGAGAGCGAATCGCTCCCGAAGGGAATCCCACCGTGGATCTCGAGAAACCGGAACAGGGCTTCGGGCTCTCGCTCGAGGAGCGCTCGACTGAAGCGCGCGCCTCGCCGGTCGAGCCACATGAGCAGGTTCATGAGAGGCCGTCCCTGCGCGTCGATCGGTACGATCGAAAAGAACTGGGCCGAGCACATGATTCCGCAGATCGAGCCTCTGGGCACTGACGCTTCGCCCAGAACCTCGCGGACCGCGCTCAGGATGGTGCGCCAGATTCCTTCGGGGTCCTGCTCGGCGCCGTTGGGAGGAAGTTGCTGCGTCTCCACGTCTCGCGCGGCGCGCGCCGCAACCGTTCCGTCGTTCGCCACCAGGGCCACCTTGGGCCCGCCGGTTCCGAGATCGATCGCGAGTGCGAATTTTCGAAGCTTCGACTGTGGCATCTCAATCTTGGTCCCGGGTGAGTTGCGCGTTCGCCAGTGCGCCCGAAGCTGATCCTCGAAAACAGACGAGCCCGCGGTCCATCGCGCGGCCGCTTGCTGCTATGGTGACGCAGCGCCAGAGGAGCATAGGACGGGGCAGGGGCCATTCGTCAAGGAGCGATTTCGGGGTGAAGACGCTGGCATTTATCGCGAGGCGTGATGGGCTCGCGCGGGAGGAGTTTCGCGACCACTACGAGTCCGTCCACTCACCGCTGGCCCTGCCGCTGCTTGACGGTCTCGAGCGCTATCTGCGCTACCACGTGCGGCGTGAGCTCGTCGGGAGCCCCTTCTTCGACTGCGTGACTTCCTTCTGGTGGCGTGACGGTACAGCCTTCGAGGCGCTGTTTGGCCGGCTGGATGGGCCCGAGGGAGCGGCAGTGCGGGCCGACGAACTGACGTTCATGCGGAAGGAGTCGAACCGCTTCTTCCCGGCTCAGGAGCGGGTGCTGAGACGCTCCTCTTCCCGGAAGCGAATGGACCGGCTGGTGCTTGCGAAGCGCCCGGACGACATGCCTCTCGACGAATTCCAGACCAACTACGAGCGTCACCTGGTGGCCCAGCTCAAAGGCCTGCATGCACCGCGCGACTGCGTCCAGAACCGCGGGCTCAGTTTCGGCGGGCAGGCACCCGTGTTCGACTGTGTGACCTGCTTCGGATTCGAGGGGTCGGATTCGGAGTCCAGACAGTCGGACGCCGCTGATCGGTGGGCCGAGGAATTTTCGCGTCCGCTCGATGCTGGAGGCATCCAACTGCTGGTGCTTGCCGTCTCCGAGCATGAGAGCCTGATTCGCTGACGCCGGGCCAATCCCTTCGGGACCGGGCCGCTTGATCAGGGCGTGTACCAGATGGGCGAAGTCCAGGCGCGCTCCTGGATGGTCGCCGGGTACTCGCTCGAGCAGCAGACCGCGAGCGGCTCCGGGACCGAGTCCGGGTTCCGGCAGTCCACTCCGGCCGCGTTGCACGCATACTGGCTCCAGCGGCAGGACGGGTTCTCGAGTACGCGCGCGTAGTAGAAACTCGGGACCGTGGGGTCGAAGTCCGGATCGACCCAGACCGTACACAAGTTCGAGGCCCCGCTCCCGTGCCGTTCGCAGGTCGCCAGATCGACGCCGGCGTCGTTCTTCCCTCCCGCGACGTCGATCACGCGCTCGTGGGCCTCGTCGCCGTCGAGCCAGCCCTTGATGATCTGGATCCGTTCCAGTGGGGCGCCTGCATCGTTCGCGGTACCCGGATCCTGCATCGCCCAGACCGCGAAACGGGGGGCGCGCATACGGTTCGCGGGGTCGCCCGGCCCGAGTTCGCCCCCCATCGGGACGCCGTCCGCATACCCCTTTGCGACGAAGCCGGGATCCTCACACAGGTTCTCGGGATAGTTCCAACCGCCGAAGAAGCGCACGATCGGGCGGGTGCCGCTGGTGCCGTAGGCCTCCCGCCTCTGCATGGCCGCGAACAGTGCATCTCGCGTATTCTCTTCCGCCCAGAGCACCGCCAGGCCGCCAGGTCCAAACTCGATGTCATCGGGAAGGCCCTCTGTCGCGATCTCGTTAGCCGCGAGTCCGGCGCCACCGTGGCCGGGATGGTCCTGCTCCTTGGTCAGGCCCGGCGCCGCGATGTGCGTGTCGGTGCTGGCGATGATTCCGTACCGGAACGCGTTCGCGCCGAGTTCTCGCTGCTGGAGCAGTCCCTGTTTCAGCGCGTAGCGCACGAAATTGGACTCACTCGGAAGTTGGCGTTCTACGAGAAATGAGTTCTTTCCCCCGAAGTTGTCGTAGGGCAGCTTCTCGAACCCGCAACTCTCGTCGTTGCTCCAGCCCGCGCGCAGGTCGCACTCGGACGAGCCCTTGTGCTGCATGATCTCGACCAGGGGTTCCCAGCGGCTCCGAAGCCGGGCCTCTTCGGTATCGATCGGGCCCGGCACCTCTGCGTCCGAGATCCTTGCGGTTTCGAATATCAGCCCGCCGCTCAGGTTCGAGTTGTGCGGAATCGTCAGCACGTCACAGCCCGGCAGGCCGTCCAGACACTTCGCCTGCAGGCTTTGCCACAGGTCGAAGGCGCTCGGGGTATCGATCCAGTTCACGGGTAGGTGCGGGACCTTCTCGTTGCGAAAGATCACGTTGCGGTGCAGGTTCTTTCCGGGGCCGACGCTGGCCGTCCACTCGTAGCCGACGAAGCTCGTGAAGCTGCAGCGGGAGCTCCGATCGTAGGCCTCTTCGGCCGCATCCTGGATCTCCTGCCAGAATTCCAGTGAGCCGGCCTCGCAGGCTTCGCCATCGTCTCCGCAGAGAGTGTCCCAGCGCGACTTGAGGATCGTCCCGGTGTACGCGATCAGCATCATCCCGAGCCGCGGGAAGTTCCGGTGGGTGAAGCAGACCGGGTGCCAGTACCTGAGCGTGCCCGGCGTCGTGCAGAGGTTGACCTCGCCGAGCAACTCCGCGTGGTCGGAGACCGCGACGAAGTCGAGCGGCCGGTCTAGCCGCACGGTACGCGACGGAGTGCCGTCCTCCGCGTAGGGCTGGATCCCGAGTGGCTCCCCACGCGCGAAGCGGTACGCGTCTCGCGGCGTAGCACGTGTGTCCTGTGTGCTCGCGTCGAACGAGTAGGCGGTGTGGACGTGCGTATCACCGAAGAAGGGTCGGCGCAGCGGGTCGAAGGATTCGCACTCCTCGCGCTCTTCGGTCACGGTGTATGGCCGTTCGCTCTCCGCCGTGTACCCGGCGACCGATGCCAGTGCGGCTGGCGCGAGACTCAGACAGGCGATGATTCCTGCGGATCGGGCGCGCATCGGGACCTCCTCTAGGAGCGCAATAGGCCCGACACGAACCTCGCAGTCAAGGCCCGGCTGCGGAGCTTGCTCAGGCGGCGAGCTTCAACTCGAGGCGCTGCGGACCGCGGACGAAGAAAGAGTCTACGTACGAAACGGGTCCCCCGGTCCGAACCAATCCGGGGAAAGTGGGGAGTATGCCTTCGAGCGCGACCCGGGCTTCGAGTCGTGCGAGCGAGGCGCCCAGGCAGAAGTGCTTGCCGAATCCGAAGCTCGGGAAGAGCTGCGCCTTGCGCATTACGTCGAGCCGGTCCGGTGCCTCGAAGCGCCGCTCGTCGCGGTTGGCGGAGCCCAGATAGGCCGCCACGAAGCTCCCGGCGGGAATGCGCGTACCTCGCAGTTCCGTGTCGCGCGTCGCAGTTCGGAACACCACTTGTACCGGCGTGTCGTAACGCAGGCCTTCCTCGACCAGGGCCGGCACCAGGCTCGGGTCCCTCGCGACCTTCTCGGCCTGCTCCGGGTGATCGAGCAGCGCGCTGACGAGGTTGCCGATCAGGTTGGTTGTGGTCTCGTTCCCGGCCGCCATGAGAAGCATGACGAACTGGATGACCTCCCGGATGGAGAGTCCGGCTTCTCCTTCCTGCTCCGCGACGATGATGCTGAGAAGATCGTCTGCTGGTGTCATTCGACTCTGCTTCGTGAGTTGCTTCAAGCAGTTCATCATCTCGACGAAGCCGTCCCTGTACTTCTTCGAGAACGGATCGTCGCGCCCTGGACCGGAACTGAAGTCTATGATCATCTCGGACCAGCGCTTGAAGTCTGCGTTCCGCTCGGCCGGAAGGCCCAGCATCTCGGCGATGATGGTGACGGGCAGCGGTACCGCGAGCTGGCTGACCAGATCGAAAGGCTCGCCGTCCCGAAGCGGTGCGATGCAGGAATCCACGATCTCGCGCGCACGTTTGTCCCAGGACTCGATGCGCTTCGGGGTGAAGCCGCGATTCACGATCGCCCGGAGTTGCGCGTGGCTCGTTCCATCCTCGGCGATCAGGTTTCGGGCGGTCTGGAACTCGAATGGATTCATGCGCGTCTTCCAGCCCATCGTAGCCAGGAAGCGAATCATCTTCAGCGAGACCGGCGGCAGCTTGTCACTCCCGCCCGACATCAACATCGTGAACATCGCCCGAGATGAGAAGACCTCGGGCGTCTTCAGTACCTGCATCACGTCGTCGTAACGCGTGACCGAGTAGATCTCGCGCTCGGCGCTGTAGTGGACGGGCGCCTCGTCGCGCAGTCGGCGATAGACCGGGTAGGGATCCTCGCGCCAGTCGGGCGAGAACGGGTCGAAGTGCATGGACATGGGCCAGACTCCTTCTGAGCCCCGGCAGGATAGCGCACGCAGGTCCCGGTCGGGCTTCGGGGCCGGCTCGAACGTTGACGCACGAGGCGCAGAGAGGTGTACTGCCCTGGATGCGAGCACCCGAGTTTCTGCTTGCTGATGGTTCCGGACGGAGGGCGCGAGCATGAGCGGAACCCCGCTGCCTGTCACCGTCGTCTCGGGCCTGCCGCGGTCCGGGACCTCGCTCATGATGCAACTCCTCGATGCAGGGGGCCTGCCGCTCCTGACCGATGGCGTCCGGGTTCCCGATGTCGACAACCCTCGCGGATACTTCGAGTACGAACCCGTAAAGGAGCTTCAACGCGGTTGCGACTGGATCGAGGCGGCCCGGGGCAGGTGCGTCAAGGTCCTCTGGCCGCTGCTTTCGAATCTTCCTCTCGGACTGCCTTACCAGATTCTGCTCATGCGGCGCCCGATCGACGAGGTTCTCGCATCGCAGCGCGCGATGCTCGAACGCAAGGGCCGTGATCTCTCCGGCGATCATGACGCCGCGCTCGCTGCGAGCTTCGAGCGCGAGTGCGCGCGGGTCAAGAACTGGATTGGCGCCCAACGAAATTTCCGCGTGCTCGAGCTGGACTACCCCGCACTCGTCGCGTCTCCGCGCGCGGGAGCCGATGCCGTCGTTCGCTTCCTCGGACGCGAACTCGACGCGGCACGCATGGTGGCCGCGGTCGAGCCTGCGCTCTACCGCCAGCGGAGTTCCCTGGAGCGAGCGGTCCGGTCTTAGTCGGCCCCTCGGCCTGCAGGCTGCCGACGCAGACGACCCCGAGCGCCGGAGCCAGCGCGAGCCCGAGGCCCGGACGCCCGAGTGGAGTCACGTGTTCGGGCACGTGCCCGAGGCCGCGAACGAGAGCGCTGCAACCGCATGACCGGGATTCCGGCGATCGTCGAACGCTGCCGGGTCTCCGGGTTCAAGGTCGCGCTTCCGGCACTCACGGAATCGGCCCCGGACGAGCTACGAGTCGCTCCTCCTGCCACGCTCAGAGCTTCGCTGCGTCGTTTTCTCCGTCTCAGCGGCCGGTGCGCTCCGCGTGCTCGGCGTAGCGGCGCTGCAGCACGAAAAAGGCCTGCTTGCGTTCGCCCTCGGGTGACACGATGCCCTTGCGGTTCCAGTAGCTCTGCATCCGAGAGTTGAGCCGCATCGGCGAGCGGAAGTCCTTCAGGATCCAGGGGGAAAGCCCCCGCACCGGTGAGCCCTTGCGGTCGATCAGGGCTCCGACCTCGGTCTCGTAGATCGCGGCCTGCAGTTCTTCGGTCCAGGCATCGAGCCGCCCGCCGTGAACGCCATGCTTGGCCGCGCCTCCCGTCTCGCTCACGATCACGGGTTTCTGGAATGCGGTCTCGAGCCCGAATTCGTCGACGGATGCCAGCACCGCCTCGCGCACCTGCGCCTCGGGTGCGCCCAGGCCCCGTGAGAGAAAGGTCGGTGCGTACCAGCCCAGATACTGGTTGTATCCGATCACGTCCACGAACTCCCCGAGCGGATCCGAGATCACGGTCCGCACCGGTTCAGGCGAGTTGCCACCCAGTCGGGCCCCGACGTAGGCGGCCGCGCCCCGCATGCCTTCGATCGAGAGCAGGGCAGCGGTGACGAGGCGCGTCGGATCGGCGCTGCGAACCTCGGCGGCGAGTTCCCGCATGAAGTGGTTGCGTGTATCGGACGGCATGGTTTCGTTTCCGATGCTCCAGAAGGCGATCGCCGCGCGGTTTCGATCGCGTTCGATCATTTCGTTGAGTTGTTGCTTGGCGCTGGCCAGGGTCTCCGGATTGTCGAAGGCGATATCGTGGTAGACGGGAATTTCCGACCAGATGATCAGACCGCTCCGCTCCGCGGCGCGTACCATGTACTCGTTGTGCGGATAGTGCGCGAGGCGCACGAAGTTGCAGTTCAGTTCCTTGATCAGAGAGACGGCAGCGGCCGCGTCCTCGGGGCCGTAGGCGCGTCCGGGATGCCGCACTGATTCTTCGTGCATGGCGATGCCGCGCAGAAAGATCGGCTCCCCGTTTAGCAGGATCTCCTGGCCGCGGGTTTCGATACAGCGAAAGCCGATTTCTTCCTCGAACTGGTCATCGCTCACCTGAACGCTCACCCGGTAGAGCGTCGGGCTCTCAGGCGTCCAGAGATCCAGTTCCGCCTCGAATCCGACTGGCGCGCGACCGGCGCCATCGGTCTCGGTCTCGAACCGCAGTCCCGCGTCCGGAATCTCGATGCTCACGGGCGTGCCGCTCGCGGCGCCATCGACGTCGATCCAGCCCTCGACGCGACGCTGCGAACTTCTGGCGAGTTGGATGTGGCAGTTCCGCACGAAGGTCCCGGGGACCTCGACCAGCAGTACCTCGCGCGTTAGGCCCCCGTAGTTCAGCCAGTCGTTCCGTTCCGTGGGGATGTCCTCGTCGCGCGTCAGGCTGTTGACCTTGGCGACGATCACGTTCCTGCCCGCGGCCAGCCGATCGGTGACCTCGACGTTGAAGGGCGTGAAACCGCCCCGGTGTGCGGCGACGAGCTTTCCATTCAGCCAGATCCGCGCGTAGTGGTTGGCTCCGCCAAAGTAGAGAAACAGACGGCCGCCCTCTGGCGGGATGAACTCGAACTCGCGTCGGTACCAACAGACGCCCCGGTACCAGCGCAGTTCGGGATGTTGCGTGTTCCAATCGCCTGGGACCTTGAGTTCGTAGCCGTCCGCGAAGTCGTGCTCGACCACCTCGCCGGGTGACGCGGGGGCGTGGTCACTCCCGATGCCCCCGCCCCCGAAGACGCTCCGCTCTCCGCGGTCGAGGGGGTCTACCAGCAGGCGCCAGGTCCCGCCCAGGTCCAGGCGCACGCGGCGCTGTACGTTCCCGATCAGCGGCGCGAGTGGAGGATCCGGCTCGCGCCGGCCCCCGAGCAATTCCTGAATCGTCTTGCCTTCGACCTCCATCGCTCCGGCCGGCGTTGGGGCACCGGCACGGTCTCGCGCGTTGTCTCGTGCATCGTCCTGCGGACTGGGCGGGTTCTGGGCTCGCGTCATGCGCACTCCGAACTCTGGGTCTGTTGTTGGCCTGTGGGACCGGGTTTGCACCAGAGCATAAGACGCTTCGCGGCTGCCGGGTCAAGCGTGGCTTCGGCGGCCGGGGGACGAGTCCCTGTTCTCCGGTTCCTGGGAATCGCTTGCGGGACCGCCTTGCAGGACACCCCGGAGCATGTTCCTCTCCGGAGATCGAGTTGTGCGAGGAGAGATGAGCCAGGGATCGGCGGTATCGGAAAGCTGGCAGCGGGCCTTCGCCTGGATCGAGGCCGAACTGGGTGGCAAGGTGGTGCACGCCGAGCGCCAGCCACGCTGGCGGCCCGCCTGGTTCATCGACCTGGAGCGCGACACCGGGCGACTGCCCCTGTACTTCCGGGGAGACCGGGGGGAGGCCGAAGCCGGGGTCTACTCGCTCGAGCGCGAACTTCGGGTGCTGAAATTCCTCGAGGCGCACGAGATCCCTGTGCCGCACGTCTACGGTTTCTGTCCGTCCCCGCGCGGCATCGTGATGGAACGCTGCCCCGGGCGGGCGGATCTCGCGACCGCCGAGAGTGACGCCGTACGCGAGGCCGTGCTCGATGACTACGTGGCAATCCTCGCGCGCATGCACCGGATCGACGCGGCTGCGCTCGCGCCGCTCGGGTTCGCGCCGCCCGCCGACGCGCGGGAACTTGCCCTCTCGGACTTTCCCGTCTGGGAACGAACATATCGGAAGCGCAAGCTTCGCCCGGAGCCGGTGCTCGAGTTCCTGGTACAGTGGGTTCGGCGTAACGTTCCCGAGAACCGCAGGCGGGCTTCGCTGATCTGCAGCGACTCGGGGCAGTTCCTGTACGAGGGCGAGCGAGTTACGGCCGTGATCGATCTCGAACTCGCGACGCTCGGGGATCCGCTCGCGGATCTGGCCGGAATGGTGAGCCGAGATCTGAGTGAGCCTCTCGGAGACCTCTCGCGCGCCTTTCGTAGGTACGAGGAACTCTCGGGCGAACCGCTCGACCGCGATGCGATCGATTTTCACACGGTGCGCTTCTGCGCGATCACACCGCTGGCGGTCGCGCATCTGGTCGCGGCGCCGCCCCCCGGACTCGACCTGGCGCAGTACCTGGGCTGGTACTCGGTCTGGCTTCGGGCTCCGCTCGAGGTGATCGCAAAACGGCTCGGTGTGGCGCTCGATCCGGTCGAGAACCCCGGGCCCAGCCTGACCCGTCACTCGACCGCCCACGACGCGCTTCGAGAACTGCTGACGCCGTCTGCCTCGCCTTCCGATCCGGAGAGAGCCGACAGCTATTCCAGCTACGAGCGCGACGTGGCGGCGCGAGTGGCCGAGTATCTGCGCCGGGCCGAGCGATTCGGTCCCGCGCTCGAAGCCCGAGATTTGGACGAGGCGGCCGCGCTGCTCGGGTCACGCCCGCCGACCTGGGGCGATGCGGATGCGGCTCTGGAGCAGGCCGTCCTCGCGTCGGGCCCCGAGCGGGATGCCGAATGGGTGCGTCTGTTTCACCGTCGGCTCCAGCGGCTCGAGATTCTGCTGGCCCCCGTGATGCGTGAACTCGAAGGGGCCGCGATCCAGCACATCGACTAGCGCTTCCGCCCGCGGCCGTGGCGCGGGCCACGGCTCCTACATCATCCGTGATAGCCTTCGGCGTGGATCCGCGGACGCCTGAAGCGGGTGGCCCGGGCGCCAGAGCTGGCGGCCCGCGGTCCCGGATGGCCGGTGCATTCTGGAAGAGCGCCGGAGTGGGAGCGAAACGGATGGCGGAGTTCGAGCACTACTGGCTGCCCTTTACGCCGAACCGAAGCTTCAAGAAGGAGCCGCTCGTTCTCTCACGCGCCGAAGGCCTCTACTTCTGGAACGAGGCCGGCGAGCGTCTGCTCGATGCGTGTTCGGGACTCTTCTGCTGCGCGCTCGGACACGGCCGACGCGAGATCCTGGACGCCATCACGGCACAGTACCGAGAACTCGACTTCGGGCCGTCCTTCCGCTACGCGCATCGCGGAGGCTTCGAACTCGCTTCCGCGCTGGCCGAAATCACGCCCGGGGATCTCGACCGTTTCTTCTTCGTCAACTCCGGGTCCGAGGCCGTGGATACGGCCCTCAAGATTGCGCTGCTCTACCACCGCGTCAGGGGAGAGGGGCAACGGCAGCGCTTCGTGTCGCGTGAACGCAGCTACCACGGCGTGAACTTCGGCGGCGTTTCGCTTTCCGGCATGCCCCGGAACCGCGAGGACTTCGGCCCGGGGCTACCGGGCGTCGTCCATATGCGCCACACGCATCTCGAGGCAAACCGGTTCCAACCGGGCTGCGGCGCGCACGGCTCGGAGCTGGCCCTGGACCTTCAGCGCCTGGTGGATACCTACGGCGGCGACAGCATTGCCGCCTGCGTCGTCGAACCGATCGCGGGATCGACCGGGGCGTTGGTGCCGCCGGTGGGCTACCTGGAACGCCTGCGCGAGATCTGCGACCGGCATGGGATCCTGCTCGTGTTCGACGAGGTCATCACGGGCTTCGGACGCACCGGCAAGGCCTTTGCAGCGCAGAGCTTCGGGGTACTGCCCGACATGATGACGGTCGCCAAGGCGCTCACCAACGGGGCGGTGCCGATGGGGGGTGTCGCGGTCAGAAACGGGATCTACGACGAGATCACCAACGCCGCGGCCGATGACGCGATCGAGTTCTTTCACGGCTACACCTATTCAGCGCATCCGCTCGCCTGTGCCGCCGGCCTCGCCACCCAGCGCATCTACCGAGAAGAAGGGATTTTCGAGCGTGCGGCCGAACTGGCGCCCTATTTCCAGGAGCGCGTCTTCGGACTTCGGGACCTTCCCGTCATCGAGGACATCCGCGGCTACGGGCTGCTTGCCGGGATCGATCTCGCACCCGGGGATCGGCCGGGTGCGCGTGGAACGGCGGCCCTTCGGCGGCTCTTTGCGGGGGGACTCGTCGTCCGCGTGACGGCCGACACCGTAATCCTCGCACCCGCGCTCGTGGCCGAACGCGAGCACGTCGACCAGATCTGCGACACCCTGCGCGAGGCGCTGCAGGGGTTCTGAGTTTTCCGAACGAAGGAGTCGACCCATCATGACACGCATGACCTCCGCCGAGGCCTTCGTGGAGCAACTGGCTTCTGAAGGCGTGACCGATGTCTTCGGGATCGTGGGCTCCGCCTACATGGACGCGCTTGACCTGTTCCCGCCTGCCGGGATCCGCTTTGTGTCGGTGGCACATGAACAGAATGCGGCCCACATGGCGGACGGCTACGCGCGCGCCGCCAATCGCCACGGAGTCTGCATCGGCCAAAATGGCCCGGGCGTCACGAACTTCGTCACCGCGATCGCCGCAGCCTACTGGGCGCACTCGCCCGTGGTAGCGATCACGCCCGAAGCCGGGAGTGCGACGGCGGGCCTGGGCGGCTTTCAGGAAACCGACCAGCTTCCGATCTTTTCGGAGATCACTCGCTACCAGGCGCACGTGAGCCGGCCGGACCGGATTGCGGAACTCACACACCGGGCCTTCACCATCGCACTTGCAGAGCGGGGCCCGGTACAGATCAACATTCCGCGCGATCACTTCTACGGCGAGATCGACGTCGAGATCGCGCCGCCGCAGCGGATCGAGCGGGGACCGGGCGGCGCGCAAAGCCTGAGCGAGGCCGCGCAGCTGCTCGCGGATGCGAACTTCCCGGTAATCCTCGCGGGCGGCGGTGTCGTGATGTCGGAGGGGGGAGAGGAGCTGCGCGCGCTGGCGGAGTTCCTGCAGGTGCCCGTGGTCACGAGCTATCTGCACAACGACGCATTTCCGGCCTCGCATCCGTTCTACTGCGGCCCGCTTGGCTACCAGGGTTCGAAGACCGCGATGCGCATCATTGCGCAGGCCGATGTAGTGCTTGCGCTCGGAAGCAGGATCGGGCCGTTCGGGACTTTGCCCCAATACGGGATCGACTACTGGCCCGAAGCTGCCAGCGTGATTCAGGTCGATAGCAACGAGCGCGTACTCGGCCTCGTGAAGCCGATCGGGGTCGGGATCCACGGGGACGCGCGGGGTGCGGCGCGTACGCTGCTCGAGGTACTTCGGACCCGCGGAGCCGACCGGATCCGCTGCCTGGGTAACCGGGACCAGCGCCTGGCCGAGGTCGAGGCGCAGCGCAAGGGCTGGGAGAGCGAACTCGATCAACTCTCGGCCGGTGACCGCTCCCCGATCGAGCCGCGGCGCGCGCTGCGCGAACTCGAGCTGGCGCTGCCCCAGAACGCCATGGTATCGACCGACATCGGAAATATCTGCTCGGTGAGCAACAGCTACCTGCGCTTCGAGCGACCCGCGAGCTTCTTTGCGGCGATGGCCTTCGGCAACTGCGGGTACGCCTTCCCGACTGCGATGGGGGCGCGTGTGGCCTGCCCGGATCGCCCCTCGATTGCATACGTGGGAGACGGCGCCTGGGGCATGAGCCTGGCCGAGGTGATGACCTGCGTACGCGAGCAGATTCCGGCGATCGCGGTCGTGTTCAACAACGGTCAGTGGGGCGCGGAAAAGAAGAACCAGATCGACTACTACGCCAACCGCTTTGTCGGTACCAACCTCGAGAACCCGAGCTTTGCCGGGATCGCGCGCGCGATGGGAGCGGACGGTATCACGGTCGACCACCCGGGTGAGGTGGGCGATGCGCTGCGACAGGCGGTGGCCTCCGAGCGCCCTACGGTCCTCGAACTAATCGTGGGCCAGGACCTGGCCGAGCCCTTCCGCCGCGATGCGCTCAAGAAGCCGGTGCGGCTGCTGGAGAAGTACAAGGACTACAGCGTCGAGTGATCCGGGCCGCGAGCCGATGCGCGTTCTGGCGCTGAACTGCGGTTCTTCCTCCGTCAAGTCGGTGGTCGTAGAGACCGCGACGGGTGTGCGCGTGTTCGAGCGCGCGCGGGAACTCGACGCGCAGGGACACCCTGGCGCGCTTGCGGCGCTACTCGGTGAACTTTGCGATCAGTCGCTGCTCGGCGGGATCGAGGCCGTCGGTCACCGCGTGGTGCACGGTGGCGAGCGGTTCCGCGCCTCGGTCCGGATCGATGCTCGCGTCCTGGCCGAAATCGAGGAGGTTGCGGCGATGGCGCCGCTTCACAACCCCGCCAATCTCCAGGGGATCCGGGCGCTCCAGCAGGCGCTCCCCGGCGTACCCCAGGTGGCTGTGTTCGATACCGCTTTTCATCAGACGCTGCCGCCGCGCGCCTACCTGTATGCGGTTCCGTACTCGCTCTATCGGGATCACGGCGTCCGGCGTTACGGATTTCACGGGAGCTCCCACCGCTTTGTGGCGAGAGAGACCGCGCGCCGGCTCGAGCGACCGCTGAACCAACTGCAGATTGTGAGCGCCCATCTCGGAAACGGCTGTAGCGCCACCGCGATCCGGGGCGGGATCAGCGTGGACACCAGCATGGGGCTCAGTCCGCTCGAAGGTCTCGTCATGGGCACGCGCTCTGGAGACGTCGACCCGGGCCTGCACGAATTCCTCGCCGCGCGGCTCGGCCTGGACCTGCCAGGAGTTACTGCGTTACTCAACCGCGAGAGCGGATTGCTGGGTCTCTCGGAACTGTCGCCCGACATGCGCGAACTCGAGCAAGCGCGGCGCGACGGTCACGCGGGAGCCGAGCGCGCGATCGAGAGCTTCTGCTACCGACTCGCCCGTACGCTGGCGGGCTTCGTCGTTGCCCTCGACCGCCTCGATGCCCTCGTCTTCACCGGGGGGATCGGCGAGAACTCGGCCGACATTCGTGCGCGCGTACTCGAACTGCTGGGACCTCTGGGGTTCGAACTCGATCCCGAGCGAAACGCCCGGCACGGCGCCGACAGCAACGCCGAGATCAGTCGGGGCGGCCCGCCGATCGCGCTCGTGGTGCCGACCGATGAGGAACTGCTGATCGCGGCCGAGACCGCCGCCCTGGTGGAGGGTCCCGGGTCCGAGCGGCTCGGGGGGCGCGAACCCGGCGGTGACGGGCGCTAGGTCTCGCGCGCACACCCGTCGCTTCGACTCCCGGGGCGGAGGTATATAATCCCCTGGGGGCCAACCGACTCCCGAGAAAGGAGCTACGCGATGCGGCTTCAGTTGGCGTTGAACGTGCGGGACCTCGATTCGGCCGTCGCGTTCTACTCGAAGATGTTCGGTGTCCGCGTCCACAAGCGCAAGCCCGGTTACGCGAACTTCATCGTGGACGCGCCCCCGCTCAAGCTCGTGCTCTTCGAGAGGCCCGATGCCGACGAACGCCTGAATCACCTCGGGGTCGAGGTGTTCGAGGACGAGGAGGTCAACGCGGCCACGGAGCGGCTCAAGAACGCGGGCTTCGAGCACCTGGTCGAGGACGAGAGCACCTGCTGTTACGCTAAGCAGAACAAGGTCTGGGCTTCGGAGCCCGACGGCCTGCGCTGGGAGTGGTACCGGATTCTGGAGGATGCGGAGAGCTTTTCCGGAGAACCCGAGCGAAGTCACAACGCCTGAACGCGCGTCGAATCAGCACGGAGGAACCCATGGCTCTCAAACTCGGACTCCAACTCGGCTACTGGCAGGCGCAGCCTCCCAAGGGATTCGTGGAACTCGCGCAGGACGCGGAAGCGCTCGGTTTCGACTGTGTCTTCTCGGCCGAGTCCTGGGGGTCGGACGCGTTCACGCCGCTCGCCTGGATCGGTGCCCAAACTTCGAGGATTCGTCTCGGTACCGGCGTCGTACAACTCTCGGCGCGCACGCCGACCGCGACCGCCATGCACGCACTGACGCTCGATCATCTGACCAACGGACGCCTGATCCTGGGACTCGGCGTCTCTGGTCCGCAGGTCGTCGAGGGTTGGTACGGGCAACCCTTCTCGAAGCCCGTATCACGCACGCGGGAATACATCGACATCATCAGGCAGGTGCTGCGCCGCGACGCGCCGGTCCGGAGTGACGGCCCCCACTATCCGCTGCCCTACACGGGCGAGGGTGCCTGGGGGCAGGGCAAGTCGCTCAAGCCGATCACGCACCCGCTCCGCGCAGACGTGCCGATCTTTCTCGGTGCCGAGGGACCCAAGAACGTGGCGCTCGCTGCCGAGATCTGCGACGGCTGGCTGCCGCTCTACTACTCGCCGTTCCGTCCCGAGGTCTACGCGGATTCGCTGCGCGGCACGAAGCCGGGCTTCGAGATCATGGTCACCGCCACGGTGCGGGTTACGGACAACGTGCAGGAAGCGCTGACGCCCATGAAGGCGATGCTGGCGTTCTATATCGGCGGCATGGGCTCCAAGAAGCGCAACTTTCACAAGGAACTGATGGCGCGCATGGGCTTCGAGGCCGAGGCCGAGACGGTGCAGGAGCGCTTCATGGCCGGAGACCGCGCGGGCGCGATCGCGGCGGTGCCGGACGAGTTCGCGGACGAAATTTCACTCGTGGGTCCGGTCGAGCGCATCCGCGATCGCCTCAAGGCCTGGGAGGAGACACCGGTCACCCACTTCCTTCTCGGCGGCTACGACCGCGAGGAACTGCGCCGGGTCGCCGACCTGCTTCTCGGAGGCTGAGGAAGCTTCCCCGCCGCACCTCCGCTCGCGGGAACTTCGGGCCGGACGGTCTCGGGCTTCGCCCGTCGGACCTCCGCTCCTTGGGAGTTGATCTGAGCGCAGTCGGACACAGGCCGCTCTCTGACGGTCCGCCGGGCGAAGCCCGAGACCGTCCTCCGCCGCGGCATGGAACAGTCGCGCGTGCGGGCATGTCGGGGTGCGGCTCGCATCCTCTCGACACACGGCGAACCGGGCAGGGGACGTTCCTCCCCTGCCCCACCCCGGAGGGCCCGAAGTTCCCGCGAGCGGAGGTGCGGCGGGCGAGGCGGTCCGGGCCGAGGACTCAGAGCGGAGGCCCGCGAGCGTTCGTGAGTCCCGCTCGAGGGTCGACTAAGCCGGAACCTCCAGGCCGTAGAGGTCGGCGCAGTTCTGGGAGGTGATTCGCTGGACGTCCGCGTCGGGGACGCCCTCGAAGTCGCGTTGGATCACCTCGCGGGAGTGGGGCCAGGTCGAGTCAGAGTGCGGGAAGTCGGAGGCCCACATCAGGTTTCCGACGCCCACGAACTCGCGCGCGAGCACACCCACCCGATCGTCCTGGAAGGTGGCGTAGACCTGTCGTCGGAAGTAGAAGCTCGGAGTTTCTCCGATCACGGGCCCCTGTTCCAGGTAGCGATACTTCTCGTACGCGTGATCCAGCCGTTGCAGGAAGTGGCCGATCCAACCGATGTCGTTCTCGGCCGACACGATCTGGAGCCGCGGGAAGCGCTCGAGCGCGCCGCCGAAGATCAGGTCGCTGATCGAGCGTTCCATCCGATGCGGCAGCGACGGGTAGGTCTTCATCAGGCTCGCGTGTTCGAGGCCCGTGCCCTCGGCCCCGGTCAGGACATGGAGTGAGAGCGGCATCTTTGCATCCTGTGCCGCGGCCCAGAGGGGATCCCACGCCTTGCTGTCGTAGGGGCGGTCGACCGGGGGCGCGCCCCAGATCATGCCGCCGCGCAGGCCGAGCTTCGAGGTGCGTTCGATCTCGGTCACCGCGTCGGCGAGGTCGTCCATCGGGATCAGGGCGACGCCCGCGAGCCGGCCCGGGTTGTGCGCGCAGAATTCTGCGAGCCAGTCGTTGTAGGCGCGAAAACTCGCGGTTCTGAGTTCCCCGTCCTTGATGCCGTAGAGCATCATGCCCATGCTCGTGTAGATCACCTCGCCCGAGACGCCGTCGATCTCCTGGTCCTTGATGCGCTCGACGGGATCCCAGGCGCCGGGCCGGACGCCTTCATAACCCTTGAGCATCGCGGTTCCGTAGTCGCGCGAGTCGACGCCGGCGACCGCGAAGCTCGAGACCGGGAAGGGTCGCAGGTCTTCACAGACGAAGAAGTCCCCCTCGAAGCCGCCCACGTTCTTCTGGATGTGAGGCGCGCGGTCGCGGAAACGCGACTCGACCCTGGAGGTCCACACGTCCGGAGGCTCGACCACGTGCGAGTCGGCGGAGAAGACGGTGGTGTCTGCCATGTTTCGATTTCCTCTCTTGCTCGTGCTGTCTTTCGGTTCGGCGTGAAGCCCGCGCTGGGTCCCGGCTAGGGGCTTCGTTCGTAACGCCAGCCGGAGTCCAGCATCAGGAGTCGATGGCGGGCGCCGGCCAGGCTCGCGTCGCTCGTCTCGTAGCCGGCATCGCCGTGCCAGAGGGCCGCCACCCCCCCGTCTACCTTTCCGATGCGCGTGGCGAATGCTTCGCATTCGCGTGTCTTCGCGTGTTCGAGCGCTCTGCCGACGTTCGCGAAACTCGAGAGTTCGTAGAGCGTGACCCAGGTCGGCGGGGCCAGTTCGATTTCCCCGGCGTCGCGACGGCGGAGGGCCTCGGCCGGCTGCATCCATGCGCTGTCGTGGATCTCTCCGCCATCGATTCGCACCGGGCCCTCGGGGGCGGGAGCGATGAAGAACCAGGTGAGGAAGCGCTTGAGTCGGATCGGGGGAGGGGTCCAGTGCGAATAGGGCATGAGCGACCCCGGATCGAGCGAGAGCCCGGCCTCTTCCTGCGCCTCCCGCGCAGCGGCGCGCCGGCTCGCAGCGAGCAGCTGGTCTTCGGCCAGCCCGGTCCAGTCTTCGGGATCGAGCCGCCCTCCGGGAAAGACCCACATCCCGCCCACGAAGTCGAGTTTCGAGTTGCGGCGGAGCATCAGCGTCTCGAGTCCCGCGTCGCTGTCGCGGACGAGGATCACGGTGGCGGCCGTGAAGCTCTCAGATGGTTCACTCACCTGGCACCAGCCTGTTTCCTCCGAACCCGCGGGCGGGGAAGGCGCGGTCCAGCGGTCGGACACCAGCCGCCCGCTCCAGCGTCCCCAGCATAGGGTCGCCCGGGGGCGATCCGTCAAGCCGGGGCCCGCGCCGGGGCCTTCGGCGGGCCCACCGGGGACGGGATGAGTCTGGGGCCCGATCCGGGGTAAGATCCCGGCGTCCGGCAGCACGGTCGCCGGTTTCACCCCCGAAGGTATTGGAGGAGTTCATGGCCCGAGAAGCAGTCATCGTCGAAAGCAAGCGTACGGGACTCACCAAGGCGAATCGCGGTTCTTTCAACATCACCGAACCCGTGGACTACCTGGCGCACACGCTGCGCGCCGTGACCGAAGGGGTCCCCAATCTCGATACCGGCGACATCGAGGATGTGATCGTGGGCTCCGGTTTTCCCGAAGGTTGCCAGGGCATGAACGTGGCCCGGATCGCGGCGATGGCGGCCGGGTTCCCGAAGGAAGTCGCGGCCACCACCGTAAACCGCTTCTGCTCTTCCGGTTCCCAGGCCGTGATGATGGCGGCCCACGCGATCATCAACGAGGGCGCCCAGGTGGCGATTGGGGCCGGCGTCGAGACCATCACCATGATGCAGGATGGGACCCAGAACGTGACGCGGCTGGCCAACAAGGCCGCGCGCGAGCGCTTCCCGGGTCTCTACTTCCCGATGGGCCTGACTGCCGAGATCGTGGCGGAACGCTACGACATCACGCGCGAGGCACAGGACGAATACGCGCTCAAGAGTCAGCAGGGATACGCGAACGCGGTCGAGCAGGGCTGGATCGCAGAAGAGATCGCGCCCATGAAGGTCACCCGCAAGGTGATCAAGAAAGATCAGGAGCCGTACGACGAAGAGGCCGTGGTCGACGGGGACGAGTGCAACCGCGCGAACACGACGCTGGAGGGACTTGCCAAGCTGTCCCCGGTCTTCAAGAAGCCGGAGGAGGGTGGCACCGTGACCGCCGGAAATGCCTCTCAGCTCTCCGACGGCGCTTCAGCGACCCTGCTGATGTCGGCCGACAAGGCCCGCGAACTCGGGATCGAGCCGCTCGGCTTCTACCGGGGAACTGCGGTCGCGGGCTGCGGCCCCGAGGAGATGGGCATCGGGCCCGCCTTTGCCGTACCGAAGTTGCTCGAGCGCCACGGGCTCACGATCGACGACATCGACATCGTGGAACTCAACGAGGCCTTCGCCTCGCAGGTGCTCTACTGCCAGCGCAAGCTCGGCATTCCCGACGAGAAGCTCAATCCCTCCGGGGGGTCGATCGCGATCGGGCACCCGTTCGGCATGACGGGCTCCCGCATGACGGGGCTACTGCTTCGGGAGCTCAAGCGCGAGGGCAAGCGCTACGGCATCGTAACCATGTGCATCGGCGGGGGGCAGGGTCTGGCGTCGCTGTTCGAGGCGGCCTAGCGAATCGAACGCTGGCTGCCAACGCTCGCGGTGCGGGAAATCCTGGCGACGCCGCCACCGTCGCGGGGGTTCGGCTCGTCCGTCATCGGCTCTAGCGGGATTTCGGAACCTGATCGACGCCGCCCGAGGAAACCGCGGGATTGGCGGGCTCTTCCCGGTCATCGGATGCGATCAGGCGCTGCTCCGACGCGGTCGACTCGTTCACGACGCGCAAGTTCACCAGCAGCGGAAAGTAGATGGTCATGTCTAGCTTGCTCTTGGTCATGACCGGGTGTCCGTCCAACTCGTCGAACCAGTTCTCGAAAGCGAGTTTCTTGAGGCCCATCGGGTAGTCGGCGATCGTACCGTTGGAAGCGACCAACCTCAGGCCGTCTACGGTGTAGAAGAGTTCGATGTCGAGGTGCCGCGAGGTTCTCTCGAGCGGAATGGGGCGCAGCCGGTAGACGGAAATACCGTTCAGTTCCTCGGGTCCCTCGAGTTCGAACCGGTAGTGCTTGCGACCGTCCGGACCAAAGACGCGGTAGGGCCGATCGCCGCCCCGATCCTTCGGCTTGCAAGCTTCGATCTCGGACTGCTTGCCGTCGACCGTACAGCTCAGGATCTCGACACGGGGCTTCGCTCCCACGTACGACCACACGTCCTGAACCATTGTCTTGGTCTTCCTCAGTTCGCCGTCGTCGGGATCGAGTTCACGCACTGTTACGTTTTGGCGAAAGTAGACCCCCGCGAATGCCTCCTCGAACTCCGTAGTCTGTCGGTAGATCTGGTCCACGATTTCGTCATCCGTCGGGGTGGCGGCGTTCGAAGACGCTGCACAGAGGAGCAGGCACGCGGTCAGGATTCGGAGGGACATTTCGCGGATACTCCGGAGCAGAGAAGGCCAGTCGCTTGCGAGTCTAACGCGTCTTTCGGGCGGTGTGCGCCCGGCGGGGCCTAGAGCAGCGCTTCGGCGACCTGCACGCCATTCGTGGCCGCGCCCTTGCGCAGGTTGTCGCAGACGATCCAGAGCCAGAGACGCTGGCTCCCGTAGTCCCTCCGGATCCGGCCGACGAAAACGTCATCCTGACCCGCGGCGTCGGCCGGGGTCGGAAACAGGTTGCGAGACGGGTCATCGCGGACCGAGATCCCGGGAAAGGAAGCCAACGCCTCGCGGGCCTCATCGGGCGAGAGCGGCCGCTCCGTTTCGACCAGGACCGACTCGGAATGACCGACCGGGACGGGTACGCGCACGCAGGTCATCGCGACGTCGAGTTCGGGCGCTTCCAGGATCTTTCGGCTCTCGTCCAGCAGCTTGCGCTCCTCGGTCGTGTAGCCGTCGTCCCGGAAGCTCTCGCAGACCGGGACCGCGTTGTGGGCGATCGGGGCCAGGAAGGTCTCGGGCGCGAGCGTCTCGCCGCGGGCGCTCGCCTCGAGTTGCCGCTCCAGTTCTTCCAATCCGGGCTTGCCTGCGCCGCTTACGGATTGAAGGGTCGTGACGACGACGCTACGCAGGCCCGCCGCGCGCCGAATCGGTTCGAGCGCGAGTACCAGTGGGATGGTGGTGCAGTTCGGGACGGCGACGATTCCGCTGTGCTTCGCGAGTGCCGCTGCGTTCACCTCGGGCACGACCAGCGGGACGTTCTCGTCGAGTCGCCAGGTGCTCGACTTGTCGATCGCGATGCCGCCGCGGCGGGCCACTTCGGGGGCCAGTTCGCGGGAGAGCGTGCCCGTCGCCGCGAAGAAAACGAAGTCCGCCCCCTCGAACGCATCCGGCCGGGCCTCTGCGACGACGACGCGTTCGCCGCGGAACGAGATGCTCTTTCCGACCGATCGCTCGCTCGCGAGGGGCCGGAGTTCTCCCACCGGAAAGCGGCGTTCCTCCAGCACCCGCAGTAGCACCTCGCCGACCGCGCCGGTGGCTCCGACGATCGCGACTACGTATTGTCGACCGCTCTCTGCACTCATCGTGGTCCCATCCTATCCGCTCTGTCGGCATTTTCCAGGCATCGCTGCACCGTCGTGGGTTCAGAGGATCAGCCCGGCGATGGCGCCGGTTGCGAAGGTCGCGAGGGAACCTGCCAGGATCGCCCGCAGACCGTCGCGTGCGACGTCGTGCCGCCGGGACGGGGCGATTCCGCCCAGGGCCCCGATCAAGATCGCGAGCGACCCAAAGTTCGCGAAGCCGCAGAGCGCGTAGCTCGCGATCACGGCTGAGCGCGGCCCGATCTGTCCCTGGCCGACCAGGGCCGACAGCTGCTGGTAGGCCAAAAACTCGTTCAGAACTGTCTTGATTCCGAGCAGGCTCCCGACGGCCGGCGCGTCGGTCCAGGGGACCCCGAGCAGAAAGGCGACCGGGGCGAGTGCGATTCCGAGCAGTCGTTCGAAGCTCAGGCCCTGCAGACCTACGAGCTCACCCACCCAGAGTAGGAGTCCATCGAGCAGGTAGACCAGGGCGACGAAGGCGATCAGCATCGCGCCCACGTTCAGGGCCAACTGCAGACCCTGTGATGCGCCCTGGGCAGCCGCGTCGATGACGTTGCGCGTCTCCTGCTCGAACTGCTGCGTCGCGCCCCCGAGCGTTGCCGGAGTTCCCTCCTCGGGAACCATGATCTTGGCCATCGCAACCGCGCCGGGCGCCGACATGAAGCTCGCCGCGATCAGGTGTCCGGCGAACTCGGTTCCGAGCAAGCCGACATAGGCGACCAGGACCGAACCCGCGACGGTCGCCAGTCCGGCCACCATCACGCAGAAGAGTTCACTCCGCGTCATTCCGGCGACGTAGGGCCGGATCAGCAAGGGCGCCTCGCTCATGCCGACGAACACGTTCGCGATCGTGGCGAGCGATTCTGCGCCGCTGATCTGCAGGGCTGCGCGCAGTCCCCGCGCGAGCCAGTCGACCACGCGCTGAACGACGCCCAGGTGATAGAGGATCGAGAAGAGGCTTCCGAGAAAGATGATGATCGGGAGCACCCGAATTGCGAATACGTAGGGGAGCTGTACCGGCTCTCCGCCGGGCCCGAGCAGTTCGGAGGGCCAGGAGCCGAACACGAATTCGATGCCGTGATCGGCCGCTCCGATCATGGCGACGGCCAGTTGGTTCGCGGCCTGAAAGAAGCGCGCCCCGACCTCGGTCCGAAGGACCAGGGCCGCAATCGCGAGCTGTAGCGCGAGCGCCACGCAGACGGGGCGCCAGCGAATCGCGCGGCGCTTGGTGGATGCGAGCCAGGCGATTGCGATCAGTACCGCGATCCCGATGACGCCCATGCCGCGCTCCATCATGCAGCGCCCTCCGCGAAGGCCTCGATCAGTTCGCGGGTCGCGCGGACCGGGTCCGGGGCATCACCCACCGCCGCGATCACGGCCGCCGCGGCGGCGCCGGCCGCCCGCACCTGCCTCACGCTGCCAAGCGTGATGCCCCCGATCGCGACGAGCGGGTGTCCGGCGAGCTCGACGGCTTCCGCCAGCAGATCGATCCCGCGCGGCGTCCAGGGACTCTGCTTCGAGCCGGTGCCGAAGACCGGACCGAAGGCGACGTAGTCGATCGGGCGCTCGGCGCTGGCGCGGACCTGTTCCAGGGTATGCGTGGAGAGTCCGACGAGAAGCCGCTCGCGCAGCGCCGCCGGAATCCGCTCCGGGGGCAGATCCTGGTCTCCGAGGTGAACTCCGCGGGCGCCGGCCAGGTCGGCGAGGTCGAAGCGGTCGTTCACGACCAGGGCCGTGCCCGAAGCCGCGCTCCTGCGGACCGCCCAGCGGCAGAGTTCGAGCGCCTCGCGATCGGTCGCGTGCTTGATGCGGAGTTGGACGGTGGAGGCTCCGGCTTCGAGGGCGGCCTCGAGGGTTGCGCGGGGTGAGTGGCGCCGGGCTGGATCGTCGTCCGCGAGCACGTAGATTCCGCGGACGCGGTGCCCCCGGCCGCCCGTCAAGGACTCGGATCCCGGAGGGTGGCATCCTTGAGGCCGAGCAACTCGATCTTCTTGCGCAGCGTGTTGCGGTTGATGCCCAGCCGCTGTGCCGCCTGAATCTGGTTACCTCCCGACTGCTTCAGGGCCTCGCGAATCACCTCCTGCTCCACCCGGGCGACGAAGCTCCAGTAGATGCCTTGCTCGGGTGCGCGATCCGGCGACTCGAGCATGCCAGCGGCCTCGCGCCGCATCGCTTCGGTCCAGGGAGAGGGCCCCGAGACCGCCGCCGGATCCAGGGCGGCCCGGACCTCGTCCGTATCGATGACGTCACCCGACGCGAGCACGAGCGCTCGCTTGATCACGTTCTGGAGTTCACGCACGTTTCCGGGCCAGGGTTGTGTGCACAGGTACTCGATCGCAGCCGGGGTCGGCCAGCGCGTCCTCACCCCGAGCTCGCGCCCGAATCTCTCGACGAAGTGCTCGACGAGCTCCGGTATGTCCTCGCGACGTTCGCGCAACGGTGCGATCCGGATTGGCACCACGTTGAGCCGGAAGTAGAGGTCCTGGCGGAACGAGCCTTCTTGGACTCTACGCTCCAGGTCCCGGTGGGTAGCAGCCAGGATTCGCACGTCGATCGGGATTGCGTGCCGTCCGCCGACCGGCGTCACCTCGCGTTCCTGCAGCACGCGCAGCAACTTCGCCTGGAGCGCGAGGGGCAGGTCTCCGATCTCGTCGAGAAGCAGCGTACCCCCGGCCGCGTCGCGGAAGCGGCCCGGCTGTGCCTCGACCGCGCCCGTGAAGGCCCCTCGCTCGTGGCCGAAGAGTTCCGCCTCGATCAGCTCCGACGGGATCGCCGACATGTTGACCGCGACGAACGGGCCCTCGTTCCGGCGGCTGTGATGGTGGATCGTCCGTGCGACCAACTCCTTGCCGGTCCCACTCTCGCCGCGGAGAAGCACATCGACATCGCTGTTGGAGACACGCCCGATCGCCTTGAAGGTCTCGACGGTTCCCGGGCTCGATCCGAGCATGACTCCGTGCGCAACACCCGGGTCGTCCAGTCGCTTCCGTAGTGACTGCAACTGGCCTCGCAGTTCGCGGAGCCGGAGCGCCTTCTCGACGACGGCCTCGATCTGACGTAGGTCGAAGGGCTTCGTCAGGTAGTCGAAGGCACCTCGCTTCATGGCCTCGATCGCGTTGTCGAAGCTGTTCTGTGCGGTCATGATTACGACGATGGGCGCGTCCTCGCCGCGCTGATTGAGCTCCTCGAGAAGTTCCAGTCCGCTCGCCTTGGGCATGAGGATGTCGAAGAAGGCCAGTTCGTAGTCCCCGGCCTCGAGCTTCGCGCGCGCGGCCGCGCCGTCCTCGGCCTCTTCCACGGAGTAGCCGGCCCCTTCGAGGACTTCGCGCAGCACAAAGCGAACCGACGGTTCGTCGTCAGCGATGAGGATACGCTTCATCTCTGGCTGGCCGAATCCCGGCGCCAGGGCCTCAGTGGAAGGTGGACGCGCATTCGGGTGCCGCGGCCGGGCTCGCTCTCGACCTGGATTCGTCCGTCGTGTTGCACCGTCCAGTGTTGGGCGATTGCGAGACCGAGCCCGCTGCCCCCGAGCCGGCGGGTGAAGAAGGGCGTGAAGATGTGGGGTAGGTCGCGTTCGTCAATTCCGGATCCGGAGTCCTCGATGTCGACGAGCAGCGACATCGACGGACGTCCCTCGCGCGAGGCCATGTGAAACTCCGATCCGACGCGGGTCCGGATCGTGAGACTTCCCTTGTCCTCCAGCGCCTGCACGGCGTTTCGGATCAGGTTCAGGAAGACCTGCGTGAGGCGGTCGGGGTCTGCCGAGAGTTCGGGAATGCTCGGGTCGTACTCCCGGACGACACGGATTGCGGTTGCGCCGGCTGTGCCCGTGTGAAGCTCGAGCAGGTCGTCCAGGATCCGGTGGAGGTTAGTCTCGCGAAGCGAAAGCTCCGCGCCCCGCGTGATCTGGCCGAGGTCGTCGAGCAAGCGGCGGATCCGATCGGTCTCGCTGCGAATCAGTTCGGGCAGGCGCATCAGCGCGGGGTCGTCGAGCTTTCCGAGCAGCAGTTCTGCGGCGCCGCGAATCCCAGCGAGCGGGTTCCGTACCTCGTGGGCGAGGCCGGCGGCGAGGTGCTCGAAGATCTGGCTCCGGGTTCGCTGCGTGACCAGCGACTCGAGTTCGCGGCCGATGGTCCGGTCACACAGCGTGAGCACCGCGCCCGCCGCGTCCTCCTCCCCCGGCACGGCCCCGATCGGGGCGGCCGCGAGGTCTACGGTGCGTGCCGGCGCCGCGAGCTGTGCCGGCATCCGGGAGTCATGGGCGAATACCTCTTCCCCGCTGGCGCTGACGCGTTCGAGGAGCGCGGCCGCCGGGTGGCCGGCCCCGAGGATCTCTGACAGGCTCCGGCCCGCGGTCTGGTCGGACGAGACGCCGAGCAGGCGGCTCGCCTCCGCGTTCTGGCCGGCCACGCGCCCCGAGCGATCCACCTCGACGATGCCGATGCGGATCGAGTCCAGGACGAGGTCCCTTCGGTCGGGGGGGTCGTTCAATTCGCACTCCTGGCCGCTCTCCGCCTATCATGCGCAGAGAGCGCGCAACCGGATCCAGACCGGAGCCGACCTGATTGCCTAGGATTTAGGCAGAGTACCCTAGTGGAGGCGCAATGGGAACGTTCGCGGATCCTCCCGCCGGGATTCAGCGTACGCGCGTCACGATCGCCGAAGCGCGCGAAATCATTCTAGATTCGCTCTCCCCCCTGGGGTCCGAGGGGGTCGGGATCGAGCTGGCCCGAGGTCGCGTGCTGGCCGAAGAGCTGCGCTCGGACCGGCTGATTCCGCCGCGCGACAACTCTGGCATGGACGGGTTCGCGGTGCGGGCGCAGGATCTGGGCCGGCTGCCGGCCACGCTCCGGGTGGTCGAGGAACTGCCGGCCGGGCGGGCAACGCACCGGAAGCTCGGTCCGGGAGAGGCGGCCCGGATCATGACCGGCGCGGCAATTCCCCAGGGCGCCGACGCCGTGGTGATGGTCGAGGCCACCGAGGAAGCGCCCTCATCCGGAGACGCGCCTCGAGGCTCGGTGCGGGTCCTCGCGAGCGTACGCCCGGGCGAGAACATCCGCCGCGCAGGGGCCGACGTAATGCCGGGGACCCTGATCGGCGGGCCGGGTACGCGGCTCGGGCCGGCCGCGGTGGGAATGCTGGCCGCGATCGGGCGTACGCAGGTGCGGGTCGCAGCCCGGCCCCGCGTCGCGATTCTGGCGACCGGAGACGAGATCGTCGAGCCGGATCAACTCACCGATGACGGGAGGATCGCGAGTTCCAACTCCTACGCGCTCTGCGCCGCCGTCTCCGAGATCGGGGCGGTTCCCGTCTATTTGGGGATCGCGCCGGACCGGCCGGACGAGATCGAGGCCCGGTTCCGCGAAGCGCTTCGCTGTGATGCGGTGGTGTCGAGCGGGGGGGTGTCGGTCGGCGACCGGGACTACGTCAAGCGCGTGCTCTCCGAAATGGGGGGCAGATTGCGGCTCTGGCGCGTTCAGATGAAGCCGGGCGCGCCGCTGGCGTTCTGCACGCTGGACAATCGCCCGGTGTTCGGGCTGCCGGGAAACCCGGTCTCGACGCTCGTTAGCTTCGAGCAGTTCGTGCGGCCCGCGCTGCTGCGCATGATGCACCACCGTCGGATCTATCGGCCTGTCGAAGCGGCCGTGCTTCTGGACGCCTACAGCAAGCCGTTGGGCCGCCTGCATCTGGTTCGGGTCACGCTCGAGCGCCGCTCGGGAGCGCTCGATGCGCGGCTCGCGGGAGACCAGAGTTCGGGCGTGTTGCTCTCGATGGTGCGGGCCGACGGACTCGCGATCGTCGAGGCTGGAACGACGCAGCTTCCGGCCGGGAGCGAGGTCCGCGTGCAGTTGCTCGGGCGCGACGATCTCCAGGCGGAGCCGGGGTTTTGAGGCTCGCGCACGTCGAGGGCGCGGTCCTCGTCGGAGGCGCGTCATCGCGCATGGGGCGCGAGAAGGCTTCGCTCGAGTGGGACGGAGTGCCGATGGCGCAGCGCGTAGCGGCGTCTCTCCGGACCTGTATCGCGCGGGTCCGGGCGGTGGTTCGCCCCGGAATGGCGCCACCGCCGGGCCTCGAGGCAGTTGAGGATCGCTACCCAGCGCGGGCGGCCCTGGTCGGCGTGCACGCGGCGCTCGCTGCCTGTGAGGCGCCCGCGGTACTGGTCGCTGCTTGCGATCTTCCCGAGATCGAGCCGCGCGTATTGCTGCTGCTGCTGGGGCTGGTCCCCGCGGCGGGCGGCGCGGACATCGTCGCTGCGGCGGGACCGAACGGGCCCGAACCCCTGCTGACCATCTACCGGCCGCGACTGTTGCCCGAGATCGAGCGCCGCATCGAATCGGAGCAGCTTTCGCTCCGCGGCCTGCTCGCAGCCTCCGATACGCTGCTCGTCTCGGAGGAGGATCTGCGCCGGGCCGATCCGGAACTCCGCTCCTTCCGGAACGTAAACTTGCCGCGGGAACTCGCGCCCGCCTAGCGCGGGCGCGAACGGCGGGCGCGTTCGATCAGCCGCGAGGAGCGGACCGCCGGAATCTGCCGGAGTAGGACGAAGCGACCCCCGAGCGACTCGATCAACTCGCGTTCCGGCGCAGCAGCGTCGCGGTACTCGCCGCCCTTGCACACGACGTCGGGCCTCAGTGCACGGATCAGGGCCGCGGGCGTCGCTTCTCCGAACAGGACCACCCAGTCGACGCAGCCGAGACCCGCGATCAGTTCGGCGCGCTGAGCTTCACCGACCAGCGGGCGACCCGGCCCCTTGAGTTCTCGTACGCGGCGGTCGCGGTTCACGCCGACCACGAGCCGGTCTCCGAGTGTCCGGGCCTCTTCGAGAGAGCGCAGGTGGCCGACGTGAAGTACGTCGAAGCATCCGTTGGTGAACACGATTCGGCGCTTGCGTCGGCGTTCGCGGGCCAGCATTCGGGCCAGGTTCCGGCGCCCGACCAGCTTACTGCGTGCGTTCGCTTGCATGCGCCTCCTCGGAAAGCCTGAGCGGGAGCGACGGAAGCGGCGAGAGCAACAGATCCCGGAGTCGCTTGACCACGCCCACGACGCGACCCGCGAGTCCCACGGCATTCTGGAGCGCGTCGGGCGGCAGGTAACGTCCCTGCGGCGCTTCCCAGGGCCCCTTCAGCTGGAAGTAGAGGGCCACGAGGTTCTGGTCGTCACCCAGAACCCAGGGTCCGATGATCGGGACGCGCCGCAGCACGCGATCGACGGTTTCCAGAAACAGCATTGCGATCACCATGTCGGTTTCGCGCTCCGTCGAGATCAGGTCGAGGTTGCCGACCGCAATCGCGCGCAGTTCCGGTCCCTGCAACTCGAAGCGCTCCAGCTCCAGGATCCCGCGGTCAATTCGGACCCGGGACCGGATCTCGTCGAACGGAAGCGGTCGGCCGATCAGACCTCTCCAGCCCAGCGGTGTCGCGAGTCGAGCCAGTAGCACCCAGGCCGGTAGATTCTCGACGCTGCCGGATTCGACCCCGACCGAGAAGTCCGCGTCGGCGCCTGCCAGGAAGGGCCGGCCCGGCATCAGGCTGCCGGACAGGCTTCCCTGCGCGGCGGCGGTGCCACTGAGCGCGTCCGGCGGCAAGCTGAGGAAGCCGAGCAACGCCTCCACGTCGGCCCCGCGGGCATTGAACTGGAGCGAGAACGGGGCACTATCCGGTTCGGCCAGGGAGAGTTTGCCCCGGGCCTCGACCGGTCCCGTCGCCAGAGTTCCGACGATTTCCGAAAGCGCGACGTCGGCCCCGGTCGCCCGCAGCGCTGCCTGCAGTCCGTCGATTCTCCACCCGCCGAAGTGGGCGGACTGAATCCGAAATTCCCCCTCGGCCCAGGGGTAGGGGGCCGCGGGGTCCGGGCGCGGCCGGCGGTGCGGTAGTGCGGGACCGTCCTCGTAGACGATCTCGGTCGAGACCCGGTTCTGCGCCCGGTCCCAGAGGGCCGAGATCCTCGCGGGGGCCCCGCCGAGGGTCCCCTCCGCGCTCACGAGGCGCAGATTCCCGTTCGGGAAGTCGAGGATCCCGCTGGCGTCCCGGAGTTCGAGCACGAACGCCGGAACGCCCAGATCGAAGTGGCGAAGCTGTACCACCACGGGCGGGGCGTCGGTTCCGGGTTTCCCCTGCATGGCCCGGAAGGCCGAGCCGAGCCCCGGGATCGGGACGCCGGGTCCGCGCGGGGTCTTGCGCGCCTGCTTCGGCAGGTGTGTCAGGCGATGCATGCCCTCGACGTGCAACTCGATGCGTGGGAGCGGCTTGCCGTCACGCCAGATTGCGAGATCCCGGATCTCGAGCCGGTTTCCGATCAGCTCGATCTCGCCCGAGATCTTCTCGAGCGGAGAGGCGCCTGGGCTGGGGCGGTAGATTCCGTCGCGAACCCTTCCCGAGAGCCTCAGTTCGGACGGGTCCGGCTTCATGTCGTAGGCGAGCGCGGCGCCGAGGCGATCGAGCTCGAGGTTCAGTTCGAGCCGCAGATCCTGGATGCGGCCACCTTCGGTGCGCGCGTCGAAGTCGCGCCACGACCCGTGACGCAGGCCCACCAGCCGCAGGAACTGCAGGCGCTCGCCAGGCTGGCCCGGTTGAAAGTCGGCGACCTGCAGCACCCCCCGAATCCGGCGGCCGGGACCCGGAGAGAGCTCGAGTTCCCCCGATAAGATGAAGTCGTCTAGCTCGACACGCTCAGCCCGGATCCGGGCTGAGCCGGCCTCCACCCGTGCCTCCAGAACGACCCGCGCCTCCTGGGGTGCGATTGGGCCACTGAAGTTCGGAAGCTGCAGGCGGAATCGCTCGATCCCCAGGTTGATCCAGCCCTCCCAGACCCCGGCCTCGTAGGCGACCGTGAAGCGGCCCGACGCGCTTCCACCCGGGGTCGTGTCGCTCCCCGCGTACGCTGCCAGACCCGCGAGCTGCAGTCCCGCGACCTCACCGGTCGCGGACCAGGCTTCGGGCGAGCCCTCGAACTCCAGCGAGAAGGAGGCTCGGGAGCCTTCCTGGGCCAGATTGCCGCGCGCGGTTCCGTGCAGGGTCCGGTCGGGGCCAGAACTCCTGACCCGGAGGTCGAGGTCTTCGAAGCGCAGCGGTGCGGCGCCCTCTGCGTGCCATTCCAGGACTCCGTCCTCGGCCGCGACCTCGAGCGGGAGGGGCGGAAGCTCGATCCAGGGGCCCGCCTCCGCCCCGCGCAAGATCCAGACAGGTGCTTCGAGTCTCCACTTGAGCGGGATCCAGCCGCCGTCCAGGAGCCTGCGCCAGCTGAGACTGCCGTGCGCACGCGCGACCTGGAGGACGGGAGGGCCGGGGTCTCCCGGGTGCTCGGCGCGAGCTGCGGGTTCGAAGACGGCGAGTTCCCGGAACTCGAACTCGAGCTCGTCTCCGAAGCCGATCTTCAGCCCGGAGACCTCGACCGGGCGACCCAGTAGGTCTTCGAGTAGCCCCGCGAGGACGCTCGGCGACGAAGCTGCGCGCAGGCCCGCCCACAGCACCAGCGACCCCAGCGAGAGCACCACTGCGGCGGTGATCAGGCGGCGCCAGGAGCTGCTCATCCGGAATCGGTTCTGCTGCTTCTACGCGATGCGCGATCGGGAGGGCGCAGCTTCATGGCCGACACCTTTGCAAATCGTGCGCTTTGGCGCTGCGCGGGCGTGCACCGAGGCAGTGGCGCACGCGCTAAGGACTGGCGGAACCTAAAGAAAGCGTACTGCCTTCCCGATTGTGATGGGTGAAACCCCACGGAGTTCCGGGAGGGCCTCCGCCATTCAGAGGCAGTTCAGAATGAACGACTTCAGAGAGAGTGGCCTGGACCAGAACAATAATCATGCGCCGGTGAACGGTCAGTCCCAGCAGCTCTACCGGAACCGGGTGCGGGAACTGCGCGAGAATCGGCTGATGACGCAGTCTCAGCTCGCGCGTCGGGCGCGCGTTGCGTTGCGTACCGTGCACTCCGTGGAGAAGGGTCTCAAGTGTCGCATGGACACCAAGCGCAAGATCCTGCTCGCACTCGGCTGCAGCTTCGACGAACGGCACAGCGTCTTTCCTGAGTAATCGCGTTCTCGCGCGAACCCGCCGCCGGACCCGCTAAGCTCCGCGCGTGGCGCTTTCGGCGACGGAACTGCTTCGGGACGTAGGACGGCTTCTCGTACGAAGCCACGAACTCCAGGAGACCCTCGAGAATCTGGTGCGCCTGGTTGCGCGCTGGATGCACGTGGGCTGCTGCTCGATCTATCTGCTCGAGGACGACGGTTCGGAGTTGGTGCTGCGCGCGACGCGCGGCCTGCGCCAGGATGCCGTGGGGAAAGTACGGCTCCGGGCCGGCAACGGCATCGTGGGCAGCTGCATCGAGAGTCGCGAATCGATTTCCGTGCCCGACGTCCGGCTGGATCCGCGGCAGGTGGAGTTCACGGGCTCCGGAGAGGAGCGCTTCCTTTCGTTGCTGGCCGTGCCGCTCGTCGTGCGGGCGCTCCCGGTGGGGGTGCTGAGCGTTCAGACCGGCCGTCCGCGCAGCTTTAGCGAGGACGAGGTCGAATTGCTCGAGACGATCGCCTCGCAGGTGGCGACGATCGTGCTGAATGCCCGCCTGCTCGATCGCGCGTTTCGGGAGGGCGAAGTCGGAGAGGCCACGACGGTCGCCTCGCCCGCACCCTTCCCGGCCGGGACGCTGATCCGCGGGCTTTCCACAGCGCCCGGAATCGCCATCGGCCCCGTCCACCTGCAGCCGCCCCGCGGCAACCTCGCGATCGACCTCTATCGCCCGGCACGTTCGGCCCGATCCGAATGGCGTGCGACCGAGCGGGCCTTGCGCGAAACGACGCGCCAGATTTCGGACATCCGCGCGGCGGTGGGCGAGCGCTTCGGTCGCGAGTTTGCGCGCGTGTTCACCACCCACATCATGATCCTCGAGGATGACGGCTTCCGGGAGAAACTCCGGGCGCAGATCTTCGACCACGGAAACGCTGCCCGGGCGCTGCACGACACGATGCGCGAGTACATGCGGATCTTCGCGGCCTCCGAGAGTCCGACGATCCGGGAACGGGCGGCCGACATCGAGGACGTGCTGCGCCGCGCGGTGGGGGAGTTGCTCGGTGTGCGCCAGCAGAACCCGCCGCTGCGGGACGGCGTAATCGTCGTAGCCGACCGGATAGCACCGAGTGAGTTCGTGTTGCTCGAGACCGAGAAGGTCGCGGGCCTGGTCACCGAACACGGTGGCCCCACGAGCCACGCCGCGATCTTTGCCCGCTCTCTCGAGATTCCGGGTGTGACGGGGGTGTCCGGATTCCTGGCGCGGCTGCGACCTTCGGATCGCCTGATCGTCGACGGCATCGACAGTCAGTTGATCGTGAATCCCACCGACGAGATGCTCGCCGAGTACGAGGGCAAGCGCGATCGCTTCGACCGCCTCCGGGATCGCCTGGACGAGTCCGGGAACCTGCCCTCGCGGACGCGGGATGGTGAAGAGATTCTACTGTGTGGGAACGTCGGAGGCCTCAACGACATCGAGTTGATCCGCCGGCACGGTGCGCGCGGCATCGGGCTGTTCCGTACCGAGATTCTGGTTCTTTCTTCGCGCGGGTTTCCGAACGAGGCGGAACAGGTCCAAATCTACCGCGCGGCCGCCGAGGCACTGCTGCCGGAGTGGGTCACGATCCGGACCTTCGATCTCGGGGGTGACAAGTGGATGCCGGGTGAGATCGCGCGGGAGGAGAATCCGCAACTCGGCTGGCGTTCGATCCGCATGCTGCTGGCGCGCCCCGAGCTTCTGGAGACGCAACTCCGTGCGGTGGTGCGCGCGAACACTGCGGGCAACCTGCGCGTGATGATCCCGATGCTGACTTCGATCGAGGAACTCGACGCGGTCCGCGCGCTCCTCGAGTCCGTGTGCGGGGAGTTGAGCACGGCGAAGGCACCGCCGCTCGGAGTCATGCTCGAGACGCCCGCGGCGGTCGCGCTCGCCGACCGGCTCGCTGCGTCCGTCGATTTTTTCTCGATCGGGACCAACGATCTGGTGCAGTACACGCTCGCCGTGGACCGGGAGAACGAGCGCGTCGCGGCTTCCTACGACGCGTTTCACCCGGCGGTCCTGATGCAGATCGAGCGTGCCGCCACCGTGGCGAAGGAAGCCGGGATCCCGTGTTCGGTGTGTGGGGAACTCGCCGGGAACCCGGCCGCGGTGCCGCTGCTAGTCGGGCTCGGGATTCGCGAGTTCTCGATGGCGCCGGTCTGGGTGAGCCTGGTCAGAGAGGTGGTGCGCGCGACCGATTCCGGGCGGGCCGAAGTGCTTGCCCGGCAGGCGGTGCTGAGCTCCCGCGCCGATGAGGTGCGCGCGCTGGTCTCGCGCGAACTCGAGGCGATGGGTCTCTACCGGGACGCCGACCTCGCGGCTGCCCTGCGGCCGCTGGTGGCGGCCCGTCACGTTGACTCCCGCGGTACGGGGGGATAGGTTCGCGCGACGAGCCCCCTCATGCGTCGAAAGTGACGGTGTCAACGCCCTCCAGCTCCGCCAAGGTACGGCTCGACACCTACCTCGCGCGGCAGGGTCTGAAACATACCCGACAGCGAGAGCTGATCCTCGAGACCTTCATGGGTCAGTCCGGTCATCTGACGAGCGAACAGCTCTACCGCGAGGTGGAGAAGCGCAGCCCCGTGATCGGAGCGGCCACCGTCTATCGGGCGCTCAAACTCTTCGTGGAGGCCGGCATCGCGACGGCGAGTCAGTTCCGCGACGGCGTGACGGTGTACGAGACCCGACGTGCCCATCACGACCACATGCTGTGCCTGCGCTGCGACAAGGTGATCGAGTTCGAGGACGACGAGATCGAGCGGCGGCAGGAAAGGATTGCGGGCGAGCACGGCTTCGAGCTAGTGCGGCACCGCCACGACCTCTACGGCTACTGCGCGGACTGCCGTTAGGGCGGTCGTCCGCTTGAAAACAAAATTGATAATCGTTCTCATTTGGTGTAGTATCCGGGAATCGTGATCGTCTGCCACTGCAAAAGGATCCGGGAACGGCAAGTTCGGCGCTCGGTGCGCGCAGGTGCCGTGACGCTGCCGGCGCTCTGCCGATCGACGGGAGCCGGCAAGGCCTGCGGCGGCTGCCACCGCGCGCTGCGGGAGATCATCGAGAGCGAGCAGGGCCGGGCAGCGGTCCGCGAGACGGCAGCGCTCGTCCGACTCGAGACCGCCAGCTGACGCCGCCGCCTTCCGAGCGCTGGGCTAGGGCAGGAAGCGGTCGGGCTGTTCGAGCTTTGCGGGCAGATATTCTTCGATCACGTAGTTGAGGCCCCACATCGCCAGGGCCTGCTGCTCGGCCCGGACGCCCATCTTGATCAACTGCTCGAGCGCCTTCCGCCACTGGAGATGGCTCTTGAAGAAGGGGTCGTTCTTGAGCGCATCCCTGGCGCGCTTGATGTCGACCTCCTTGAGCGGGTGCGTCGGCAGTTCGTAGTCCACGATATCCTGGGGTGTCACCCCCAGAAAACGTGCACTCGGGACGCAGAAGAACTTGTTGATGTGGGCGGAAGAGCCCGAGCCGACCTTGAGTGTCCGGTAGATGTTGGCGATGCCGTAGGGGTCGCAGTCGACGAACACGTAGACCGGGAGGCGTGCTTCGTCCGCGAGGCGGCGCACGAAGCGGCGCACCGCGCGGGCGGGTACGCCCTTCATCTCGACCAAGATGCAGTTGGAGCTTTCCCAGAAGCGATGGGACTGCAGGCGCTGGAACATCCCGGCGGTTTCCACGAGCAGTACGAAGTCGGCGCTGGTTTCGAACTCGAGGTCCTCGACCGAGGCTGGAATGGAGTAGGCGCCGGAGCCGAAGTTGGCGCAGTCGATGCGCGCGACTCGCCCGGTCGCGTCCCGGTCGCTGACCACCAGCGGGCCCGAAACCGAGCCGCCGTGTTCTTCCGGATAGAAGCGGAGTTGCTCTCGGTTGATCGCGTGAACGCTGAAGAGCGCCTCGATATCGTCCATCACCGTGTCGGACTCGATCTGTTCGTCGAACTTCGTCTCTTCCCAGTTCTTCGAGATGTAATAGGCCTCTCGCTTGGTCGCGAAATCGTTTTCCTGCACGAGATCCTTGGAGAGCGCCATCATCTTGAGCGTCTGGGCAAAATTCTTGACGGTGTTCACGGACAGCGTCCGGGTCTTCTTTTGACGCCCGATCTCCAGGTATCCGCCCCGGCCGTCGTAGGAGACGTTGGAGAGAGCCCGTACCGGGAGCGATAGGTCGGGTCGGTTGCCCTTACGGATCGTCTGGTGGACGCCCCTGGCGGTCGAGGTGATCTGTTCGATCGTTTCTTCGTCGGTGGCATGGACCCGTCGTTCGAGCGGTTTTGCTGCCGTGCTCCTCCGTGCGCGTACGGTCTTCTTGCTCCGGGTCGTCTTCGCCGTGCTCTTCTTGCGCGGCGCTTTCTTGGTCACGCCCTTCTTTCGCGCCGTCTTCTTCGCTGCCGTCTTGCGCCGGGTACCCATCAGAGCTTCCGGCTGCGCTCGAGGATCTGGGTCAGGGTCACGACGGTCTGCTGCGTCTCCTTGTCCGAAAGGTCCAGGATCGCCTTCAGTGCTTGCACGACGTGTGGGATGTATTTCTTGATGTAGTCCTGCTTCTTGACCTCGTCCGCCTCGCGCCGCCGCCGCCGCAGATGCTGACCCAAACGCCGACCGCAGTCCTGTAGGGCGAGTTTGATCTCTCTGATGATCTCGGGATAGTGCGCGATGGCTTCCTTAGACTCCGACGTGAACGGAACCCACACGCTCGCAATGTGAACCATGACCACGACGGGTCCCAGCGGCGCTGCGCCGCGGGGTTGCTGGAGTCCGTACTTCTTCCAGTCGGTCATCGAGACCGCGCGCGTGATCGCGCAGGCCCCCTGCTGATACTGAAGCGGCACGCGGTTCGCGTAGCGGTACACGGTGGCCGGGTCCTCGGCGCTCAGCTCTCCGCCCCACGCAAGTGCCACTTCGATCAGAAAGGGATTGCCCCTGTAGACGGCGGGCCGGCGCGTGACGGCCGTCTGGAAGTCGCAGGCGTGAATCGTCGAGAGGGCCCGCGCGAGGAGTTCTTCGCCGATCGGAGCGATGCAATCGGTCGGCGGGGCCATGATCTTGGATTTGGCGATCCCGCGATGCAGCGCCTCCGCCTCGGCGCGGTCCATTGCCGTAGGCCGTCGCGAGCTCGAGATCCCGGCCGCCTTGCAGATCTCGTTCGCCGTGCGCGTCGTAACGCGGCTGAACTGACTGACGAGCAGGCCCGAGAGATTCCGGTTCTTCGATTCGCGCAGCAGCTGCATCAGGATCCCGAGTTCGACCCCATAGGGATGGGGCTTGATCTCGGCCGTTTCGGGCGGAAGCTCCGTAGTGACACGTTCGTAGACTGTCGGGCTCTCGTCGTTCTCGCGTCCCGGGCCCAGGTAGCGGATCGTCGCATGCGGGTTCGCAAGTGAGATCTGTAGAATGTAGGCGTCGGCCGAGTGCTGGCCCTTGCGGTAGCTCGCCTCGAGTTCGATCTCGACGCGGGTGCCGTGCTCCAGCTCCCACTCGACCTCGTCGTCCTGCTTGACGGCCGGGCGATTCTTCTGGGTGTCGATCGCGATCTCGAAGCGGTGCGCTGGCTTCTTCGCCGAGGTCCGGGAGATCACGCGGACCGGATGGCCGGTCGTCAGCAGGCCGTACATGCCGGCCGCGCTCACTCCGATCCCCTGCTGGCCGCGGCTCATCTTGAGCCGATGAAACTTCGAACCGAAGAGCAGCTTCCCGAATACGGAGGGCACGTTGCGTGCGACGATGCCCGGTCCGTGGTCGGTGCAGATCACGCGGAAGCGATCCTCAGCAAGCTGATCGATCCGGATCTCGACCTCTGCGGGGAGGCGCGCCTCGTCGGAAGCGTCGAGCGCGTTGTCCACCAACTCCTTCACCGTAGTGAGGAGCGCCTTGGCAGGATTGTCGAACCCCAGGAGATGGCGGTTCTTGGCGAAAAACTCCGAGACCGAGATGTCCCGCTGGCGGTGGGCCATCTGTTCAGCCGAGGAACCTTCGGAATTCCGGGATCCCCGGGCCCGCTTCTCGGGTGCGCGAGCCGGCCCGGCGGACTTGGGGCTCGCGGCGGAGCCTTTTCGGCGGGAACCCTTCAAGGTCGACTTGCGGCCGCGACCGGCCCGGATCGAGGCGCGCCGCGGCGCTGCCGGCTCCAGGGGCAGCGACCTCTGGCTCTCTGACATGCTCCCTCGACCCCCGCGCAGGGGGTGCAAGATAGCGTCAGTGTGTGAGGACGTCCGCTCCGCGGAAGTTGCCAACCAGCCGGACGCGCCCGGAATTGATCAGGTGGCTCACCGTGGCGATCACCTCGGCCTCCGATTCTGCTTGATCCGCGACCGCCGCGACCAGGTCCAGCAGGGTGATCGTGTGTGCGGGGTTCGGGGGCGCTGCGACGGTTTCGAGAATCCTTGCTCCCTCAGCCATCTCTCCATACTCCTTTGAGACCTCGACGGTCCTGGACTCCGGAGAAGCATTTGCCGTGCCAACCCGGGCCCGACTTTGCCGGGCTCGACAAGTGTCCGATTCTGAGACGGATTGGATGGTCGCTCGGGCGTTTGCGGTGTTTTCCGGTGGACGCTCCGCGTCGGTGGGTTGACGCTGCACGTCAGCCCACTGACGGCTCTCGCGTAGGCTGGCGGTATTTCGTTCCATACTGGGTAGGACGGAGGGTCCAGGAGTGGCATTCGAGCGCGTGGCGGGAATTTCGGATCTTCCGAAACACGGCGGGCTCCGGGTCGAGGTCGGGGGCCGCGAAATCGGCCTGTGGCAGGTCGGGGGCCGGGTCTACGCGATGGAGAACTTGTGTCCGCATGCAGGCTTTCCGCTGCACGAGGGGGGACTGGAAGGCACTTTTGTGGTCTGCGCCGGTCACGGCTGGGCCTTCGATCTGGAGACCGGGCTGGCGCCCGGCGAGGTCGACGAGGAGCCGCTCTGTCGCTGGCCGGTCCGCGTCGAAGGCGACGACATCCTGATCGACCCCGACCTCCCGCTCTGAAGCCTGCCTCGGGCCCCCCCCGAATGGGGGCCCCTCCGGGATCTGCTAGAAGCGGTCCTTCATGGCTCTCACGTGGCCCAGGATCTCGACCGGGTCGGCGCTGGCATTCGGGTGTGCCTTGCGGACGCTCTCTAGAATCTCGGGAGAGTCGACCCGCATGAACGGATTGGTCTCGCGTTCCTCTCCGATCGTGGACGGGATGGTCATCTCGTCCGGCGTCGCGAGATGCCAGTCGGACGCCGCCTTCGCGCGGCGCTGCTCGGCCCACGCGAGCTTCTCGCGAACGCGCTCGTTTCGGGGCTCGACCGAACGCGCGAAGCGCAGGTTGTTCTCCGTGTATTCGTGTCCACAGAACACTCGGGTTGCATCGGGAAGGCGCGCGAGCTTTTCGTTGAGCGCGCGGTGCATCATGGCCGGGTCCCCCTCGAACAGCCGCCCGCAGCCCGCCGCGAACAGGGTGTCGCCCGAGAACACCGCGTCGGAAAAGACGTAGGCGATGTGACCGCGCGTGTGCGCGGGGATGAACAGAATTTCCGCTTCGAGGCCGCCCACCGAGATCCGATCCCCCTCTTCGAGACCGTTCGTAAAGCCCGGGATGCGTTCCGCGTCGGAGTGGTGTCCGTAGACGGGGCAGCGGAAGTGTTCGGCCAGACTGGGATTCGCCATGCTGTGATCCGGGTGATGGTGGGTGGAGAGCACGTGCGTGACCCGGACCGCCAGGTGTAGGACCCGCTCGACCACGGGCTCCGCCTCGGGAGCGTCGACCACGGCTGCTTCGTTCGAATCCTCGTCGATGATCAGGTAGCTGTAGTTGTCGCGAAGCGTCGGGATTCTCTCTACGCGCATGCGGCTCTCCCTCGGGTGCAGTCTATCAAGCGAGCCGCGACCGCACGCAGCCGGCGTCGGGCCAGGGCCGCGCACCGGAAGCCCTGCGACCCGAGCCCGGCGGGGCTGCACCCGCTAGCGGAAGTGCACCTCGAGGTCGCGGCAGACCAGCTTCCGCAGACGCTCAGCGAGTCCGGGGCGCTCGCTCTCGGGTCCTTCGAATGCGATCCAGACTGCGAGACCGCGGACGCGGAGCAATTCGGCCGCGGTCCCGGGTGGGAGGCCCGGGAGAATCCGGCTGTTGAGCGCCGCTTCGATCCGGCGTTCGGTCTCGTGCTGACACCGGTACTCGTTCTCGGTCCGCTGGCCTGCAGGGAAAGGCCTGCCGTCTAGGTCGGCCAGAATCTCGAGAACCTCCGGATGGCAGGTCTCGCACGCGGTCCCGGCCCCGGTCTCGCGCTTCACGGCAGCCAGATCCCGAAGCCCGGCCTCCCCGGCCGCGGACCAGGCCTCGGCGATGCGAAGGCTCGAAATCCCGACGCAGCGGCACACCAAGCGTGGGGGCCCGCCCGGGGCTCGCTCGTTGGCCGCCATCTTCCCGCTATCGGCAGGCCCCTTGCCGGGGTGGAGGCCGAGCGGCGATGCCGTCAGAGCAGCCGCAGCTGGGCGTCGGAGTCCGGCACCGGGTCGGCGCCGGCTGCGGGTTTGGCCGCGGGGCCCGGGGCCGCAGGTTCAGCAGGCATCGGGCCCGCGGATGCCGGCTCCGGAAGCAGGGCGTCCGGACACAGGTCCCGGAAATCGCACCACGCGCAAAGCCGCGAGGGCTTTGCCGGGTACTCGGTGGCGGTCTCGATCTCGTCGATGCGGGCCGCGGTTTCGGTCTGGAGCGCGTCCAGTTGCTCGGGGCTGCGACGGCTTCGGATGGTGCGGTTGAAGTGCAGGTAGTGCCAGACGAGCTCGACGCGTTCGACGTCGGGGTAGGCGCGTTCGAGCCCGATCTGGTAGAGCGCGAGCTGGCGGTCGGTTTCGAAGCGCGCGGTCGGCGGCAGATACCTGCCCGTCTTGTAGTCGTGTACCTCGTAGGCGCCCGGAGCCGTGCGCGCGATGCGGTCGATGATTCCGCGCATGCGGTAGCGGCCGCCGGGATCGAGCTGGAAATGGACGGTGTGCTCGACCGCCACCGTCTCCTCCCGGTCGAACGGGTACTGGCCGCGGTAGTAGTTCTCGAGGCAGATTTTGCCCTGATTCTGGTAGTGATCCGTTTCGTACTCCTTCCGGACGATCTCGATGTGGTCGTGCCAGCGGAGCCCCCAGTCCTTGTTGAAACGCTCGAGCACCTGCCGCAGGCTCGGTGGTCGCCCGTGGCGCCGCAGGTGATGGTAGAGGCGCTCCAGGACCTCGTGTACGCGTTTGCCCACGAAGGCCTCGATGCCTTCCCGCTCGGTCTTGAGCTTCTGGACATACCGGTACTCGAACTGCCGCGGGCAGTTCTCGTAGGACGAGATGCGGGAATGGCTGTAGACGGCCACCGGGTCCTGAAGAGTCCGTTCGGAGGGGCGCGGCGGGGGGTAGGGGCAGTATGCGGCCGGCTTCGCGAACGCGTCAACCGGCTCCGGTGGGGGACCCGCCTGGCCGCATTCCAAACGTAGTTTTGAAATCTCCTGCTCGGGCCTTTACTCTATCGAGATGGCCGGGAGCGATCGACCGAGTTCTGTGACCGCCCAGCACCTGCGTGCCCAGCGCGATCAGCGGGACCCCGTGAGCCAGGCGCGGACCGAGCGGGTCCCTGCGAGGAATGACGTGATCGAACTGCTCGCGCGCTTGCGCGAAATCCTGCTGGACCGCTCGCCCAGCGAGGCGCTTCCGAGTGACCTCGAGGTGGTCCACGGCCTGCTCTCGCGTCTGATCGGCGAGCGCTCGGCTTCGTCCCTGCTGGAGACTCTGCCCGAGATTCGACACTGCCTCTCAATGGATGTCGAGGCGGCATACCACGGCGACCCGGCCTCCCAGAGTTACGCCGAGATCGTCGAGGCCTACCCGTCGATCCTGGCGATTTCCACCTATCGGATCGCGCACGCGCTCTACGGGTTGCGCGAGCCGGTGGCGGCGCGCGTCATGTCGGAGTGGGCACACGGCCAGACCGGGATCGACATCCACCCCGGGGCCTCGATCGGATGCCACTTTTTCATCGACCACGGGACCGGTGTCGTGATCGGTGAGACCACCGTGATCGGGAATCGCGTGAAGCTCTACCACGGGGTCACGCTGGGCGCCTTCTCCAATCGCAAGGGCCGCGAGGACGTAGGCAAGAAGCGTCATCCAACGCTCCAGGACGATGTCACGATCTACCCCAATGCCACGATCCTGGGCGGAGAGACCGTCATCGGAGAAGGCTCCACGGTCGGGGGAAATGTCTGGCTGACCCGCAGTGTGCCGGCCGGAACCCGGGTCGCGATCGAGGCGCCGCGCCTGATCCAGTCCGCCGACGGCGACGACCTCGAAGCGGGCGAGCAGTCGCTCGACTTCGACATCTAGGCGCCCCTTCCGGTGTCCGCCGGGCGGGTGTCCGCCCGCCGCGCCGCGAGCTGTGCGTAGGCGTAGGTGAGAGCCAGCGCACGGTGAGGACGCCAGCCCTCGGAAAAACGCCGCATGCCGTGCTCCGAGGCCGGCTGCGTCCGGCCCATCAGCCCCTGCGCCAGGTATTTCACCACGCCGAGGTCTCCCGCCGGGAAGGCGTCGGGCCGTCCAAGTCCCCGCATCAGTGTCGTCTCCGCCGTCCAGCGTCCGACGCCTTTAATCGCGACCAGCCGCTCGACGACTTCCTCGTCGCAGAGCGTCTGCAGTTCGTCGTCGGAGAGGGCGCCGTCTCGAAAAGCGTGCGCCAGGCGCAGCAACGTCGCCGCCTTGGCCGACGAGAGTCGGAAGCGTCGTAGATTCGTCTCGGACACTCGCGCGATTCGCTCGGGCCGCGGGAACGCGAACCAGGTCTCGCCCGCGATGCGCGCGCGCCGACCGAAGCTCGCGACCAACTCGCGCAGGATGCTGTAGGCGAAGACGAGGTTCACTTGCTGGGACAGTACGGCGCCGATCAGGGCTTCCCACGCATTCGGGGGGCCCTGTACGCGCAGGCCCCGAAAGCGCCGGATTGGCTCTCCGAGAACGGGATCCTCGGCAAGCGCGCGGTAGAAAGGCTGAACCCGCGTCGCGACACCGAGCGAGCGTTCGAGATGCAGTTGGGCCGCCTCGCGGGCCGGCTTTCGCCGCGCGCCGTCGCCTTCGAGTTGCACCCGTAGTCGCGGCCTGGAGGGAGGCGCGGTCTGTGCCATCGACACCAGCAGTGGCCGGCCCGCGACGAACAGCAGCCTCCGGTAGTTTCCGTCTTCGTAGCGGTCGGTTCCGTTCGGCAGGCGCGCGAGCCGGGCCGCCGTGCGTTCGAGCGAGTACGGGCCCGGGGGCCGGAGTTCGAAGCTGCTACGCGGCATCGTGAAAGATGATGCCGAGCGTGTAGCGCGCGCCCCGGCGGAGTGGGCTCACGCCGTGGCGTAGGCTGGCGCGCGCAAAACCACGCGCGCTCCGGACCGGCCGCTCCGCGGTCGGGAACAGGATGAGGGCACCCCGCTCGAGCGCGATGGCGGACCCGCGCGACTGCGCGCGCGGTCGGTTCTCGACGAGCAAGAACTCGCCGCCCTCGAAATCCTTGCCGGGGCGGCTCAGGAGAATCGCGGCCTGCAGCGGAAACCAGACCTCGCCGTAGAGGTCGCGGTGCAGGCAGTTGTAGCCGTCGGTCTGGTAGCGAAACAGAAGCGGAGTCGGACGCGTCTGACCCGCAGCCCGGCAGCGCTCGAGAAGCCCGCGCAGGTGGGGCGGAAAGCGCAGTTCTCTCCGGAGCGCCTCCTGAAAGCGGTTCGCGATCGGGGCCAGTCTGCGGTATGCGTGGGTGCGCAGGTCCTGGACCAGCCGCGGCAGCGGGCGTGCGAAGTAGCGGTACTCGCCCTCGCCGAAGCGGTGGCGTTTCATGTCGACGCGCTTTCGGAAGCGCGCGGGGTCGGGATAGAGCCGGATCAGGTCGGCGCAGTCTCGGGCCGAGAGGATGGGTCGCGTTGTCGCGTAGCCCCGATCCCAGAGTGAGCGCTCGAGTTCACCCCAGTCGAGTGCGCCGAGACGCGTGGCGATGCTGGAGGCCGGAGGGGTCACGGGAATGCATGATGCCCCAGCTCGCGCCGCGGGCGAAGGGGTGGAAACCGCGCGGCGCAGGGGAGCGGCTAGGGCTGCGTCAGCTCGAGCTGCGTGAGCGCCGCTTCGACCTCCTCCCGGATGCGGCCTTCCCGGCGGAGCCGGATCTGCTCGTAGCCGCGAATGCCCTCCGCGGAGCGCGCGATCCGCAGCGCCTCCGCGTGCACGGCGGGTCGGAGGTTCCGGGTCAGACGCGTCAGGACCTCGGCGTACCAGCGGGCCTGCGCGCGCTCGTGACGACGCGTCCGCGTATGGCCGAACGGGTCGAGGAGACTGCCGCGGACTCTGCGCAGTGCGACCAGAAGCCAGAGCCCCGGCTCGAAGCCGCGGGCGAGCGCGAGCTTGCGGCGCAGGCCGAGCCGTCGCAGAAGCGGCGGGTGGAGCAGGTAGCGCATCCGAAGGCGCCCCTGGCTGTGGCGTTCCAGCCAGCGCCGGAAGGGTCCCCTCAGGTGGAGGCGCGCGACCTCGTATTCGTCCTTGATTGCCAGCATTCGGTAGAGCTCGCGCGCCCCGACCTCGGTCAGGGTCGGCGCGCCCCGGTGACAGGCGGCCTCGGCCTCCGCCAGCGGCTCCAGCACCGCCAGATAGCGCGCCGCATAAGCTCGGCTCTGGTAGTCGATGAGGTCGGTCGCGAAGTCGGCGGTGCGTCGGCGCAGTTTGTCCCGGAGCGGAGATGCCTCGAAGCGCGAGAGCGCCGACTCGAAGCGGCTCCAGTCCCGGCCGAGCCGCTCGTGCGCGCGGTCGGGATCTCCCTCGTCGCCGATCGACGGCGGGCGGGCGTCTGCCAGGATCCGGTCCGAGAGTCCGGGATCGAGGGCCAGCGATCGACCGAGGCCGAACGCGACCAGGTTGGACTCCACCGCGACGCCCCGGTCCCGGATCGCGCGTTCGAAACTCGCCGCCGAGAGTGGGAAGGCGCCGCTCTGGACGGCGACGCCGAGCAGGATCACGTTCGCGGCCAGCGTTTCTCCGAACACCGCTTCTGCCAGTTCCTGGGCCGGGACCTCGACCAGCTTGTGCGTGTGGCGGCGGAGCGCGTCGGCAAAGCTCCGGACCTCGGGCACGTCGAGCTCGGGAGCACCGATCATCGAAGCCGTGGGCGTGATGTTGGTGTGGACGATCGCCAGGCTGCGCTGCGCGTTCAACTGGAGCAGCCCGCGGGCGTCGCTGGCCCCGATCGGGTCGAACGCGAGGACGGAATCCGCGCAGCCCCAGCCGACGCGCGGGCTACCGACTGCCGCTTGTCGAGTCAGGATCGTATGGGACACGACTTTTCCACCGCGTTGCGCGAGCCCGGTCTGGTCGAGGTGAAGCGCGAAGAGTCCCTCGTGTTCGGCCGCGCGCAGAATCAACGCGTTGACGCTGACCACGCCCGTGCTGCCGATACCGACCATGTAGATCGAGAAGCGATCGCGCTCCCACGGTTGCTGTTCCGGTTCCGGCAGCTTGTCTGCGATCCAGCGTTCGGGAGTGGCCTCCGCGAGTCGCGGCGTGGCGAGTTCGAGAAAGGCCGGACAGTCACCGGAGAGACAACTCCGGTCGTCACTGCAGAGCGTCGTGTTCACGCGGGTCTTGCGGCCGAGTGGCGTGTTCACGGGGAGCAGTGCGGAACAGGTCGAAACCGAAACGCAGTCTCCGCATCCCTCGCACACGTCGGCGTTGATTTCGATCCGCTTCGCGGGTCTCGGGAGAATGCCCCGGCGCTCCAGTCTCTGTTTCTGATTCGCGCAGAGTTGGTCGTAGACCAATGCGGTGACGCCGGCTTCGCGCGCGATCCTCACTTGGGCGTCCGGCCAGCCCTCTCGTCCGATGCACTCGACACGTTTGTTGTTCGCGGAGAGTTTGCGTAGTTCCGGGTCGCTGCTGACCGCGATCACTCTTCTGACGCCGTCGGAGAGAAGATCCCGGACGAGTTCCGAGACCGGCTTGCTTCCCACGGGGTGCTGGCCGCCCGTCATCCCGACTGCGGAGTTGTAGAGAATCTTGTAGGTGACGTTCGTGCCCGCTTCTGCGGCCGCACGTACTGCCAGCCGACCCGAATGGAAGTAGGTTCCGTCGCCGAGATTCTGAAACAGGTGTGGCGTGTCGCAGTAGGGTGCGAGGCCGATCCAGGGGGAACCCTCCGAGCCCATCGCCCCGATGAAGCGGACCTCCCGGTTCATGAGCAGCGCCATGGCGTGGCAGCCGATGCCGCCTCCCGCGATCGCGCCCTCGGGAAGCCTCGTCGAGTTGCTGTGTGAGCACCCGCTGCAGAAGTGTGGAGCACGGACGAGGCTGATTTCGCGCTCGGTCGCGCGCGTGCGAGCCTGAAGCCGCGCTGCCCGCTCGGCGAATTCCGGACTTTCAAGCCGATCGGCCAGGTATCGCCCGAGGTCGATCGCGAGCGTCTCGGCTGTCACCTCCGCGTGTCGGGCCAGCCAGGGCGCTCCCGTCTCGCGGAACTGGCCCAGGACGCGCGGATGGTCGATCTCGTTGAAGAGGACGGCCCGTAGCTGTTCCTCGAGAAAGCCCCGACGCTCGTCGACGACCACGAGTTCATCGAGCCCCTCCGCGAACTCTCGGAGGCGCCGGGGCTCGAGCGGCCAGATCGCCCGAATCGACATCAGCCGAATTCCCTTCTCGCGGAGCGTGAAGTCGGTGAGCCCGAGCCGCTCGAGCGCCGTGCGAAGTTCGCGGATCAGCCTCCCGGAAGCGACCAGCCCGATCGCGTCGCGCGGGCCCCGGACCTCGATCCGGTCGATCTTGTTGGCGTAGACGTAGCGTCGCGCGGCTTCGAGCCGCTCGTAGAAGAGGGCGTATTCGATTTCGTTTACGTGTGGGGGCAGCAGGCGCGGGTCGAAGCGCTTCTCGAAGCTGCGGCCGCCTTCGGGGTCGCCGACTCTGAATTTCGGAAGCGCCGGTTCAGGGCGGGTTGCGGGCAGCTCGAAGATTCCGCCGCCGTCGGCGATGTCGGCGGTGATCTTCAGCGCGACCCAGAGACCCGCGTAGCGCGAGAGCCCGAACGCGAGCCGGCCGAGTTCGAGCGCATCGAGCGCGTCCGAGGGCGCGAAGAGCGGCATCATCGCGTGGGCGGCCGCGTGCTCGGAGTGACTCGGGATCGAGGAACTCTTGCACGAAGGGTCGTCGCCCACGATCGCGAGCGCGGCTCCGAAACGCGAAGTCCCCATGAAGTTCGCGTGCCGGATCGAATCGAGCGCGCGGTCAAGGCCCGGCGCCTTCCCGAACCAGATCCCGAGAACCCCGTCGTAGTGGGAGTGGGGGAAGAGGTCGAGTAGTTGGGTTCCGCCGATGACGCCGGCCGCGAGTTCTTCGTTGAGTCCGTGTTCGAGTCGGACGTCGTAACGTTCGAGCAGCGGACGCAGCGAGTCGAGCGTTCGGTCGAGACCCGCCACAGGCGAGCCCGGGTATCCGGAGATCAGGGCGGCGACGCGTCGGCCCGCAGCGCGATCGGCCCGTACCTGCTCGATCGGCAGGCGCACCAGAGCCTCGAGGCCCGTCAGGTGGACGCGTCCTCCGTCCTGCGTGTAGCGAGCCCAGACGGCAGGCTCTTCCGCCGGGGAGTACGACATACCCTGCTTAACGGTCGGCGGGGGTGCTGGAGCTTAGCCCGAATCCGTGTTCTAATCCGTCGCCGCGGGAAGGTTCTGGCGCAGCCTGTTGGTGATTCTGGTGCAGTTCAGGCGAGAAACGGAGCGCCTGTCGCTCGATCTTCCCGGATGTCGGTGAGAGGACAGCATCGTGTCGCAGGACCTGGGTCCAGAAGAGACGCTGAGCGCCCGCTTCAAGCTCGAATTCGATTACACCCGCTCGGTCGGCCCTGTCGTCGGACGCTTCTTGATGGGGCTTCTGCAGCGGCGGATCGAGGGGATCCGCATGAGCGACGGACGCGTCCTCGTCCCCCCGACGGAATACGATCCGCTGACCAGCGAGAGCCTCGACGAGTTCGTCGAGGTAGGTGATGCCGGAGAGGTCGTCAGTTGGTCCTGGGTCCAGGTTCCGCGCGAGAAGCACCCGCTCGACCGCCCATTTGCGTGGGCCCTGATCCGGCTCGACGGAGCCGACGTTCCGATGCTTCACGCCGTCGATGCCGGGAGCGAATCGAGAATGCGAAGCGGTGGGCGCGTCAAGGTGCGCTGGCGAGCCGAGCGCGTGGGACATATCCGGGACATCGAGTGCTTCGAGCCGGAGGATGCGTCGTGACCGAGAAGCTTCCCGACAAGATCGAGACGATCATCACGCCGATCTCGCTCGAGTACGAGTACACGCCCGGGACCGCCAGCACGATCTTCCTACGCGGCATGAAGCAAGGACGCATCCTGGGCCAGCGCTGTCCGGTCTCGGGAGCGGTTTACGTGCCGCCGCGCGGATCGAGCCCGACGCACGGCGTACCGACCGAAGGAGAGATCGAGGTTTCGGACCACGGCACGTTGCGGAGCTTTACCGTGGTGCACTTGCCGATCCCGGGATCCGAGGTCTCCCCACCCTTCGTAGCGGCCATCATCCTGCTCGACGGCGCCGATCAGACTTGCCTGCACGTCGTGTCGGGCTGCGAACCGAGCGAGGTTCGAATGGGGATGCGCCTGCGCGCAGTCTGGAAGAACCGGGCGGACTGGGACTACTCGTTCGAGAACATCCGCTACTTCGAGCCGTCTGGGGAGCCCGACGTGCCGATCGAGTCGTTCCGGAGAGAATCCAGTGCGTGAGGTCGCGGTGGTTTCGTTCGCGCAGTCGGCGGCTCGCCGGGAGCCCGCCCGCAACGAGGTCGAGATCCTGATGCCGGTCGTGACGCAGGCCGTCGAAGCTTCGGGAATTCCGCGCCACGAGATCGGGTTCACCTGCTCCGGAAGCTGCGACTACCTCGCCGGTCAGGCCTTCTCTTTCGTCTCCGCCGTCGATGCGCTCGGTGCCTGGCCCCCGATCGTCGAGTCGCACGTCGAGATGGATGCCGCGTGGGCGCTCTACGAGGCCTGGGCCAAGATCCAGTGCGGCATGGCCGATTCCGCGCTTGTCTTTGGTTTTGGCAAGTCCTCTCCGGGCGAGATCCGAGACGTGCTGACCCTGCAACTCGATCCCTACTATCTGGCGCCGCTCTGGCCCGACACGGTGAGCCTGGCAGCGATCCAGGCGCGTGTTCTGCTCGAGAGCGGCAAGGCCAGCGAGCGCGATCTGGCCGAGGTCGCGGCCAGAAGTCGCCGCGACGCGGCCGCGAACCCGGGTGCGCACCAGCGGGACCCTTCCGGGGTCGACGAACTGCTGGCCCGGGACTACCTGGTCTCTCCGCTTCGCGTGCATGATTGCGCGCCGATCTCCGACGGAGCCGCGGCGGTCGTGCTCGCAGCCGGAGATCTCGCGCGCAAGGTCTGCGATCGACCGGCCTGGATCCGGGGCATCGACCACCGCATCGAGCCGCACGCGCTCGGCCTTCGCGACCTGGCGACCTCGCCCTCCACCCGGCTGGCGGCGGAGAAGGCAGGGCTTGGGAGTGTCCCGCCCGAGGTCGCGGAACTCCACGCCCCGTTCACGTCGCAGGAACTGATCCTGCGGGAAGCGCTCTCGCTGGACGCGGGGGTGAGAGTCAACCCTTCGGGTGGCGCCCTCGGAGCCAACGTCGTGATGGCCGCCGGGCTGGTACGGATTGGCGAGGCTGCGCGCAGCATTAGGGAGGGCGAAGCGTCACGCGCCCTGGCGCACGCGACCTCTGGCCCCTGTTTGCAGCAGAACCTGGTCTGCCTGCTCGAGGCGGACTGATGGCCGAACTCTGCGGAGTCATCGGGATCGGACAGACTCGCTACGCGGCCAAACGCGGAGACCTTTCGATCGCCGGGCTGGTCCGCGAGGCCGCGCTGCGTGCGCTCGAGGATGCCGGCCTCGAGTGGAAGGACATCGATGCAATCGTGATCGGAAAGGCGCCCGACATGTTCGAGGGCGTGATGATGCCCGAGCTCTACCTTGCGGATGCGCTTGGGGCTGTGGGAAAGCCGATCTTGCGCGTGCATACGGCGGGCAGCGTCGGGGGAGCGACCGCGATCGTCGCGGCTTCGCTGGTGCAGGCGAAGATCCACGAACGCGTCCTCACGGTCTCGTTCGAGAAGCAGTCCGAGTCGAATGCGATGTGGGCACTCTCGCTGAAGCAGCCCTTTCAGGTTCACGTGAATGCGGGCGCGGGCGGATACTTCGCTCCCCACATCCGCGAGTACATCCATCGGTCGAAGGCTCCGGACAACATCGGAATTCTGGTCGCCTACAAGGATCGCCTGAACGCGCTCAAGAATCCGTACGCCCATCTGCAGATTCCGGGCGTCACGCCCGAACAAATCGAACAGTCTCCGATGCTCTGGGAACCGATCCGTTTTCTGGAGAGTTGCCCTTCCTCAGACGGCGCCTGCGCGATGGTGCTCGCGGACGAGCGCAATGCCGAGCGTTCCGGTCGTTCCGTGGCCTGGGTGCGCGGGACCGCGATGCGCTCCGAGCCCACCATGTTTGCGGGCCGCGACGAAGTGAATCCACGCGCGGGACGCGACTGCGCGCGCGATCTCTACGCCCAGGCCGGGATCACGGATCCGCGGCGCGACTTCGACATGGCCGAGATCTACGTGCCGTTCAGCTGGTTCGAGCCCATGTGGCTGGAGAACCTGGGCTTTGCCGAGGAGGGGACGGGCTGGAAGATGGTCGAGTCGGGCGCGACCATGCTGGATGGGGACATGCCCGTGAACTGTTCGGGCGGCGTGCTCTCGTCGAACGCGATCGGGGCTTCCGGCATGGTCCGCTTCGCCGAGGCCGCGATTCAGGTGCGGGGGGACGCGGGCGAACACCAGATCGACGGTGCCCGTCTCGCGCTCGGACATGCCTACGGCGGCGGCTCCCAGTTCTTCTCGATGTGGGCCGTCTCGAGCGAGAAGCCCTGAACCGGAGCGTCCGACCTGCAGCGATCTTGCCTGCAGAAAGCCTGCAGCGATCTTGCCTGCGGAAATCGAAGCTGTTCTACTCGTGCCCCTGGGAGGATCACGGACCATGACGAATCGCGAACCGGACCTTTCCTTGTTGCGGGAGTTCTGAGCCATGCTGGGCGCGCTGCTCCGCAAGACCGGGGAGAAACTCGAAATTCGCGACGACCTGGAAGCGATCGGGCCGGGCCCCGACCAGGTCCGGGTCCGGATCCGGGCCACCGGGATCTGTCACTCCGACCTCTCGTTCCAGAACGGGACGATTCCCGTACCGCTGCCGAGCGTGCTCGGACACGAGGGCGCCGGCGAGGTGATCGCGGTCGGCGACGGGGTTACGAACGTGTCCGAGGGCGACCACGTCGTGGTGGCCTGGTCGCCTCCCTGCGGTGGCTGCCCCTTCTGCCTCGGCGGCCAGCCGAACCTGTGTGGGACCGGTCCCATGCAGGCCGCGATGAATCCGTCCCTGCGGCTCGAAGGGAATCCCGTCTTCGGGAACGCCGGGACCCCGACCTTTGTCGAAGAGACCGTGATTCCGGCGATCGCGACGGTGCCGATTGCCAAGGACGTCCCGATGGACCTGGCGTCCCTGATCGGCTGCGGAATCACGACCGGGGTCGGAGCCGCGCTTAACACGGCCCGGGTAGAGGCAGGTTCGTCCGTCGTGGTCTTCGGCTGCGGCGGGGTGGGCCTGTCGATCATCCAGGGCGCGCGGATCGCGGGCGCCTCCGTGATCGTGGCCGTGGACCGACTCGACGCCAAGCTCGAGATCGCTCGCCGCTTCGGGGCGACGCACGCGGTCAAGCCGGAGGATCTCCAGGACGCAAAGACGACGCTGACCGCGCGCGACGGCTTCGACTACGCGTTCGAGGCGATCGGCCTGGCGCAGACGATGCGGGCCGCGTACGACGCGGCCCGGCGCGGCGGTAAGGCGATCATCGTCGGTGTCGCGCGGGCCGACGAGATGGTGCAGTTCTCGGGCTTCGAACTCTTCTTCCAGGAGAAGGCCCTGATCGGCAGCTTCTACGGATCCGCCGACGTCCGCACCGAGTTCAAGCGCCTGCTCGACTTCTGGCGCGCAGGTCAGCTCGATCTCGAGGGCATGATCAGCCAGCGGATCTCACTGGACCAGGTCAACGACGCGCTCGCGCAACTCGAGGCGGGCGAGGTCATCCGCAGCGTGATCGAGTTCGACTGAGCCGTGATCTCTCTGGTCTGCCCCGGGTCGGCTGAGCGGCGAGCCGGGCGGGGGAAGCGCTAGCGCTCGATCCGGAGTGCCTGGCGCGGGCACAGCCGCACCGCATTCTCGAGCTTTTCTCGCAGCGACTCCGGGACCTCCTCCTGGAGCACGTTGAGGTTGTCCTCGTCGTCCACTTCGAAGATCTCGGGCGCCTGCTGCATGCAGATGGCGTTTGCTTCGCAGAGGTCGTAGTCGACGATCACCTTCATGCTTGCTCTCCTCCACCGCGCCCATTCGCGGGCACGCTCGGCCCTTCCAGGCGGGGACCGGCGGGTAGCCTACCACGGTCGCTGGACACCACCACGGGCCGGCCCGCATAATTCGGAATTAGAACACGTTTCAATCCCACCGGAGCACGAGGAAAGCGAATGCGCATAGACCTGTCTCCCGACCAGAAGAAGTTTCGCGGTCAGGTGCGCGAGTACTTCGGCAAGATCATGACGCCCGAGTTCCGGTCCGAGGTGAAGGGCCACGAGGGAGGTGGTCCGCTCTACTGGGAAGCCCTGCGAAGGATGGGCGAGGACGGCTGGCTCGCGGCGGCCTGGCCCGAGAAGTACGGGGGCCGGGGGTTGACCCCGGTCGAGAACTACCTGTTTGCGGACGAGGCCCAGGCGGCCGGGTTCCCGTTCCCGTTCCTGACCATGAACACCGTGGGGCCCACACTGCGGGACTTCGGGAGCGAAGAGATCAGGAAGGAGTTCCTTCCCAGGATTCTGGGAGGCGAGATCAACTTTGCGATCGGCTACTCCGAGCCGGGGGCCGGAACCGATCTTGCCTCGCTGACCACGCGCGCGGTTCGGGACGGCGACGAGTGGGTGATCAACGGCCAGAAGATCTGGACCAGCCTGGCCGATTTCTGCCAGTACGTGTGGCTCGCGGCGCGCACCGATCCGGAGTCTCGCAAGCACCGGGGAATTTCGATCTTCGTGGTGCCGACCGACCATCCCGGCTTCTCGATCTCGCCGATTCAGACCATGGGCGGGGTGCGGACCAATGCCACCTTCTACGAGGACGTGCGGGTTCCGGCCAACTGGCTGGTGGGCGAGGAGGGACAGGGCTGGAGTCTGATCACCAACCAACTCAACCACGAGCGGGTCTCGCTCACCTCCGCCGGACCTTGCCGGAAACTGATCGACGACGTCCGCGATTGGGCGCGTGAGACGTGCAGGGCGGACGGCAGCCGTGTGATCGACCAGGAGTGGGTCCAGATGAGCCTGGCGCGGGCGCGTGCCCAGGTCGAAGTTCTGCGCGTCATGAACTGGCGGATCGCGTGGGGGACCCAGCACGGGCGGCTCCATCCCTCCGCTGCATCGTCGGTCAAGGTCTTCGGGAGCGAGGCCTTCGTCGAGATCTACCAGTCACTGATGGAGGTCGTCGGCACGGAGGCGGGCCTGCGGGCGGGTTCGGCCGGAGAGGTCCTGCAATCACGCCTCGACTCGAGTTACAAGAACGCCTTGATCCTGACCTTTGGAGGCGGGACCAACGAAGTGCAGCGAGACATTATCGCGATGGCGGGCCTCGGGTTGCCGCACTACAAGAGCTAGGAGTTTTCCCGGGATGGATTTTGCATATTCGGAGGATCAGGAAGCGCTCCGCGAACTCGCCCGCAAGATCCTGGAACAGTTCACCGGAGATCGGCTCAAGGACCTCGAGCGCGACCCGGATTCCTTCGACCGGAAGGTCTGGCGCGATCTCGCGCAGGCGAACCTGCTGGGCGCTTCACTCGGCGAGGACGTCGGCGGAAGCGGTCTCGGGATCTGGGAACTCTCGATCCTGCTCCACGAGGTGGGTCGCAGTGTTGCGCCGCTGCCGCTCCTGCCGACGCTGGCGCTGGCCGCGCTCCCGATCGAGCGCTTCGGAAGCGAGGCACAGCGCCAGCGCTATCTGCCCGGTGTCGTAAGCGGTGAGCAGATCCTGACCGGGGCGTTTTCGGAGCCGCAGAACGACGACCCCGCCCGGCCTTCGACCACGGCCCGGCGCGACGGCGAGCGCTGGCGCCTGGATGGGGTCAAGACCTGTGTCCCCGCGGCCCAGTGGGCGCACGCGATCCTGGTACCGGCCTCGATCGGCGATGGGAACACGGGTCTCTTCGTGGTCGAGCCCGGTGCCGCCGGCGTTTCCCTGGAGCGGCAGGTCGCGACGAGTGGCGAGTTGCAGGGGCGTCTCGAATTCTCGGGTGCCGAAGCGGTGGACCTGATCGGCGAGACCGATCCGGCTTCCGGGGTCGTGCGCTGGTCTGCCCGGCTGGCGACCCTGGCCTACTGCTGGCTGCAGCACGGGGTGCTCGACCGCATGCTGCGCATGACGGCCGAGTACGTGACGGAACGGCGACAGTTCGAACGCCCGATCGGGAGCTTTCAGGCCGTGCACCAGCGGGCGGCCGATGCCTTCATCCACGTGCAGGCGCTGGAACTCGCGCTACTCGAGGCGACCTATCGCTTCGAGCAGGGGCTCGATGCCCGCGAGGCAATCCTGATTGCCAAGTACTGGGCCTCCGGGCCCGCCTTCCGGGTCGCCTATGCCTGCAACCACCTACACGGCGGCATCGGTATCGACGTCGACTATCCGCTCCACCGCTACTACCAGTGGGCCAAGCAGATCGAACTCTGCCTTGGCGCCGGGCCGGTTCAGCTCCGAGAGCTCGGTGCGCTGGTGGCCGCGGAAGTTGCTCCTGCGGAGATCTGAGCTGCTCACGACGCTCCGCGAGACCGGAAGCGAGAAGGCCCGGCATGGTGTCTGGTGAAGAGCGGGCCGACCGGATCGTGACGACCGCGGTTGAACTCGCCGGCGCGGGCGGCTTCGAGGCGGTGCGCCTGCGCGACGTGGCGTCGAATGCGGGCGTTGCACTCGGGACGCTCTACCGCCACTTTCACAGCAAGGAAGACCTGCTGGTCGCGGCCCTCGCCCGGGAGTCCGACGCCGTCGAGCGTCACTTCGAACTGAAGCCGGCCCGTGGAGAAACGGCGCTGGAGCGTCTCACGAATTTCTTCCGGACCACCACGCGCATGCTGTGTCGGCGGCCCAAGCTCTTGCGTGCCGTGCTGCGCGCGGCCGCGTCCGGGGATCCGGGATTGGCCGAGCGGGTCGAGCGGTTCCACCGACGCTCGACCCAGTGGGTGGTTGCGGCGCTGCGGGGCGAGTCGTTCTCGGAGCTGCGGGGCCCGGAGCAGGACGTGGCCGAACTGCTCCAGCAGGTCTGGTTCGCGCTGCTGGTCGGCTGGGCGGGCGGGCTCCACAGCCAGGCAGAAATCGTCGAGAAAGTCCGAACCGCAGCCGAGATCCTGTTGCGCGGCGCCGGACTCGACGGCCGCTCCGGATAGCGTCCGCTGGAGCCGGCCGCGGGCGCCGTGGTCGGACGCGTTTTGCCTCAGCCAGCTGCGACCGCCTTCTCCATGCGCTCGAGCAACTCGGTCAGAATCGGTCGCGGGGTCGCGAAGTTCACGCGCACGGCGCCCTCACCTCCGGGACCGAAGCGCGCGCCGTCGGAGAGGGCCACACGCGCGTTCTCCAGGAAGAACGCGTAGGGACCGCGAGGAAGGTCCAGGGCGCGGAAGTCGAGCCACGCGAGGTAGGTGGCCTCGGGCGGAAAATGTACGACGCCGGGCAGATGCCGGGCGACGCGCTCTGCGAGGAAGTCGCGATTTTCTCGAAGATAGACGAGCGTGTGGTCGAGCCAGGGCTGCGAGTGCTTCCAGGCGGCGACGGTGGCGGAGAGGCCGAGGCTCCCGATTCCGCCGCGTACGTGGCGCGGGATCGAGAGAAAACGGTCGTGCAGGTCGCGGCTTCCAAAGGCGCCGACCGCACAGCGGAGTCCCGCGATGTTGAAGGCCTTGGTTGCGGAGTTGAGCGTGATGGTCCGCGCCTCGACCTCGGGCCCGAGCGAAGCAAAGGGAAGGTGCGCGCGGCCCGGATAGACCAGGTCTGCGTGGATCTCGTCCGAGATCACGAGCAGATCGCGCTGAAGCGCGAGTTCTGCAAGACGCCCCAACTCTTCGCGCGAGAACGCCCGGCCGCTGGGGTTGTGTGGGTGGGAGAGCAGAAGGATCCGGGTTCCGGCGTCGATCTGCTCTCCGAGTTCGTCGAAATCGATTTCGAAGCCGCGCGATCCCTGGACCAGGCTGGAGTGCACGAGACGCCGCCCGGTCTCTTCGAGCGCGGACAGGAAGGGCGGGTAGATGGGCGTGAGCGTGCAGACGCCGTCTCCCGGATCGCTCAGCGTGAGCAGGGCGATGTAGATCCCTTGAACGACGTCGGTGAGGACCTCGCAACGCGCGGGGTCCGGCTCCCAGGCGAAGCGATCGCGCATCCTTTCGCTGAACAACGTCGGCAGGTCGCGCGGCCGTGGGTTTACGGGATAGCCGACATCCTGGATTTCAGTGGCGGTCCGGAGCACCCGCTGGATCGGCCCGGCGAGCGGAAAGTCCATGTCGGCGACCCAGGCGGGCAGCACATCGGCGGGGTAGGTGCGCCACTTCTCGCCGCGGCGTGCGCGCAGGCTGTCGACGTCGAAGACCTCGAGGTCCAGTGGCGGATTCCGCATGGCCGTGTCGAGTTTTGCCAGGAGCGGCCCGAGTGCGTCGGGAGGGAAGGGCGCCGACTCGAGTCCCGCTCGGGAGAGGCAGCCGACGAGGTCGCGTTCGAGTAGCGAGAGCGTCCACGCGATCGGGTCCAGCGAGCGTTCGATGTGGTTCACCTCGTTGCGGCCGGCCGGGTCGAAGTGATAGTGAGGCCTGTTCTCGAAGCAGTCGAAGCGCAGCCGCTCCCGGCCGCTCTCCGACTCGAGCACGCGCAGGGTAGGACCGAGATCGGACCCGGTCTCGCGGTGCTCTACGAGGAAGCGGAGCGGGGGGAACTCGAGGCTCAGCATGCAGGCCCATTGTAGCGCCCCGAAACCGGTATGCTCTCGCCCGGAGTGCCCTGGGTTTTGACGTCGCGGGGTCCGAGAGCGTTCGAAGTTTTCGAGAAATTGCAGAGGGAGGGTCTGGGTGTCGATCGTTGTAGCGGTGAAAAAGAATGGGAAGACCTGTGTCGCGGCCGACAGCCAGTCGAACTTCGGGTCGCTCAAAGTCCCGCTTCCGAACGCGCGGGCGCGAAAGATCCGAACCGTAGGACCGATGATTCTCGGAACGACCGGTTGGGCGCTCTACGAGGACATCCTCGAAGACTTTCTGCAGGCCAAGGATTTGCCCGAACCGATCGACAAGCCGAGCATATTCTCCTTTTTCCTCGAACTCTGGAAGGATCTGCACGCACGCTACCCGTTTGTGAACGACCAGGTCAGCAAGGACGAGTCCCCGTTCGGAAATCTCGACGCGACCTTCGTGATTGCGGGTACGACCGGCATCTTCTACGTGGCCTCGGATCTCGGCGTGACCCGCTTCGACCGCTATTTCGCGATCGGATCGGGTGCGGACTTCGCCATGGGCGCACTCCACCATCTCTTCGAACTGGACCTCGATGCCGAGGCCATCGCGACCCGCGCGGTCGAGACGGCGATCGCGTTCAACATTTACTGCGGCGGCGAGATCGAGAGCCTGTCGATCGACTGAGACCGGCGCGGGTCAGTCGGGGAGCGGCGGCTGCACCTCGATCCGGTCCGGGCGCAGGAACCAGAGTTCAAAGCGGGGCTCGTGATCGAGCCCGAGGCCGCGCTGCAGCGCGCGTGTGTAGACGCGCCCTTGTGCCGCGTAGATCTCGGCCCGCGCAGGGACTTCTTGCGCTTCGGCTCGGTCGGTCTTGAAGTCCGCTACGACCCATGCATTCGTCTCGGGGTCGCGGTAGACCAGGTCGATTGCGCCGGCCACGAAGCCCACGGCGCCGAATTCGTCGGGATCAGGCGCGAGCTGGAGCGGAAGTTCACGCGCGATGACGCGTTCTCGGAGACCGCAGAGTTTCTTGAGCAGCGAGCCGTGTTCGAGTGACCGGAGGATATCCTGCGCGTCCGCGACGGCGGTCTCGAGTTCGGCGCCACCGAACTCGCGGCCGAGTTCCATGCGAACGGTTTGGCGCGCATGCTCGAGTTGCGGTCCCGGGTCCGCAAAGAGATCGAGTTCTTCGAGTACGCGGTGGATCGCGGTTCCGACCGCAAGCGCTGCCGGGCGGCCGAAACCGGCACCGCTCGCGGGGTCGAGCGCGCCCTGCCGTAGCTCGTGATGCGACTCGTCCGAGGCGGCGGCGCGAAACGGACGCGCCGCCTGCTTGCGGGCGGCGGTCCGATCCCGCTCGATGCGATCTGCGTCGCGTCGGATCTCGTCCGGAGTCGCCAGCCAAGCGGCGCGCTCGTCCGTCGGCCCGGCCGCATTCCGGGCGCCGGCCAGCAGTTCTGGAAAGACCCACTGCGCGTTGGACGCGTCGAAGCGGTCGCCCTCCAGCTCTGCGGCTCGTTCTTCCAGATCGGGCGGCCCGGGTTCGCGTAGCTTGAGTAGGTCCACGTGGCTCAACGCGTCCTCGGGAGGGCGAGCCGGCCGTACCGGCCACGCTCCGGAGAGTACGAGCCGGCGCTTTGCGCGTGTCATCCCCACGTACAGGGACCGGACTCTTTCTGCAGCTTCGACCTCCTCGCGCCGGGCCTCCAGCCGGACCAGTCCCAGAGTCGGGGCACCCAGGATCCGGTACTCGAAGGAATCTCCGAGGTGCCCGGACACGAATTCGGGTTGCTTCGAGGGCTTCTGCTTGTGAAGCTGCATCAGATAGACGTGTTCGAACTCCAAGCCCTTGGACTGGTGAATGGTGCAGATCTTGACTGCTTCCAGGGCGGTCTCTTTGGGACGCGCTTCTTCCTCTGGCGACGCTTCGGCAACGCGCCGCCGCAGCCGGCGAAGCAGTGTGTGCGGGTCCCCGCCTGCGGTCGTGAGATCGTCGACGAGGCGATCGAAGAACCGTTCCAGGTTGGCCAGCCGGTAGGGGCCCAGGTAGCGTGCGGCCTCCGTCGCTTCCATCAAGAAGTGGCGGCGGAGGAGCTCGACGAAGCGGTCTGCGGGCTCGGCCTCGAAGGCCGCGCGCAGCGCGCGGACCGAGCGAAGCGCCGAGATCAGGTTCTGTTCCCATCCGGCGAGCTCGGCGAGGCCCGGCACTTCCAGCTCCGGGAGCCGGGCTGCGACCTCGCGCACGAGGGCGACGAGCTGATCGAGCTCCTCTGAACCGTCCAGTTCGGTCACCTGCCTCGGGAAGTCGCGGGTCCAGAGCGGTATGAGCGCCGCGTCGGGGACGCCGACGAAGGCGGATCGCAGTACGGTCAGAAGCGCGAGATGATCATTGGGGTCGAGGATCGTGCGAAGCAGGGCGCTGCATTCGATGATCTCGCGGCGTTGGTAGTAGCTGCGGTCTCCGTCGATCTGATAGGGGACGTCGAGGTCGCGCAACTCTTCCAGGTAGGATTCGACGTCGGTGCGCGTGCGGAAGAGCACGCCGATGTCGCTCCAGCGGACGCCGTGCCGATCGTGGAGTTCCCGCAGGTCTCGCGCGAGTGCCCTGGATTCGATCTCTCTTGCCCTGGCTGCCAGGGTCTTCGGTTGCGGCACTCGCGTTTCGGAATCGAAGTCCCACGAGATCCAGTATTCGGCAGCGGCACGGCCGCCCTCCGTAAACGGCTCCGGCGGGTTCGGGCGCGGAATCAAGGATTCGAAACGCGGCTGAAGCCCGGTCTCTTCTCTCATGCAGGGCTTGATGACGGCATCGACCTCCTCGAGGATCGCGCCGGCCGAGCGGTAGTTTCGCGAGAGCAGGTGAATCCGGCCCCCCTCGCGCTTGATCTCCGACAGGAACTCCGAGTAGGAGCGCAGGTCTGCGCTGCGCCACCCGTAGATTGACTGCTTGGGGTCGCCGACGACGAAGAGCCCGGGGCGGCTGTCGGGCGGTCCTGAAAGTGCCAGGGCCTTCACGATGCTGCACTGGGTGGGATCCGTGTCCTGGAACTCGTCGACGAGGAGTTGATCGATGCCGCGGCGGATCTCGGCGGCGAGCGCCGGATGGCGCTCGAGCAGCGCCAGCGCGGAGTCGAGCAGCATCGGATAGGTCGCGATCCCGCGCGTGCGCAGTGCTGCCTCCACGCGCTCGAGTAACCCGCGCAGGACCGCACGCGCGGCCTCGAGGCGTCGAGGGCGGAGTGCCCGGCCGAGGTTGATCTCCGGAACCAGCCGCTTCGCCGCGGCGAAGATCGTGTCCTCGTGGTCCCCGAACGCGGCGCGCTCCGTGGGCCCTGCCTTGTTCCGGGCCCAGTCCCGCAGCCGCCCGCGCACTGAATCGGTCGTGATCTCCCTGAAGCGCTCCGCGAAGGCCTCGAACTCGGCAGTCGAGCAGCCTTCGGCCGACGCGACCAGATCGGAAAGCTGCGAGACTGCGGACGCGACCGCCCGGGCGGTTTGCGTGCTGTCGAGCGCGTGCGCGAGTGCCTGCAGGGGCTCGAGCGCTGCGCCCAGGCTCTCCTGAAACTCCCGGATCCGCGCGGCCGAAAGCGGGTCCTTGGCCAGGGCCGCCGCCGGGACGCCAGCCGCGACCAGTTCTTCGAGTGCGGCCGCGATCTGGGGCGGGCCGATCTGCTCCCGGGCGAGGGTCAGGTAGTCGGGTTCGGGTGGATCGCCGTAGGCGTCTCGCAGGGCCGACTCGACGACCTCCCGCGCGATCTCCTCGCGGTGCGTGCCGTCCGCGTCTACTTCGAAGCTGGGATGGACGCCCGCCTCGAGCGGGTGCGCGACCAGGAGCCGGCGGCAGAAGGCGTGGATTGTCTGGACCACCAGCCGGTCGAGCGCGCCGAGCAGGGCGCGCGCACGGCGTTTCCGGAGATCCAGGTCGGCGGGCAGCCGCTCCTCGTCTACGCCTCTGGGTAGGTTCCCGGCTGCGATCTCGTGCAGCATCGAGCCGACACGGGCCTCCATCTCGGCTGCGGCGGCGTCTGTAAAGGTGATGGCGACGACCCGGCGCAGCACGCGGGCCGCGCTCTCAGAGTCGTGCCTGCGATCTGCCGCCTCTTTCCATCCCGGTCCCATGCACCAGACGACGATGCGGGCGACCAGCGTGGTGGTCTTGCCGGTTCCGGCGCCCGCCTCGACCACCAGCGGTCGCGAGAATTCCGCCTGCGCCGCGCTACGTGCCGCGGCGTCGCGTGCGAGCAACGCTTGCCTTCGGCGGGTCATGTCTGCCCCGCGACCGGAAGCTGCCAGAGGTCGCGCAGGAGCCGTTCGGGTTCCGTGCTCGAGGTGGCGTTCTGCTGAAGCGCGGCCCAGCGTTCGAAGCGCGCGCGGGCGCTCGAGTCGTTGCGCACGCAGGCCTCGCTTACCTCGCAGGACTCGCAGCGTTTCTGCGCGCGATTGCCCTTCGGTTCCGAGAGTCTCGGCAGGAAGGCCCCGCGATCGAGCGCAGCCAGCAGAGTGGCGATGGCCGAGTCGAAGCGCGCGTTGGCCTCGTCGTCGCCCGCGCTGACCGATACCTGCGCCATTTCGGAGTCGAGCGTCTCCTTCAGGAAGAGGTAGCGTCCCTCGGCCCCGGGAGTTCCGGCTGAACGCGCGTAGGCGACGGTCTGGAGTCTCTGCCCCGAGCCGATCTGGTTGAGCAGGTGCTTGCGTCGGACGCTCTCGGTCTTGCGATCCGAAACCGGCGCTCCGGTCTTGTAGTCGGTGAGTACGGGCGTTCCATTCCGCCGGTCGACGCGGTCTGCCTTGAAGTGAAGCTGCCGCACACGCCCCGCGGCATCTCTGATCGGGGCCGTGCCCTGAACCTCGCTTCCGAGCACGAGCAGCCCGTCCGGGGCCGCGGGCCAGTCCAGGGCACCCGCGCGTTGCACCAGCGGCAGCGCAAGCGCCGCAAGCGCGGGAGCGAAGCCCGCGAATGCGATGCCTTCGTCGCGCATCACCGCAAGCGCCGCGTCCGTGATGATTTCGTGCAACGCGGACTCCGTCGGCCACGCCACCGCTTGCGGCGAGCCCCGCATCAGTACCTCGAAGCGGCTCTGCCCACCGCCGGCGCGCGCTTCTTCGAGGGAGCCGCGCGTGAGGCGATCGAGCGCCTCGTGCACGACTGCGCCAATCAGCATTGGCGAAAAGCCGGGCAGGTTCGAGAGGGGATCCGGGCTCGGCGCGATGCGCAGGAATCGCTGCACGAAGGTCTGCCAGGGGCAGGCAGCGAGGCTCTCCAGCGTCGTCACAAACAGCTCCGCGTTGCGCGGATCGGCCGGGTGGCTCACCGGCCCGACCGCGCCAAAGAAGGGCCCGAGCTGCTCGGCCGGGTGGCGCCGGCCGGGGTCGATCTCGTCGAGCACGGCGGTGCGGGCCTTCGCCGCGCGGGCCGCTTCTGCTTCCGGATAGCCCAGCGTGCGGTCGCGCTCCGCGAGCGCCTCTGTGAGCGCGGCCTCGAATCGGCCCCGGGTTCCGTAGAGTCCGGCCAGGATCGCGTGTTCGTGCGCACTCCTGGGCGCTCGCGCGGCGGCGGACCCGGAGGCGGGCGCGAAGGGAGACGAGACGGCGTCTTCCGCGATCGCGAGGTTGGCGAGCCGAAGGCCTTCGATCCAGGGAGACGGGGCGCGAGACCTGCCCTCCGCGTCGAGGGTCTGCCAGGAGAGCGTGACCTGTGGGCTCGCATGCAGCAGCTGCGCGAACAGATAGCGTTCCTCTCTCGTGCCGAGGCCCTTGATCGGAATCGCCGGGAGCCCGGCGCGCCAGTCCTCGCGCACGGAGTCCGGGAGCAGCGGGTCTTCCGTGACCAGCCTCGGAAAGAGATTGCGGTTCATGCCGACCACGAACAGGTGCTCGAAGCAGCGGCCGCGCGCCTCCGTGACGTCGAGGACGGCGATGCCGCCGCCGCGTCCTCCGATCGGAATCGCGGCGACGTCCGCGAGCAGGCGTTCGAGGAGCAGCGCGAACTCCGAGTAGGGCATGCGGAGCTGCTCGGGCGCATCCAATTCGAGCGTCGCGAGCGCCCCGAACACCGCGTCAGCCGAGGGTGTGCCCGGCAGCCACTCGAGCGGACCGCGTAGCAGGTCGCGGAGGCGGCTCAGGTGTGTCCCGAAGTTCGTCTCGGCGGGCCAGGCCTCGCACGCGCCGACGAGATCGGCGGCAGCCGCGGTGGCCTGCTCGAGAAGTTCGCGCGACACGCAGCGGCGCTCGGCACGCGGCCGCGTCTCATCCCGGTCGAGGTCCTCGGAGAGTGAGATGCCGTGCCGGACGGGTAGCGCGAACTTGGCGGACGTGCCCAGCAGTTCCGTGAGCCGGAGCGCCGCGACGTCGCGCAGGCGCGCCGCGCCCAGCGCTTGAAGCGCCAGCCGCAGGTCGGCGCGCTCGCCGCGCGAGAGTTCGAGTTGCCGGGCCTCGAGCCAGCGATCTGCGGGCGCGTCTGCGCGCCGTCTCACGACTTCGAGCAGGGCCTCTATGGCCCGCCGCTCGGGGCCCGGCGGCCCCGAAGCACCGACCCCCGAGAACGGAATGCCCGCGCGATCGAACTGGGTCCGGATTGCGACCGCGTAGGGCTCGAGCGTTCGCGCGACCACGCCGATCCCCTCCGCGCGCTCGCCCGCCTCCAGCAGAGTTCCGACGCGGACCGCGACCTCGCGCAGCTCGGCCTGGATCCCCGGGGCTCCGAAGAGTGCGAGCTCCGTCGTCGGGACCTCGGCCTCGCTGCGTTCGATCGAGGCCGACTGCGCGAGCCGCGCGACGAAGCGTTGAGTGAACTCGGCGCCCGGATCGCTCAGGCTCGGGTCCGCCGGATCCGGAGGCTCGTCGATCAGGAGCTCCGTATTTCTCTTCCGGACCAGGCATTCGATCAACTCGCTCGCGATCCCGGTGGCGTCGGCGAAGCCGTATACGAGGATGCGGCGTGACGGAAGCAAACGCTCGGGATCGCGTTCGAGGGCGCGGCGCGCAGAGCGGATCACATGGGAGGCGCGCCCGATCCCGAGCTTCTCCATCCTCCGGAGACTGCCGACGGCTACGCGCAGAACCGCCTCTGCGCGCTCTCGCGACGGCCGCACCCCGCGCAGCTGCGCCGAGAGGGTTTCGCCATCCGCCGGCTCGAGACCGGCATCGATCAGGTCCGAGACCGCTGCGACCACGACCGAGAATCCGTTGCGAAGCGGAGCCAGCTCGCGCTGCAGCGCGGGCTCGTTGCGCGCGAGTTCGCTCACGATCGCGGGATACAGCAGATCGCCTCCCGCGACCTCGGCGTGGTCGCGATCGAGAATTTCCCGGGCCAGTCCGTACAGAGACTGCAGCTCGAAACCGAGCAGCGTTCCGAAGCGGCGCACGAAGGCCGCGGCCAGGTGTTCGCGCAGCGAACGCGAGGGCACGACGATCCGGACCGGGTGGGCGAGCAGGGACGGCTCCCGCCGCTGCGCTTCGAGTTCGCGTTCGACCTCGGCCGTGAGTCGGGCCTCGGTGTTGCGTACGCCGCGTTCGATACGAATCCGGCCGGTCGTCGTCTCGCCCGTCACAGGCGCCGAGCGCGCCGGCGCACGCGACCCGGGCACGGATTCATGCTCCTGCCGCGCGGGGCTCCGGAAATTTCGATCTCGAAGCTGTGGGTCTCGTCGCTCACGTCCAGGTCCCTTGCTTGTTGGGGACCCGCTCATTCTACCGGGAGCGCGGCGCCTTGACCGGGCGTGCCAGGCCCGCCAATCATGGGCCCGTGCCCGATCCCGAAAGGCCCGAATCCAAGGACCCATCCGCTCGCCCGCTCGATCAGATTGGGACGCTCGCCGTACAGCGCGTGCAGCTGGCTCCAGGCCTTGCACACCTCGAGATCTTCACACTCGAGGGTCTGCTGACGCTGCTCTGGCACGGGGATCCGCACTGGGAGCGTTGCGCGCTGATGGGCGGGGGTGCCATGGGTGGCCTGCTGGGGCCCGCGGAAGGGCTCTACCACGACCTCGGCCTGGCGCTGGCCGAGCGCGAGATCGGCACGATCAGGGTCGACTACCGCAAGCCCAACGACCTGAATGCATGCGTGCTCGACATGGCGGCGGCCGGTGACCTCGCGAGCCGAAACGGTGCCCGCGCATTCGTGGCCGTCGGGCACTCGTTCGGGGGTGCGGTGGCGATCAATCTTGCGGGCGCGCTCAAGCACGCGGTTCGGGGCGTGGTGACGCTCTCGACCCAATCGGCGGGTTGCGAGCGCGCGGCCATGATCGGCGACCGGCCCTTCCTGCTGCTTCACGGCAGCAATGACGAACTGCTTCCGGCCCAGTCCAGCGAAATGGTCCGGGCCCTGGCGGGCTCCGGCGAGTTGGTGGTGCTGGAAGGTGCGGGTCACCTGCTCTCGGAAGCCGGCCCGGAACTTCGGGAGCGCCTCGGGCGCTGGATTCCCGAGGTGCTCGGGGCCTGAAGCCGGGCTAACGAAAGTCATGCGAGCGGGGCAGTTCGTCCCGGGTCGCGTGATCCAGGGACTCCAGGCGGCGGACGCGCACGTGAATGACCCCCTCCTGGTTCTGGAGCGGGCCTTCGACCAGGAGCAGTCCCGCGGTCTGCAGCAGTGCCCGCTGCCGTTCGAAGAGGTCCGGGAGCACGATGCTGTTCGAGGTTCCGGTCTCGTCTTCGAGCGTCATGAACAGAAACCCCTTTGCGGTGGCCGGACGCTGGCGCACGATCACGACGCCCGCGGTGCGGACCCACTGACCGTCGGGCAGGTCCCGAAGCTCGCTCGCCGAGCGGACCCCGCGGCGCCGGAGCTCGGGTCGCAGGTGTGAAACCAGGTGGGGCCCGGTCGTGATGCCGGTGCCCCGGTAATCGGCCAGCGTCTGTTCGAACGGGGTCATCTCTGCGAGCGGAGAGGGCGTTTCCGAGACGGCGCCCGCGAGTAGCCCCTGCTGTACGGACGAGACCTGCCACAGCGCCGCGCGCCGTTCCAGGCCGAGCTTCGCGCAGGCACCGATCTCGGCGAGCCGGGCGAGTTCGTCGCGGTGCAGGTCGGCCCGATGGGCCAGGTCTCCGGTCGAGGCGAAGGGACGGGCTGTCTCGATCCTGCGTCCCGCGGCCTCCCGGAGTCCTTCGGCGTAGCGAAGGCCGAGGCGGACGCCGTTTTGGCCGTCGGTCTGGCGCTCGATGAGGCAGGGCCAGTCGCTCTGCTGCACGCAGATGGGAAGCACCCGGACGCCGTGCCGCTGCGCGTCCTTGACCAGCGTCGCGGGGCTGTAGAAGCCGAGCGGGTAGCAGTTGAGCATGGCCGCGAGAAAACAGGCGTGGTGGTGTGCGCGCAGGTAGGCGGACGCGTAGGCCAACAGCGCGAAGCTCGCGGCGTGGCTCTCCGGAAATCCGTAGAGCGCGAAGGCCGTAACCTGCTTCACGATCTCGCCCCGGGTCGCCCGGTCAATGCCGTGCTCGCGCATCCCGGCCAGGAGCTTCGCCTCGATTGCGCGCATGCGTTCGACCGAGCGCTTGAAGCCCATGGCGCGCCGAAGCTCCTCGGCTTCGCCCCCGCTGAAACCGGCGACGGTCATGGCGATTCGCAGGAGCTGCTCCTGGAAGATCGGGACGCCCAGGGTCCGCTCCAGGATCGGTGCCAGGTCCGGGTGCGCGTAGCTCACAGGCTCGCGACCCGCCCGGCGTTTCAAATAGGGCTGCACCATGTTGCCCACGATCGGGCCGGGCCGAATGATGGCGACCTCGACGACCAGGTCGTAAAAGCAGCGGGGCTGCATGCGAGGCAGGGTGGCCATCTGGGCGCGGCTCTCGACCTGGAATACCCCGACGGTGTCGGCTCGCCGGAGCATCTCGTAGGTTCGGGGATCGTCTGCCGGGAGCTTTGCCAGATCGACCTCGACGCCGTCGTGTTCCCGGATCAGCGGGATCACTTCCTCGAGCACCGCCAGCATGCCGAGTCCGAGCAGGTCGATCTTGATGATGCCCATGTCGGCGCAGTCGTCCTTGTCCCACTGCACGATGGTTCGGTTCGGCATGCGGGCCGGTTCGAGCGGAACCAGTTCGTCGAGACGGCCCTTCGCGATCACCATTCCGCCGGAGTGCTGGGAGAGGTGCCGGGGCAGGTGCTGAACCTCGCGGACCAGGCGGAGCAGGTGTCGGATCACGGGTGCGCGCGGGTCGACCCCACCCCTTTCGATCTGGTGCCGGAGCGCGTCGCGATCGTCGACGTACTCGTGCCGGGAGACCAGTCGGGCCAGGCGGTCGATCTGTACGCCCGCGAGTCCGAGGACCTTGCCCATCTCGCGCACCGCGCTTCGCGGCCGGTAGCTGATCACGTTGGCGGTCATGCCGGCACCGTGGGGCCCGTAGCGCCGGTAGACGTACTGCAGGATCTCCTCGCGTCGATCTCCCGATGGGAGATCGATGTCGATGTCGGGCCACTCGCCGCGCTCCTCTGAAAGGAAGCGTTCGAAGAGCAGTCCGTAGCGGATCGGGTCGATCGCCGTGATGCCGAGCGCGTAGCAGACCAGACTGTTCGCGGCCGAGCCGCGGCCCTGGGCCAGAATCCCGCGCGCCCGGCATTCGCGCACGATGTCCCACACGATCAGGAAGTAACCCTCGAGGCCGAGTCGGCGGATCATGGCGAGTTCGTGATCGATCTGGCTGCGCGCCTCGGGCGAGATTCGGCCGCCCCCGCGCTCGCGCGCGCCGAGTTCGGTGAGTTCCCGAAGTTTTTGAGGCAGCGTTTCACCGGCAGCGAGGGCAAAGTCGGGAAACTCGTAACCGAGATCGCAGAGCGAGAACTCGCAGCGCTCCGAGATCTCGAGCGTGTTGTGCAGTGCCTCGGGAAGATCGCGGAAACGTGCCGCCATCTCGTGGGGCGAACGCAGGTGGCGTTCCGCATTCGGAAGCAGCAGGCGCCCCGCGGAGGCGAGCGTCACTTTATGCCGGAGGCAACTGAGAGCGTCGAGCAGCCGTTTTCCCTTCGGGCTTGCGTGACGGACGTCTCCGGTCGCCACCGGAGGCAGGTCGGTTGCGAGAAGTGAACGGTTCAGGCGTTCCTCGTCGGGATCGGCGTGCCTCCAGATTTCCGCGAAAGCATCGCACCGAAAGATCTCGCGCATCGGAGCCGCGAGTCGCGGGTCGCGCACGAGACAGACCAGGCCTTGCGCGTACTCGCGCAGGTCCTGGATGTGCACCCGGGACCAGGGTTTCTGGTAGGGCGCGTGTCCCAGCGTGAGAATCCGACACAAATTTCGGTATCCGCGCCGGTCCCGACTGAGCAGAACCACCGACCCCGAAGTCGGTGGCGGGTCGTTCTTGCGCCTGCGTTGTCCCGGCCCCTGCAGTGTCACGCGCGCCCCGATCAGGGTACGCACCCCGAGCGCCTTCCCCCGCTTGTAAAAGCGCGGGGCTCCCGAGAGGCCATCGGTATCGGAGAGTGCGAGGGTGCCGTGTCCCAGTTCGGCCGCGCGTTCGACCAGATCTTCCGGCAGCGATGCGCCTTCGAGGAAGCTGAACGCGCTGCGCGTGCAGAGTTCTACATAGGGCGGGCTAGTCATAGATTCCGTCCAGGAACCAGCGGCCGTTATCGAGATTCCGGTAGATGCGGTAGACACCCCCATCGCCGAGTTCGACATCGAAGTAGTCGCGCGCGAAGCAGCTCTCGCCCCACCACTCTCCGAAGAGGCGCCACGGGCCGGCGTGTTGAAGGACCTGGAATCGCCGGTGATCCGAGAACTCGATCTTTACGGGTGGGCCCTCTGCTCCGTACGCGCGAATTTGTTCCGGAGGACGGACGGCTCGCAGCGCCATCGTGGGACCGGAGAACGCTGCGGACTTCGGGAGGACCCGGGGCCCGGCTGCGAAGCTGTTTAGACCCTTTGCTTCGGGCCGGTGGCTGTCTTCGACGGAGGGGGCGCCCACCTTTCCGGGCCCGCACAGGGCCTCGAGCCGCGCCACGGCGACGGCGAGTTCCGCGGGAGCGGGCAGCGGGGGCAGGAACAGATCGAGTTGGGAAGGCTCGACCCCGCCCGGCACGGCGACGACACGGATTCGCTCGACCCCTTCCGGAGGCGGATCCTTCTCGAGCGCGAGCCGCAAGAGTGAAACCAGCACCGGCGCTTCGGTGGTCGGAGCGCCCGTCTTCACCGTTCGCGCGAAGTTTTGCCCGCTCTCGAGCAACAGTTCGAGCAGCAGTTCGCGCACGGCCAGTCCACGCAGGCGCAGCCGGCGGGTCAGACGGTCGACGACCCCGCGCAAGAAGAAGGCGAGCCGCTCCAGGTCTCCGACCGGGAAGCCGATCTGGACGCCTTCTTCGAAACGCAGTTTTGGGCTTTTGGGTTGAAAGGGGCGCAGGTCCTGGCCGCGCGCGCGGCGGGCGAGCCAGACTGTCGGTTCTCCGAGGCGGCTCCCCAGGGAGGACGCCGGGATTCGTCGCAGTTCCCCGAGCGTTCGGATCCCCCAGCGCGTGAGCAGGTCGAAGGTCTCCTCTGGAGGATCGAGCAGGTCGAGGGGAAGGGGGTCGAGAAAGCCCCTGGTCCCGTGCGACGAGACGATCTGACCGCCGTGCTGCCAGCGTGCGGCAAGCCACGCGACCGTGCAGGTCGGCCCGATGCCCATGCGGACGCCCTCGAGTCCCACCTCTGCGAGCCGCTTTTCGAGGGCGCCGAGCAGGCCCCGTTCGCTCGGAAAAATCGCGCCGGTTCCCGCGAGGTCGAGGAAGATGGTACCCGTCTCGCTTTCCTCGACCCGGGGCGTCACCGAAATCGCTACGTCGATCAGGGCTTCCTGCGCGGAGTGAATGCCCTCCAGCGAGAGCGCGCGCACGACGAGGTCGGACCGGACCGCCTCTGCCTGCGCGACGGTCAGGCCTTGCAGCCAGCCCGCGACGATGGTGGGTCCGTCGACGATCGCGAGTGCGCGGTGGCGGAGCTCCGGTTCGTTGCGAAGTGCGGTCGCCAGGGGCAGGTCGGGTACGTAAAGGCACGCGAACCGGTCCATGCTTCCTCGGCTCAGGAAAGGTCCACGGGTACGGGACGCTGCAGAACTCGGAGTGGGTGCGCCTCGCCGATGGGCCCCGCCCGGTTGCGAACGACCGAGGCGTAGAGTTCCAGTCCTTCGAGCAAATCCCGCTCGAAGATCGCCTGACTCCGTTCGGTGTAGATCCCGAGGGTTGCGGCGGTGCCCGCAATCCGATCCGGACCCGAGAGCAGGACCGCCGTGGCGCGTGCCCCCCGGAGCGAATGCAGGAGCCGGGTCCAGGCCGAGTTCGGAAGTTTCGCGAGCGTGCTCGTGCCGATGCCGCAGAGATCGATCGCCACCATCGCGAAACCGGCCCGCACCAGGATCTCGGCTGCGCGCAGGGTCGCGCGCAGTCCGGGGGGCCTCACCCAGAGCAGCGCGTTCAGGTCCACGCCCGAGCGGCGCAGGAAGCGGGGATCGAGCGCATCCGGGAGGTCGAGCCAGGCCACGAGTTCCCCCCGTGCGGTGGCTCCGGCCGCCATGCGGTAGGCGAGGGCGGTTCGTCCCGAGGACCTTTCCCCCGCGAGTTCGATCAGGGTACCGGCGGTGGCTTTTCCCTCGAGGCCCAGCAGCGTGTCGAGACCGAGCCGATCCGGTGTGCGGGGGCTCTGTTCGGGCGCCCCTAGCTCGCCCGGGGCCACGATCCTCGACTCGAGCCCCAGGTGCACGCGTCCCTCCAGGCCGGTCTCCCGGATGATGGCCCGGGGCGAGCGGGTGCCTGGGGGGAGCGCGGGCCGGGACTGCATGGGTAGATTTTCGCTTTATTTTCGCTTTTTCGTCAAGCGGGATCCCGGAGCGCCGGGAGGGCTATCATCGCGCCTCCCCGCCATCCGGAGAGGCCGTGATCGCGTCGAAGCCTTCAACCAGAGGCCTGCTCGCCCTTCTGCTCGCCCTGGGTTGCGCATCCAACGCTCCGTCCACCCCGCCGAACCCGCGGCGGGCCGCCGTCTATCTGATTCCGATGGGCGGGGTACGGCTCGACTACATCCAGTCCCTCACGCGCTACTACGAACGTGCCCTTTCGCTCCAGGTCGAGATCACGGCCTCGATCTGGCCCGGCGCACGCTACCTGTCCGCCGACGGAAAGCAGATCGTCGCGGCGCCGCTCTTGAGCCTGCTTCGGAACTCGGTCGGGAATACGAGCGACAACCCGAGCGCCCGCATGCTCGCGATCGCCGATCTCGGCCTTGCCCCGTCGCGCGGCCGTACGGGGCAAGCCTTCTCGATTCTCCGTGACAAGTGCTGCGGGGTCATCTCGACCTCGCGGATCGACCCGCGGAATACCGGGGGCCTCTCCACCGACGAGGAGGTCGCGATCCGGATGCGGAAGTTGGTGACCCGCGCGATCGCGTTCCTGTATTACGGCCTGCAGCCGAACGATGATCCGACCAGCATCCTGTACGCGGGGCAGGGCGCTACGCTGACACTCGAGGAACTCGATCGCCTCGACGAGTCGACCTTGGATCGAGACATCTTGAAGGCTGCGTCAGGGAGGTAGCGGATGCACGTGCGCAGAGTCGGTTTCGGGTTTCACGCGGTCGCGACGCTGGCGCTCATCGCATTCGGCTGGACCTACCTGTCGTCGTCAGAGTTCATGGCCTACCACGCGGCGGCCGCGGGAACCGACTGGAAAGACCTGGCACCCGGTCTGCAGGCCCTGGGACTGACGGCCCTGCGTCTGGTTGGTGCGGGCTCGCTCGCGCTGGGTCTGGCACTCGGGGTGATCCTGTGGGGGCCCTACCGCCGGGGCGAACGCTGGGCGGTCTGGGCTGTTTCGGTCCTGGGCAGCGGCTACGGGCTCGCGCTCTCGGTCGCGGCGTTTTCGGTTGCGAGCGCGACGCCGGGCGATCCCCCGTGGCGCGCGGCCGGGGTGTTGCCGCTGCTGTTTCTCATGGGGGGCATTCTGTCCCTGGTTCCGATTCCCGAGGAGCGGGCTCCGGGTGTCGGCAATGGAGGAAGGTCGTGACCGCCGAGACGCTGTTTCTGATCTGTAACAACGGTGTGCTGCCTGCGTGGCTGCTGCTCGTGGTCGCGCCGGGCTGGGTCTGGACGCAACGCATCGTCCACTCCGCCTTCATTCCGATCCTGCTCGGCGGGGTGTATGGCTGGGCGTTTCTTTCCTCCTCCGGCGCTCCCGAGGGGGCGAGTTTCTTCTCGCTTTCGGGCGTGATGCAGTTCTTCACCACCGAAACCGCCGCACTCGCGGGCTGGGTGCACTACCTCGTGTTCGACTTGTTCGTCGGAGCCTGGGAGATACGGGATTCCCGCAGGCTCGGGATCCATCGGCTTGCGGTGGTGCCCTGCCTGGTGTTTACGTTGATGCTCGGCCCGCTGGGGCTGCTCGCCTATCTGTTGCTCCGGCTTGCCTGGACGAGGCGCTTCTTGCTGGACGAAGCTCGCGAAGTCTCGACGGCCTGAGTTCCGCGGAGCGCGCGCTTGCTAGCGCCCCACGAGCCAGCGATGCAGCGCGCGTTGCCAGCGCGGCGAGGTTCGGCCCGCGAGTTCGGCGCGATCGATCTGCCCACCGAGCTGCATGCTGCCGTGCACCGCGAGCCAGCGCATCGGCTCCGGTTCCCAGTTTTGAAATGGCGGCCGTACCAGGCAGAGTCTCGCGTACTCGCTGTCGCGTTCGAGAATCAGGTCAGCCAGCGTGCGCCCGACCAGGTTGGAAGCGCAAACACCCTCGCCCGCATAACCTCCGCCCCAGGCCAGGCCCGCCTTCCGGTCGAGGCCGACCGAGACCCGCCAGTCGCGCGCTACGCCGAGCGGTCCCCCCCAGCGGTGCGTGATGCGGGCGTCGCGCAGTACCGGGAACAGGGAGACCAGCGCAGTTCGTACCTGGCGAAACCTCAGGTGGTCCGCAGGGAAGCGGTTTCGGTAGCGTGAACCCAGGAAGTAGCTGCCGCGTCCCCCGAACGCGATTCTCCCGTCGACGGTGCGCTGCCCGTAGATCACGGTCCGGCGCGGGTCTGCGAAGGTCTCGCGCTCGCGGAGCCCGATCTCCTTCCAGACTACATCCGAGAGCGGCTCGGTTGCGATCATCATCGAGTGGACTGGAAGCAGCTGCCTGCGACGCCCGGGCAGGTCACGCGTGTAGCCCTCGGTCGCGACCAGCACCAGATCCGCCCGTAGGCGGCCGCGCGGGGTGATGACCGCGCGCGGTTCGATTGCGATTGCCGGAGAGCGCTCGAAAATTCGGGTACCACGCGCTTCCACCCGGTCGGCCAGTCCGCGTACCAACCGCGCGGGGTGAATCGCGGCACAGTGAGGCGAGTAGACGCCGCCCAGGTTCTGCTGGGTGTGAATCCGCGCGCGGCACTCCGCGGGTTCGAGCCAGCGGTAGTCGTCGCTCCCGAAGCCGAGCCCGCGCAGTTCGTTCAGACGCTCCTGCAACTGGCGCCGGTGGGGTTCGACCGTGGCCACGGCGAGCGTGCCGCCCTTGGTGTAGTGGCAGTCGATCCCCTCCGCCTGCGAAATTCGGCCGACCTCATCCACCGCGTCGAAGAGCGCGCGCTGGAGCGCGATCCCGCGCTCGCGCTGATCGGGCGCGGCGAAGTAGTCCTCGATCCCCATGCTCTCGCCGAGCACCCAGCCGCCGTTGCGGCCCGAAGCCCCGAAGCCCGCGATCTCCGACTCGACGATTGCGATGCGAAGCGCGGGTTCGAGTGTGCTCAGGTAGTAGGCGGTCCAGAGCCCCGTATAGCCCGCGCCCACGATCGCGAGGTCGACCTCGAGTTCCTGCTCGAGGGACGGCCGCGGCTGGAGCGCGTCCGGAACCGTGTCCAGCCAGAGGCTCTGGGACCGGTAGTCCGGAAGCGTCGGCGTCGGGGCTGGCTTCATGCTAGACGAGGCTCCGTCGAGGCGGTGTCTCCCCGGGGTGCCGCTCGGGGCCCGGTGCTTCAGCAGCCTCAGGTCTCGAGGCCGATCGGGCAGGCGACGCCGGTGCCGCCGAGGCCGCAGTAGCCCTGCGGGTTCTTGGCCAGGTACTGCTGGTGGTAGTCCTCGGCGAACTGGAAATCCGGCGCCGGCAGGATCTCGGTCGTGATCGCGCCGTAGCCCGCCTGGTCTAGGCGCTCCTGGTAGGCGTCGCGCGACGTCTCGGCGGCGGCGAGCTGCGCGTCCGAGAAGGCGTAGACGCCGGACCGGTACTGGGTCCCCACGTCGTTGCCCTGGCGCATGCCCTGGGTCGGGTCATGGCCCTCCCAGAAGATCCGAAGCAGGTCTGCATAGCTTCGGAGCTCGGGGTCGAAGACGACCTTTGCGACTTCGTTGTGCCCCGTGAGACCCGAGCAGACCTCTTCGTAGCTCGGGTTGGGCGTGAACCCGGCCGCGTAACCCACTGCGGTCGTGTAGACGCCGTCCAGCTCCCAGAACATCTTCTCCGCTCCCCAGAAACAGCCCATCCCGAACAGCGCCTGTTCCAGGCCCGCGAAGGGTCCTTCGAGCGGGTTCCCGTTCACGAAGTGGCGGGGCGCGACGGGCATCCGGGCCGTACGTCCCGGAAGCGCCTGCGCAGACGTGGGCAAGCGCGGCTTCTTGAAAAGCAGACTCACGTTTTCGCGCTCCTTGAACTCCAGTCTATACCGAAGCCCAGCAAGCCGCCGCGCGGGGCTGTCTTCAGCGTCCGAGCCCGTGCTCGGTCAGGCGCGCTTCGAGCAGCGGCATGCGATCGTGTCCCCAGAACTGCTCGTTTCGAAAGACGAAGATCGGGACCCCGAAGACCCGGTCCGCGTGTGCTTCCTCGAGCGCGCGTTCGAGTTCGCCGGGCCCGGGACCCGCCAGAAAGTCCAGGTAGTCCTCTTGCGAGCGGCCCAGTTCGCAGATCAGCTTTGCGACCTCGAGCGGCAGATCGATCTCGAGTTCGCGCTGGAAGAAGCGCGAGTAGACCGCTTCGGTGTACTCGCGGAAAAACCCCTCGCGTTGCGCGTGGAGCGCTCCGATCAGAGCCGGGGTCGAGTCGTAGACCTTGCGCGGCCCCAGGATCCGAAGCCCGCGCCGGTTCGCGAAGCGCCGGGCATCCATGTAGGAGTACCGGACCTTCCACTCGGAGTAGACGCTGCGCGCTCCCTTGCCCTTGATGCGCAGCGTGAACGGGATCCAGCGCACCTCTACCGCGTAGCGCTCCGCGAGGGCGAATGCGGGCTCCGCGGCGAGATACGCGAACGGGCTCTTGTAATCGAAGTAGAGTTTCAGCGTTTCGCGGGCCCGCGCGGACAACTAGATGCTCCATCCACCATCGATCGAAACCGCCGTCCCGGTGGTGAAGGCCGATTCGTCGGAAGCCAGATACACGGCCAGGGACGCGATCTCGCCCGCGCTACCCAGCCGCCCCATCGGCTGGCGGGCGATGAACGCGCGGCGCGCGTTCTGCTCGTCGCCGAGTGCCCGAATCCGCTCGTCGAGGGACGGGGTCTGTACGGTTCCCGGACAGATCGCGTTACAGCGAATGCCGCGCGCGACGTAATCGATCGCGATGGCCTTCGTGAGTCCGATCACGGCCGCCTTGGTGGCTCCGTAGACGAAGCGGTTGGGCGCGCCCCGGATGGTGGACGCGGCCGAACTCATGTTTACGATCGAGCCTCCTCCGGCCGCGAGCATGCCCGGCAGGAATGCCCGGATCATGCGGTACATCGAACGGACGTTGAGATCGAAGGAGTGGTTCCAGTCCTCTTCCTCGCAGTCGAGAATCGTGCCGTGGTGCACGGTGCCCGCGCAGTTGAAGAGAATGTCGAGCTCCCGGATCTCGGCTGCCGCCTCGGCCACCTGCCCGGGGTCGGTCACGTCGAGCAGTCGGACCGAGATGCCGTCGGCCTTCCCGAGCCGTTCCAGCTTCTCGGGTTGGATGTCCGTGGCGATGACCTCGGCCCCCTCCGCCGCGAACGCGCGAGCGCTGGCTGCTCCGATCCCCTGAGCCGCTCCCGTGATGAGCGCGCGCTTGGAAGCCAGCCGACCCGCCATGCAGTTCATTCTATCTGGGACCCCGGTGCCCCGCAGAGTGCGCTTCCGGACTCCTGGATTGATTCCTGAGCGTTCGCCAATGGGATCGTGAGGATCTTTTCCGGCCCGGTCGCTACCTTAGAGAAGAACCGAACCTTCCACCTTCCGGTCCCTATGTTGGGTGAAGCTGTTGCTGGACTGCTCCTGTCCCAGTTCCAATGCTGAAGCGGGTCTGGATCGGCGCTGAGCCTGGCTGCTTCCGAGGACTCCACCCCTCGCCCTCTGCCCCGGCGACCCAGCCTCGGGTGAGGGGTGGAGGACGGAACCCGCGTTGCGCGATAATGCGTGCGTGAACTGCTGCTTCGAGTCTCGCCTAATCGAAGTCCCGGCCGGCTCCTGGCCCCGCGTGGTTCCCGCGATTACGGGCCCGGGGGCGAGCGCGGTCGCGGCGCGTGGAGGCTCTCTGTTCGGACTCTTCGTGGCCCAGATCGGGCTTCCGTCCCATCAGGGGTTGGTCCTGACGGCCTGGTCCGACACCGACGCGCTTGCGCGCGGCGCCGGTTTCGCGGTCGATGGAGTTTCGGGGGTTCGCACGGTCTCGTCGGAGCGCGTCGAGGCTACGGTGCGTCCGACCGAGGCGGTGCCCCGCACTGAACCCGGAGTGTATGCCCACCGCTGGTTCGAGATCGCGGATGCGGACTGGCCCGAGTTCCTGGAACTCTCCCAGGCGGCGTGGCCCGAGTTCGAGAAGTCCTTCGGGGTGGAGGTACAGGGGCTATTCCGGAGTCTCGACGCGGAAGCGCCCGATGCGAGGGTCTTGCTCATCACGCGCTATCCGAGTCTCGCGGTCTGGGAGCGCTCACGGCGGCCTGCAGGTCCCGGTTTGGAGCAAGAGGCGAGCTTCGCGTGCTTTCGCCGCCGCGCCCGGTTGACGCGAAGCACCGTCGTGGTGACCACGCGACTCGCCGGAGCGCCTGAGTGAAGCCAGCGCTGGGCAGCTTTCGCGGAAGCGACTCCCGGAATCGCTGCGCGCAGCGCGCCGTGTGCGCGCGCGGGGCCGCGCGGGCGGCCCTCGCGCTGCTCTTCGCCGGGTCGGCCCAGGCCGGGCCTCCGCCCGGTTCGGCCGCATTCTCCGAGGAACTCGCGGCCCGCGTCGCGACTGCTGCGGAGCGCTTCGGCCCGGACTACGTGCCCCGAACCCGGCACCTCGACGATCACGGCGCGGCGCGATTTACGAACCGGCTGGTTCTCGAGGAGAGTCCGTATCTTCTGCAGCACGCGCACAACCCCGTGAACTGGTATCCGTGGGGGGACGAGGCGTTCGAGACCGCCCGCCGACTCGGGCGCCCGGTGCTGCTCAGCATCGGGTATTCGACCTGCCACTGGTGCCACGTGATGGAGGAGGAATCGTTCGAGGATCTCGAGATCGCGCGCTACATGAACCAGAACTACATCGCGATCAAGGTTGACCGCGAGGAGCGCCCGGACGTCGACGACGTCTACATGGACGCGGTCCAGTTGATCTCGGGCAGTGGCGGCTGGCCGATGACGATGTGGCTCACACCCGATCGGCGACCCTTCTACGGCGGTACCTATTTTCCGCCTCGGGACAGCCCGCGTTTTCAGAGGCCCGGACTGCTCAGCCTGCTGGAGCAACTCCGCAGGCTCTACGACGAGGAACCCGAGCGAGTCCTGGCCGCGGGTCTGGATCTCACGCGCCGGATCGAGGCCGGCTCTACGCACCGGGGCGGGCTCGGGATGCCCGGGACCCGGGAACTGGAGCGCGCGCTCGCCGCGTATCTCAGAAGCTACGACGCCGAAAACGGCGGGCTGCGGCAACAACGAAAGTTCCCGTCGAGCCTTCCGCTTCCCTTTCTGCTTCGCGCGCATCTTCGCAGCGGAGACGAAACGCCGCTGCGGATGGCGCGAACTACGCTCGACGCGATGCGACGCGGCGGGATCTACGATCACGTCGGCGGGGGCTTTCACCGCTACACGACCGAGCCGACCTGGACCGTTCCGCACTTCGAAAAGATGCTCTACGACAATGCGCAGCTCGTGACTGCCTTTACCGAGGCCTATCAGCTGACCGGCGACCCGGCGTACGCGCAGGTTGCGCGCGACGTCCTGGCCTATGTATCGCGCGAGATGACATCGCCGCTCGGCAGCTTCTACGCCGCCACCGATGCCGACAGCGAGGGCGAGGAGGGCACGTTCTTCGTCTGGAACCCCGCGCAGGTCGGCAAGGCCGTGGGCGCGGAACTCGCCCCGCTCGCGCTGGCCGCGTACGGCGTGAAAGCGCAGGGAAATTTCGAACAGCGTATGACCGTACTGCGGCGCGACCGCAGCGTCGCCGAACTCGCCGCCGAGTTCGAGCGGCCGCCGGCCCAGGTCGAGGCCGAACTCGAACAGATTCGGATTCGGCTCCGGGAGACCCGGGCCGGTCGCGTTCCGCCGCTTCGCGACGACAAGCAGCTCGTCGGCTGGAACGGCCTGATGATCCAGGCCTACGTGCGCGCGGGCTTCGCGCTGCAGGAGCCGGACTGGATCGCGCGGGGCGCTCGCGCGGCACGGGTTTTGCTCGAGCGCGCGGCTTCCGATGGCCGGCTCGCGCGCTATCTCAAGGATGGGCGCGCGCACGGTATCGGCGTACTCGATGATTACGCCTTCTTGATCGCGGCCCTGCTCGACCTGTTCGAGGTGAACGGGGACCCGTTCTGGCTCGACCGGGCGCTCGAGCTGCAGGCCGACCTGGACCGGCGCTTCTTCGACGAGGAGGGCGGGGGCTACTTCATGACGCCCTCGGACGGGGAACGGCTGCTGGTGCGCCAGAAGCCCGGAAGCGACGGCGCGCTTCCTTCCGGGAACTCGGTGGCGGCCTTGAATCTGCTGCGGCTCTACTCGCTGACCTCAGGGGAAGCGTACCGCGAGCGCGCCGAGATGACCCTGCGCGCCTTTTCCGGAGTGCTGGCGCAGCGCCCGACCTCGCTCGGCCGTATGCTCGACGCGGTCGATTACCTCGCCGGTACTCCGAAGGAGATTCTGATCGTCACACCCGAAAGCCGGAGCGAGGCCGACCCTTTTCTGGCGGAACTCGCCCGGGTATTTCTTCCGAATCGCATCGTCGTCGTGACGACGGAGTCCGAGCTCTCGGAACTCAGCGGCCGGGTGCCGCTGCTCGAGCACAAGCGCGCGCTCGACGGGAAGCCGACCGCGTACGTGTGCGAGGACCGCGTCTGCGAAGCGCCCGCACGAAGCGCAGCCCAATTTGCAAAGCAGATCCGGGCGCCGAGAAAGAAGCAGCCGGCGAAGTGATGCGGCCGGGCGACGGCCCGCTGCAGGTCACGTATGATTCCGGACGTGGAGGAGCCCCGGATTCGAGCTGCGCGCGACGGAGACGCGGCGGGCCTGATTTCCCTGATCGAGGCCGTATTTTCGGAATATGCGGGCTGCGTTCTGGACGTCGGCGGCGAGGAGCCGGAGTTGCTCACGATCGAGACCTGCTACCGCGCCGGGAACGGGCAGTTCTGGGTTGCCGAGCGGGAGGGGTGCATCGTGGGGAGCGCCGGCGTCCGGCCGGGAAGCGATGCGCGGACGCTGGAGTTGAAGAAGCTCTACGTGTCTCGCCGGCTGCGGCGTCAGGGGCTCGGAAGCCGGCTCATGCAGCTCGCCGAGGCGGAACTCGTGGAGCGCGGCCGCGAGAGGATGGAGCTCTGGAGCGATACGCGCTTCGAGGACGCGCACCGACTCTACGCAGGTCGCGGCTATCGGCGGAGTCCGGCGACGCGTGCGCTCCATGATCGGAGCCGCTCGATCGAGGCGTATTTCCACAGAGATTTCTCCGGCGGCGCTCCGTGAGCGCAGTAGACGCTGACCGATCCGAGTTCGGAACGGGGGGGCTCTCGGTCTTGTTTCGGGCCATGGCCTACGCGACCGAGTTGCATCGGGGCCAGACCCGGAAGGGACCCCGGAAGCGGCCGTACATCGAACACCCGGTCGAGGTGGCCGAGATGCTCTGGGAGCTTGCAGGCGTCCGGGACCTGCTCGTGATCACGGCCGCGATTCTGCACGACACCGTCGAGGATACACACGCGAGTCTGGCCGATCTCGGAACTCGCTTCGGGCCGGAGTTGAGTAATCTGGTAGCGGAGCTGAGCGACGACAAGCGCCTCGAGCGGGCGGAGCGGAAACGCCTGCAGATCGAGACCGCGCCGCACAAGAGCCCACGGGCCAGGCTGATCAAGCTGGCCGACAAGATCGTCAATGTGCGCGACGTCGGGCTCGACCCGCCGCAGAGCTGGTCGCTCTCGCGTCGAAGCGAGTATCTGAGCTGGTCGGAACGCGTCGTGGCCGGTCTGCGGGGGACGAACCGGGCCCTCGAAGAACGATTCGACGCGGTGCTCGTGGAAACCCGCGGTATCCTGGAACGCGAGGAGGAGTCCGGATGAAGAGGGTCGAGAAGAGTGAGCGGGAGTGGCGGGAGCGACTCAGCCCCGAGGCGTTTCAGGTGGCGCGTCAGAAGGGCACCGAGCCCGCTTTCAGCGGCTGCTACTGGAATACCAAGGACCCGGGACGCTACCGATGTGTCTGCTGCGAGATGGAGTTGTTCAGTTCTGAGACAAAGTACGACTCGGGCACCGGCTGGCCGAGCTTCTGGCAGCCGCTCGGCCAGGACCGCGTGCGAACCGAGACGGATTCGAGCATGGGGATGGTGCGAACCGAGGTCCTGTGCGCGGGCTGCGACGCGCACCTGGGACACCTGTTCGAAGACGGTCCACCGCCCACGCACCAGCGCTACTGCCTGAACTCGGCCGCGCTGGAACTGATTCCCGAAGACTGAGTCTGCGCCCGGGGGGCTGGCTCGAACGTCTAGCGGAGCCGGAACTTCGGGATCGCGACCTGCTCGCTGAGCCGCTCGAAGATCACCTCTACGGGCGCGCCCGTGCGCACGCGCTCCGGCTCGGCGTCTACGAGTTGCGTCAGGAACCGCACCCCCTCCTCCAGTTCGACGATCGCGAGCCGGTAGGGTACGGCCTCGGCCAGTTCCGGGTGAAAGATCTGGTGCATCCGGCCGTGCATGTAGATGCGGCCCTTGCCGCTGGCCACCTCCCACGCGAGGCTTCCCTGGTTGCAGGCGGCGCAGCGCGCGCGAAACGGAAACCAGGCCTGCGCGCAGCCCGCGCAGCGTTGGAGCAGAAGCCGGCCTTCCAGCGCCGCATCGAAGAAGGGCCGGGATGCCTCGTCGGGAACCGGGAGCAGTTCGCTGAGCTGTGACACGGGCGCGCCTTCCCGTTCAGGCCGCGTGCGGCGAGAGCAGCAGCGTTGCATTGTGACTGAAGAGCCCGCCGTTTCCGGACACCAGAACCAGGTCGTTTGGCGCCTGCCGCTCTCCGCCCTGACCCCGGGCCTGGATCACCGCCTCGGAGATCGGCGTCATGCCCCACATGTAGTAGCCCGAGAGTTGACCCCCGCCGGTGTTGGTCGGGAGCGCGCCCCCGGGCGCGATGTTGCCGTCGGCGACGAAGGGCCCGCCCTCGCCCTTCTTGCAGAAGCCGTAGTCCTCGAGAGATGCCAGCACCGTGTAGCTGTAGCAGTCGTAGAGTTCGGCGCAGGTGACGTCCGCCGGAGTGGCTCCCGCCATGCGGTATGCGGTCTCGCCGCTGTGTTTCGCGGGTGTGTGGACCGCACTGTCGGTCAGGCCGGCGGGATCGATGTTGTGTGCCTGTCCCATGCCGTGGATGTAGGCCGGGGGCTGCGCCAGGTCCCGGGCCCGGTCGGCGCGGGTCACGATCACGGCCACGCCTCCGTTCGAAACCAGGCAGCAGTCCAGCACGTGGAAGGGTTCGATGATCCAGCGCGAGGCGTGGTAGCCCTCGAGATCTAGTTTCGATCGAAGCGTCGCGTGCGGCGACATGCCCGCCCAGGCCCGGGTCGAGACCGCGATCGCGCCCAGGTGATCCTGCGTGGTTCCGAACAGGTCCATATGCCGCTGCGCCGCCATCGCGTACCAGGGAATCGGGCCGAAGTTCCCGTAGGCGCCATTCAGCGTCGACATCCCGGTACGCCTCGAGCGCAGGGCGCCGTACACACTGCCGCTCGATTTCCCTGGCTCGAGCGGCGCATCCGCGAAGACGCAGGCCACCGCGTTGGCGATTCCGTGATGCACGGCCATGGCCGCGAACTGGAGCATCGCGCCCGCGGTCGAGCCCCAGGAGTTCATCTGGTTGAGCAGTCCGAGTTCCCCGAGGCCGGCCGCAGATGCCAGGGAGAGGCCGAGGCCGCCGCTGACCCCGGCGTTGATCAGCAGGCCGTCGAGGTCCCGCTTCTGCATCCCCGCGTCCTCGAGCGCCAGCAGGATCGCCTCGGTCGCGAGGTCGGTCGCGCTGCGGCCGTAGACGGGCCCCATCTCGGTGAGCCCGAGGCCGCAGATGGCGGTGGCGGCCCTCAGCGGGTCAGGCATCAGCCGGCCACCAGTTCGGCCGCCCAGCGGTAGTCGGCCTTTCCGCTCGGACTGCGCACGATCTCGTCGACGTAGATGAAGGCCTTCGGGAACTTGTAGCGGGCGATGTGGCGTCCGCACTCCGCGAGCAGGTCCGCGTCCGAAGCCTCCACCCCCTCGCGCAGGCGCACCACCGCGACCACCTCCTGTCCCCAGCGTTCGCTCGGCCGGCCACAGACCACGGCGTCGTAGACCTGCGCGTGCTGCTTGAGCGCGTGTTCGACCTCTTCGGCGAAGATCTTCTCACCGCCGGAGTTGATGGTCACCGAGTCGCGGCCGAGCAGTTCGACGATGCCGTCCCCTTGCAGGCGCGCCCGGTCGCCCGGGACCGAGTAGCGCACGCCCTCGACCTTGGGGAAGGCGCGGGCCGTCTTGGCCTCGTCCCAGAGGTAGCCGAGTGGGACACGCCCGCGCTGGGCGAACCAGCCCAGACCCTCGTGGCCGGGCTCGAGAACGCGGTCGAGTTCGGCGCTCAGGACGCAGCTACCGGGGGCCGGAGAAAAGGTCCCGGTGGAGGCACCGGTCTCGCGCGTGCTCACGTTCTGGCCCTGCGAGCCGGTCTCGCTCGAGCCCACGGAATCGATGATGGTCAGGTGCGGAAGGAGTTCCAGGAACTCCTGCTTGAGCGAAGCGTTGAGCGCGGCGCCGCCCGTCACCAGCACGCGGGTCGCTTGGAGGTCGTAGTTCTGCTTTCTGAGCTGGTCGAGCAGCGGACGCGCGAATGCGTCGCCCACGATCAGGATCGCGAGCACCTTCTGGGCCTCGAGTGTGGACAGGACGTCGTGTGCGTCGAGGCGGTCATTCCGGCTCTGCATCACGATCGTCTGGCCGCCGTGGAACGCGTTGAACGAAGCCCAGTGCGCGGCCCCGTGCATCAGCGGTGGCGCCGGCATGATGCTGGCGGTGCTCTGTGCCGCGCGCTTTACGATCGCGTCGAGCGAGGCCGGCTCGCTCCCGTCGGGGGCCCGGCCCCCGAGTGCGGCGATGAAGACGTCGGCCTGGCGCCAGAGCACGCCCTTGGGCATCCCGGTGGTGCCACCCGTATACAGGATGTAGAGGTCGTCGGGCGACCAGTCGAGGTCGGGTCGTTCGGGCGACGCGGAAGCCAGTGCCTGCTCGTAGTCCGTGGCCCCGGGAAGCAGGGCCTCGCCGGATGCGTCCTCGACCTGGAGCAGCAGCTCGAGATCCGGAAGTTCCGGCCGGATCTTCTCGAGCGTGGGCGCGAAGACCGCGTGGTAGATGATTGCGCGGGCACGCGCGTCGCGCAGCAGGTAGATCAGCTCCTCTTCCACGTAGCGGTAGTTGACGTTGAACGGGGCTGTCCGCGACTTGAAGGCGCCCAGCATGCCCTCGAGGTACTCGTTGCAGTTGTAGAGATAAAGCGCGACGTGATCCTGCCCGGACTCCCAGTTCGAGAGTCCTCGGCGAGCGGTGTGGAGCCCGAGGCCCCGGCTCCGGAGGTAGTTTGCGAGCCGCCGGGTTCGGTCCGCGACCTCCGCCCAGGTCAGAATTCGCTCGCGATAGACGATCGAGGGGCGGTCCGGGATCGCAGCCGCAATCGCCTCGTGGATCTCGGCCAGGTTGAACTCCATCTCGTTTCGCTCCTCTCGTCGCCCTACATCCTAAAACGAGGAGCCGATCCGCGTCACCTGCGCCCGCAGCGGCCCGACTTTCGGGCCGGCGAACATCGGCTACTCTCCCGCCGCGCCATGGCCGTTCCCTCCTCTCGAGAACTCACTCCCTCGGCTTTCGTCGAACGCTTGACGCTTCCCGTCTGGCAGGCGACTGCGGCGGTGCGCTGGCTCGAGGGCCGCGTACGCAACCGGCCCAAGCTCGAGGAACTGCGGCCCGAAAAGGCGGCCCTGACTGACGCCGACTGCGTCTCACAGGAAATCCTGCTGGTGGCCCTGCGCGAGGCCTTCCCGGAAGTCGGCCTGTACGTCGAGGAAGACACCCCCAGCGTTTCGGAATTCAGCAACGGCCACGACGCTGCGGCCGCGCACGTCGTGGTGATCGATCCGATCGACGGGACGCTCCGCTTCCTGCGCGGAGATGGCCCCTACGCGATTCTGGTCGGTCTGGAGCGACGCGGTCTCGTCGAGGCCGCTCTGGTCGGGCTGCCCAAGTCGCGGCTCTTGCTCCGGGCCGTCCGCGGCAAGGGCGCCGAGATCGCGTTCGCGGGGGGCGGGTTCGAACCGCTTCAGGTGAGCCCCCCGGGTACACGGGTGCTGGTGTCCTACGGTCTTCCGGATTCGGTTCGGAGCGCGCTCGCGCTGCAGGGCCTGCAGCCGCGCGTGGCTGCGGGCGGCGCCATCGGGGTGGCGCCGTTTCTCGAGGACATCTTCGGTGGATTGCGGCTGGCTGCGACGCCGGATGGGCTGTCGCGCCGGGCCTGGGTGGCGGCCCTGCCGCTGCTCGAGGCCGGCGGCCGGATCGAATCCCTCGACGGGAGCTTTCCGGATCGCTACGAGCCCGGCGTGACGGGGCTGCTCACGGCTGCCACGGACGCGCACCTCGCCCAGCTGCGCTGTCTGCTCGGCTGAGCTTCGCGGCCCTTCAATCCCGCGCAAGGGCGCGCCGGTCCAGCTTGCCCATGGCGTTGCGCGGCAGCTCGTCCAGAAAGCGGTACTCGCGGGGTCGCTTGTAGCCTGCGAGTTCGGATTCTGCGCGCGCACGCAGCCGCGCCTCGACGCTCGAAGTCTCGGCGTCCCGGCCAGCGACCACGAATGCCACCACGCGCTCTCCGAGATCGGGGTCCGCGACACCGCCGACCGCCAGGTCATCTACGTCCGGCTCCCCGGCGAGCGCGCGTTCGACCTCGCCCGGCAGCACGTTCGAGCCACCGACCAGGATCAACTCCTTCTTGCGGCCGTTGATTTCGAGGTAGCCGCCGTCCCCGATCCGGCCGAGGTCGCCGGTGCGGAAGAACCCGTCCACGAACGCCGGCTCGAGGGTTTCGGGTGCTCGCCAGTAGCTCGACATCACCCCGGGTCCGCGGACCAGAATCTCGCCGTCTTCGGCGAGCCGGAGTTCAGTACGTGGCAGGGGAAGTCCGACACTCCCGGGTCGGCGCTCGCCTTCGAGCGGGTTGGAACTCACGATCAGGGTTTCGCTGAGTCCGTAACGCTCGAGCGGCTGGTGTCCGAAGCGCGCCTCGAAGCCCCGGAAGTCCTCGGCCGAGAGCGGGGCCGAGCCCGAGATGAACAGTCGCATCTGCGACAGATCGGGTTCGGTCTGCGAGATCAGGAAGCGGTGGTACATCGTCGGCACGCCCATGAAGACCGTGATCGCGTAGCGTTCGAGGCAGCGGAGTGCCGTATCTGCCTCGAAACGGGGAGCCAGCACGATCGAGAGACCGGCGCGCACGCAGCCGTAGAGGGCCAGACACAGCCCGTGCACGTGATGCGCGGGCAGCACGTGGAGCAGGCGATCCGCCGCCGACAGGCCCCAGGTCCCGACGAGGGCCTCGAGGTTGGCCTCGAGGTTGGCGAGCGTGAGAGGCACGGCCTTGGGCTGCCCCGTGGTCCCGCTCGTGAAGATCAGCAGCGCCGGGGTCCCGGGCGGGGGCGCCTCGAGCACCGGAGCGGTGGCCGTACCAGGCCGATCAGCGCGACCGAGAACGACCTTCGGGTCGGCCTGCTCCACCAGCCTCCGGCGCTCGGCGGCCGTGAGCGCCGTGTTGACGGGGACCACCGTGGCTCCGGAGGCGAGCACCGCAGCGTGGGCGGGCAGCAGATCGGGTCCGCGGGGCAGGTCGATCGCGACCCGTTCGCCCGGTCGCAGGCCGCGTGCCCGGAGCTGTTGCTGCCAGCCACCGATCTCGCGCAGCGTGTCGCGCCCAGAGCGTCGCCAGGCCGGCTCGCCCTGCGGATCGAGGCCCACGACTGCCTCGCGGTCCGCCAGGGCCTCGAGCGACGCGAGCAGCTTCTCGATCAAGTCTTCTGGGTGGCTCGGATCTCGAGAGGCGCGCCGTTCGCGACGCTGCCCGCGATCCGGAGGCCTCCGTCCGCATCGCGCTCGAAGGGCACGCCCGCGGCCTCGAGTCGCGCCGTCAGCGCCTCCAGGTCGGGCGTTCCCAGGACCAAGCCCGTCATCCCGGCCCGCTCGCCCTCGCTGGCGGACTCGAGCACGATCTCGGAGGCCCCGATCGGAATCCGGACGACGCCGGCTTCGGGTCGCCCCGGAAGCTCCAGGTTGCGATCGAAGGTCAGGGCCGCATCCGGGACCGAGTCGACCGCGATGCGGACCTCGTCCAGGCGCAGTCCGTTCTCGTGCTCGCTCACGGCTCGGCGTACTCCACCAGCACGCCCGCACAGGAGCGCGGGTGCAGGAAGCAGATCTGGCCCGCCAGCCCCGCGCGCGGCGCTTCGTCGATCAGGCTGAGACCGCGCTTGCGCGCGCCCTCGAGTTCGGCTGCGACGTCGTCGGTTTCGAAGCAGATGTGGTGTAGGCCTCCGCCGCGCCGTTCCAGAAAGCGGCCGACGCCGCTTTTGGAGTCGATTGGCTCGAGCAGTTCGATCTCGCTCTCCCCGCAGCGGAGCAGTGCCGCGCGCACCCCCTGGTCGACGACGGTCGCCTCCTTCTCGAAGGCAAGCCCCAGCGTGTCGCGCCAGAAGCCGTAGGCGGCGTCGAGGTCGGGGACCACGATTCCGATGTGATGAATTCGTTTGAGCACGGCGAGGTATTATACAGACCTATGGAAGCGCCAGAGCAGAGCCCGGGGTCGGGAACGATCCGGGACGCCGACACCCTTTCCCAGCTGGATCTCCAGGCCCTGGATCTCGATCGCACCGTCGCGTTCTGTGCGGTCAGCGCGCTCGAGGTTCACGGCCCCCATCTTCCGATCGGGTCCGACTATCACCAGGCCATCTGGATGGCGGACGAGACTGCCCGCCGCTTCACGCAGCCGCGTTCCGACTGGACCGCGGTGCGTTTTCCTCCGCTCCCGATCGGGACCGACGAGCTGCCACTCGCGGGATCGATCAACACCCCGCCGCGGGTCGTCTACCGGGTGGTGCGCGCATTCGGCGAGCAGTTGGCCCGGGCCGGCTTTCGCTACGTGATGCTCACGAACGCGCACGGGGGTCCCCGCCACGCGGCCGCACTCGAGGCCGCGTGTCGCGTGGTCTCGCGCCGCTCCGGGATCTCCATGTTCACGCCCTCGATCCGGGCGCTCTACCAGTTGACGCGGGGTCTCGCCTTCGATCGCGTCGAGGCCTGCATCGGACGCGATCTGAGCGAGGCGGAACGCGCGGGCCTGCTGTCGGGCGAACACGCGGGTGGCTGGGAGACCTCGTGGTACCTGGCGAAACGTCCGGAACTGGTCGCGCCTGAGTTCAAATCGCTCCCCGCCGATGCGCCACCCGAGTTCTGGCCGATTGCGCGCCTCGGGAGTTGGATTGCGGCCGGGCTCGCCCGACTGGGTCGCTCCGAGAGCGCGGCGCAGTCGCGGCTGGTCGCGGAGAGCCTCGCGGGTGGCGTCGGCTGGGCTTTGAATTCGCGCTTCGGCTACGGGCGCGGGGGCAGACGCGTCTCCTACCACGGCGCCCCCGCGATCGCGTCACGCGAGATCGGTGAGGCCTACGCGGAGATCTCGGTGGAACTGTGCCTCGAGGACCTCGAGGCTGTGACCGAGGGTCGCCTGGATGCGCTCGACGTGCGCAGCATTGCCTCTGACCCGCTGCTGATTCAGCCGCATTTTCCGCGGGTTCTAAGCGGGGTGCTGGGCGGGATCGCGTTGCTCATCGCGCTCGCTGTCTGGGCTCTCTGAGCCGGACTCCGGCCTGCCGGGCTCTCGAAGCCCACGCAGGGGGCGTGTCTTCGCGCGGGGCTTCAGGCCGGCGGTTGAGTGTCCGAAAGGTCTCCCGGTGATGCATGTGAATGCGGATGCCGGATGAGAGGCCTGCCCGAGTTGCTCCTGGGAGCGGTTCTGGTCGGGATTGGATTCGCGACCGGCGAGTCTGTGTTTCGAGAGAACCCGAGCCTGCTCGACGCCTGCTTCGACGGCCTGGGACTCTTCTTCGTGGGGCGCGGTCTGTGGCTGGGAGTACGGGCGTGGCGAAGCGGCGGGCCCCGCAGCTTACGCCGCCGGGCCTCCGGGGCGGGCGCTCGTGTCCGGGGCTGGGCGGGGCTGTGTGTTCCAGGACCCGATCCTGGGCGAGAGCGCGACATTATTGGCTGAATGGTGCATGCTACGAGTGCGGTGGGGGTTTCGGCCAAAGGTGGTCGCCCCCTTTAACCATGTGACTGGCAGCGAATGCTCTGCCATCGGATCCCGGACCTAGGGGCCTTGCCCCGGGGCCGTGCCTCCTTGCCAAGCTTGGATCGCGGCGCCGCGCGGCCTTTCGAGGGAACCTGCAGGTGACTGATCGCGACAAGAATTCGTCAAGCGAGGCGGATAAGCGACGCCGTGAGAAGCAACGCGGGGGCGGCAATGGCCGATCCGGCCCCGATGGTGGCAGGCGACGTTCCCGCCGCGTGAACGCTGCCTACAAGCGCCGCGTCGAGGAGCAACTCTTCGGCAAGCGCAACGACGCCGGGCGCAGCCGTCTCGAGCAGCGACTGCGGACCGCGCATGCGTCGCCCACTTTTCTCCGGACCTACCGCGAGTTCAAGAAGAGCTTCGGCATGCCGGAGCAATTCAGCATGCTGCTGATGCTGCTCGACCTAGACGACGAGCGCGAGTTGTTGGGTGTACTCGACGCGCTCGCTGAAGCCGTGCCCCGAGCCTCGACCGATCAGCGCAGCCTGCTGCGGAGCCGGATGCGCAACCTCGAGATGTCAGCGTCGACGGATGCGCTCGGGGACGCGGCGTCGGATTTGCTCGGCCGGCTCTGAGGGCCGGGGCGCGCCAATTGCTTCGAGGGAGCCCGGGCCCCGAGGCGCCCGGGTCCTCCGCAGCTCTCCGGCCCCGGTGCGGATCGGAGCGGGCGTCCCTTTGAACTCCTGGGAGGGGTCATGGGGGGGTTGCAAAGAGCGTGCGTAACTTGAAATCACCCTCGAAGCTCGGCTGAAACTAGCAAAGAAAATACGAAAGTCAATTCGGATGCCCAAGCAACTCCGGATCCGGAGTCACGCGATCGAGCTGTCGGTCCTCGACTACGGGGAGCCCGGGCCGGGAGCGGCCCCCGGCATGCTGCTCCTCCACGGCATGCGAGACCTGGCCCAGAGCCTGGATCCGATTGCCGAGCGCTTCTGCGACCGCTTTCGCGTGGTTGCGCTCGACCTGCGTGGACACGGCGACAGCGACCACGTGCACTACTACGCGCTGCAGCACTTCGTGATCGACGTGCGCGCCGCGATCCTGGGACTCGAACTCGGGCGGCCGGTCCTGATCGGGCATAGCTTTGGCGGCGAGGTCGCGTCGCAGTACGCGGGGCTGTTCCCCGAGGTGCCCCGGGCGCTGGTGCTCGTCGAGGGCATCGGGCCTCCCAACTGGGAAGGCGAGGGCAGCCGCGAGGCCGGGCTCTTCTGGGCGCGGAACTCGATCGAGGCGCTCGACCAGCTCTCGCCGCACGGCAAGCGCGTCGCGGATCTCGACGAGGCCACTGCGCGGATCCGGCGCAACCATCGCCGTCTCGATCCCGCGCGTGCACGCCTGCTGGCCGAGGCCGGCACCCGCCCGCACCCCGAGGGGGGGCTTCGCTGGAAGTGGGATCCATTCCTGCGCACCAGCTGGGGCGGCTTCAACTTCCGGCAGATCGAGGAGAGCTGGGAGCGCGTCAGCTGTCCGACGCTGGTGGTGAACGGGGGCGCCTCGGGAGACTTCTGGACCCGGGGCCGAAAACGACCCCGGGAGACCGGCGAGACGGGTGGCTATCTTCCGGAGGCTGAGTTCCTGAGACGCCTCGCGTTCTTCCCGGACGCCGAGTCGGCCGAGATTCCGGGGGCCGGACACATGGTTCACTTCGACGAACCGCGCGCACTGTGTGATGCGATCGACGCGTTCCTGCGCCGGCGCGGGATCGGCGGGAACGGAAGCGCTTGATGGCGCTCGCATGGCGCGGGGAACTCGCGCGGCGTCCATGGTGGGTCAACGCGATCCTGGCGTTCTGCCTTTACATGACCCTGATCTATGTGCCCTGGGACCTGTTCTGGAAGCCCCTCGACCAGGACGACGAGGTCTGGTTCGGGATTTTGTTCTCGGGGGTTGCAGCCAAGCTGGGCGCGGCGTTGCACTGGATCGTGTATGCCGCGCTGAGCTACGGGTTCTACCGGCTGCGACCCTGGGTCTGGGTGGCGTCGGCCGGTTACCTGGTCCAGATCGCGTTCAGCATGTGGCTCTGGAATCTCCTCGACCCGCATGGACAGGGCTGGGTCGGCGGCGTGCTTTCGGCGCTGCCGTTCCTGGCGCTCGCGGTCCTGCTGTTTCGGCGCCGCGCGACGCCGGCTGCGTGAGCGTGGGTCGGGGGCGCCCGCGTCCTCCTTCCCGGCCTTCTTCCGGCGATCTGCGCGTCGATCTGGAACGCATCGACGGCCGCCCCTACGGGCACTACAAGGACCTCGCGCGCCGCGCCTACACCCTCGGCAGGCTCGCGCTCTGCTTCGACCACGTGCAGGGGGACCCGTTCGCGGCACCCAGCCGCGTCTGTGTCGAGGTCCCGGCGGACGCGGCCGGACTGCCCGCACGCGCGTCTGCGAATCCGGACGCGCGTCGCGCGGCCGCCGACTTCATCCAGCGCGCGCTGGGGCGGGCGCTCTCCGGCCATCGGGCACGCGCCGGCTCAGGCAAGAGCGGCTTGCTCGAGGTCGCGCCGGTGGGCCAGGAGGTGCTCGAACGCACCGGCGTCCGCGTCGATGCCGACGGCGGGGTGCAGGTCCGGCTCTCGGCAGGCTTGCCCGCGGCCG
>JABSQV010000154.1 GCA_013215565.1 Myxococcales bacterium | reverse complement strand
GGAGAAGGTAGTCGGCGGGGATCGGGCGCGTGAGTGTTACGTCCGAGTCGAGAAAGTGGATGATCTCGGCATCTGTTGCGTTGACCGCAGAGATTTTCAAGAGCTGCTGGTGGAGCCAATTGCTGATTCTCGGCGATTTCAGGCTGAACCACCAATCCTTGTTCCCGCCACGGGCACCCCGCGGGAGTTGTCATAACATCCATACTCGGACGTGCTGCCAAAACGCGGCTTCTGCCTATCCGATTCGCTCAGCCGTGTGACCGAGTCTGACACAGTGGTGAACGAGGGTGTTTCTTGAGCCAGGAGGCCCTCATGCGATTTCCCGCGACCCTGCAAGAGTTTCAGAACCAGTTCCCGGACGACGACTCGTGTTGGCAAGCGCTCCGTCGAGCTCGTTGGCCGCGTGGGTTTCGTTGTCCGCGCTGCCGGTGTCCCGAGAGCTCGTGGATTGCAACCCGCGCCCTCGAGCAGTGCTCGCGCTGCCGCTACCAGTGCTCGGTGACGGCGGGAACCGTGTTTCACGGCACCCGCGTCACGCTGCGCGTCTGGTTCTGGGCAATCTTCTTCCTCGGCCGTCACAAGAAGGGGATCTCCGCCCTCCAGTTCCAGCGCGACACCGGTCTGGGCAGCTACCAGACGGCCTGGACGCTGCTCCACAAGCTGCGCTCCGCGCTTGCGCCTCGCTCGGACGCCTTGCTCACCGGCCTGGTCGAGGTGGACGAGACCTACGTGGGAGGCGCGGAGGTCGGTCGTCGTGGGGGCCGCGAGGTCTTGAACAAGAGCATCGTCATCGCCGCCGTCGAGCAACGAACGCACACCGCGGGCCGAGCTCGGCTCCAGGTGATCGACGGCGTTACCTTCGAGCACGACCTGGGGCCCTTCGTGACCGGGGTCATCGACGTCGATCGGACTGTGGTTCGCACCGATGGGTTCGCGGCCTACCGGCCGCTGAATCGCGCCGGGGTCCGCCATGAGCGCTGTGTCCAAGGCCTCGGCAAGGCCCGGGCCAAGGAGGTGCTCCCGTGGGCGCATGGGACCTTCGGCAATCTCAAGAGCTGGCTCCGCGGAACCTTCCACGGGGTCGGCCACAAACACCTTCAGCGCTACCTCGACGAGTTCACTTACCGATTCGATCGACGATGGGAGGAGGATCAGCTCGGGGGCTTCGTCCTCCAACGCGCTGCACGCGCCAAACCCCTGCCGTATCGTCGACTCGTAGCGGAGCCAGTCGGATAGGCAGAAGCGGGGTTTTGGCGTCACGTCCGAGTAGGGACGTTATGTCAAGGCCCCGCGGGTGGCCCGTGGCGGGGACTGGCATCCGAACGTCCATCAGGATCAGGTCGTGCCGCACCGGCAACGGGCTGCGCGCCTGCCGTGGCCACCGGGGCACCCTCCGCGAGGGGCAGGGTGAACCAGAAGGTGCTTCCCGCTCCCAGCGTGCTTTCCAGCCCGATCTGGCCCCCGTGCAGGTGCGCCAGCCGTTTGCACAGCGGGAGCCCCATCCCGATGCCGCCGAGGGCTTCGTCGCGCG
>JABSQV010000153.1 GCA_013215565.1 Myxococcales bacterium | reverse complement strand
TCCGCGGGATCATGTCGAATCAAGTCCCGCCCGATCAGCAGGGAGAACTCCAGGGTTCGATCACGAGCGTCCAGAGTTTCACGGCGATCTTCGCGCCGCTCGTGATGACGCAACTCTTCGGCTACTTCACGGCCGACCCCGAGGGGTACTACTTTCCGGGCGCGCCCTTCTTCCTGGCCGGCGTGTTGATGATCGGGGCACTGGCAGTATGCCTGGTTGTGTTTCGCTCGACCGGGCCGCCGCATGAACTCCCCCCAAGCAGTGGGGCGACGCCGATCGCCTGAGGGCGCCCTCCGGGCGAGTCCGTTCAGTCGAGCTTCAATTCCGCGGAGATGCCCTCGAACTTGACCTTGCGATGGGTGCCGTCGCAGAACGGCTTGTTCGAGGACTGCCCGCAGCGGCACAGGAACAGGGGTCCCGAAATTGGCTCGTCAGAAGCGTGTCCGGCGATCTGAACCGAAACCTGAGCTTCGGTGTCGAGCACGATCGGCCCGTCTTCGATGATGTTGATCTTCATACTTCCTCCTTGACTGAGGTTACCGGGTTGTGGAAACGGAGAAGGCCGCGATGCGGTCGGCCAGTTCGGGGGCGTGCGTGATCGGGAGCATGTGACTCCCGTCCGGGATCTCTACGAGTGTCGAGCCCGGGATGATCGAGTGCAGGTAGCGCCCGATCGCGATCGGCGCGAGCCGATCGTCATCGCCATGCAGAATCAGTACGGGCAGCGCGAGCGCGCCGGGTGCGAATTCCGCGCCGTTCGTATCGGAGGGGATGCCGGCCATCTCGCCACGGTAGGCGAGCAGGGTTTCCCAGCGATCGAAGTTTCCGCGTAGGCCGTCGAGCCACCAGTCCGGCTGTGGGCCTCCGCTGAAGGCCATGTCGCTCAACGCCGTCATCAGCGCGACCCCGGTTGGGGGAACCGCGACCCGCCAGCGCAGCACGGGCTCCGAGTTGAGCACGGTCATCAGGAACGGCAGCTCGGGTGGCTTCGCGTCGGGCGAGTCCGGGCCGCCGGTTCCGACGAGCACGATGCGTCCGATCCGCGTGGGATCCTGCTCCGCTGCCAGGAGCGCGGTCAGGCCTCCGTAGGACCAGCCGACCAGCGTCGTGTCCTCGAGTTCGAGCGCTTCGAGAAGACCGTTCAGTTCGCGCGCGGTCGCCTCAGGCGTGAAGTCGTCGTCGGGCCTTGGGTCCGATCGGCCGTAGCCGACGCGCCCGTAGGCGATCGCGCGGCGTCCGCGCTCGGCGAGTTCGGGTACCAGCGTGCGCCAGTCGTAGGCGCTCCCGGGAAGCCCGTGGATCAGCACCACGGCCGGACCCTCGCCGGCCTCGATCACGTTCACGCCGATCCCGCCCGGCAGCAGCACGCGCTTGCCCGCGGGCGGGAGCTCAGGTGCGGGCTCGTACGGAAACACCGCGAACCAGAGCGGCGGCAGGACGACGACCGCCACGACCAGCCCGAGCAGGACCCCAAGAATCCGTTTCATTGGATCGACCTCTTCAAAAGGCTCGCCGGATCGTGTTCGGGGTTGCCGGCGGAGGACCATTCTAAGCGGCGGTGGACCGTTCTGCACGGGCCGACCGAACCGGGGCATCTGGCGCGATCGCGGTCGAGTATTTGCAACGAGGAAAGGCGGTCGTGCAGAATCCCGCCACGCATCCAGACCCGGGGAGGACAGCATGACGGCCCAGGCTGCATCGACCGCGCTTCAACTGCGTTCCGAACTGCGAAGCGACGCCAAACTCGAACTCTCGCTTGCGGAAGTCGAAGTCCCGAAGCCCGGCGAGCACGAGGTCCTCGTCCGGGTCGAGGCATCGCCCATCAACCCCTCCGACCTGGGGCTGCTGTTCGGGGCGGCCGACATGAGCAGTGCGAGCTACGACGGCACGCCGGAGCGCCCGGTCGTCACCGCGGAGGTCCCGAAGGGCATGATGAAGGCGATGGCGGCCCGCGTCGATCAGGCGCTGCCTGTCGGAAATGAAGGCGCGGGCGTCGTCGTCGCTGCTGGAGCTTCGGACGCGGCGCAGGCCCTGCTCGGCAAGACCGTGGCGATCCTGGGCGGAGCCATGTACGCGCAGTACCGGTGTCTCCCGGCGAGCCTCTGTCTGCGAGTCCCCGAGGGAACCGCTCCGGCCGAAGCCGCATCGTGTTTCGTGAACCCGCTCACCGCGCTGGGCATGCTCGGAACCATGCGGCTCGAGGGCCACTCCGGGCTGGTACACACGGCCGCGGCCTCGAACCTGGGGCAGATGCTCGTCAAGCTGTGTGCCCAGGACGGCGTTCCGCTGGTAAACATCGTGCGCAGGGACGAGCACGTAGACGTACTCCGGGGCCTCGGCGCGAAGCAGGTCTGCAACTCGAGCGCGTCGTCCTTCCGCAAGGACCTCACGCAGGCACTGGCCGAGACCGGCGCCACGCTCGGGTTCGACGCGACCGGAGGCGGGGAACTCGCCGGCCAGATCCTGACCTGCATGGAGATCGCGGCGAGCCGGGATTCGAAGGAGTTCAGCCGCTATGGCTCGACCATCCACAAGCAGGTCTACATCTACGGTGGCCTGGATCGTTCGGCCACGAAGCTCGAACGCAACTTCGGCATGGCCTGGGGAATCGGGGGCTGGCTGCTGCCGCACTTTCTGCAGCGGATCGGGCTCGACGAAAGCCAGAAGCTTCGCGAACGGGTCGCGGCCGAGATCAAGACCACGTTTGCGAGCCACTACACGCGTGAGGTCTCGCTCGCCGAGGCGCTGACTCGAGACGCGATCTCGGTCTACGGAAGACAGCGCACGGGCGAGAAGTTCCTGATCAATCCCAACAAGGGGGTCTGAACGGGATCCTGTCTCGCTCGCGAGACTCTCAGGCTTCGTCGCGAACCACCTGGAGTCCCGCTGGGTCGATCAGGGTTCCGTGTACCTGCATATTGTGGCTGTGGGCCACGTGATGGAGGCCGAACGCGGACTGGATCGAGGTGTACATCCCCTGGGCATCGAGCGAGTTGTTGACGCTCTGCTTGGCCAGGGACAGCCCGAACATCGGACGCTTCGCGATGTGCGCGGCCATCTCGAGGGTCGCGGACTCGAGTTCGTCGCGAGGGACGACCTTGTTGACCATTCCGCGCAGATAGGCTTCCTCGGCGCCGATCGCGCGTCCGGTGAAGAGCATCTCCTTGGCGAGCCGGGCGCCGGCTTCGTAAGGATGCACGAAGTACTCGTGGCCGTTGACGCCGAAGGCGACGACGGGGTCGCTGAAGCTGGCGTCTTCAGAGCAGACGACGAGGTCCATCGGCCAGACCAGCATCAGACCGCCCGCGATCACCTTTCCCTGGACCTGTGCGATGGTCGGCTTCGGAATGTTGCGCCAGCGCCAGCAGAGCCCGACGTACATCTCGGCTTCGCGCGCCATGTAGCCCTCCGCGCCCGGCGCGTCGAAGTGGCACTGGGTTCCGACCGTCCGAAACGCGTCCATGTCGGGATTCAGCGCGCCCAGGTCGTGGCCGGACGAGAAGTGCCTGCCCTCCGCCGCGAGTACGATCACACGGACCTGCTCGTCCTGCGCGGCGCAGTCGAAGGCCTGGTTGAGATCCGAGAGCATCTGGTAATCCTGGGCGTTCGCTGATTCGGGCCGGGTCAACGTAATGCGGCCCACCCTCTCTGCGGGGATGTCGAACCTGACGCGTTTCCATTCCCTGGCCATCTGGTCTCCTTGTGTGCCGGGCCACTGAGGGGCGTAAGCGGGGCCCGAAGGACTGCCAGCCTGCCAAGGAAGGGATGGAAATTTCAACCCGGCTTCCAGAGTTCGAGCGCGGGTCGCGAACGCCGCTTGGAACGGCTCGATCGAGTCCGTCAGACCCGCTTGGCGCGCCGCCGTGCGAGGTGCCAGCCGAGCAGCGCCAGGAGCATGCCGATCGTGATCTGAGGCACGAGCGAAATCGAGAGCGGCCTGGTCGTGAGGGTTTCCACGCAATTGAACTCGAGAACCTGAATCGGCACCAGCGAAATTTCCGTTGCCTCGACGCCCAGCTGTCCGAAGAAGTTGTCGCCCCAGCAATACAGCAAGTCTGCATCGGTCCTGGCGCAGCCGTGAAAGGTCCCCAGTTCAACCTCGACGACGCCGCTACTGAATCCACTCACCTCCGCAGGCGTGGACCGGTCGATCATGGAGCCGTCGCCCAGCCCGCCATCGAAGTTGTCGCCCCAGCACCGGAGCGCACCGGAGACCAGCAGCGCGCAGCTGAACGAATCGCCGGTGGTGATCGTCTGAGCCGGCCCGCCGATCCCGGCCACGGTCACGGGCGTCAGCTCATCGCCGAGACCTGCGGTGCCGACCTGGCCGAAGAAGTTGTCTCCCCAACACAGGACTGCGCCGGCCGTTGTCAGCGCGCAGGTGTGAAGCCCCCCGGTCGCGACCGCGACCGCGCCGGCAGACAGGCCGGAGACGGGCGTCGGAACCGAGTTCGAGGTCAGGCTCCCGTCCCCCCCCTGCCCGAAGAGGTTGTCTCCCCAGCACAGGACGGCGCCCCCGGTCGTGACCGCACAGCTGTGGCCGTCCCCTGCGGACACCGAGTTGACCGCAGCTCCCAGGCCCGATACCTCGGTCGGCACCAGCCGGTCCTGCGTGGTGCCGTCGCCGATCTGGCCGCTGGTATTGTCTCCCCAGCACCGGACGCTTCCGCCGACCAGAACCGCGCAACTGTGCCGCTGCCCGACGGAGAACGACTGCACCAGGCCACCAAGGCCGGATACAGCGGTCGGCGTGGCCGAGGCGATGGTCGTGCCGTTTCCGAGCTGACCCTGCGAGTTGTCTCCCCAGCAGGAGAGCGACCCGGATGCCAGCTGCGCGCAGGTGTGGACTCCTCCGGCCAGAATGGACACGGCGCTGTCCGTGAGCCCCGTCACGGCCGTCGGAGTCGCGCGGTCCACGGTCGTGCCGTCTCCCACCTGGCCGCTGTCGTTCAGGCCCCAGCATTCGACGGCTCCCTCGGCGAGCAGCGCACAGCTGTGGGCGAAACCGGCGGTAATGGTTGCCTGTGCCTCGGAGAACGACATCGCGAGAGAAGCTGCGACGATCCAGCAGGCCAGCCGCGGGCGGCCGAGTCGCAGTCGAGGAGTGCGCGCTGGACTGAGGGTTTGCAAGAGATTCTCCGGGCGGGGTTCTGGGAGACTCGGCCTTTTGTGAGGGAGCTCAGCCTCGGTTCGGGAGGATCGGCGCCCTTCGGGAGAATCGGTACGCGGACCGTTCACCTTGAGAATCGCGTCCCTCCAGCTCGGGGCTGCCGCCGCGCGCAGATGAATTTTAGGGGGCGGGCGGCTGTGCTCCGCAGCAGAATCCGGGCCCCGGGACTGGATGCGTCGTCCATTTGCTGCAGTCACTGTCTGCGCGTGGCTGCAGGCGGGGGCGCGCTCGCGGCCGCAGCCTCCACCCCGGGTCAGGCATGGCGGTTGCTATGGTAGAAGGGGATAGGAGGGCTCGATGGAAATCCGAGACGCACTCAGACGTGGATTTCAGATGGCAACGGTTCGCACGATCGTGGGTTACGAGCGCGTCCGCACGGGCTACGCCTTCAACCCGCTGCATCCGCGCCTGTACGCCAACCCCTACCCGATCTACCGACGTCTGCGCGAGCAGGACCCGGTGCACCGGAGTTACCTGATGGGCGGCTATGCGCTGACGCGCTACCCCGATGTGCTGTCTGTGCTTCGCGATGAGCGCTTCTCGGCCGACGATCGCAACCAGCGGGGCTTCGAGAAGGATCTGGAGCGGAGGCGGCGGCTTGGGCTCCTGGATCCCGACGAGACGCCCGGGATCTCGATGCTGCGAACGGACCCGCCGGATCACACGCGGCTGCGCAAGCTCGTGAGCAAGGCCTTTACGCCGAGGGCGGTTCGGGAACTCGAGCCGCGCATCGAGCAGATCGTGACGCAGCAACTCGACGCGGTCGCCGGGAGCGGGCGCATGGACCTGATCCAGCAGCTCGCATTCCCGCTGCCCGTCATCGTGATTGCGGAGCTGATCGGAGTGCCGTCCGAGGACGGCGATCGATTCAAGCAATGGTCTACCGAGGTGGTGAAGGCGATGGGCGTGACGAGTATCCAGGACGCCCGCGATTCCCGCCGCGCCGGGAAGGCGCTGCAGGCCTACTTCGAGACGATCGCGGCAGAGCGTCGCCGCGAGCCGCGCGACGACCTGATGAGCGGCCTGCTCGCGGCCGAGGAAGCGGGCGACCATCTGACGAGCGAGGAAGTCTTCTCGACGCTCAACCTGCTGCTGATCGCGGGCAACGAGACCACCACGAACCTGATCGGGAACGGCATGCTCGCGCTGCTCCGCAATCCCGATCAGTTCGAGCGCCTGCACCGCGAGCCGGAGTTGATCGACAGCGCGATCGACGAGCTGCTGCGTTACGACGGACCCGTGCAGGCCACGCTCCGATCGGCTCTGGAGGACGTCGAGATCGACGGGAAGACGATCGCGCGGGGACAGAACGCGCTGCTCTTACTCGGGGCCGCCAACCACGATCCGGAACGCTTCGCCGAGCCCGAGCGGCTCGACCTCGGCCGGGCCGACAACCTGCACCTGGGCTTCGGGCACGGCGTTCACTACTGCCTGGGCTCGAACCTCGCGCGGCTCGAGGCGCGCTACGCGATCCGGGCCCTGGTCGAGCGCTTCCCGCAGATGAAGCTCGCGATCGACGAGCCGGTCTTCCGACCCAACATGATCCTGCGGGGCCTGGAGTCTCTGCCGGTCCACTTCTAGCATCCATACTTCGGACGGCCCCGGATTCCGATCGTCCGGGATCCGAGCGCGGGCTGCTAGAGTAGCCGCCGTGCCGCGACCGCTCCCCCAGCCCACGCCCGAGACCGCGCACTTCTGGGAGGGGACCCGTGTAGGCGAGCTGCGCCTGCAACGCTGCGCTGCCTGCGAGAAGGTGTACTTTCCGCCGCGCCCGTTCTGCCCGGCCTGCGGCCACCGGCGCGTCCGGGCATTTGCCGCAAGCGGGCGCGCGAGTCTCCACAGCTACGTCATCAACCACCGCGCGATGCCCGGCGCGGGCTTCGAAGCGCCGTACGCGATCGCAGTCGTAGAACTCGAAGAGGGTCCGCGGATGATGACGAACATCGTCGAGTGTCCGCAGACTCCAGATGCACTGGTTCTCGACATGCCGCTCGAAGTGGTCTTCGAGCCGCAGAGCGACGAGATTACCCTGCCTGTGTTTCGACCGACGGCCGCTTCGTGAAACCCGGAAGCATCGCGATCGTCGGTGCTGCGGAGACCACCGAACTCGGACGGATCCCGGATCTCTCGGCGCTCCAATTGCACGCGGACGCCGCGCTCAACACGCTGGCCGACGTGGGTCTGACCCCGGCCGACATCGACGGGGTCGCGACGGCGGGCGAGTCGCCCACGAACGTCGCCTGGTACCTCGGAATCACGCCGACCTGGGTCGACGGCACGACCGTGGGCGGCTGCTCGTTCATGCTCCACGTGCGCCACGCGGCCGCCGCGATCGCACAGGGCCTGTGTACCACGGTGCTCATCACCCACGGCGAGAGCGGAAAGTCGCGAGTGGGGGCCGGACGGCGCGCGTTCTCCGCGGCCTCGCTGCAGGGGCAGTTCGAGGTTCCCTACGGGCCGATGGGCGCCGCCACGATGTTCACGCTCCCGATGCTCAGATACATGAAGGACTTCGGGCTCTCCGAGGAAAAACTCGCGAACGTGGCCGTGATCCAGCGAGAGTGGGCCGCACAAAACCCGCGCGCCAGCTTCCGAGATCCGATCTCGGTCGAAGATGTGCTCGACTCGCGCATGATCGCCTACCCGTTCCGGCTCTTGATGTGCTGCCTGGTCACCGATGGCGGGGGTGCGCTGATCCTGAGTTCCACGGAGCGCGCCCGGGACTTTTCAACCCCTCCCGTCTACCTGTTGGGGACGGGCGAGAGCGTCGAGACGCCGATGGTGAGCCAGATGCAGGACCTCACCAGCTCGAAGGCGTTCCGGGTCTCGGGACGCAAGGCCTTCGAAGAGGCCGGCATCAGGCCCGAGGACGTCGACCACCTAATGATCTACGACGCCTTCGCACACCTGCCCATCTACGGGCTGGAGGATCTGGGCTTCGTCGGTCGCGGCGAGGCCGGCGACTTTATCTGGGGACGCAACACCGCGCCCGGGGGGCGGCTGCCCGTAAACACGAACGGGGGCGGTCTTTCCTACATGCACTCTGGGATGTACGGCATGTATGCTCTGCAGGAGTCGGTACGGCAGTTACGCGGCATCGCGCCTGCCCAGGTACCGGGCGTGAGGGTTTCGGTCTCCCACGGCGTGGGGGGCATGTTCGGTGCCGCTGGGACCATCGTCATGAGCAACGAGTTGCCCTAGCGCACCAGCGAGGAGAAGGTCATGGGACGATTGGACGGACGCGTTGCGATCATCACGGGAGCCGGGCGAGGCATCGGTGCCTCGCTGGCGCGCAGCATGGCGACCGAGGGCTGTGCGGTCGTCGTGAACGATCTGGGAGTCGATGTCGACGGCAGTGGCAACGACTCCGGACCCGCCGCCGGCGTCGTGGAAGAGATCGTCGCTGCGGGAGGAGTCGCCAAGGCGAACTTCGCCGACGTGTCCGACTTTCAGGCCGCCGAAGGGATCATCGAGAGCACGCTCGAGGAGTTCGGCAAGCTCGATGTCCTGGTGAACGTCGCCGGGATCCTGCGTGATCGCATGGTCTTCAACATGGGTGAAGAAGAGTGGGATGCGGTGATCCGCGTCCACCTCAAGGGCACCTTCAATACCAGCAAGCACGCGTCCGTCTACTGGCGCAAGGAGCGGCGCGGCAAGTACCGGGTGATCAACTTCACCTCGGGATCGGGGCTTCACGGTGCGCCGGGACAGCCGAACTACGCGGCGGCCAAGCTCGGCATCGTGGGGTTCACCTACTCGCTCGCGAATTCGCTGGGCCCCTACGGGGTCACGGCCAATGCCATCGCGCCCGGAGCCGCCACGCGGATGACGGCCACGATTCCCGACGCACAGCGACGGAAGTTTGGGCTTACGACCGACGACCCACGGCGGTCTCCCGACAACATCGCCCCGCCGGTCATCTACCTGGCGAGCGAGGCGTCGGACTGGTTGAACGGCCGCGTGATCGGCGCGTCCGGCTACCGGATCTCGCTCTACAACACGCCGGAAGTGATTCGCGAGGTTGCCTCGCCCACCCCCTGGGACCTGGACGACGCCTTCAAGCTGATGGAGCAGAGCTTCCGGCCGGTACTCGAGGGTCGCAGCGTGTTCGGCGCGAGGAAGCAGAAGGACTGAGCGCGAGGCCCGGTTTCGAACGCGCGCCGGGGCAGGCCTCGAGCTTCCTCGCGCCGGGTTCCTGCAGGGCGCCTAGGAAGCCTAGGAAGCCGGGGAAGCCTGGAGCTTTTCCAGCAGCGCGTCGAACTCCCAGAAGGCGCGCAGGGAGGCGAGTTTGCCGTCCTTGCCCACACGGTAGACCGCGACCAGGTCTACCACGGTCCGGGGAAGGCCCGGACGCTCGGTGGTGGTGATCTCGCCCACGAACGCACACTCATCGCCGCAGGCGTAGGACTTGTCGACCTCGAAGCGAACCTTGCCGCCCGCGATCACCGTGTCGTAGAACTTCGCGATGGCCTCTTTGCCACGATGGCCCTCGCCCGAGGGATCCAGCGGCGAGATTCCGACCGGATCCTGGATGATGGCGTCGTCGGCGAAGAGCGCGAGCCACGCCTCCCGCTCGCCCGCCAGTACCAGCCGTTGCGAGGCCAGGCCGGCCTGTCGTGCCGGGTGTTCTTCGCTCATCCTGCTTCACTCCTTTGCGTGATTCCGCGGCGGCTTTCTCTGCTGGGGGTCAGCATAGGAGAAATCGCCGGCCCGCGGTTACCCGGGCGGTGGCGATTACTGGCGTGTGCTTTGGTCCGGCCTCCGCGGCTTGAAGCCGTGCCGCTCGAGGAATCGGGCGAGCGTCGGGTCGTCGCGGCTGAGCGGAGACAGGTAGGGGCCGAGCTTTTTCCGCTTCCACCAGGCCCCGCTGGGATCGCCCGGGTCGGTGAACTCGTAGCGATAGAGATCGGCGCGGATGAACCGCGGCGCCTGGTCCGGGAAGGGATTGCTCTCCAGCAGGGAGAGCGCGTTCTCGTCCCCGTGGAGCAGCTTGTCCACCAGGCGGGCGACGAAGGGATAACGATTGACGTCCGACATCGCCGCAAACCAGATCAGCCAATCGAGGCGGTAGTGGTAGGGCGTGATCAGGCACGGCCGGCGCATCGGGTCGCCGGGCTTGCACTTCCACTCGTATTCGTGCCACTCCGTCTCAAGACCGAGCTCGGCATCCCGGGTGCCCGTGATCACGATCTCGTTTCGAACCCGGCCGATGGATCCGAAGGCGCCATACGTGTTCACCAGGTGCAGGCGGTCGAACGAGGTGTTCATCAACTGCCGCTCCGACACCAGGTTCCTGATCGGAGCGACCGAGAGCACGGCCACCACCCCTGCAAACACAAGCGCCGTAATCGCGTGAGTTCGTGCGGGGCGGGCCCGAGCCCGGGCGTTGTCGGCCGCCTCTACCAGCCGGCGGGGCAGCACGCGCCCCCAGTGACCGTCGTCGAAGCAGGCCAGAATTGGAACGATCGTGAGCCAGTTGAGATACGAGAGATTCCCGCTTGCGATCAGGTTGATCTGAAACCCGAGCATCACCAGGCCTGCGACGAGTCGGGCGCGGCGCGGCCAGAACGCAAAGAAAGGTGCGATCAGCTCTGCCACGTGATTGAACGCCACACCCAGACGACCGAAAACGGCAGGTAGATGGTGCAGGTACCAGCTCGCCGGGTGGGGCACGGGCTGGGTCTCGAAGTGGGTATCGAGGCAGGTCAGTTCGCGCCAGCAGGCGTCGCCTCGAAGCTTAATCAGCGCCGAACCCCACATGATACGCACGATCAGCCAGCGGAAGAGCAGAATCACGACCGTGGGCGGAGCGGTTCGCGGAAAGGGGCGCCCGTCGAGCAGCGGGCACAGGAAGACCGCGATCAGCGTGGTCTCGAGTAGCTGGATTTCCCAGCCGAACGAGAACCAGAGCTGTCCGACGTGAACGAAGGAGAGCTGGATGGTCCAGAGCGCAAGCAGCATCAGTGCATTCGCGTAGCCCAGCGTGACCGCGGCCGAGAGGATCAGCCCCATCGCGAGCGTTCCACGGAGTGCCGCGTCGCTGGCCGAGAGCCAGAACAGGGAAGGCCGGTACACAAACCCCGCGCCTCGCCCGCCTGCGAATTCGGCGATCCGGTCCAGGTAGTCCACGATCGGGAGCAGCCCCTGGGCTCCGAGCAACGGAAGCACGTCGTTAAACAGCGCCAGGAAGTGAACCAGGTAGACGAACCCCAGAAGCCGCAAAAGCACGAAACGAGTGAGCCAGTAGCTGGGACTCATGCAGCGCCTTGGATTCCGGGCCGGCTCGCCGTTCCCGGTCTGTTTCCCTGCCTGTAAAAGAGAGCCGCCGGCTGCCCGAGATTTACTTGAGCGCAACCCGACCGGATCGCCAGGACCCCCGACGGTCTCAGAGTAGCGGATTGAGCCGACCGAGCCGCGACGCGAACCTCGCGAGAGGAAGCCGGTTGCAGTTCCAGCCAGCATCGCTTCTCCTTTCGGGGGTTCGCGCCGAGCGGCATGAGAGCGGAGGAGGGCATTGACACGAATCGACAGGCTGGGCCTCGAGAAGTTCAACCGCGTCGCGGCCGAGTTCCTCGGATGATCGGACTGCTCGCGGCGCTGTTCGCAAGCCTGTCGGGACTCGTCCTGTACGCCTGGCTGCGTCCCAACCGCGCGAACGTCGATCCCGCGCTGCGTCTCGAGAGCGCTTCGATCGTTTCCGACGGAGCACACAATTCGAATACGGACATGATCGGCTGGCGGGGCGGCTTGCTGCTGGTGCACGCAGCGTCGCCCTGGCACCTGGGCTCGACGCGCTCGCGCCTGCTCGTGAAGCGCTCGAGCGACGGAGAGCGCTGGGAATTGCTGGCTCGATTACAAGTGCCGGGTCACGACATTCGCGATCCGAAACTCGTCGAGATCGACGGGACATTGTTCCTGTACGCGCTTCCGAACCAGGGCCGCACCGCCACTCCCATCGGGACGCTGCTTTCCACGAGTACGGACGGTCGCAATTGGACTCCATTCGAAGCGTTGGGACCCGAGGGCTGGCTCTTCTGGCGGCCCAAGCGTGGCGACGAACGAAGCTGGTATGTCGCCGCCTACTGGAAGCACCACGGCAAGTCGATTCTGCTGCGTTCGGAAGATGGTCGTCGTTGGGAACGGGTTTCGGTGATCCACGAGGGAGACGGAAACGATGAGACCGCGATCGAGTTCCTGCCGGACGGACGCCTGCTCGCCACCGCGCGCCTCGAGATCACGCCGGACACGATGCTCGGAAACGACGAGGCCGGAACGCTGCTCGCGGTCTCGGAGCCTCCCTACACGAAGTGGGAGAAGCACAAAACGAAACTCACGCGACTCGACGGACCGGTGCTGTTTTCGGTTGCCGGACGCGTGTTCGCGGTGGCGCGCTGGCAGCCGCCGCCCCACGGGGGCCTCTGGAAGCTCGGCGGGGTATGGAGTCGCAAACGCACGGCGCTGTATCGCGTCGAGCCCGAACGGCTGGTCTACCTGAGCGACCTCCCCAGCGCCGGGGACACTTCTTATGCCGGCGTCGTGAGGCAGGGAGACACGCTCCTGGTCGAGTACTACACGAGCCGGGTCGATCGCGACTACCCCTGGCTGCTCTCGATGTTCCTGCCAACCGAGCTTCGCATGGCCCGGATCCCGGTCGACGCGCTACTCAGCGTATCGGACGCACGGCCTTAGCCCGTCGGGGTGGGGGAAGGACGGCCGAGCTTTCCTCGGGCTAGCCGCTCTTGCAGAAGTCGGCGAGGCTCACCGCGGTGTCGCGGCTCACGTCCGGGCACGCAATCGGGAAGATCTCGGTGCCGTGGATGGTGCCCATGACCTGGCGGCAGCGCGCGGGTACGCCAGCACGAACCAGCAGGCGATAGAAGTTGATGCCCTCGTCTCGCAGGGGGTCACACTCGTTGACGCTGATCACGGTCGGCACCAGGCCACGTACGTCGTCTTCGCTTGCGAAGCCCGGCCACGCCAGCGGATTCCGCTTTTCGAGTTCCTCGATGCCGTAGCCCATCGCCCCCTGGTTGTTGTGGAGGTCGAGCAGCAGGCCGTTGTTCTCGGTCGACGAGGGGTTCTCGTCGAGCGGCCAGATCCCGGCGATGTAGGGACACAGCGCATACAGCCCCTGAATCAGACCGAGCGAGCCCTCCCGCTTGAGCCGGAGTCCGGTCGCGAGCGTCAGGTTCCCGCCCCCGCTCTCGCCCGCAACGATGATGCGGTCCGGATCGATGTTGAGTTCTCCGGCATGCGCGGCCACCCACTTGAGACCCGAAACACAATCGTTGAGCCCCGCGGGATAGGGCGCTACTTCCGGGAGCGCAGACGGTGTGATGGAATTCCGGAACTCGACCATCGCGACGGCGACGCCCTGCGCGGCGATGATCTTGCCCCATGCCCGGTAGTTTCCGTAGTAGCACGAAAGCGAAGCCATGCCGCCACCATGGATGTAGTACACACACGGCAGGGTCGAGGCCGAATCGGGTCGGATGTACTGGATTTTTGCGGTATTCCCGTCGGGCTCTGAACTGAACTCGTAGTTCTCGATCTTGAGTCCGGCCGAGGGCGCGACGTCTTCGTTGTCACAGGCGTCGAGGAACGCCCTCAGGAGTTGTTCCGCTCCGACCGCTGCATCGCTCTTGGCCGCCTCCAGCATGGCTTCCCGATTCTCTACGTCGCCTCCGCCCGGCAGGTCGAGGTTGGAGAAGATCGCCTTGATGCGTGGGTCGATTCTGGGGTCGTCCGCAAGCTTGTTCGCCATGATGTGATGCCTTTCGCAGTCTTCTGGATTCGGTCCCGCAGGATACGAGAAATCTCCGGACTTTTGGGCCGGGTTCGAGCTGCACCCGGGATTTTCGCTTGCGTGGCTCGCGCACGACCCGGTGCCCGAGCGGGGCCGTGGTAGGCTGCGGCCGGGAGGTCCCGATGCGAGCTTTGCGGACGCGCTCTCTTCTGGTTCTCTTGGGCGTGTTGCTGCTCGGCGCCGGCGTTCTCTGGTCCGTGTCGCGGCTGGGCCGCGGCATTGAACCCACCAGCGATCCGTGGTCTCCGCCCCCGGGGCCAGCGGAGGCGAAGCCGATCGCACCCAGGGCCCCGTGCGACAACTTCGTCGCCGGAAGGCAGCCGCTCTTCGGAGATCTGCACATCCACACGCGGGTCTCGATGGACGCCTACTCGCGGGGGACGCTGGCGACGCCCGATGACGCTTACCGCTATGCCACGGGCGAAGCGATCGAGGTCTACTCGGGAGACCCTGGGCTCGGGATGAGGAAGGCTCAGATCGATCGGCCGCTCGACTTTGCGGCGGTGACGGATCACGCGGAGTGGATGGCGGAGGTCTCGCTCTGCACGACGCCGGGCTCGGAGACGTATGAGAGTCCGGGTTGTCGGATTTACCGTGGCGAAGATAAATCCTGGCTCGCCAGGATCCTGGGTCTGGAGGGTTTCCGGGCTCGAATCGCGGGTCTGCTCAATCTCTCGGGCCGGCGCTCGGACGTGTGCGGCGATGACGACCAGGTGTGCCGGGCCGAGCTCGGAGAGGTGTGGCGCGCGAACCAGGCCGCCACGGAACGCAACTACGACCGCTCGGAAGCCTGCGCGTTTACCACCTTTCACGCCTGGGAGTACAGCCACTCGCCGTACGCGACCAAGGTGCACCGCAACATCATTCTTCGGAACGAGATCGTCCCGGAACTCCCGATCTCTTCGCTGGAGACGCCGCGCGAGATCGACCTTCGGCATCAACTGATGGAGCTTTGCAACAACACGGCCACGGGCTGCGAAGCGATTGCGATTCCGCACAATCCGAATCTGTCGAATGGACAGATGTTCAAGATCGAGTATGCGGAGCTTCCGCTGGAAGAGCAGCGTAAGGAGGCCGCGCTACGCGCGAGTCTCGAGCCGATCGTCGAAATGATGCAGATCAAGGGCGAGAGCGAGTGCCGAAACGGCATGTACGGCGTGGTCGGAGCGCCGGACGAACTCTGCGGCTTCGAAAAGGCGCGCGACTTCGGCCGGATCGAATTCGAAGACTGCAAAGAAGAAGCCGGATACGGCGCCCAGGCTGCTCGTGGTTGCACCTCGCGAACGGATTTCGTGCGCTATGCGCTGCTCGAGGGCCTTCGCGAACAGGACCGGATCGGTGTCAATCCCTACCCGTTCGGGTTCATCGGCAGTACCGACACCCACATGGCGACCCCCGGGGCCGTGAGCGAGTACGGGGTTCCGTATAAGTTCGGGGCGACGCCTCGGGCGTTGCTCACGATCGGCGAACGCAAGCGCGGGGGGGTGTTCTGGAACCCCGGCGGGCTCGCCGGTGTCTGGGCCGAGGAGAACACGCGGGATTCGATCTTCGATGCGCTCAAGCGGCGCGAGACCTTTTCTACCAGCGGCCCGCGCATCGTGCCGCGCTTTTTTGGAGGCTGGGGGATCGATCCGGAAATCTGCGCGCGGCCCGACTTCGCGACGATCGGCTACGCGACGGGCGTGCCGATGGGCGCGCGGCTGCCCGACCGGCCCGCCGACGCTGCGGCACCCTGGTTTGCGGTGACCGCGCTCGCGGATCCGGGCGCAGCCGGGCAGCCCGGAGGATTGCTGCAGCGGATCCAGATCGTGAAGGGCTGGGTGGATCAGGAGGGGCTGTTCCATCAGCACGTCTACGACGTGGCCGGGAGTTCGGACAACGGCGCCGGCGTTGACCTGGCGACCTGCACCCCCACCGGTCCCGGGGCCTCGGGCCTGTGCGCGGCCTGGACCGACCCCGACTTCGACCCGAAGCTGGACGCCGTCTACTACGCGCGCATCGTCGAGAACCCGAGCTGCCGCTGGTCGGCCCGGCTGTGCCTCTCGTTCCCCGAAGAAGAACGTCCCAACGGCTGCACCTCGGACCAGCTCCCGCGCGTGATCCACGAACGCGCCTGGACCTCCCCGATCTGGTACGCGCCGCCGGCGAGCAGCGAGCCCGAGCGCGCCGCCGGATGACGCAAAGCCCGGTCAGTCAGTCGTAACGTCCACGGGGCGCGCGTGCCATGAGCGCGGCGTCGGGTCCTTCGGCCTTCCAGCCGTAGGGCTGCTTGGCGCCCAGGATCACGCCGAACCTCTGGTCGTCGGTGTGACGCGCTAGAACTTCCGCGGGTACGGCGTCGCCGTGATGCTCCTGTGTCTGGATGTACTGGCGGTTGAAATACACGGCGAGATTCATGCGCACGCCCGGAATCTGCCGCGTGAAGGACCCGTGCCAGGTGTTTCCGTGCCAGACAACGGCGTCACCCGGGGACAGATCCATCGCCACCGCATCCGGATTTCCGGTCTCGCCGCCCAGCATCATTTCCGCGGCCCGCGGCTGACGTGCCAGCTTGTGACTCCCGGGCACCAGCGCGAGCGCGCCGGCTTCCTTTGTGTAGGGCGTCAGTGCGTAGTTGACGTTGGCGACCTGCGCGATCGGAGAGAAGGGCGCCGGAATGCCGTTGCCGTTATCCGAGTGGAGCACGACCGGAGTCCCGCCCGGTCCCTTGAAGTGACAACCCATGCTCGAAAGCAGGCAGCTTTCGCCCAACAGGTAGGTGAGCAGCGCGAGGGGCTTCGGCTCGATCAGGATTTCCTCGAATATCTCGTCGTCGTACAGGAGATAGGGCAGGTAGGTCATGCCCGGGAAGCCGTCGCCGCTCTCGGACTCCACGTCCACCTTGCGGCCCGCCGTACGCTCCGAGCGCGCGATGATCGCAGCGCGCGCACGCTGCATCTGAGGATCGGAGAGTACCTTCGGGATCGTCGTATATCCCTGCGCCTCCAGTTCCTTCAGGTTCTCGTCCAGGCCGAGTTCGTGGACTCTTGCGAGAACGCGTTGGTGCGATCTGGATTTTGAAGGCGTCTCCGTCTGCGCCATCGGGTGTTCTCCTCGGGGTTGGAGCCGAATTATGCCCTAAGTCCCTGCTCGGAAGCCGTTTCGGGCGCGCCTCGTCCGGGTGAGCGGGCAGGCGAACGCGGGTCCCCGCGGGCCGGTCGGAGTCGTCGCGGGTTGGTTCAGCCGTGGGTGCATCCGGGGAGAGTTCGCGGAAGTCGAGTGCACGCCGGAATATCAGCTTGCCGGTGCGGTCGATGCGCGGCGCAGCAGGTCGGTGTAGAACCCGATCGCGGCGGCGAACTGCGCAACCGGCAGTCTTTCATTCACCCCGTGGAAGATCCGTATGGCCTCGGCATCGAGCACGATCGGAAGGAAACCATAGGAAGGAATCTCCTGGCGCCGGAAGTAGCGGGCGTCCGTGCCGCCGACGATCAGGTAGGGAGCGACCACGGCCCCGGGGAAACTCGCCTCGATCGAGGCGCGCAGCAGTTCCCAGGCCGGACCCTGCGCGGGCGCAACGGGCGAGGCGTCGGTACTGCGCTGCGAGTCGATCTCTACGCGCTCGTCGTCGATCGCCTCGCGCGCGTGCTCGGCCACATCCGCCGCGCGATCGGCCGGATGCACGCGGAAGTTGACTGTCGCGCCCACCTCGGACGGCAGTACATTCGCCTTCACGCCGCCGCGCAGCATGGTCGGCGCCGTCGTCGTGCGCAGAAGGGCCGCGGCGCGCGGTGCCCGCGCCAGGCCGATCTCGAGCACCGGGCCGAACAGCCAGAGGTTCTCGGTGACGACGCGATAGCCAAACGGCAGGCGCGGCGAGATCGATTCGATCAGGGCAGTCAGGAAGCCGTCGAAGTGGGTCGGCATCGGATGGTCCTGTAAGCGTCGCAGCGCGCCGCCCAGGACCGCGATTACGGGATCCTTCGGGGGCATCGACGAGTGGCCACCTTTCCCCCGCACCACCAGTTCGAGTGTCACGTAGCCCTTCTCGGCAGTACCGACCAGCGCCACGGGAAAGTCGATCCCCGGCAGGAGTCCGCGGCTCACCCCGCCGCCCTCGTCGAGCACCATGAAGGGTCGGATCCCGCGTTCGGAGAGAAGTTCGGCCGCGCTCCCGGCGCCGGCGCTCCCTCCGATCTCCTCGTCGTGGCCGAAGATCAAGATCACCGTTCGCGTCGGTGTCCAGCCTGCGCCGAGCAGCGCCTCGGTCGCCTCGAGGATCGCGAACAGGCTCGCCTTGTCGTCCATCGCGCCGCGCCCCCACACGACGCCGGCTTCGATGGCGCCGCTGAAAGGCGGCTGGCTCCAGTCTCCGCGACTCTCCTCGACAATCGGCACCACGTCCTGGTGCGCCATCAAGACGAGCGGGTCGAGCGCCGGATCGCTCCCCTTCCAGGTGAGGAGCAGCGTCCAGTCATGCACGCGCTCCACTTCGAGCGCGGCGTGAACGCGCGGGAAACTCGTCCGCAGGTG
>JABSQV010000152.1 GCA_013215565.1 Myxococcales bacterium | reverse complement strand
CGTGCACCGGCTTCACGGAACGGGTGCGAGCTACGGCTACGCGGACATCACCGCCGTGGCCCGCGAGTGCGAACGGATGCTCCGGCTCGGCCGCACGACCGAGGAGGTCGAGAGTCTCGTTTCGAGTCTGACGGATCTGCTTAGGGGCGCGGTCGCAGGCCTTCCCGAGGAGGCCTCCTAGCCATGTTGCCGGAGGAAGCGAAGCAGGGATCGATCAGTGTGCTCGTGATCGATGACGATCCGGCGATCCACGAACTGATGGACTTCTATCTAGAGGGGCTGAACTGGGAGGTGCTGCACGCGCTTCGACCCGACGCCGGAGTTTCGATCGCTCGCGCAACCCTTCCCGGCCTGATCCTGCTCGACATCAAGATGCCGGAGACGGACGGGTTCGAGGTTCTTCGACGACTCAAGGAACATGCATCGACACGTGACATCCCTGTCATCTTTCTGACTTCCGATGGAAACCCGAACCAGATCGAACGCGCGCTCAACGCCGGGGGTGCCGACTACGTGACCAAGCCGGTCCAGCAGGTCGAACTCCGCGCGCGTATCTGCGCGGCGGCCCGAACCCGCAGGCTCGTAGAGCTGCTGCGCGTACACGCCAGCATCGACCCTCTCACGGGTCTCAAGAATCGCGGCGCCTTCGATTCGAGCTTCGCAGCCACGCTGGCCAGTTGCGGTCGAACGGGACAGCCCTTCGGACTGCTGCTGCTCGATCTCGATCACTTCAAGTTCATCAACGACAGTCACGGGCACGGCGTCGGCGACGAGGTTCTGCGGCAGGTGGGTTGTGTGATCGAGGAGACGACCCGGGCCTATGACGTCGCCGCGCGCTACGGGGGCGAAGAATTCGCCGTGATTCTGAACCAGACGGGCGAGGCGGAAGCTCGCAGAATTGCGTTGCGAACCCTCGAACACCTGCATCAGATTCAGATCCCGACCGCGCTCGAACCGCTCAAGATCAGCGGAAGCGGCGGCCTGGTCTGTGTCGCCCGGGACTCGGAAATGTACGAGGCGGCCGACGTCCTCCGCGCCGCCGACACCGCGCTCTACGAAGCCAAGAGCGCGGGCCGCGATCGCCTAGTCTGCGGCCCGGTCCTGCGGGCGCGCCCAAAGGGCTGACTCAGCGCAGCGCGGCCTCGGCGGATTCGAGCAACTGCACGGCCTCGGCCGGCGAGTCGGCTCCCATTCGGGAGGTCCGGCAGCAGAGCTTGAGAGAAGACCGTCCGAGTCGTTGGGGAAGCTCCTCCACCTCGAACACGATGCTCTTCGCGATCAACTCCATCTGCTCGATCGAGGCCCCGCTCAGAAGCAGCGTAAACGCGGCATCGCGAATCCGGTAGGCCGAGTCGTAGGGACGGATGGTCGAGCGAATCACGTCTGCAACGCTGCCGAGCACCTCATCCAGTTCGTCCCAGTCCAAATCAGGATTGAGCGCCCGGAACGACACGAGTTCGAGCATGAGCAGGTGGACCGGCTGACCCGCGAACTGGCCTGCCGCAAGCGCACCGGGCAGCGCCTGGCTGAGCTGTTCCGCGCGCTCGAGACCGGTGACGCCGTCACCGCGGGTTCCCCGCTCTGCCTCGTCGAGCAGGAAGCGGCTGCGCAGCGCGGCCCGGACCCGTGCCTTCAACTCGACGGGTTCGAAGGGCTTGCTGACGAAGTCGCAGGCGCCGGAGTCCAGTGCGAGGGCTGCTTCCTCGCCGCCGGCTTCGACCGTCAGAAACAGGATCGGGATCCGGGTCGTGTCCGGATTCGCCTTGAGCATGCGGCAGACTTCGAACCCATCGGAGTCTCCGAGGTTGACATCGAGCAGGATTACGTCGGGTTGCCGCTCCAGTGCCAGCCGCATGCCGGTAGACGCATCCCGCGCGTACATCAGCTCGCGGGTCAGTGACTGGAGGTGAAACTCGATCAGTTCGTGGACTGCGGGATCATCGTCGATCACCAGCAGGTTATGTCGCCTCATCGCCTGTTTCCTTCCGTTGCACGCCGTCGAGGATCCCCTCCGACCGGTGCTCGAACCCGGCAGACTTGCGGCGGTGACGAGCCCGAATTGGAGCAAGGGCTGTGCCTGAATCCCGAGGCGATAAAAATGAGCAATGATCACGCGAACCTAACACCTCGCCCTGCCTGTCGAAGCGCAGACCGGGCGGGGCGGGCGGGTGTTTCGAACTGATCCCCGGGGTCCAAGCTTGCATCGCCCGGAGGCGGGTGCGACACCCCCGGCCTCAGCCTGTCGCGCGACTGCGCTCGATCTGCGTACGCGTAAACCTCGCGTGCAGTTCCTGCTGTGTCCCGCGGAACGGGTCGAGCAAGCCCGGATCCCCCAACGGCCGATCCGCCTGAGCGACCCCAGCGCTCCCGGCGCAGTTGCTACCATGCCGGGCTGGCATGAGTTCCTCCACCGACTGGGTTTCTCCCGATCCCGCGCTGTCCCCGGAGGGGGCCCTGCCTCCGCAAGGCTCCGGCGCCCGGGTTCTCGGCGAGACGCAGGTATCGGCATGGCGGGAGCAGGGCTTCGTGCTGGTGGATGGGGTGTTTCCCGATTCGCTGTTGCGGCGCGCTTGCGAGGCCGCTGCCTCCAGCTTTCCCGACGCGGACACTCCCGAGGCCGAAGTCGTAAACGACTTTGGAAGCAGCGGCGTCCTGGAGTTCCCGGCCGAGGCTCCCGCCGTGAACCAACTGACCCTGCACCCGCGGGTCCTGAACGCGGTCGGGCAGTTGCTCGGAAGCGAGGTCGTGGACCTGCGCCTCACGCAATCGGACCTCTGGGCCAAGTACGGGAGAGCCGCGAAACCTGGCGGCGACCGGGACAACAGCGACCAGCGAATGCACACCGACTATCCGAACCACACACTTACACACCCTCCCCCGTGGTATGAACCCGAGGCGGTCGAACTGATTCTGTATCTGAGCGACGTCGACGACTGCGGCGGCGCAACCGCGCTCGTCCCGCGAACCGGAAGCGACGATCCGGCCTATGTCTGGCCGATCTCGAACATGCCCGGGGTCGGGGATCTCGAGTGGATCAATGACCGCAGTGCGGCAGAGGCTGCGCTGAGGGATCGCGCGCCCGAGATCGCGCATTTCAGAGACACCCACCTCTACCCGCGCGAAGTCCGCGCGCGCTTCCGGGTCGGGAGCGTTCTCTTTTACCGCCACGATACCTGGCACCGCGGCACGCCGCTGCATCGGGGGAGCCGCCGCTTCGCCCAGAACATGACCTTTCGAAAGTCCGGCAGCGAGTGGATCAGCGTGCTGCAGCGGGGCTGGGCCTGGGCCATGTACCGCCGCTCGGGCGTGATGGAAAAACTGCTCGCGAATGCGTCGGTCGAGCAGCGCTGCGTTCTGGGTTTCCCCGGACCCGGACACCCGTACTGGACGCCGGCTACGCTCGCGGCGGTCGCCGCGCGCTTCGGTCCGCTCGGCATGGACCTCACGCCCTACGCCCGCGCGCTCGAAGACCCCCCGGCCGGCTAGAGATCGCGGTCCCCGGGCCGGCAGGCCGGCGGGGGGCCCCCGCCGCAGACACAGACCACGCCGCGTGGACAGAAGCAGTGGCCGGGCTCGAACACGCAGCCGGGCTCGGACTCACACGCGCGCTGGTTGCAGCCCCGCTCAAAGAAGCTTCGCTCGCAGCGATCCTGCGGGGCATCGCAGCGGTAGCCGCCCGGATCGGGTCCCGGCTTCACGATGCAGCCGGCTTCGAGGTTGCAGACTCCCTCGAGCGCCGGGCCCGCAGCCTCCGATGAGTGACTGGAACGGCATCCCACGAGCACGAGCAGGCCCGAGGCCGCGAACACCACGAGCCACCCACATGCGGGCCCGCGCGACCTCATCCGCATTCCCACCAATGCACCGCCCACCCAAACCGATCGCACTCGGTCGCCGAAGCCCTCAGCTCCGAAGGGTCACCGCCGCGTTCGAGATGATGATCGCGTCGCGCTCGACCGAGCGCGCCTCGACCAGCAGCCGATCACCTTCGCGCCAGTACGATGTGCGATAGGTCTCGCCCGGGAACCCGATGCCGCGGAAACGCGCCTGGTAACGGGCCACCCGGCCCACGTCTCCGTCCAGCGCACCGTCGACGATGGCCTTGCACACGATCCCGTAGGAGCAGAGTCCGTGAATGATCGGCGTGTCGAAGCCCGCGCTCTTTGCGAACTCCGGATCGCAGTGCAGGGGATTCTTGTCCCCGTTCAGTCGGTAGAGCAACGCCTGTTGTGGAAGCGTCTTGGACTCGATCACGCCATCCGGTTCGCGGTCCGGCCGTACGTTCTCGACCTTGGGACCGGAGGGACCCCCGAAGCCGCCCTCGCCGCGAAGAAACAGCGACATGCGGCTGGTGAAGAGCGGCTCTCCGCTCTCGTCCCGGGTGCTGACCTCCACGATCACGAGTGCCGCCTTGCCCTTGTCGAAGATGTCGGCGATCCGGGCTGAACTCGTGAGCTTCGTCTTGGGCGGCAGGGGCTGGTGGAGTTCCACGTCCTGCTCGCCGTGCAACATCAGGGCTGGATTGAACTCCAGACCGGGTGTTTCGAAGATGTTTGCGCCCGCGCCTGCCCGAACCACGGTCGGGAAGCTCGGCAGCACCTTCAGGTTCTTTTCGTAGGTGTACTCGAGTTCGCCCGGGTCGGTCGCGGGCACGCCGGCGCCCACGCCCAGGTGATACAGGATCGCGTCGTCCGGGCCGTAGTGGCCTTCGCCATCCGGATAACTCTGACTGAGAGCCTTGTCTCGATCGATCGGCATGGGGGGTCCTCCACTGGTCGCCGCGGCCTGGTCCGCGTGGGCGGACCATTATAGGGGGTCTGGGGAGCGTGGACGCGGGCCGCGGCGGACGGGCCTCATCCGCGCAGCTGCTGTACCCCTAGCTGTCCGGCAGGCTCTGCGCCCCGAAGCCCTTGCCCCACTCGTAGCACTGGAGCTCGATCCTCAGCGGGAGCAGATAGCGCAGGTAGCAGTTGTGGAGCTTCAGTACCCCGAAGTCCTCTACCTGCTTGTCGATGATCTCGACGCGCGCGTCCTCGGCCTGGAACTTCTTCGCGCGCTCGAGGATCCCCTCGAGTTCCTCGGGCGAGCCCACGGACATCCCGAAATGGTCACCCTCCGGACACGACATGGGGTTCTCGTTCGCGGCAAGAAACACGAACTGCTCGTTGCTGTAGACGCGCAGCACCAGTAGCTCGCGGTCACGCGTCATCGTGGGCATCTCGCTCCAGCCAAAGACCTCGCCGTAGAAGCGCAGCAGCTCCGCGCGGCCCCGCTCGCCGAGCAAGTCCGCGGGAACGCTGATTGCTACGTGATTGAAGACACCACTGGGCTCTGTGGATGCCGACACCGCTCTCTCCTTCTTGCGCTTCGGGCTAGCTGCGAGGTGCGACGAGCACCTTGCCCGCGACCTGGCCACCCACGAGTCCCTCCATCGCCTGCTGGAGATCGCCGAGTTCGACGTCGGTGGACTCGATCAAATCGTCGATTGGGAGCTTGCCCGAGGCGAGCAGCCCGAGCGCCTGCGGAAAGCCGTCCCGGTCGTAGTTGTAGCCCCCGGTCAGCGTCAACTCGTTGAGCAGAATACGGTTGGGATCGATGCGCGGGCGCTGCATCCCGGTGCCCAGGATCACGCAGCTTCCGGTCTTGCGAAGCTGGGCCAATGCCGCGGGCAGCGCGTCTCGCGCACCCGAACACTCGAACGCGACCTCGCAGGCCCCGTCGACGATCTCGAACGGCGTGCCGGGGACCTCGAGTTCCGCGGGCTCGATCACGCGAGCTGCGCCGAGCCGCTCTGCGAGGCGGCGGCGGACCCCCCGCGGCTCACTGACACAGATCTCGTCGACCCCACGCGCGCGCAGCGCCGCGACCACCAGCGCCCCGATCGGGCCCGCCCCCGAGACGAAGGCGCGCTGGCCGGAACGCACCCCACTCAGAGTGATCCCGTGAAGTGCGACCGCGAGCGGCTCGGCCAGTGCGGCCGCGCGCAGCGAGAGCCCGTCGGGAACGCGCAAGAGCGCGCCCGCATCGACGCGCACGTAATCGGCGAACGCCCCCTGAAATTCCCCGACGCCGGGCGGGCTGGTCGCCGCGCACAGGCTCGGGCGCTCGCGTCTGCAGTACTCACACTCGCCGCAGCCGCGCCCGCCGCCCCCGATCACGGGCTCTCCGAGTTCCCAGCCGTGGACCTCGGGTCCGAGCGCGGCGATGGTTCCCGAGAACTCGTGACCCCCGATCGAGCCCGGCGCGCCCCAGCCCTCCATCACCATGTGGAGATCCGTACCGCAGACGCCGCAGTGGCTGACCTCGAGCAGCGCGTCGCGCGGCCCGAGTTCGG
>JABSQV010000151.1 GCA_013215565.1 Myxococcales bacterium | reverse complement strand
CAGTGTCAGGGTAAGGAAGCCTATGCGTCGTGGTGAAATCACCACTACGGTGCGCGGCATCCGTTCCCCCTCCTTCTCGCGAGGCGGCTCCGCGCCTTCGCGACCCTGCTACCGGCCCAACGATTCGCTCGGCGATGATCGAGAAGCTGTCTCTGCAACCTCGGGCAAGGGTACGACCCTACAAGTCTAGCAGCAGTAGATGCACAGGCGTCGCTGCAAATGTAGGAAGACGCTCAAGATTCGCTCGCTCCGCCCGACACGGGTCGATTCTGGGCAACCTCTCGCCGGAACCGGCGGTCTAAGCCAGCGTAGGGCCGAGGCTGCGACGGGGTCTGCCAGTCGGATCGGCATGAATCCGACCCGGACGGCCGTCGAGGGGCGCCGGCTTTTCAGTTCTTTGCCTCGACGCCGCGCAGCGCGGGCAGGCCGTCGATGCTCCGGGCGTTGTGCTCGCGCTGATACCGCCGGAGTCCGGTTTCGCCCTTGCGGGCCGCCCATTCAGCCAGCGTGCTGCGTTCGCCCTGGTAGCTGAAGCGCGGCACGCCGAAGCCGCAGGAGTCGGAGATCCGCTCGACGTCGATCCGGATCACGGCACGCGCGGGGGTCTGGTGCGCGGGAAGTCGTGCGCGCAGGTCCCGAAACGGCGGGTCGGCCGGCTCCACGACCTGGCCGCGGCCGTGCAGGCGCACGATCTTGGGCGCCCCCTCGAGCGCGCAGAACATCACGACGATGCGCCCGTTCTCGCGCAGGTGCGCGATGGTCTCGGCGCCACTCCCGGTGAAGTCGAGATACGCGACCTGGAGCGGCGCCAGGATCGCGAAGCTGTCGAGACCCTTGGGAGACAGGTTCAGGTGTCCCGAGTTGTCGGAGGGTGCCGTCGCCACGAAGAACAGGGGCTGCGCCTCGATGAAGGCGCGGAGCCCGTCGTCGATTTCCGGGTAGATTCGTCCCATCGGCCTCCCCCTCTCCGCGCCGGATTATAGGTGCGTGCGCGACGCTCGCGCGCGCCCGGATGCTGGACATTCATTCGGCCTGCGTAGAGGCTTGCATTCCGGCCGTGGGCCACCTGCCGGGAGACTCGCCCGGCCGGGATCCGAAGGAGGCGACGATGGGTCAGGACGGGAGTTTTGGGGGCAAGATCGGGCGTACGGTCGGGGAGTCAGTGCCGTGGTGGCCAGAGGAGCCGACGCCGCCTGCGGGCAGCCCGAACGTGGTGATATTGCTCTTCGACGACACCGGGTTTTCGCACCTGGGTTGTTACGGGTCCTCGATCGAGACCCCGCAGATCGACCGGCTCGCCGCGGCCGGTCTCCGCTTCACGAATTTTCACACCACCGCACTCTGCTCGCCGACACGCGCGTGTCTGCTCACCGGGCGCAACCACCACGCGGTGGGCATGCGAGCCGTGTCGAACTTCGACACGGGCTTTCCGAACATGCGCGGGTACCTGCCGCAGAGCGCGGGCACGCTCGCCGAGATCCTCCGCGCCCGCGGCTACGCGACCCTCGCCACCGGCAAGTGGCACCTGGCACCCATGGAGCAGTGCTCGGCGGCCGGGCCCTTCAATCACTGGCCCCTGCAGCGCGGCTTCGAGCGCTACTACGGCTTCCTGCAGGGCGAGACCGACCAGTTCTATCCCGAACTCACGCGCGACAACACCCACATCGATCCGCCGGCCGGACCCGAGGACGGCTACCACGTGACCGAGGACATTATCGAGCGTTCGATCGGCATGATCCGCGACCAGAAGTCACTGCGTCCCGAGCAGCCCTTCTTTCTGTATTGTGGCTTCGGGGCCACCCACGCTCCGCACCAGGCGCCGCCCGAGTACCTGGCCAAGTATCGGGGACGTTTCGATGCGGGCTGGGACGCGTCTCGCGAAGCCACCTTCGCGCATCAGCAGGAACTCGGGATCGTGCCTCCGGGAACCGAACTCGCGCCTCGCAACCCGGGCGTCAAGCCCTGGGACGAACTCAGCGACGACGAGCGCGCGTTCGCGGCCCGGCTGCAGGAGGCGTTTGCGGCGTTCCTGGATCACACCGATGCACAGATCGGACGGCTGATCGAGTTCCTGCGCGAACTCGGACAGCTCGACAACACGCTGCTGATCCTGCTCTCGGACAACGGCGCCTCGCAGGAGGGCGGACCGACCGGTGTGTTCGACGAGTTTCGCTACTTCAACGGCATCCCGGAGGACGTATCCCGGGCCGTCGAGCGGCTCGACGACGTCGGCGGGCCCGACAGCCACACGAATTACCCGTGGGGCTGGGCGATGGCCGGAAACACCCCTCTCAAACGCTACAAGCAGAACACCCATGGCGGGGGCGTACGGGATCCCCTGATCGTCCACTGGCCCGCACGCATTCGCGACGCCGGCGGGATTCGCACGCAGTTCCATCACGTGATCGACATCGCGCCGAGCGTGCTCGAAGCGATCGGTCTGGAGGCGCCCGCCGAACTCTCGGGCCTGACCCAGCTGCCGATGGCCGGGACCTCGCTGGTCTACACCTTCGACGCCGCGGGAGAGCCCACCCGCAAGCAGACCCAGTATTTCGAAATGTTCGGTCACCGCGGCATCTGGCACGAGGGCTGGAAGGCCGTGGCCTTTCACCAGTCCGGCAGCTCTTTCGACGAGGATCAATGGGAGCTCTACCACCTCGACGAAGACTTTTCGGAGTGTCGCGACCTCGCCGAGGCAGAGCCCGAGAAGCTTCGCGAGATGATCGACCGCTGGTGGGTCGAGGCGGGCGAATACGGCGTGCTTCCGCTCGACGACCGGTCGTGGGAGTTGTTCCGTGGCTCGCGGCGACCCGGCACGATTCGCTCGCGACGCGAGTTCACCTACTATCCGCCGATTTCTCACGTGCCCGCCGACGCGTCGCCCCCCCTCGGGAACCGTTCCTGGATCCTGCGGGCCGAGATCGAACGCCAGGCGCAGGACCAGGGCGTGCTGGCCGCAATCGGAACCCGGAACTGCGGCTTGAGCTTCTACGTCAAGGACCGGCGTCTGGTCTTTGATTACAACTGGTTCCATGAGCACACCCGCGTGGTCTCGAAGCGGGAGCTTCCGGCCGGTGCGTCCGAGGTCGCGGTCCACTTCATGCGGCGTGACGAGAAGGCCGAGGCCACCCTCGTGATCGACGGCGAGGAGTGTGGGGCAGTCCCGATTCCGCGCATCCTGCGCATGATCTCGTCGACCGGCCTCGACGTCGGGCGCGACGGGCTGTCGGGCGTGACCGACGACTACGCGGCGCCCTTCCCCTTCAGCGGAAAGATCGCAAAGGTCGTCTTCGAACTCGTGTCTCTCCGCTCGCCCGGCGAGCAGCGCGCCGAGCAGGAGCTCGAGGCAAAGGTGCAGCTCTCGCGTGAGTGAGCCGAGCCCTTGCTGCGCTCCCGGGCCTGGCCCGCGGGCGCCGGCGTCCGGGCCCTGCCCGCCCGAGCGCCAGAGCGGCGCCGACTCGCGCGCCGGGTCGCGAGACGGGATGCTGCGCATCCCGGCGGGCCGCTTCCGAATGGGGAGCGAGGACCCGGTCGCGGTGCGGGCCGACGCGGAAGGGCCGGTGCGCGAGGTCGAGGTCGGGGCCTTCTGGATCGACGCGTGCGCCGTGCAGAATTCCGAGTTCGCAGTCTTCGCGCGCGAGACCGGCTACCGGACCACGGCCGAGTGCAGCGGCTGGTCGTTCGTGTTTGCCGGCCTGCTCCCCGACGATTTTCCCGCCACACGCGGCGTGGCGCACGCCCCCTGGTGGCGTCAGGTGGAGGGTACCAGTTGGCGGTACCCCGAGGGCCCGCACTCGAGCCTCGACGAGCGCGGGGCGCACCCCGTGCTTCACGTCAGCTTCGACGACGCGCGCGCCTACGCCGTCTGGGCCGGGAAGCGGCTTCCCAGCGAGGCCGAGTGGGAGTACGCGGCCCGGGGCGGTCTCGATCAGCGCCGCTATCCCTGGGGCGACGAACTCACCCCGAACGGCGAAGCGCGCTGTAACATCTGGCAGGGCAGCTTTCCGAGCCACAACTCGCTCGAGGACGGATATTACGGGACCGCACCCGTCGATCATTACGCCCCGAACGGCTACGGGCTCCACAATACGGTCGGGAACACCTGGGAATGGTGTGACTCGGCCTTCGACTACGAGCAGCGCGTGATCCGCGGCGGCTCCTACCTGTGTCACGCTTCCTACTGCTCTCGCTACCGCTGCTCGGCGCGGACCGGGAGCGCGCCCGAGAGTTCGACCGGGCACCTGGGGTTTCGCTGCGTCAGCTCAGACGCGAGCGACTCGGGCTCCCCAACGATGCTTCACTCGAGACGGTAAGCGTCGATTGCATTACCGCCGAGAAAGCGCGCGCGGGCGCTCTCGGGCAGCGCGTCGACGATGCGCTCCACCTCTGGCACGTATTCGGGCGGGTGATCTGGATGCGGGAAATCCGAGGCCCAGAAGAAGCGATCCTCGCCGACAAGAGGAATGATCGCGGGGAGCGACTTCTCGTCTGGATCGCCCGAGATCCAGCACTGGCGGCGGAAGTAGAAGCTCGGAAGCTCGGACGCGATCTGGCGTACGGGACCGCCCTGAAGCGTGGCGTATACCGTGTCCATGCGGTCGAGCCAGTAACTGATCCAGCCCGCACCGGATTCCAGGATGATCACACGCAGTTCCGGGAATTTTTCCAATACGCCGTACTGAAACAGCGAGGTGAAGGCGTGACGGACTGCGTCCCCGGCGGTGGTGTTGAGAAAGAAGCCGTAGCGTGCGCTGGTGTAGTCGCCGAAGCGTCCGGGCGCGCACCACTTTGGCTCGAAAGCGGGGTGGATGCCGAGCGGCAGCCCCAGACTCTGGCAGGCGGCGAAAATGCGGTCGTGCGCGGGGTCCCCGAGCGGAAGCCTCGTCGTCGTGAAGGGCGGCACCCAGAAGCCGCGTACCCCGTCCTTTGCTGCGCGCTCGATTTCTTCGAGTGCGCCGTCGATGTCCCCGAGTGAAAGTTGCGCGATCGGGATCAGGCGCCCGTGCGAATCCGAACAGAAATCCACGATCCAGCGGTTGTATGCGCGCAGGTTCGCCTGAATCCGCTTTTCGTCTTCGAGTTCGGCGACCCAGAGCACCCCGAGGGTCGGATACAAAATCACGCGCTCGATGTTCTCCCGGTCGAGACGCTCGAGGCGTTCGCCCGGGTCCATCGCACCGAGCGGCGCGCTGTCACGGTAGGTGGAACCCGAAGGCTCGCGTTCGTACACGAACCCGGCCAGGCGGTCCATCAGCCCGAGTCCCGCGGGGTATCCGCGACGGATGATCCGCGAGGGCTCGCCGCCGAGGTCGAGGAACTCGAGGCCGTCCTCGTCGGGCACGATCCGGAGCGCGCGGTCGCGATCTCGGGGGTCGATGTAGCGCTCCCACATGTCGGGAGGTTCGAGCACATGGCCATCGGCATCGATGGCACCGTCGTAGCGGAATCGGTGGAGTTCCCTCATGCGCCGATTCCGGCTACGCGCCTGGCTCCAGTTGTGGCCCGGAGGCTTTGCCGGGCGTACGGGATCCGTCCTGATAGCGCGTGTAGACGTATGCGAGGAAACGCTCTACCCCCTGCACCACCCGGTGGGTCCTGGGCGAGTGAAATACCTCGAAGGCGTGCTGCGCACCCGGGATCTCGGCGTAGGCGACCGGGCTCTTCGAACTCTCCCTCAGTACCTGCACGAACGAGCGGCTCTCTTGCACGGGCGCGAGGCTGTCGGCGTCGCCGTGGATCACCAGGAAGGGTGGTGCGTCGGGATGGACCCGTTCCACCGGGGAGGCCTTGCGGAAAGCTTGCGGATCCTCTGCAAACGGTCGTTCGAATACCCGTTCCCCCAGAAATTTGGACATCCCTTCCCAGCCTAGCTGCCCGTAGCGATTGGCGAAGTCGTAGATTCCGTAGAAGGGCACGCACGCGCGCACCGAGGTATCGACGTCTTCGAAACCCGGCTGGTACTCGGGATCGTTGGCGCTGAGCGCGGTGAGCGCCGAGAGGTGCCCGCCCGCCGAGCCGCCCGTAGCGACCAGGAAGTCCGGGTCCCCCCCGAACTCATGGATGTGATCGCGGATCCAGCGGATCGCGAGCTTGATGTCTAGAAGATGCGCCGGGAAGCGGTGCTTGGGGCTCAGCCGGTAGTTGATTGCGACGCAGACCCAGCCTCGTGCCGCCATGTGGTTCATGAGCGGCCGCGCTTGCTCGCGCTTCTCGCCCATGATCCAGGCACCGCCGTGGATCTGCAGCAGGACGGGCGCGTGTTCGGTGCCCGCCCGGGGTGCGTACACGTCGAGCAGGTGGCGGCGCCCGGCGCCGTCGGCGTAACGGAGGTTCCGCGTGACCTGCACCGCGGGATCGGTCAGCCAGAGGGGCAGGGCGAGACGCCCGCGCGGCAGTTCGGGTGTGAGCGGCCAGCGCGCGAGTCCGGCCGCGTAGGTATCGCCCAGGCCCTCGCGCAGCGCTTGCTCCATCGTCCCCTCGCTCTGCCGGGCAACCGTCAACAGACGCAGGAGCCCCCACCACGAGCCGAGCGTGACCAGCAGCCCGAGCCAGCCCGGCCACGCATCGAGTGCACCGCCCCAGATGAAGATCGCGCTCGCCAGCGCCTGCCAGGCGATGTGGTGAATGGCCAGCTCACCGGTCAGCCACCCAAACAGAAAACTCGGGAGCCCGAGCTTGCTGCCCCCCGTGCGGGGGTGGTGAGCGTTCCAGGTGAACAGGGCGCCGAGCAGCGAGACGGCCAGAAAAGTCCAGGGCATGGTTCCATTCTACCGGACTCGAACGGTCCCGGACCGATCCGGTCTCGACTCGCGCAGGGCCGAGACTAGGCTGGCGGATCGGGCCGCGTGGCCTCTGCGCGGGCCTGGATTCGCCTCTCGAGTTCAGCGATTTCGAAGGGCTTCTCGATCCAGCGGTCGGAAACGCTCGCCAGGAAGTCTCGCTGCTGCTCCACGAAGGTTCCGGCGGTCATGAAGAGCATCCGCCGGGCCGCCTCCGGCCGATCCCGCTGGACCTCGGCGTAGAGATCCATCCCGGTCATCTCGGGCATCATCAGATCGCACAGGATGACGTCGTGGTCCTCTCTCAGGATCCGCGCGAGAGCGGTCTTTGCATGTCCCTCCGTGCAGACCTGGTGGTGGGCGAGCGCGTCTTTGAGGTAGCGGAGGACCCGGTGCTCGTCGTCGACGATCAGGATCCTGAGTTCCCGATCGGCGGCGAGTGATCCTGCGGAGGATTCGGCTTCGGGGGAGACCTCGGGCGCGTCGGCCTCAACGGGATTCAGCCAGACGGAGAAGGTACTTCCGACCCCGGGCGAACTCTCGACGGTGATGCTGCCCCCCATGGCGTCGAGTACGTTGCGCGTGATCGAGAGTCCCATGCCGGTCCCAGATCCGATGGCCTTGGTGGTGAAGAAGGGCTCAAAAATTCGGTCGAGGATTTCGGGTTTGATCCCGCACCCAGTGTCGGAGACCTCGAGCAAAATACGCTGATATCGCGGTCGGGCGGAGACTCGAATCCGGTTGTGCTCAACGGAGCCAGTCTCGATCGAGTGCGCGGCGTTGACGAGCAGGTTGATCAACACCTGTTGGACCTGACCTTCATTTCCGAGAATCCGAAGCTCGGGTTCGCAGTCCACATCGAGCGTCGCGCGATGCCGAATCTCGTTTGCTACGAGCCGTACGCTGTGTTCGATCGCGACGGCGAGGTCCACCGGGCCGACACTCGTGTCATCGACGCGCGAGAAAGTATTCAGGTCCTTGACCAGACTCGCGACGCGAAGCGAGCCTTCGAGCGCCTCGGATGCAAGGAACAGCGGTTCCCGATCCAGTGCCGCCGCGTCCCCGGCTGCCCCGCTGCGAAGCTGGTCCTGCAGCAGTTCCAGATTCCCGATCACATACGTGAGCGGGTTGTTGATCTCGTGTGCCATTCCCGAGGCGAGGCTTCCTATCGAGGCGGCACGCTCGGTCTGAATCAGGCGCTCCTGTATCATCGAGCGCCGCTCCATCTCCTGTTCGAGGTTCTTGTTCGCTCGCTGGAGCAAAGTCCGTGAGAAGCGCTCGTGGCTCGCAATCGCGGAAAGAGCGATTCCGATCGCGAGGATGGCAGAAAGACGGTTGGCCAGGCTCTGCTCCGCGTAACGTTCGGCCGGGATGTTGTCCGGAACTACGATGCCGTACTCGGGTGCAAGCCAGAAGATGACGGTCGTCACCAAAATGATGCCGGTAAAGGTCCAGCCTGCGCGCGCATGTACTAACAGCGCCCCGAGTATCGGGAAGACGTATAACCAGCCGAAGTTGGGATCGTAGAAGCCGCCGGAGTTCCAGTTGCTGAAAAGCAGCAACGAGAAGAGCAGGCTGGTCGCGGCCCAGCCACCGGCACGGCTTCCTGCGCGCCAGCGCGCCCACAGTAGGCTCAGGCTCGCGGCCGTCATCGTAATTGCCACGGCGGTGGACATCGCCGGGATGCCGAGAGACACGTACTGGTAGATGAAGAAAGGTCCCATCACCAGGAATGCGATCGTCACGATCGTAAGCAGACGGAGGCGGCGCTGCTCCTCTGCAAGTTCCAGTTCGGCGTCGGGCTTCAAAGAGGAAGGTTCCGGCAAGATCGAACTCGCTCCCGTGGTGCATCCGGCCAAAGCGGAATCTACCGGTGCCGCGCGGAGTCAGCATACCTCAGCGCAGGCCACATGAGGTAGGATGAGCGGCCGACCATCGGCGGAGGACATGCAATGAAGGTTGCAGGAAGTCTGTTCGGGTCTCTCTCTGGAATTCCCGCTGCAGCCCGGGCGCTCGAGGCGTCGGGGCACGCGCTCGGGCTTTCAGCCGAGACCTCGCACGATCCCTTGCTGCCGCTCGCGCTCGCGGCCGAGCATACCGAGAAGCTCGAACTCATGACCTCGATCACGGTCGCGTTCGCGCGCTCGCCGATGACGCTGGCCGAGACCGCGCACGACATCAATGTTCTGTCGAAGGGCCGACTGATCCTGGGGCTCGGCTCTCAGATCCGGCCCCACATCACCAGGCGTTTCAGCATGCCCTGGTCGAAGCCCGCGAGCCGGATGCGCGAGTACATCCTGGCGCTGAACGCGATCTGGGATTGCTGGTACAAGGGCGAGAAGCTCGACTTCCGCGGCGAGTTCTACACGCACACCTTGATGACGCCCATGTTCACGCCGGTCGACACTGAATACGGAGCGCCGCGTGTGGCGTTGGCTGCTGTAGGGCCGCGCATGACCGAGGTCGCGGGCGAGGTGGCCGACGGCATCATCATCCACGCCTTCACGACGGAGAAGTACGTCCGCGAGGTCACGCTGCCCGCGCTCGAGAGCGGGCTGGCGAAGGCCGGGCGCTCGCGCGAGGACTTCATGATCGTGGGTCCGCTGTTCGTCGTGACCGGAAACGACGAGAAGGAATTCGAGCAGGCGCGGCGCACGGTCTGCAAGCAGATCGCGTTCTACGGATCGACTCCCGCCTACCGGCCTGTGCTCGAGATCGAGGGCTTCGGCGACCTCCAGAGCGAGCTCAATCTGCTCTCGAAGCAGGGCAAGTGGGACGAAATGGGTGAGCGCATTACGGACGAGATTCTCGAGAAGTTCGCGGTCGTGGGTCTGCCCGACGAGATCGGCCCCAGGATGGGTGCGCGCTTCGGCGACGTCGTCAACGTGATCAACGCGTATACGCTCACCTCCTCTTCGGGTCTCAGGCAGAAACTGCTAAAGGACTTCTCGGCGCTCTGATCGGCGGAGACCAGCATGGACCTGACACGCGCGGAACTGCTCGAGGCCTACCGCAAGCTGCGACGGATCCGGTCCTTCGAGGACAAGCTCGGAGAACTCGTGGTCGCTGGGAAGATGGGCGGCTTCATGCACCTGTATGCGGGCGAAGAAGCGGTCGCGGTCGGGGTGTGTACCCAGCTGGGGGATAAGGACACGGTTACTTCGACCCATCGTGGACACGGGCACTGCATCGCGAAAGGGGTCGAGATCGCGGGGATGATGGCCGAACTCTTCGGCCGCGCAACCGGCGTCTGCAAGGGCAAGGGCGGCTCGATGCACATCGCCGACATCGAGCGCGGCATGCTCGGGGCCAACGGAATCGTGGGTGCCGGGATTCCGCTTGCCACGGGGGCGGCGCTGACTGCAAGGATCAAGCGCACGGGTGGCGTCGCCGTGGCCTTCTTCGGAGACGGGGCCACCAACCAGGGCGCCTTCCACGAGTCGCTCAACATGGCCGCGAACTGGAAGCTGCCGGCACTCTACGTCATCGAGAACAACGGATTCGGCGAGTTCACGCCGACTGAGTTCGTGGTGCCCGTAAAGGACATCGCCGTGCGCGCCGACTCCTACGCGATGAAGAGCCTGATCGCCGACGGGATGGACTTCTTCGATGTATACGCGAAGGCCGCCGAGGCACTCGCGTACTGCCGGAGCGGCCGGGGGCCCGTGCTGCTCGAGTGCAAGACCTACCGCTTTGCCGGCCACTTCGTGGGCGACACGCTGGTCTACCGCGATAAGGAAGAAGCCGAAGATTGGATCCAGAACCGCGACCCCCTGCAAAACTTCGAGACACAGGTGCTCGAAGCGAGCCTGGTGGAGGCGGAGGCGTTGCGGCGGATTGATCTCGAGGTGCAGGAGGAGATCGCCGCCGCGGTCGAGTCTGCCGAGGCCGCGCCCTGGCCCGACGTCGCCGAGACCGAGACCGACGTCTACGTGGAGGACGGGGGATGAGCCGCAAGCTCTCGCTCGGCATGGCCGTCAACGAAGCGCTGCGGATCGCCATGGAGACCGACCCCGACGTGATCCTGATGGGCGAGGACGTCGCCGGCGGGGGAGACCGGAAGGGAGACGACGTCGACGAGATGGGCGGCGTGCTCGGGACCACGCGGGGTCTCGTCAAGGCGTTCCCGGATCGCGTGCTCGACACGCCGATCAGCGAGATGGGCATTCTGGGCACCGCCGTCGGCGCCGCCGCGACCGGACTGCGGCCCGTGGTCGAACTGATGTTCATCGACTTCCTCGGAACCTGCCTCGATCCGCTGCTGAACCAGGCGGCCAAGCTCCGCTACATGTTCGGCGGAAATGCCCGCGTCCCGCTCACGGTGCGCACCGTGACCGGCGCCGGCATGCAGGCCGCGGCCCAGCACAGCCAGTCGCTCTACTGGATCACGGCTGGAATCCCAGGGCTCAAGACCGTGATTCCCTCGAACCCGGCCGACGCTAAGGGCCTGCTGCTCTCGGCGATCCGGGACGACAACCCGGTGGTGTTCTGCGAGGCCAAGCTCGTGCTCGGTGTGTCCGGCGAGGTGCCCGAAGGGGACTACGAGGTGCCGATCGGAAAGGCCAAGCTCGTCCGCGGGGGGAACGACGTCTCACTGATCGGGTTCGGCGGCACCTTGCCGATCTGCCTTCAGGCGGCCGAACAACTCGCGTCCGACGGGATCGAAGCCGACGTGCTGGATCTGCGTTCGCTCCAGCCGCTCGACGAAGACGCGATCCTGGCCACGCTCACGCGGACGGGGCGGGTGGTGATCGTGGACGAGAGTACGCCGCGTTCGTCGGTCGCAAGCGACGTGGCCGCGCTCTGCGTCGACCGGGGATTCGATTCCCTGGATGCGCCCGTGAAGCGCGTGATGGCGCCCCACAGTCCGGTCCCCTTCAGCCGGGTGCTCGAACAGGCCTTCCTGCCCTCGGCCGCGCGTGTGGTCGAGGCCGTGCGCTCGCAGGTCTGATCGGAGGTCGGGCGGCCCGTGGCCGGCATTGCGGTCGTGATGCCCCGGCTCGGCATGACGATGGAGGAGGGGACGGTCCTCGAGTGGCCGGTCGCTGTCGGTGCGCGCGTCGAGAAGGGCGCCGTGCTGCTCGTGATCGAGACCGAGAAGGCCGAGACCGAGATCGAGGCCGTAGTCGCGGGTACGCTGCGTCACGTCTACGCCGAGTCCGGAACCACGCTTGCCTGCGGCGCGCTGCTCGCGGCCCTGACCGAGAACCCCGAGGAAGCGTTCGATGCGGACGCCTTCTCCGGATCTTACCTGCCTCCCGAGGGAGCGAGGTCCGTAGCCTCCCCGGCGCCCGCCGGCCGGCCCGTGACGCAGGCGGAAGTGGCCGTTTCGGATGCGCCCGGACGCCGACCCGTCGCACCCGCAGCCCGCGCGCTCGCCCGCAAGCTCGGCCTCGTATTGGACCGGATCGCGGGGACGGGTCCGAACGGACGGCTCATCCGGAGCGACGTCGAGGCGTATGCGGCGGCGCGAGAGCGGCTCGTGAGCGTCGAGGATGGGGTCGGCCTCGAGTTGTTGCGTGAGGGCGCGGGCGACCCGGTCGTGCTGCTGCCCGGCTTCGGGAGCGACCTGTCTTCCTTCGCGCTCCTGACGCCGTTCGTGAGTGGGCGCTTCGAGACGATCGGGATTCATCCTCGCGGCGTGGGCAGCTCGGACGCCCCCGCCGCGGATGTCTACCCGCTCGACCAGGCGGCCGCCGACGCCGCGGCCGTTTTGTCCGGACCTTCACACCTGGTGGGTGCCAGCCTGGGCGCAGCGGTCGCGCTCGAGGTCGCGTTCCGGACACCGGAGCGGGTGCGTTCGCTCACCCTGATCACACCCTTCGTCGAGGTGAGCGCGCGGCTCGCCGCCTTCACCAAGTCCTGGTGCCAACTCGCGGCCGAACTCTCGCCCGAGCACATGGCGAGCTTCCTCGCGCCCTGGCTCTTCGGCGAGGCGCTGCTCGCAGACGACGCGGCCTGTTCCCGGACCTTGCGCGGTCTGACGCGCGCGGTACTCAGGGTTTCGCCCGCGACCCTCGAGCGGAGTCGGGCCGGCATGCTCGCCTGGTCGGGTTCTCGCACCGGCGACCTCGCCCGGCTCTCGGTACCGACGTTGGTGCTCGCGGCCGGGGCGGATCTTCTGACACCGGACGCGGAGCGCATCGCGGCCGCGATTCCGGGTGCAGCGCTCGAGGTCTTCCCGGACTGCGGGCACGCCCTCGCGATCGAGGCCGCCGACGGCGTTGCGCGGTGCCTGCTCGCTCACCTCGCCGCAGGTCGAGCGCCCGCGCGTCGGCCGGGCTAGGCCCTGGCGTCGAGGGCCTGTTCCAGGTCCTTCGGGGGCGCTGCCGGGGTCACGGGCAGGCCGGCCGAAACCCCGAAGACGACGGCGAGCACCACCGCCGCCAGCAGGAAGGGACTCGGTTGCCAGAGGTCGTACAAGAGCCCCGCAATCACCGGACCCACCACGCGAGCGAGCGATGCGCTCGACTGGAAGGCGCCCATCACCGCTCCGCGCGCTTCCTCGCCCGCGGCCTTCGACACCATTCCCATGAGTGCCGGCTGGCTGATGCCGCGTGCGATCGAAGACAGGCCGAGCGGCACCAGGAGTAGCGCCACCCAGGGCATGAAGGGCACGGCGCCGATACAGAGCGCGAGCATGCCCGTCCCGAACAGGACCAGGCGCTTCTCTCCGAAGCGTGGAACCAGGGCCCGCAACCCGCCGCCCTGTACCCCGATCATGATCAGGGCCATGAAGACCAGGATCGCGGCCACGCCCTGCGTGCCGTAGCCGAAGCGATCCATCATGTAGTAGGCAAAAGTCGTTTCGAGCTGGGTCATCGCGAGTGAGAATCCGAAGTAGCCGCTGCAGATGCGGCGCACGAGCGAATTCCCGAGAACCCGCAGCGTGCCCGGCGAAGCCCTGTCGCGCGCGAGATGGCGCTCGGGTTCCCGGAGCGCGAAGGCCGCGTAGACGAGGTTGAGCGCCGAGAGCGCGGCGGCTGCGAGCATCGGTACGCCGAAGCCGAATGGCGCGAGAACGCCCCCGATCGCGGGCCCGATCACGAAGCCCACGCCGTAGGACGCGCCGATCATGCCGAGCCAGCGGGTGCGCTCGTCCTCGCTGGTCACATCCGTGACGTAAGCGCTCGCCACGCTCACGTTTGCGGCGAAGATCCCGGCCAGGATCCGGGCCGCGAAGATCCCCGGCAGAGAGTCGGCGAGTCCGAGCATCAGCAGCGAGGCGCTGGTGCCCGTGATTGTGAGCAGCATGATCGGTCTGCGCCCGAAGCGGTCCGAAAGCCGTCCCCAGATCGGCGCGAACAGCGCCTGCATGAGCGCGTAGCTCGTGAGCAGGGTTCCGAGGACGAAGGCGCTGGCCCCGAACTTATCCGCAAGGAACGGCAGGACGGGCAGCACGATCCCGAATCCGATCAGATCGACGGCCACGATGCTGAAGAGCAGCGGGAGCGTCGCCCGCGAGCGGCCGCGAGCGGTCAAGCCGGAGAGCGCCGGGCCCGGCGGGTCCGGGATTCCGTGGGTGCGTCGGGCGAAGCCGCCGGCTGCGCGAGTTCGTTCTCGTCGGGTTCCCAGCGCAGCTTCGGTACTCGGCACCCCAGGCGCTTCATGAATCCCCGCTCAAAGCTGGACCGGCAGAACCGGAATCGGTCACACGCGGCCGACAAACTACCAGAACGGCACCGGGGCGCAAAAGCAACTCGGAGCCCCCGCGTTCAGTCGAGCCTGCGGTAGGACGGAGCGAACGCGAGCAGGAAGCAGACCAGCAGTACCAGGCCCAGCGCCGACAGGCCGATCGCGAGCTGGGGGCCGATCGCGCTGGCGAGCATTCCGACCAGAAAGACGCTCGCGCTCATGATGCTGAACTCCATCATGTAGAGCGCCATCACGCGGCCCCGGTATGCGTCATCGACGTAGGACTGGATCAACACGTTGCTGAGCGACATGCGCCCGGCCTGTCCCAGACCCACCACGCCGAGCAGGACCACCGAGAGCCAGTAGGTATTCGAGGCCGAGAAGCCGATCAGCGCGATCCCGACCAGCAGCGCCGAGAGCAGGAGCACCAGGCCGCGCCGGCGGTTCGGCAGCGACGCGATCACGAGCGAGCCGATGAGCGACCCCACCCCCGAGAAACTGACCAGCAGGCCGAGGCGCGCGGGCCCCGTCCCCAGCACCTGCTTCGCGAAACCGGGAAGCAGCATGAAGTAGGTCATCGAGAACAGCACCATCAGGAAATTGCACGCCAGGAGCATCCGGATCACGGGGGCGCGGGCCACGTAACGAAAGCCCGCCACGAGTTCCTGAAGAGGCGGGGGATGCCCTCCCTCCGGCCGGACGCGGTCGGCGACCCGGACGGGCAGGAGTCCCACGATCGACCACAGGTAGAGCGCGGACATGGCGAAGTAGATGTACTGGGCCCCGTCGATCGCCCCCGGCTCCTCCTGCAGCGCGGCCATGAACCAGCCGGCCAGGCTCGGCATCAGGAGCCGCGCCGCGTTCATGCCCGCGGTGTTGAGCGCGATCGCGTTGGCCAGCCGCCGTATGCCGACCACATCGGGCGTGAGTGCCTGGCGCGAGGGCATCATCAGCGTCATGACCCCTCCCTGGACGAGCGCCGCGATGAACAGGTGCTGGAACTCGAGTCGGCCGTAGGCGATCAAGAGGCCCACTGCCAGTGCGGTCAGGGCATTCAGTCCCTGACATACCTGGATCACATGCTTCTTCTGCCGCGCGCGGTCGGCGATCACGCCGCCTACGATTGCGGGCACCAGCCCCGACAGCCCATTGGCAAGCGAGATCAGGCCGAGCGCCTCGTACGACCCTGTGAGTTCGAAGACCAGCCAGCCGCGGATGAACATCTGGATGTTCATCGAACTGAAGTTTCCCATCAGCGATGCGAAGAACCACTGGAAGTTCCTGTCGCGCAGGGCCTCGAAGGTGCGTGCGAAGCTCACACCTTCGTGGTGTACTGGTTCCGACAGGCGAGATGCCTGGCGAAGTTCGTCGTGGTGCCGGGCGGGCTCGCTCAAACGAACGCACCCGACACGATTCTGGGTCGGCCGATCAATGGATGGCGCCTCGCGTCAGGGTGGGACCATTATAGGGTCCGGGCACGGAGGAGCCCCGACACTGGATCAGGACTTCCGACGGAGACGCGAGTAGCCGTGGTCAAGCGACTGAACGTGCGGGGAGGAGGAAAGCGGATGGAGACCAGACCCGAAGAGGTCGGACTCTCGACGGGCCGGCTTCAGAGAGTCGACCGGCAGATCGAGCAATACGTCGAAGCGAAGCGGATCGCGCGCGCCGACACTCGTCGGACGGCTAGGGAAGACCGTCCACGACCTACGAATTCCGCCGCGAACTCAAGTCGCTCGTCTACGCTGCCCTGATCGACTGAGGCAGGTCTCGCCCGGCCTGGCGCGAAACCTGCTAGGCGGGCGGGAACGGGGCTTGCGCGGCGCTGGGGGTCGCCCCGCTCGCTTTTTCGGCGTCGTCGGACTGGGCTGCGAGGCGGGCGGCTCTTCGCATCCAGAAGAGGAACAACGAGGCCAGGGCCGCGAGGACGCCTCCGATCACGCCCATCAGAATCAGCATTCCCGCCCGGACCCCCTGGTTCATCGAGGCACTCGGGTCCCCTCCGAAGCAGACCGAACAAGCCAGCGCGGGTTGCGCAACCAGCAGCCAGGCCGCGCCGATCAGGATCGCGAGTGTCAGCTGCAGCGGAAAACCCCAAATCACAGGTAGCTCACATTCTTCAGCTTGCGCAGAAACCAGATCCCGTAACACACCAGCAGGCCGCTCGTGAGAAAAGAACCCACTCCGAGGGCCAGACTCACTCCGCTCGCGGAACGGCCGAAGTCATCGATGGCCCAGACCCCGAAGACGAGCGCAAGCAGGGTCGATACGAGGATGAAGAAGATGTGAAAGGCCTTGAGCGACATCGATCGCCTGCACGGACCCTAGCGCGAGAGTGGCCACAGGGGTTCGATCCCCAGATTGGTGCCCAGCGGCAGAAACATCACGAAGGCGAAGAACGCGAGGCAGAGGATCAGTACCCAGTGGATGATGTGCCGCTCTGATGCCAGGTGCATAAAGAAGGCGGCCACCAGGCCCGCCTTCACCAGGGCCACCGCCATCGCCACCGCGATCGCGGAAGGCGTCGGCAGGTGGATGTACGAGATCGCGACCGTGACGATAGTCAGGACCGCCAGTGCCGAGAACACGAGCACATAGACCCTGACGTGTGCTTTGACCTCTGCCGCGTCCATGGTGACCCCCTATATCCCCTACAGGAGATAGAGCACTGGGAAGAGAAAGATCCAGACCAAGTCCACGAAGTGCCAGTAGAGCCCGGCAATCTCGATCCGGCCCGTAAAGCGTTCGCGATCGGTCTCCCACATCGCGACCCCGAACACCAGCAGCCACAGGTTGGGCAAGATGCCCAGCAACACGTGCAGCGCGTGCAGCCCGGTCAGCGTGAAATACAGCGCGTAGAAGGTGGACGGATCGCCGGCCTCCGGCCAGCCGACCCAGGGGAAGACTCCGTGGCTGAACTTGTCGCTGTACTCGAAGGCCTTGACGACCAGGAACAGCGCGCCCAGAAAGATCGTGGTCGCGAAATAGCCCTTGAACGCGCCGAGCTTGTTCATCTTGAGCGACGCCCACGACATGACCATCGTGACGCTCGAACCGATCAGCACCATGGTATTGAACGTGCCGATCGGTACGTTCAGCCCCGCCTCGACGCCGCTGGGCCAGAACTCCATGCCCGAGCCCACACGCAGCAGCACGTAGGACGAGAAGAGCGAGCCGAATAGCATCACCTCGGAAGCCAGGAACAACCAGATCCCGAGCTTCCCGCTGGTGACGCCCGTGACCGGGTGCGGCTCTATCTGGTAAGGGAGGTCGATCGCCGACACTGCGCTATACCCCCTGCTTCACGGCTTGCGGCGAGAAGTCGCTGGCCGCGCCGGGAACACTGTATTCGTACGGCCCGCGCTCGACCACCGGCGGCGATGGGAAGTTCCCATGCGGCGGTGGCGTCGGCGTTGCCCATTCGAGCGTCGTCGCCTGCCAGGGGTTCTCCTCGGCCCGCTCCTTCTTTCGCATGCTCGCGAAGAAGTTGTAGATGAACGGGAGTTGAGACAGGGCCAGGCACCAGGCCGACCACGACGAGATCACGGTCAGACCGTGGGCACCCAGTCCGGTGTTGTAGACCTCCGGATTGAACAACCGGCGGGAGACCCCGGCCATGCCTTCGAACATCATGGGCATGAAGATGCCGTTCATGAAGATGAATGAGAGCCAGAAGTGGAGCTTTCCGAGGGACTCGTTCATCGCGCGCCCGGTCGCCTTCGGATACCAGTGGTAGATGCCGGCAAACATGGCGAAGATCGTGCCCGGGGCGACCACGTAGTGGAAGTGCCCGATCACGTAGTAGCTGTCGTGCAGGTACACGTCCGGGACGGCCAGTCCCAGGGGCAGTCCCGTGAGTCCGCCGATGCCGAACATCGGCAGGAAGGCCAGCGCGAACAGCATCGGAACCGGGAACCGGATCGAGCCGCCCCAGAGCGAGATCACCAGGCACGACAGGATGATCACCGACGGAATCGAGATGATCATCGTCGTGATCTGGAAGAAGGTACTCATGGTGGTTCCCATGCCGGTCAGGAACATGTGGTGGGCCCATACGCAGAACGACATGAACCCGAGGAAGACCAGCGAGTACACCATCGACCGGTAGCCCCACAGGGGCTTGCGCGTGTTGATCGCGATCACCTCGGCCACGATGCCCATGCCGGGCAGGATCAGCACGTACACCTCGGGGTGGGCCAGGAACCAGAACAGGTGTTGCCAGAGCAGCGGGCTTCCGCCGCCGACCGCGGCCGACGCCTCGCCGCCCACGACCAGACCACTCGGCAGGAAGAAGCTGGTTCCCGCGAGCCGGTCCATCAACTGGAACACCGCCGCGGCCTGGAGCGCCGGAAACGCCAGCAGCAGCAGGAACGCGGTCACCAACTGCGACCACACGAAGAACGGTAGGCGGAAGAAGGTCATGCCCTCTGCCCGCAGGTGGATGATCGTCACGATGAAGTTGATCGCACCGAGCAGCGAAGAAAAGATCAGGAAGATCATCCCGATCAGCCACCAGGTCTGACCCGAGGTGGCGATGTCCGAGAGCGGAGCGTACGAGGTCCAGCCCGAACTCGCCGCGCCGCCGGGCGCAAGGAAGCTCAACAGCATGATCACGCCGCCGATCACGAAGGCCTGGTAGCTCATCATGTTGAGCCGCGGGAACGCCATGTCGGCCGCCCCGATTTGGAGCGGAACGACGAAGTTCCCGAACGCGCCGACCGCGAGCGGCACGATCCCCATGAACACCATGATGGTCCCGTGCATCGCGCCGAGCTGGTTGTAGAACTCGGGAAGCATGGCGCCCCTGTTGACGAATGTGTCACCGAGGAGCGCCCCAATGATCGGAATCGCCTGGCCCGGATACGCCAACTGCCAGCGCATCATCATCATCAGGCTGAAGCCGAAGAACAGGAACACCAGCGCAGTGATCCCGTATTGAATCCCGATCGTCTTGTGGTCCGTCGAGAAGACGTACTTGCGCCAGAAATTCAGTTCGTCGTGGGAATCACTCATCGTCAAACCCCAGTGCCGCGTGTTCCTCATCCAGCCACGCCTGGTAGCCCTCGGGTGAGTGGATGACGAAGTCCGCCTTCATCTCGTAGTGACCCAGGCCGCACAGTTGCGCGCAGCCAACCTGGAACTTGCCCGTGTCCGTCGCCTGGTACCAGACCGCGATCTCGAGCCCCGGGATTGCATCCTGCGTGAGGCGCATGACCGGGATCTTGAAACTGTGGATCACGTCTTTGGAACTGAGGCGTGTGATCACGGGCCTGTCCACTGGAATGTGGAGCCCGTAGACCCAGAAGTCGTCGTACCCGGCTTCGTCGTCGGGATCCACCCCGGCCGGGCTGTCGGTGCTGATGAACTCCGACCCGATTGCACCGAACACTCCGTCCTTTCCGGAGTAGTGGAACAGCCACTTGAACTGCTCGGCCACCGCGCGGATGATGACCGGATTCTCCGGAACTTCCGCGGTGATGTTCTTGATCGCCGCCCAGGCGGGCATGGCGAGTGCAACCAGGACGACACCCTCGGCGACGGCCACGCCCACTTCGAGCCACTTCGAGAAGGCCGCCTTGATGGGTTCGTAAACCGCGGAGTGGCCCTCGCGCGCGCGGAAGCGAAGGAGGCAGTAGATGATGAAGATGCCCCAGCCGACGAACAGGGCGAGCATGAACCAGTGAATGATGGCGAGCAGTTGGTCGACTACCCAACCGTTTGTCGAGACGTCCGGCGGAAGCCACCAGCCGTATTGAGGATCTTTCACTTGGATATCCCTCAGCCTGCGTAGGTGAACTCGATACTCTTGGCCTCGCCGTCCCCGATCGTGATCGTCTCTTCCATTACGCCGTATTTTTCATGCCAGACCTCGACAATGTAGGTTCCGGCCGGGAGATTTGCCAACGTAAACGAGCCGTCCTCCCCGGTCACCGCGTAATAGGGATGATCCACCACCGCGACGTACGCGTTCATCCAGGGATGGATGTCGCACTTGATCTTCATCGGGGGACTCGACTCGTCCCGCCTCATCCGGATACTGACGTCGCCTGCACCCGCGGGCTGCGAGCGATTGAAGGACCGGTTGACTTTCGCGTAACCGTGAACGTTGTGCGCGGTGGGATCGCTGGTCTTGATCGCCAGGGATTGGCCCTTCCGCATGCCCTGGACGTGCGGCGTGTAGGTGCAGCCCTTCTGGTCCAGCATTGCATCGCCTTCGGGCATCGGGAAACTCTTCCCTTCGAGGCCCGACTTGACCCAGACGAAGGCGTTTCGCAGCGTCCCATTCTTATTGATGATGACCGTGTCCGGCTTGAGCCTCTTGCCCCCGTGGGCCTCTGAACACTTCGCGTCGGCCCCGGACATGTCGATGGCCCGTATCCGCGGCTTCTTTCCCTCGAACTTCACGCTGCCGGTGACGGTCGCCGTTCCGGCTGGTTTTTCGGCCTGGCCACCGCTCTGCACGGGCAGAAGCACGACGAGCAAGGCCACGACGAGAATCGAGAGCTTGTTCACGGATCCTCCGATCACTTACTTGGATAACGAGAGCGACGAGACCGGAGTGGGCGACTCGACGCGTCGACTTCGAGGTTTCCGGCGTGGAACCCCCCGGCGAAATCCCCTGCGGCCTCTGGACAGGCGGCGGCATTTCAGCATACCGTAGCCCGAATCTCAACCTGATCCGCGGACCGATCGGCCGCGTAGTCGGGAGGCGTCGATGGCCCAGGGCAGGGGGTGGCCCGGAGCTCTGACCGGAGTCCGTGGCGGGATCCTGAAGATCTCTCTGATCTTTACCGGGATCTACATCGTGCTCTGGCTGTTGCCGCAGGCCTTCGCGGCCGCCGACTATCGTCCGTTTCCGGTAATTGGCAGCCGCGTGCTCGTCTGGTGCCTGGCACAGGGTCACCTGCTGTTTGCGGCCTTCGTGCTGGGCGTGCCGATCTTCGCGCTG
>JABSQV010000150.1 GCA_013215565.1 Myxococcales bacterium | reverse complement strand
CTCTGCCCGCGAGGCTCTGCGGCGGCACCGAATCGATCGAGGCGTCGAGGCTACTCCGCAGCTTCCCGGGCAGCGGCCTCGTCCGCTCTTGTCGCGTGGCCATGCGTTCTTCGTAAGCGCTCAGCGAAGCACGTCGTGCCTCAGGTGGGGGAGAGAGCCTCGCTGCCGAGATTCTGAGGCAAGAGCGCGTCGAGTTGCTCGGGCGAGGTGAGCGCCGGCAGGAGCTCAAAGAGATGCGAGAGGTAGCCGTAGGGCTCGATCCCGTTCGCCTTCGCAGTCTCGATCAGGCCGTAGAGGTTCGCGCTCGCGTGGGCACCCGCCACAGTGTCGGCAAAGAGCCAGTTCTTGCGGCCGACGACAAATGGACGGATCGCGTTCTCGACGAGATTCGTATCCAGCGGGAGACGGCCATCGTCGAGGATGCGGACGAGCTTCGGCCATTGCTTCGCGAGGTAGTGCATCGCCCTTCCCGTGAGACTCTGCGGGGGCACTGAGTCGATCGAGTCGTCGAGCCAGAGCCGCAGCTTGTCGAGCAGCGGCTTCGTTCGCTCTTGCCGCGCAGCAAGGCGTTCTTCGGCGGTGGCATCTCTCAGTTCCCGCTCAATTCGGTAGAGCGCCTGGATCTGGGAGAGCGCCTGACGGGCGCGACTTTCCTTTGCGGTCCGCTTCGTACCCTTCTTCTTCGCCTTGCCCTGGCCACGCAGGGCTTCGTCGAATTTCCTCCGCGCATGCGCCCAGCATCCGACGTGTGAGATGCCCGGCTCGTGGCCCAAAGCGGTGTACCCCTCGTAGCCGTCGGTCTGGAGGAAGCCCTGGTAGTTTCGAAGCAGACGCTTCGGCACCTCCGCACTCCGAGACGGGTCGTACTCGTAGTAGATCAAGGGGTGCTCTGCGGGACCGCCTCGCAGCGCCCAGAGGTACGAAAGACTCTGCGCTCGCTTCCCCGGCTCCTTGAGGACCTGGAAGGGCGTCTCGTCGCACTGGACGACGTCGTAGGCTCGGACCTCGGCACGGATGCGCTCCACCAGCGGCTCCACCAGGTCGCCCATCTTCACCATCCAGCTCGCCAGGGTGGCGCGGGAGATGTCCACGCCCAGGCGCCGGAAGATCTTCTCTTGTCGATAAAGCGGGAGGCCATCGACGTACTTCGAGGTCGCGATCTGAGCCAGTAGTGACGGTGTCGCGATGCTTTTCGGCACCGGGAGCTTCGGCATCGGCGCAATCTTCACGCCTTCCTTGCAGTGCGGGCAGGCGTACTTCGGGCGGATGTGGCGCACGATCGCGGCGCGTGCCGGGATGAAGTTCAACTGGTCGCTTGTCTCGCGACCGATCTCCACCAGGGCATGCGAGGCGTCACGGGTGCAGACCTTCTCCTCTTCAGAGAGGTCGTGGAGACGCTCCTCCACGGGCAGAAAATCCGGAAGCGGGCGGCGGCCGCCCTTGCGGCGCTTGTGGCCGCGGACGTCAGCCTCCTCGGCGTCGTCACAGGGGGCCTCCGTCGAGGCCTCGAGCTCGGCCTCGTTGAAAAGGTGCCCCTGCTCGCCTTCCATCCTCTCGCTGCGCGACCCAAAGCGTTGCGACTGCGCCAGGCGCTTCCATTCCTCGAGGAGCGAGATCCGCTGGTGCTGCTCGTCGATCGTCGCCTGCTGCGAAACGACCAGCTGCTGAAGCGCTTCAACCGAGGAAGGAATGTCGGTGCGCGCCATGCGCGCAACTTAACGAATGCAAATCGTCTTACAACACCGATGCATAAGAAAGGGGTTCATGCGGTCTGACACGAAACAGATCAATCCCATCGAGCAACCAGTTGAGCTCGCGACCCGTCATCGTGACCACCGCTTCGGGTCCATCCTGAGGCCACGGAAAGCGCTGCTTCTCCAGTCGCTTGTACCAAAGCACGAAACCACTGCGTTCCCAGTACAAGATCTTCACCTTGTCGCGTTTGCGGTTGCAGAAGACAAAGAGCTCGGGACCGAAGGGATTCAGGCCGAGCGTTTCCTCGACCAGGATCGACAGACCGTTGATCGACTTCCGCATGTCGACAAGCTCTCGACAGACGTAGACCTCGACCTTCTCGCCCGGGCGCATCACGGGAGTTGTCGGATCCGCTCGACCAGCCCCACGATCGCATCCGCCTCCGTCGCGCCGGACCACTCCATCGCGATGCCATTCGTGAGCTGGATACGGAGACGAGGCTCCTCCGCGCGCGGAGCACTCACGGCGACCTTCGCGAATCGGACCGCTCGACTCGTTCCCGGAGTCTTCGCGCTTTCCGTCCGAGCCGGCGGCAGTACCCCGATCGAACGCAGACGCTTGCGCCCCTGATAGAACGCGTGCAACGACAGATCGTGCTTCGCCACGTACGCCTTGCCCGTTTGCCCCGACGCCACCTGGGCCTCGTGGTGCTTGAGCCAGAAGCGATCCCGGTCGCTCAGACTTCGCGTGTCCCCGCTCTTCTCACTCATCTGCTCCCTCCCCGATGTTGGGGCGGGAACCGTGGCTCAGCTCATGAAATCCGGAAACCTGGGGATCGCTGAGCGCTTACGCATAGGGAGTACAGGCTGCGTTTCTCGAGCCATGTCCGATAAGAGGTGATCTGTCAACTTGCCATGTAGTACCAAGATAGAGATGTCCGGTTTCTCCAAAGTAGAAATGTCCGCTTTCTCCAAGCGCCCGGGGTACCCCCGCGGGCATGGAGACAGTAAGCATGAGCTACGAGGAGCTGGATCGCGTGGGCGTGATCGAGCGTGTGATCGAGAAGCGGCTGACGCAGCGTGAGGCGGCGAGGATGCTGGGTTTGACGAGCCGGCAGGTGCGTCGACTCCGCCGAGTCTACGAGCAGCACGGCCCCGGGGGCTTGGCGTCGAAGCATCGCGGCAGACCGAGCAATCGGCGACTGCCTTCGGCGCTGCGGGGGGAGGCGCTTGCCACCGTCCGCTCCCGGTACGAGGGCTTTGGCCCGACGCTCGCCCACGAGAAGCTGAGGGAGTTGCACGGCTTGCGGCTCTCGGTCGAGACGCTCCGACACTGGATGATCGAGGACGGACTCTGGGTCCCCCGAGCTCGCCGAGCGCCGCGGATCCAGCAGCCCCGGCACCGCAGACCGTGCCGCGGCGAGCTCATCCAAATCGATGGCTGCGACCACGAGTGGTTCGAGGAGCGCGCGGGGCGCTGCACCCTTCTGGTGTTCGTGGACGATGCCACCAGCGCCCTGATGGAGCTTCTCTTCTGCGAGTCGGAGTCTGCCTTCTCCTACTTCGCAGCAATGCACTCGTACCTCGAGCAGCACGGCAAGCCGGTGGCGCTGTACAGCGACAAGGCCGGGGTGTTCCGAGTGAACAAGAAGGAGCCTCAAGGCGGGACTGGCGTCACGCAGTTCGCCCGAGCCCTGAGCAGCCTGAACATCGACATTCTCTGCGCCAACACGCCTGCGGCGAAGGGCCGTGTCGAGCGCGCTCACCTGACGCTGCAAGACCGACTGGTGAAGGAGCTCCGGTTGCGCGGGATCGGCGACGTCGAGGCTGCGAATGCCTTCGCCCCGGAGTTCATCGTGGACTACAACCGCCGGTTCGCGCGCGCTCCGCGAAGCGAGCACGACGCCCACCGTCCCCTGCAGCCGACAGACGACCTGGCCCGCATCTTCAGCTGGCAGGAGACGCGCCTCGTCTCGAAGAGCCTGACCCTGAACTACAAGCGGGTGTTGTACGTGCTCGATCCCAACGAGGCTGCGCGGGCTGCACGCGGGCAGCGGGTCGGCATCGAGGAGCGGGAGGACGGTTCGCTGAGCCTCTGGCACGGCGAGCACGCGTTGCTGGCGACGGCCTTCCCCAAGGAGCACGGGGTTCAGCAGGGAGAAGTCGTCGACAACAAGCGGCTCTCGGAGGTGATGGACGTCATCAAAGAGCGACAGCGCAAGCGCACCGAAGCGAAGGTCGCGAAGCCGTCAACGACCCTGCGGAAAGCGCTTCTGCTGCGCGCAGGAGCGCATCGGCGGACCTCTCCAGGCCCCTCTGCAGAGGACAGACCCTGACCGATTCTACGGGAAAGCGGACATTTCTATCTTGGAGAAAACCGGACATCTGTACTTTGGGCCGACATGCTGTGGAAGCCCAGCGGCCCCGGTGGCGGGGCGATTTCAAGCTGCGGGCGTCGCTGGTCGGTGGGCCGCCGGCAGGCATGCACGGTGCCTCGCTGCACGAAGCGCGTGCCAGGCAAGCGGGGGCCATCGGGACCGGGGTGGTTTCGAAGGTTGGTATGGG
>JABSQV010000015.1 GCA_013215565.1 Myxococcales bacterium | reverse complement strand
GGAAGATTCACTGGTTCTTGCATCCAGGGCATCTGCACCGCCTGCATGCACGTGCTGTTGACTGCGCGCGTAAACTCGAGAACCGCTGGCAGACCCTGCACCAGCCGTACCTCGGTCGGCTCGAACATCCCCGCCTTCGCGATAATGGCAACCCTCTGCGTGCTGGCCCCGGCAACTGCGCTTGTGGTGGTTGTAAAAGCCGGGTTGGCGACCCTCGGTTCCGATGCGCACGCCGAAAGGACGAGGATTACGAACTGCGCTGTGACTCCTGCGCGCGCGGCTGGTACGTGCGCGGCGGAATACCCGAACTCGCGTTCTCGGACGAACGATGCGGACAGAAAGCGCATTCTCGTTCACGAGGGGAACAGATCGCGGACTCTACGATGGCATCGATCTCTTCACTGGCATCTCGCGAGGGTATCGGGACTCCAAGGGAGGTGCGAGCTCACTCGGCAGCTCGACTTGGTTCCGGTTTCGCGGGACCCGAGGTCGCTGTGGGCAACCGGAGCAACCTGACGCCCCTTGCAGACGAGTTGAGCGAGAACGGCTTCGTTTTTGGGCTGGAGCTCTCAACTCGCATGCGAGAGCTTGTGCGCCGGAAGCTGAAAGATCTTCCGTGACCGCCCTAGCTCGTCTCGCTCCACGGACCTGACCACGCCTAACCCACCCTCGATCTAACAGAACGTCGCTACCCGCAATTCGGACCCAGGCCCAACCTCAGATCGTTTCTCCGATCCTTTCCCCGCTTTTGAGGTCGACGTCGTAGAAGTCGGGCGGATTGGCCTGGATCTGTTCGGCCGCCCAGAGGTACATGGGGTCCTCGATGCGGAAGGTTTTCCCAGGAAGGCCGACAGAGACGCGACCGTGACCAGCGCGCGCTCGATTCGGCCCGCTCACCTGCCCCTGGGAGGCCGAGTTCCGGTAGGCGGCGCGGCGCGCCGCTGGTAGAAGGCTCCCCGGCCGGGGCTGAAAGGGAACACCCGGGCCGACGATTTGCCGACCCGGGCGCATTCCCGCGAGCGCCACAACTTCGCCGGGTAGGACCTGTTGCCGGATGGGTAGGGACACATCCAAGGGCAACGAAGCTGCGCTCCTTGTAACCCGCAGAGAGAACATGAAGCTTTCCGCAGCAGTTATCGGACATTATACCATCTGTTATCACGAAACTATAGCTGTTTCTACAAATTAATTGTATCGATAGTTTTCGCCTCTGTTTTGGGCCTCTTCGCACGCTCTTGCCGGTGCTTCGCTCGCGGGGAACGCGCGGTGCCTCGAGACGCGGGCGGGAGATCGCGGCGGTTCGGGGTCGAGCCCCGACTCGAGCCGCGGCGTCGGCGCTACCGGACTCTTGGACCCGGGTCTGAGTTCCGGTAACGGGCCGTTCTGTTAGATCGAAGATGGGCCAGGCCTGGATCAGGTCGTTTGCCCCATCTCCCTTGCTTTGCGTATGGTCGCCGAATGGCGAGACTGCTCGACGAGGACATCAAGACCCGGGAAGTGCTCGATTGGCAGGGGATCCACCTGCTGCACTTTGTCGGCTCGGCGTGCTCACAGAAGACGCGGATCTTTCTGAATCTGAAGGGCATCGACTGGGTTTCCCACCCCGTCAATCTCGGCGCGCAACGGAACTACACCCCGTGGTTCCTCGGCATCAACCCGCGAGGACTCGTTCCGGTTCTGGTGCACGATGGCGCCGTCCACATCGAGAGCAACGACATTCTCACTTACCTGGACCAGGCCTTTCCCGCCCCGAAGCTCATCTCCAGCGTGGCGCGAGAGGAGACGCTCGGCCTGCTGCGCGAAGAAGACGATCTCCACCTCGATCTTCGCGCCCTGAGCATGCGCTTTGTGATCCCGAAGTTCCTTGCCGGTAAAAAGCCCAGTTCGCTGGAGGCCTACGAACGTACGCTGGGTACGGTGGGCGGGGTTCCGGACCCGCGCAAGGCAATCGAGCTGGGGTTCTGGCGGGATTACGCACGCCAGGGCATTTCCGACGAACACGCGACTTCGGCGGCAAGGAAATTCCAGCAGGTCTACGGCGCCCTCGAGGCCCGCCTAGGGGGCCAGCCCTACCTGATGGGGGAGAGTCTGTCGGTGATCGACATCGCGTGGTTCATCTATACCCATCGGCTGAGCGCCGCCGGCTATCCTTTCGAACGCCTGCACCCGGCGATTCATCGCTGGTATCTCGCCTTGCTTGAGCGCGAGGAGTTTTCGAAGGAGGTGCAGGTTCCTCCTCCGCTCGGCCTCATCACTCGCGGGCTGCACGCGGTTCAGGCCGTCCGCGGATCGACGCTGGTTCGGGTCGCCGGACTCTGACCCCCCCGGGGGACCCGTCGGCGCATTGCCGCCCCACGTCCTTGCCCAGGCCTCGCTCAGCTTCGATTTAACCGAGCACCCCTCCCCGGAACTCGAACCCGCGGCGCAAAAGCTCGCTTGTTTCTCCGATCTTCTATCGATCCCTAGTACGAACTTTCTGCGCTTCTCTGTCGACGCATGCCTTGCACGAAGTACTGCTTGCGCCTGGCATCCCCGTCGCCGCCGAAGCATACGAGAGACAGACGGGGTTGTGCTGCCGAGTTTCCGCTAAGCTGAGACCGGTCACAGCCATGACGGTCGAGTCTGAAGATCATGTGCGGCTCGCGGATCGGATCGTGTTTCCGTATCCGGAGACGCGCGAGAGCCAGCGCGTACTCGTCGAGGATCTGGACGATGCGGTAGGGGCCGGACTGCTGTTGGTATGTTCGGCGCCGACGGGGACGGGGAAGACTGCGGCGGCATTGTTTCCACTGGTGCGGCGGGCGCTGGCGGAGCAACGGAAAGTCTTCTTTGTCACGGCGAAGAACTCGCAGCAGGCGTTGGCGCTCGATACCCTGCGGCTCATGCTGCCGCCGGGGGCCCGCGCGACGGGCGTTCAGATCCGGGCGCGAGCACGGTCGTGTCCGCTCGATGGCCAGCTCTGCAGGAGACCACGCTGCCGCTACCAGGAACGGTTCCGAGCCCGGCTCGAGGAGAGCGGGATCATCGACGAATTACTTTCACGGGGAGTCATCGGCGGTGAAGAGATCGCCGCGCGTGCCCTGCGTGCGCGACTCTGCCCGTTCGAGGTATCGCTTTCGCTGGCCGAGAAGGCGACCGTGGTCGTGTCGGACTTCAACTACGTGTTTGATCCCCGCGTATACCTGCGACGCTTCTTCGACAAGCCGTGGGACCGGCACTTGCTGATCATCGACGAGGCGCACAATCTGCCGAAGCGCGCAGTCGAGTACTACTCGCCGACGATCGATTACGCGCGGCTCGAGCGCGCAGCCCAGGCATGCCGAACGCACGGAAGCGGACTCGCGAACGCGATCGCAGAACTGGTTGACGACGTCCGCGTGCACCTGACCGCGGGACTTGAGCGCTTGTCGGAGGAGCGCGACGGGCCGCCGCCGTACGTGGAGTCGCCAGATACGAGCTTTCTAGAAGCTACAGGTTCACGACTCGGCAGTCTGCTCAGCGACTACGGGCTTGAAGCGGCGATTGGATCGCTTCCGCTTCTCTCTCACCAGCGCGGGGAACAGCCTGGCATCGATCCGCTCTTCGCTCTGCTGACGGAGCTCCAGGACTTTTGCCGCTGCGCCGCACTCGACCCGGATCTCTTCGCCACACTGTGGACTCGCGAGGGCGTGCGCACCCTCTGTCTCGACGCCTCACCGTTCCTGCGCGAGCGGATCGAGGGCTTTCACTCCGCAATCTGCATGAGTGCGACACTGGCGCCCCTGGACTTCTTCGCAAGCGCACTCGGCGCTGACGGGCTGCGCTGCGTGACGCTGGAGCTCCCCTCGCCCTTTCCGCGCGAGAACCGGCGCCTGGTTGCGGCAACCTCGGTAGACACGACTTTCAAACACCGCTCGGACTACGCAGCGGAGATCGCGCGTATCATCGTTGATACGGCGCGGCTTCGGCGCGGGAACTACCTGGCATTCTTCTCGAGCTTCGCCTACCGAGACGAGGTCGTGTCGAAGCTGCCGAAGGGCGGATACGACCTGTTGCTGCAACTGCCTGGCGTTCCGGCCGATGGCCTGCTCGCAAAACTGCGCCAGAACACCGATCGCACGCTCCTCGTCTGCGGAGTGCAGGGGGGAGTGCTGTCCGAGGGCGTCGATTATCCGGGCGAGATGGCGATCGGCGTGTTCGTGATCGGTCCAGGGCTTCCGAAGGTGAGCGTCGAGCAGGAGCTGGTGCGTGCGTACTACGAGCGTACGCTCGGGGCAGGCTTCGAGTACGCGTACCTGCTGCCGGGGCTCTCGCGTTCAGTGCAGGCGGGAGGACGGGCGATTCGCAGCGCTACGGACGAGGCCTTCATTATGCTCATCGGGCGGCGCTTCGGTGAGCGTTTGTACCAACTCGGGCTGCCCGGATTCTGGCGCGAGGAACTCGTGACGACCGGCGACCCCACCTCCGAGGTGGCCGCCTTCTGGAAAGCGCGGGACGCAACCCGCTAGCGCTTCGTAGACCCGACGGCTCTGCCACATTCCTCGATCCCAAGAGCGCGCTTGTCTCTCCTGTCCTTTGCTTTCGGGGGTCGTCCCCTCTCGGGGGGGGACCCGGGAAGCCGGGGTGCGGCGCTGATTCGCAGTTGGTATACCCATGGAAAATCGCCAACCGGGCGTCAGGGGGAAATGTCATGGGGATGCGTGTTCTGGCAGCGGGGCTGGCCGTCGGCCTGGCGGGGTTCCTTCTGGGCGCGGGCTGTAGCCAGCAGGAGCCGGCTGAGCAGGCGGGTGCCGCCATGGAGCGGAAAGCCGACGAGTTGACGGATTCCGCGCGCACCGACGCGGCGGACCGGGCTGTCCAAGCCGTCGAGAAGTCCGCGCACGAACTCTCCGCCGGGGTCCGGCAGATCGGCGAAGGCGCTGGGGAGATGATGGAAGAGGCCGCTAAGGAGACCGAGATCACCATCGAGCGCTCGGGCCAGGACTCAAGGGATGCCTACGAAGCGGCGCGCGCGAGGGCAAAGCGCGCGTTCGAGGGAGCCAGGGATCGGTAGCGCGGAGCGCGCCAGGGACCGGAGAAGTCACCGGGCTTCGGGGTCTTCGCTCGAGTTCCGGGTCGGGGCGTCAGCGGGGCCTGGGACGGCCCGAACCGGATCAGCCCGCGATTTGACACAACCCCCCGTACCCAGAAATCGGAACCAGGCGCAAGAAGCGCGCTCGTTTCTCCTGTCCTAGCTCCGCTTAATCGCGCCGGACCCCGACGCCAGGCCTGATGACGCTAGCGCGGGCTGAGGGTCACAGGGCTTGCGGTTCCAGCAGGAGCGAACGATCCACCTGCCCGCGCCTAGCCTGGTCATTTTCTTCTCCGACGGCGCGAGCGACCAGGAGCGGATCGTCGTCACCCGCTGGCTGCATCCGGTGAGATGCGCCCTCGCAGGCGGTCTCCCCAGAGCAGCCCTCCCCAGTTCCGAGTAGGCTGACCTGCCGTTTGCGTGTGGAGGACGAGGTTGGCTGAGCCGAGCGCGGTCAAGCGCGAGCGCATCCCGCTCGCGACCAAGCTGATCTACGCCTCTCCGGCCTTTGCGGGCTCGGCGCTCGCGCTCCCCATCTTCGTCTTCATGCCCAAGTTCTACTCGGATGATGTGGGAGCGCCGCTCGGCTTCATCGCACTCGCCATCGCGTTCGCCCGGTCTTTCGACGCGATCACCGACCCCATGATGGGTTGGATCTCGGATCGCACGAAAACCCGCTGGGGGCGGCGCCGGCCGTGGCTCGCCGTCGGTGCGCCTCTGGCCGCGGTGGCCGCGTTCGCGCTGTTCTCGCCTCCCAACGACCTCACGACTGTCACCGCGGCCTGGTGGTTTCTCGGCGCGTTCTCTCTCTACTTCCTGTTCCACACGATCTACGAGATCCCCTACCTGGCGCTCGGATCCGAGCTCAGCATGGACTATCACGAGCGTTCGAGCCTGTTCGGATGGCGTACGGCCATCGCGCTTGTCGGACAGACTGTCGCGGGCGCGGGACTGTTCCTGTTCGGGTCCGACGATCCTGCAGCGAACCGGGTCGCCTTCACCGGGATGGGCATGTTCTACGCCGGGCTGCTCGTCGCGTTCTACGCGCTCCTGATCGCGCGCGTGCGTGAGCGACCCGACTTCGTCAAGCGCGAGTCGAACCCGCTGATTCCCGGTGTGCGCCGCGCGGTTCGCAACGCGCCCTTCCGGATCATTCTCTTGAGCTACGTGGTGACAAGCATCACGGGTGCGATCCCGGCCACCCTGGCGCCATTTTTCATCGAGTACGTGCTGCAGCCTGAGAACCCCGAATCGATCGTCGGCCTCACGATCCTCCTCTACATCGGCGCGGGCGTTCTCTCGATCCCCGGTTGGGTCGCTCTCTCCAAACGCTTCGGGAAGCGTAAGACGTGGCTCTGGAGCTTCTGGATCGGGATCGCAGCATCGACCAGCCTCTTTTTTCTGGGCGAGGGCGATACGCCGCTGTTCATTCTGTTGATCCCGATCATGGGTTTGGGGAACGGCTCCGCCCTGCTTCACCCATCGATGCAGGCCGACATCATCGACTACGACGAACTCCTGACTGGAAAGCGGCGTGAGGCCCAGTACAACAGCTTCTGGGGAATCGTCCCCAAGTTCGTTGCGATCCCGAGCGCGGCCGTGCCACTCGCGGTGCTCGCCCAGATGGGGTACGTGGCAAACCAGCCGCAATCCGAGACGGTCACCTACGCACTGCGGCTGATCTTCCTGGCCCCGGCACTCGCGAATCTCATCGGCTTCGCGATCGCGTTGCGCTTCCCAATGACCGAGCGCGTCCACCGCGCGGTCCTCGCGGCGATCGACCAGCACAGGCAGGGACAGCCCGCAAAGGACCCGATCACGGGCCGGACCATTCCGTGTCCGTTCGGCAACCTCGAGGTCGACCGGCGAGGCTGGTTCCTCGATCACTTCTCCCGGGGCGAGCTCCGCCGCAGCCTCCGGCTGGGGCCCCAAGCGCTCCTCGTGAACATTCTTGCCGTAGCGGCCACGGCGTTCTTCGCGTGCGGTGGGCTGGTCTGGTGGGTGACGAGCCAGCTGGCCGATCTGGGCGACGAGCCGGGCGTCCTGGTGACGCTGGCCATCGTGCTGGCAGGGTGCTGTCTGACTGCGTTCCTGTTCCAGCTGGTGAAGCTCGGTCCCGCCCGGCGCTTTGGCTCGGAGGTGAGTTCGACTCAGGTGAGCTCACATCTGAGGGGCGCCTCCGAGGCCGAGCCTGCTCCCGTTCCCGCCGTCGAAGACGCGCCCTGACAGCCCTGCGCTGATCGGCGCTCGGACCGTCGCCTGGTTCTCGAAGCGCTCGCTGAAGCACACGGAGTAGATGCGCGAGGGCGCGCGCACTTGGGTGAGCTCTGGCGTAGACCGCGGCGAGCCCGCCCGCCTAGCCCCCGGGCGCAGCCGCGGAAGAGATGCAAGACTGCAGTCCGCGTGACGAACCAGCCGTCGATCTCGGGATCCGCGACGAGTTCCACGCGCAGCCGCTGGAGACGAGCCGGCGCACTCTGGAGCGCGGGCGTGGTGCTCGGAGCCGGGGTCCTCGCGGCGTGGTTGTGGGTCCCGGGCGCTCCCGAGCCGTGGAACCTGCCGGGCCCGCTGGACGAGAACGCCGACACAGTTCGTCGCTTCTCGCTGCTCGCGCTCGGAGATACGGGCGACCAGCATCGCTGGCCGAGCGTATCGGAGGGTCAGCTCGCGGTCGCGCGCGGGCTGACGGCCGTGGACCTGGCCTCGCCCGTCGACGTACTGCTGCTGCTCGGGGACAACTTCTACCCCGAAGGGCTCGTGGCGACAGAGTTGGTGACGCGAATCCGCCGCAACCTCGTCTGGCCCTACTGCCGATTCGTCGCACTCGACGGCCCGCGCTCGGACGAGGTCCGGGATGCCTGCAGCTTGCACTCGTCGCTGCGCCGCTCCGATCCACCGCCCATCTATGCCGTCCTCGGGAATCACGATCTCAACTCGCCCGAAAGCCCCGGGTTGCAGCGAAGCGCCATTCCCCAGCGGGTGTCGAACTGGCACCTGTCTGACGGGCTGGTGGAGGTGGTCGAATTCGATCAAGTGAGTCTGATCCTGATCGACTCCACTGCCCTGCGTAGCGAGCGGGATGTCGCGCGGGTGGCCGAGGCGATCCGCGGCTCCGCTGGACCCTGGAGGATCGCGGCCGCACATCACCCGGCCACCCGCCCGGCGCGCGGCAAGCCGGAAGTCCCAAGGGCGCTACTTCGACGAGCCCTCGCAGAGGCGGGGGTTCGCGTGCAGCTCCTCCTCTCCGGACACCATCACAACCTGCAGGCGGTGGCTGGCTGGCCGGAAGGCCCCGCGTTCCACGTGATCGCGGGCAGCGGCTCCACCCACCGTCCTCCGCCCGAAATCGCGGACGAGCGTCTGTTTGCGCGGGACGCCAATGGTTTCGTCCGCGTCGACATCGAGGCGGCAAGCGGAGAGGAGCTGCTACGCGTCTCTCTCTACGTCACGCCGCGCTATCCCTTCGTGTTCTGGGAAGATGCTTTCCTGGCCGCGAGCTGGGTGGTCGCTGAGCGGCCCGATCCCGACCGCTCGGACTGAGGCGGCCTCGACCGATTCAGCCGTCCCTGCTCGACGCGACGGGCCCCGCCACGATTACCCCAAGAAGCGCAAAGACGTGGCCCGTGAGTTCCATCATCTCTTCGGTCAGACCGAAGACGCCATGCCCCTGCTTGAAGACATCGATATCGAGCGTCTGGGTGAACACGTACGAGAGGCCCATCAGCATGAGCGCGGTCATGAAGCGGCGGTTTCGCAGGTAGGGCGCGAACCCGACGTAGGCGCGCCATGCCACCCACCCGAGAACGGCCAGGGTCAGATACACGATCGTGGTGGAGGCCTTGAGCAGGTGATACTCTCGAAAGAGCAGGGCCGCCACGAGCAGCGTCAGCCAGAGCCAGAATGGCTTCCGGATAAGCAGGCTTCTCAACAGAGCCAGCGCGACGGCGCTCCACAACAGGACGAGAGAAAGCGCTTCCAACGCGTCCTTCAGCGGCCGCCCGCCGTCGAGGAACCAGAAGTAGACCAGGCCCAGCTCCAGAGCGAGCAAGAGCGGCGGCAGCAGGATCCAACGCCAGTCGACAGCGGACAGGAGTTCGCCGACGAAGTCGAGTAGACGCGGCCGAGCCGGAGCCGCCGTGCCAGAGCCGTCCGGCACAGGCTCCGCACCCTGCTTCTGGGCGCGCGTTGCTGTCTTCGGCTCCATCCCACCCCTTCCGGGACGAGTATACTGTCGCGCCGCAGCGCCGCGAGCCGGACCCGGAGCACAGTTTGGAACTAGAAATCGACGCGATCCTGTTCGACTTCGGCGGCGTCTTTACACCCTCGCCCTTCGCGGCGGTCGAGAGACTGGGCCAGGAACTCGGCGCTTCCCCGGGCCAACTCTTCGAGATCGTCTTCGGTCCCTACCACAAAGACACCGACCACCCCTGGCACCGCCTGGAACGCGGCGAGCTTTCTCTCGTGGAGGCGCGCGAGAAGATCCTGGCTCTGGGCGCGCGCCACGGCATCGATGCCGATCCCTTCAAGCTCTTCGAACGAATGGGCGGCGGAGACGGCCCTCGGCAGGCGCTCGTCGAGCGGACCTTCGCCCTGCGCGAACGCGGGTACCGCACGGCGCTGATCACGAACAACGCGCGCGAGTTCCGGAAGCGCTGGATGGAACTGGTACCGGCGGCTGCAATGTTCGAAGTCATCATCGACTCGAGCGAGGTCGGTATGCGCAAACCCGATCCGCGGATCTTCCAGCTCGCCCTGGATCGGCTCACCGACGTCGAGCCGGAGCGAACTCTCTTTCTCGATGACTTCCAAAGCAACCTCGATGCCGCGCAGGCGCTCGGCATCCGGGGTGTTCTCGTAGAGGAAGATCCAACCGGCGCACTCAGCGTCCTGGACGCCCTGATCGCACGACGCGCGCAGCTCCGCTAGCAGTCCCGGGCTCGCTCTGAGGTGGTTCAGGAAAGGGGTCCGCCAGCGATGCGGATCTCGTCGCCGTTGATGCGGGCACTGCCTTCCGACGCCAGCACGCTGGCCACAACCGCGGGCTCGCGCGGCCGGTCGAGCGGCATCGCGCTCGCGATGAGTTCGAAGTCGAGCTGTTTGTGCAGAGCGGAAGAAGGATCGAATAAACAAGTCGGTTTTCGGGCCCCGGTTCGAGTTCCGGGTAGGAACGTTTCGTTGGACCGAAGCTGGGTTCAGGGCAATCCTGCCTTCCACCTGGCCTCGGGCTCGAGTCCTTCAGCCATCGGCCTTCCGCGACGGCGCAAGGCCCCTTCGCGGCGCTCAGCCTCTCGGACCCCGCTTCTTCGGGACAGTCTCGAGCCGGCCCGGGACGCAGTCGTGGGTCCGTCTCCTAGCGGACCGTGGACGCCAACACGAGTTGCCCGGCGTAGTAGAGCGGCAGTCCCCAGATCCAACTGCCGCGACCCGGGGACACGAAGCGGTCGCGGGCGACGGCGACGTCGGACACGGTGAACAAGCACGCACCGAGCAGGATCGCGGGCTGGCCCGCGGCCCGGACGCTGGCCAGGGCCGCGACCAGCATGGCGCAGATCGCAACGACGTAGACCGGGACGGCGACCCGGAACGGGCCGGACAGATGCGGTCGCAGCCAGCGGAGCAGCAGCCACACGACCGGAGCCATGAGTACTCCGCCGAACGCCACCACCACGGCGTCGACGGACCGCTCGACGAACGCCGCCACGAAGACGAGGTGAGCCAGCAAGAAGCTCGTGATGCCGGCGATGAAGCAACCCGGCCGCTGCTTGGGGATGAGCAGCACGTCGCCCAGCCAGCAGAGCGCGAGCGCACCGAGCAACCAACGCCCGAAGCTCGAGTCTGTCGCGCCCCAGAGGACGGCTGCAGCGACGAAGGCCGTGCTCGCGAGGGGCTTGGCGAGCCAGACGCCGGGTCGCGAGTTCCTCCACTGGGCGACGAGAAGGGCGAGGACGGCCAGCGCGCACACGGCGATCGGGAGCAGCATCCGAACGTCAGTATACGGCGCTCACGCTGATTCGCTTTACCGCTCGGTGTCAGCCTCGGTTCTACCAGAGAAGCGGGTAACGCTCGCCCGAATGGCCTCCGGCTCGCACTGATGAAAGAGCCTTGCGACCTGCGCATGGGCGATGTGGTACCTGCCGAGATGGGAATATTCTGGCAGTGGGGACATGGCGCTCCAGTGAAGGTGCTCTCTTACAGGATAGGAGAGATCAGCTTAGCTTTGGGCCCCGGTGATTTCTCCGATCCTCCCGATGACTGGAACGCGAGCCGAGCCCGGCGCTGCCGGGCCCCACGGGAGCCCGATCGGGGATCTGGCCGCGTCGAGGAAGCGCTAGCGGAAGAAGACGGCCAGCCACACGCTGGGAGTCTGGGGTTCGGTCCACTGAACCCGGTGCTTGCAACCGGCGGGCAGCAACAGACTGTCTCCGGGCCCGAGCGTCACGATCTGCCCGTCCGCGTAGGCCAGCCGCGCGGCGCCCTGCAGCAGGACGACCCACTCGTGCTCGTCCTGCTCGTACCAGGTCCCTTCTGGAGTGCACTGACCGCTCGATACGATGCGTTCGATGCGAATGCGTTCGCCCGCCAGGATCAACTCGAAGATCTCCCTGTCCGCGACGATGCCCTCTCGCTCGAGCAGCGTACGTACCTCCGGGGTTGCGGGCAGGGGCCGGGCCAGGCTCTTGCGGAAGTAGAACTGGCGGCCAAACGCCCCGGGGAACGAGAAGACCTGGACGAAACCGAGTTTGCGCAAGACCCGGATCGAGACGGCATTCGGCGCGTCGACCGCGCTCACGATCTGCTTCCAGCCGAGCCCCTCGACCTTTCCGATCAGAGCTTGCGCCGCCTCGGTGGCATAGCCACGACCGATGTGCGGTTCGGTGAAGGCGTACAGCAGCTGGGGCTCGGGCTCCTCGAAGCGACGGAATCCGCAGAAGCCGATCGCCTCTTCACCGTCGTAGATGAGCCAGATGCCGACGCCGCGTTCCGCGAAGAGCGTATCGCTGGCCGCGAGCACCGTGGCCGCCCAGGCCCGCTCGACCACGATCCCGTCGAGCATGAACGCGCGGATGTGAGGATCCACCGCCAGGGAGTGGAAGCGGTCCAGACGGTCTTCCGATAGCCGTCGGTAGCTCAGACGTTCGGACGTGAGTGTCGGCGGCGGCTCGTTTCCTCGCTCTGTCCCCACCGGATTTCCCCTTCCCAGCCAGAGGTTGGAATCACTGCTTGGGCCCGTGCGACAAACACGGGGAGGCTCGGGTACCAATGTACCGTCCCGCGGCCCTGTCCAGCCCTAACCCACCTTCGGTTGCTTAGAACGCCCCTACCCGGAACCCGAACCGGGACCCAAAGGCCCGCCTATTTCCCCGATCCTCAGGTCGCGATCACGCGGCTGACGGCGTGGCGATCAAGCCGACGCCGCTCGGAGAACTGCCGCCCCTCAGCGCGAGATGCAGCTCACTCGGCCACGCGAACGATCGTCGTGCCCACAGTGCCTCCCCCCAGCATCTCGACGAAGGCGTTGCCGGCTTGCTCGAGGCCGTCGAACTCCGTGACTCGCGAGACGAGCCGTCCGCTGTCGACCCAGCTGGTCAGCTCGGCCCGAGCCTCGTCGTAGCGAGAGGCGTAGTCGAAGACCAGGAAGCCCTGCATTCGCACTCGGTTGTTCACGAGCAGGCCGGGGACGCCGCGAGGACCCGCGCCCGGGTTCGAGGTATCGTACTGGCTCACCGCGCCGCAGCAGACGATGCGGCCGTGGGTGTTCATTCGGAACAGGGCGCTTNCGAGGATGTCGCCACCGGTATTGTCGAAGTAGACGTCGATGCGATTCGCGGTGGCCTGCTTGAAGGCCGCGCGAAAATCGGGCGACTTGTAGTTGACCGCAGTGTCGAACCCGAGTTCGTCCACCAGGATCTTGCACTTTTCGTCAGAGCCGGCGACGCCCACTGCGTGGCAGCCCCTGAGCTTCGCGATCTGGCCGACGGTGTGGCCGACCGATCCGGCGGCTGCCGAGACCACGACCGTCTCGCCTGCCTGCGCCTGGCCGACTTCGAGCAGGCCGAAGTAGGCGGTGAGGCCGTTGGTCCCCAACGTGCCCAGGTGGAGAGCGGGGTCGGCGGAGGGATCGAGCTTTGCGAGGTGACGCCCCGCCAAGACGGAGTAGTCCTGCCAGCCGGTGGGACCCGCCACCAGATCACCCGGCGAGAAGCCGGGAGCATCGCTCGCCTCGACGCGCGCAACGCCGCTGCCACCCATCACCCGGTCGGTCTTCGGAGCGCCGGCATAGCTCGCGCTGCCCTGCAGTCCCGCCCGCTGGCCGGCGCCGATCGTAATGGCCAGGGTTCGACACAGGACTTCTCCCTCGCCCGCTTCCGGGACGCTGGACGTGCGAAGCTCGAAGTCCGAAGCCTGCAGCGCGCCGCGCGGGAGCGATGCGATCATGACCTGTCGATTCTCGTTCACGATGGGCTCCTCATCTCGTTCGAGTGTCGATTCGACGGCACGGAAAGGGATCGGTTGGCGTCCCGAGGCGTTCACGCTGGCTCGCCAGGCCGCCGCGAGTGCCAGGGAGTCCGGGTAGAGTACCCTCTGCGAGGATCCCGCGGCCGGGAGGATTCGCGATGCACGTCGGCGAGATGCGCTCCACGGTTCGGGAGTTCTGCGCCGGCGCACCCCTGGGTGACGTCGCCGTCCTCAAGCTGGACGCACTCGCAGAATCCTCTCCGGACCTCGAGAACCGGCCGGCCGGCATCCAGGGGTACGCCCCAGATCAGGAACTGGAGAAGCTTCGAGCCATGCGCGAGGGCACCCTGGGCAGGTGCGACGCCGGCTTCCTCGACGCGGGGCGGAAGTTTCTGAAGGCTGTCCTGATCGTGGCCCTGGCCAGCGCCTGCTCCGAGCCGGCGCCTCCCGAGTTCAGCCCGTCGGTCGCGTACCACTTCGAGCCCGCAAACGAGCCGGGCAGCGTCGAAGTCGTCATGACCCTGCCGTCCGCTCCGGGAGGAAGCCTCGAACTGAGACGCCCGCCCCAACGCTTCGGTCCCTTCAGCGATCTGGCGCGCGGCATCGAGTTGGGCGACGTCGAGGGCGCATCCCTCGAAAACACCGAAGATCCCGGCACGCTGCGACTCGTCTGGACGCATCCCGGCCAACCCGCCCGGATCCACTACCGGCTGAAACAACTCTACCCGGGCGCCCCCCACGACCGCATGCGGGTCTTCTGGCCAGCCTTTCAACCCGACTACTGGTACTTCTCCGCGACCGCCGCCTTACTGGCGCCGGTGTGGCCCGGGCCGTTCGCCGTGACCGTCTTCTTCGCTCCACCCGCCGGGATGCGCGACTGGAAACTCGTAAGCAGCCGAGGTGTCGCGGAGGACTGCGCAACCGGCTGTCAGATCGAGTTCCGCGTGGACGACGCTTCGGAACTCCACGCGGACGTGTCGACTGCACTGGTCTTCATGTTTGGCCGGACGGCCCTACGCCACCATGTCCTCTTCCCGGAGGACGCCGAGAGACGGAACGAGATCTACATCGCGATCTACGGCCTTCCAGAATACGCGGAAAACCAGGAATCCCTGCTCGAAGGGCTCGAGAAGATCGTCCGGACGCATCAGGAATTCTGGGGTGACCCGGTCTACCCCTCCTTCGTCATCAACATCATCGGCTTCGAGAACGACGCACCGAACAACTTCGGCGGCTTCAACGCTTCACAGATCTTCAACAGCTTCGTACCCCGCCACGCCATGGGGAAGGCCTGGGCCCAGGGCGACCGCATGCTGCCGCGCACGGATTGGGTCGGCCTGCTCAGCCACGTGGCGCATGAATACGGCCACACCTGGATCCACCCGGGCCTTGTGGACGGTGAGACCGAGAAACCCGGCTACTTCGTTTGGCTGATGGAGGGTGCCACTGAATACCGGGCGGACCGCGTGCTGCTCGGTGCGGGCCTGATCGACATGAACGCCTACGTGAAGCGCTTCAATCAAAAGCTCGGCCGTTACGACGGACCCTATGCAAGCGCGCGCTCAGCTGACCTGGAATCCATCCTGGCCGGATTCTGGAGCGGAGACTACGCGATCCAACGCCAGCCTTACCTACGCGGCAATCTGCTGGCCCACGACTGGAATGCACGCATCCTGCGGCGCGGAGTGCCGGGGACAAACTTCGATGCACTGCTGCGAGAATGGGTCGAGCAGGGACGCAGGACGCCGCTCAGCGCAGCGCGAATCGACTCGCTCTCCCGCGAGTTCATCGAAGAAGGTGTGGCGTCGGACGTGCAGCAGCATTGGCTCGAGGGCGAGATCGTCTCTCTGGATCCCGATGCCCTGGGTCGATGCTTCTCACTCGAAGCGCACGACGGCGTTCGTCAGTTTGAACGCCGCAGCGGGATCACCGACGCTGAATGGGTGGCGGCCTGCCGCCGGGAACCTCCCGGCTGGTCCGCTCCACGGCCCCGCCCCGCACAGACCCAGCTTCGATTTGACAGAGCGCCCCTACCCGGAACCTGACCCGGTGCCCAAAAGCCCGCTTATTCCTGCGACCCTCCGGTTCGAGGACTAAGCCCAGCCTCACGGCCCACACGAACGAAGCGATTTGCCTTGCATGCGTCCCAAATTTCTCTCTGCCCGGAGGTTCTGCCAAGCTCTCTGCGAGACCTCGATCGGTTTCTTTACGAGACCTCGATCGGCTACGCTTGACCAAGGCGCAGGGCGCCGACCCATGTCCGCCCGCTCTAACGGGGACACCGTTGTGACACAGACCGGTTCGACGAAGCGCTCACGAACTTGAGTCGGCGCGCGCGCAGAATCCTCGGGGCGCTCGCACTGGTGGCGACCCTGCTCGGCGCCGTCGGGCTGCTGATCGCGTGGCTCCTCTGGGCGGAACACTCGCAGCTGGTTGCGCGGCGGGCCTCGGCAGCGCTCGGGCTCGAGGTAGGGATCGGGGGCGGGATTCAACTGGAGGTCTTCCCGGAACTGCAGTTCAAAGCCCGAGACGTTACGGTGGCCAACCTGCCGGGGCGCCCCTCCCCACACCTGGCCGAAATCGGGATTCTCGAACTCGAGATCTCCTACCTGGGACTGCTGCGCGGCAGGCTCGAGATCGACGCGCTCGAACTCGAGCAGGTCACCCTCTGGATCGAGGACGACCCCAACCTCCAGCTCTCCGCCGCAGCCGCGCCGGAGTCGCAGACGGAAAGCCGAGACCCCCGCTTCAATATCGGGAGTGTCGAGATCCGAGAGCTGGCGCTGCACTACCAGCCAGGAGATGCCGGAACGCGTCGCTCCGGTCGAATCGAGACACTGCGACTGGAAGCGGACGGGATCCAGGGTCCGGTTCACTTCGCGAGCCGGGGGGAGTTCGCGGGTCACCGCTTCGACCTGACGGGCGAGTTCGGGCCGCTGAGCGATCTCTACGACGCAGCCCCTTATCCCATCGAACTGCGGGGGCGGCTCCTGGACGCGACCTTCGAAATCCGCGGAACCGCCGGCCAGCCGACCCAGATGCGCGAACTCGACCTTTCGATTTCGGGCGAACTGCCGGGCCTGCCCCAACTCTACGAGGCATTCCTCGAGCCCGATTCGCGCGTTCCAGAGACCGGTCTGATCTCTTTTCAGGCGCGGCTCGTGAGAGACGCTGGGCCCGTGGCAATCGAGGACCTCAGCGTCGGAACCGACACGTCCGGGGCACTCTACGGATCGCTCACCGGTTCGGTTGGCGAGCTTGCGACATTTCGGGAAATCGACCTCGTACTCGAGCTAAACGCCCGCAGCCTGAGCTTCCTTCAGCCCATGACCGAAACCACGCTGCCGGCGGTCGAGTCGATCGACGCGAAGTTCGAATTCTCCGATCGCGGCTCGGATCTCGGCGTGGCGGGCACTGTGCACCTGGTCCTGCCCGATGGCCTGGGCCGGCTGGAGGTCGAGGGATCGCTCGCCGACCTGCGCGGCGTCACAGGGCTCGACGTCACGGTCCGCGGCGAAGCCCGCGACCTCGGCATCGTCGGGAACTGGCTGGGGCTGGACCGTGCGCTCCCGCCCCTCGAACCTGTGATGCTGCACGGCCGGTTGCGCAACCCCGAGCAGCGGATCAGCCTGGACGCGCTCACCGCCAGAGCCGGAACCCGCGACCGGAGCTATGCAGAAGTCAAAGGCTCGATCCGGGACCTGGAACGGTTGGAGGGAGTTCGCCTTCGGGCCGATTTCGGAGCCGCCGACCTGAGCCTGCTCGAGACATACCTGGATCGCCCGCTCCCCGGCGGAATCGGGCCAATCACCGGGCACACGCTGCTCACCGACGAGGATGGCAGCCTGGGACTGGAGCACATTCGCCTCCATGGCGGCCGGAAGGAACTCCTGTCGATCGATCTCGACGGCAAATTCGACGACCTGCGCGAGATCGACGAGATCGAGCTGGATGCGAAGATCACGGCGCGCGACCTGGCCGTGATCGGAGAGTTGGTCGACGCCGAAGTCGATCCGCTCGGACCGGTGGAGTTCACGGGCACGCTCAGCGGTTCGGACGAGCAGTTTCAGGCGAGCGGGAAGCTCTGGCTCGATCGCACCTTGATCGATGGCCGAGCGAGCGGGACGTTCGAGCCGAGCGCGCGGCCGAGCTTTCGCGGTACGCTCTCGTCTCCCCAGGTATGGCTCGACGACGTGGGAATTGCGCCGCGATTCGCGGACCAGAATACAGCCCCCGAAGTTGGATCGGACGGCGCTCCGCCCGACGCCGGGGACGAGCCCGCCCCCCGCTGGTGGCGGAGCACCGAGGGACTTCCCTTCGACCTGCTGCGCAGCCTCGACTTCGACCTGGCACTTCGCGCAGACAGGATCTCGGGACGCGACGAACTCGAGGTCTACGATGCGAGTGCATCGGTCCGGCTGGAAGACGGCAGGCTACAGATCCGCGATCTGCAGGCGACCTGGAAGGGCGGAGACACCCACGCGGGCCTCGTCCTGGACGCGAGTACCCCCGAACCGAAACTCTCGCTGGAGTTCGAACTCGAGGGCCTCGACGTCGAACAATTCGTCTCCCAGGCGAAAGAGACCACCCAGGCGTCCGGATTCGTCGACGCATGGGTTCGGCTCGAGAGCCGCGGGCAGACGCCCAACGAGATTCGTTCGGAACTCGCCGGTCAGCTGGTTGCAGTCATGCGAGACGGAACCGCGGCGGGAAAAGTCTCCCGGCTCTTCGCTCGAAACCTGATCGGCCTCACCTTCCCGTCGATGCAACTCCGCAGAAGCGTGCCGCTCGTGAGCTGTTTTCTCGCGTCCGTCGAAATCGAATCGGGGATCGCGTCAGTCTCGCGACTGGAGATCCAGGGGGGCGACATCACGGTCACGGGAAGCGGGACGGTCGACCTCGCTCGAGAGAGCTACCATCTCGAACTCGTGCCCCGGTCGCGCAGGCGCGGAATCGTGAGCGTCGTCCCGGTGGTGCGCGTCCGCGGCCCGCTCTGGGAGCCCAGGGTCACGCCGGTACATCGGACGGTCGCCACCAGCATCGTCGAGGGTGTGATCTCGAACGTGGTGCGTCCCGCGCGGAGCCTACTCTCCCGCTTCCGGCGCGGTTCCGACCCGGAGTTTCGGTGCGTGCTTCCCGAACGCGAGGCGCTGCCATGACGCTGTGCGGGTCCTGGGTACGATCGCGCCCGCGCCCGGCTCTCGCATAGGAGCCTCTCGATCGACGCGAAGCTCGGCGACCTGATGCATCCCGCCCTCGGGCTCTTCGGCGCCTCGGCGATATCGGGGATGGAATCGCGCGAGATCGAGGGCTTCTGGTACGAGGCGAGAGTATCGGACCCCTTTTCGATCTAGGGGTACCGGCGCGGCGGAGAATCCTGGAACTGCGCGCTGATTTCGTCTGACTGGCGCGGCAGCTGGGAGTCGCTGGGCTTTCTCGACGCCGTGGATGAGTTCGACGGTCCGATCGACCGCTACGGGGCCCGGTCGGACTGGCCGAGGTCGGCCAGGCGCAGGGCAATCGCGTCGGCGAGGCCGCCGACCGCAGCATCGTGCGCGGAAACCAGGCTGCCGAGATCGCTGCCCTCGACCGGCAGGCGGACAGTCACCGCGTCCGACCAGACGCGTTTTTCGCCGCCCCGCTCTCGAACCACGAAGCGCGCGCGGAGCACCAGTTCGCCACCCGGGCGACCCTCGAACTCCTCGATCGCAACCGCCACCTGATAGATGACCGGGAGCGGCGTGCTGGCCGGATCGATCACCACCGGGACTCCGATCCGCAGCGCCAGGTCGCCGGCCAGGACTCGTACGACGTTCGACTCGAAGCCGCCGGCCCAGCGCTGATTCGCGTCGAACGACAGGCTCGAGACTCCGGTACGGGTCACGATCTGGGGTCGCTCGAGGTGGCGAGGGAAACTCACGGGGCCGAGCCCCACCGCGCGACCGCCGAGACTGGTCTCGACTGCGGCACCCGCGAACAGGTTCATCCGGTAGTGGTGGGTGGTGGGGCTCCTGCCCAGGCACGCGAGCCCCAGAAGCATGATTCCGAGTCCCGCGAGGCCCCGGTTTCTGCAGCATCGGGTCTCGCTCACGGTCGTCCCCGGATCAGGATCTCGGGTTTCTGCTCCAGTTCTTCAGCCAGCAGGCGCAGGGCCCGGGCCCCGTCCGCCACTTCGCGCAAGGCCCGCTTCAGGTCCACGCTGGCTTGCGAATCCGGCGCAACGAGTTCCTCGATCGAGCCCAGCGTCTGCTCGGCTCGCTCGAGCGCCCCCGTCAGGGCGGGGGTGGTCTGCTCGAGGTCTCGAAGCACCGCGTTCAGGCGCGCGAGCGAACTCTCCAACTCCCTCCCGATCGGCTCCAGCGGCAGGGCGTTGATCTTGGCCATGAACTCACCCAGCCCGGCCTTGAGTTCCTCGATCGGACTCGGCACGGTCGGGATCTCGGGAATCCGCGCTTCCCAGTCGATCTCGGCGGGGGACGCGCCTGGGTGAAAGTCGAGATTCACCTCAAGCTGACCCGTCAGCAGGTTGTGCGTGGAGAGCCGAGCCCGGAGTCCCTGTGCGACCATGGCATCCCAGATTTCTCGCCATCGCTCGCGCGAAATTTCGACGTCGGTGACCCGGACGCGTTCGGGTTCGATGTCGATCAACACGGAGATGCGCGGGCGCAGTATCCGCTCGTCGAATGTGAGGCTCACGTCGCGGACCTGGCCGACGACGATGCCCTGGAAGTCGACGGGCGAGCCCGCCACCAGGCCCGCCGCCGACTGCTCGAAGTGGAGCTGGAACGGAACCTTGATGCCGATGATCGGCCGCTTCGCCGCACGCTTATTCGGGTAGAGCCGAAACACCGTCTCCTCGTTCGCCTTGGGTGCCGGAATCGGCAGACGCGGGGTCTCGAACGCCACGCCCCCGACCAGGATCGAGGCGAGCGAAATACTGTCGACCTGGATGCCCTCCGGACTCAGCGACACGTCGAGGCCGCTCGCGTTCCAGAAGCGCGAGTTCTCGCGCACGCGTTGATCGTGCGGCTCGCGGACGAAGACTTCCAGGGTCACGTGGTCCCCTTCGGGATCGAGTTCGTAGCTTACGACGCTCCCCACGGTGATCCAGCGGAAGTATACGGGCGACCCGAGATCGAGCGATCCGAGTGTGTCGCCTCGAAGCTTGAAGGTGCGGCCGGGTACGTCGGAGGTGAAGGGCGGGGGCCGTTCCAGGCCCACGAAGTTATTTGCGGGCTGCCCCTCGGTCGACGGATCGATGCCGATGTAGGCGCCCGACAGGATCGTACTCAGGCCCGAAATCTGGCCCGCGCTGATCTGGGCGCGCACCACCCAGAAGCGCGTCTGGTCGGTCAGGTAGCGCTCGGCTCCCTTCCCGAGCCGCGCGTGCACATCGACGCGACTCAGGTCGTCCGAGAGCTCAATCGCTTCGACCTTACCAACCTCCACGTCTTTGAATCTGATCCTGGTCTTGTTCGCCTCCAGCCCGGCCGCCGACTCGAAACGAATTGTAATCGAGGGACCCCGCTGCGTGAGCGCGGTGTAGGCCAGCCACGCACCGACTACGGCGGCCACGGCCGGAACCAGCCAGACCATCGAAATCCCTCTGCGCTCGACCAGCACCGCATCGACGAGTCCGTCCTCGGCGGGAGGGGCTTCGGCCGTCGACGAGCCGATCGGGTCCTGATTCTCAGCCATCCTGCAAGTCCGCCCGGTCCCAGATCAGTCTCGGATCGAAAGCCTCGGCCGCGAGCAGGGTCAGTACCACCATCGCCCCGAAGAATACCGCGCCAGGCTCCGCCTCGACCGTGGCAAGGTTGCCCAAGCTCACCAGCGCCACCAGGATCGTGATCACGTAGATATCCACCATGGACCAGCGCCCGATGGCCTCGGTCAGCCGGTAGAGGCGCGTCCGATCTGCCGGACGCCAGCGCGAACGGGCCTGGACCGAGATCAGCAGGTATACCAGCGCGACGAGTTTTGCCAGAGGCACGACGACGCTCGCAACGAACACGATCAGCGCGAGTGGCCAGAGACCGTGGGAGAGCAGGTAGATCACGCCACTCAGGATCGTGTCCGACTGAGCGTTCCCGAGTGAGACGACGGTCATGGCCGGGTAGAGGTTGGCCGGGACGTAGCAGATCGCTGCCGCAATCACGAACGCCCAGCAGCGGGCGATGCTCCGAGGCTTGCGGTGACGCACGACCGTGCCACAGCGCGGACAGCGCGGCGCGACGCCGTGTTCAATCCTTGGTACCCGCAGCGCGAGATCGCAGTCGTGGCATCCGATCGGGAGGCTTCGCACGTCGGCGGTCATGCGGGCCTTCCGATCCGATCCCAGACCAGCTCGCTGTCGAGTGACGACGTCGCGGCCGCCATCACGGGAATCAACAAGGCGAAGGCCCAGAGCGCAATGCCGGGCACAATCTGTGCCATATCGGCGAGCTTCACGAGCGCGACCAGCACCCCGATCATGAACACCTCCACCATGCTCCATGCCTGGACCCGGCGCAGCAGGCGAAAGCATGGAATCACGCCGGGCGCGTGGAGACCGAACCGAAGCGGCGCCAGCACGTAAATCAGCAACAAGAGATAGAGCAGCGGCGCAGCGACGGCGGTCAGCAGGACCAGCCCAGCCACCAACAACCGCTTCTGCTCGTACAGCGCCCATACGCTGGTCAGGAGCGTCGTCTCGGTGATCAGGCCCTGCATCCTCATGGCCAGAAACGGAAAGGCGTTGGCAACCAGGAACAGCGACAGGCCCGCCAGTGAAAACGCCAGCGTCCGGTCGATGCTGTCGAAGACCCCGCGGGCCAGGAGCGCACCGCAACGCGGGCAACGCGCCGAGCCTCCCCGGGGCAGGTGGGCGATGCGGTTGAGCAGCGCGCAGTCGCGGCACACGATCAGACGTGAGTTCAAGAGGAAACCCCCGAGAAGGATCGTCTCCCGTCCTCGCCAGGCATGTCAACGGTACCAGCATGGGAGGTCGGGCCAGCCCCGAGCGCCCGCCACGCGAGATTCGGCACCCGATCCCGCCGGCCTGGTGCCGCGCTCCCGACCTCGGCGCCTCTCCTGGGCCGAACTCGTGCGCCGGGTCCTCGACCACGACGTCCTCTCCTGCGCGCGCTGCAGCGGCCGAGCCAGCGCCCTTTGTGTCTCCCATCCTTCGCCCAATCGCTCGACATGAAGGTCTTCAGCAGCGATGAGGCACCGCGGGGTCACGAGCTCGCAACAAGATCAGCGGAAGTAGTAACGAACGCCGAAGGCGCTTCTCCACCTGAACGCAGTTTCGGGGCGCAGGTCCAGGGTCGGAACCAGTTCGGCAAAAATGCCCAGCGGAGCATCCTTGAACAGAAAGTTGATTCCGACCGGGAAGCGGATCCCGAGATCCGTTTGGTCGCTAAAGATGTTATCCGAACTGATGTCGTCGACCTTCGCGCGGCCGCCGATCCCGTAGTACAGGGAGAGACGCGTCCGCGCACCCTTGGGGGCCAGTTCTCTCAGCAGCTTGTAGTTGTGACGCAGGTAATCGATGTGAACCTGGACGGTCTGGTCGCCTCCGCCGGACCAGGAAAGCGCCCCGTCTACCGCGCCCCCGCCGCTCAGCCACTTCTTTGCGCTGAGGCCGGCCGTCTCGCCGACGATGACTCCCGCACCGAAGCCTCGTTGTTCGGCCTGCGCACTCCCGGCCAGCATCAGAAGTGCAAGTAGAGGCAGAACGATCGATCTGGACATGTTTTGTCCTCTCGCAGGCGTGTCCCCTGCCTTCGGACAACGCGTGAACCCGAAGCTCATCGGCGACTCATGAGCCTCGCTTGAGCCAGGCTCGCCTCGGCAGATTGCACGGCCAGCAACCTTCCGGGAGCGACAAGTCGCGAGGCTGTCGGCCGCAGTCGTGGGACCCACGAGCCCACCGATTTCTCCTATCCTCTGTCGTGGAACGATCCTTAGAAGGAAGGCGGGTACTCGATGCGCAGGAATCGACTCCGGGAACTGCTCGAGGCGGACCAGCCGAGCCTGGGCACACACCTCCACATCTCCTGGCCCTCGATCGTCGAGTTGGTCGGCCACTCCGGCATGTTCGACTACATCGAGTTCGTCGGCGAGTACGCCCCCTACGACCTCTACGCGCTCGAGAATCTCGGCCGAGCCGTCGACCTGTTCCCACACCTTTCGGCCATGATGAAGATCGAGCAGGAGCCTCGCACCTACCTGAGCGTGCGTGCGATCGGGTCCGGTATCCAGAACCTGCTCTTTGCTGACCCGCGCACGGTCGAGGACGTAGAGGAGTGTGTACGGGCCGTGCGCGCCGAGTCACCTACGACGGGTGGCCGCCACGGAGTCGGCATGCGGCGCGATGTGGGCTTCGTGCTCGAGGCCGGCACACCCGCCTTCGTGCAGGCCCTCGAGGACGCGGTCGTCGCGATCATGATCGAGAAGGACTCGGCGGTCGAGAACCTCGACGACCTGCTGTCGGTGCAGGGCGTCGACATGGTGCAGTTCGGCCCGTCCGATTACTCGATGAGCATCGGCCTCGCCGGCCAGACGACCCATCCCCGAGTCAAGGAAGCGGAGCGCCACGTGATCGAGACCGCGCTCGCGAAGGGCATCGCGCCCCGTGCAGAGATCGACCACCCCGATCAGGCGAAGGCGTACCGAGACATGGGCGTGAAGCACTTCTGCATGGGCACCGATACCGCGATCCTCTACCGCTGGTTCGCGAAAAGCGGCAAAGCGATGCTCGACCTACTCGATCGCGCGCCCGCGGAAACCCGCGCTAGCAGCTCTAGCTACAAGCGCTGAGCGTCGAGCAGTTCCCGATCAGCGAATCGGGCAATTCGCCTGCCGCGGAGCGCGGAACTGATCCTCGGGGTACGCTCTCAGCCGAGGACCTCGGGGTTCAGGCAGGTCGGCGGCGGCTCGCCGGTCAGCACGGCGAGCAGGTTGCGCACCGCGAGCTCGCGCATCGCGTAGCGGGTCTGCCTGGTTGCGCTCCCGATGTGCGGGACGAGCAGGGCGTTCGGGAGTTTGAGGATGAGGTCGTCCGCGGCCGGCGGCTCCTGCTCGAGTACGTCGAGCGCGCAGGCCGCGAGCGTGCCGGCCTCGAGCGCCGCTGTAAGCGCGACCTGGTCGATGACGGGGCCGCGTGAGGTGTTGATCAGTACGGCGTGCGGCTGCATGCACCCGAGCTCATCGGCGCTAATGAGGTGGTGGGAAGTCGGGTTCAGGTCGGTGTGGAGGGATACCACGTCCGATTCGCGGAGCAGGTCGCGGAGTTCACGGTACTCGCTCTGGGGTACAGCGTCCGGGAGCTCCGAGAACACATCGTTCCAGAGCGTGCGCATGCCAAGAGTCTGTGCGCGCGCCGTGACGACCCGGCCGATGCGGCCCATGCCCACCACGCCCAGGGTGCGGCCGCGGATGTCGAATCCGAGCCGGGGCGGCCGCGCGGCCTGGCTCCAGCCGCCGCTCTGCACGTACTCGGCGTTCTCGAGGAGGCGGCGCGACAGCGCGAACAACAGGCCCAGCACGAGATCGGCCACAGCGTGTGTGAGTACGTCGGGCGTATTCGAGACGGCGATGCCCCGCTTCGTGGCTGCTTCGATATCGAACGCGTCGTAGCCCACGCCGACGCCCGCGAGGATACGTAGCTTCGGCGCGGCTGCGAATAGCTCGTCGCCGATCGGAAGGCGATTGCTGATCAACAGGCCCTCGGCGTCTCGAACGGCCTCGATCAGCTCTTCGAGCGGAGCCGCCCACGAAACCTGCTCGAGGCGACAGGAGATCTCGATGCGGGCCTCGAGTTCGGGCTCGAGCGGCAGGCAGACGCAGGCGAGTGGCTTCTCGGTCGTCATGGCAGCCGGTGCTCGACCCCGAGTTCGTCAGCGGTCTTCCGGAACCACTCGACCACCTCGGGGTGATAGGGGATGCCGCGAGCGCGGCGGTCCAGTTCGGCTTCGTGTTCGGGAAGTCCCGCGTAGAGAACACGCTCCTGGCCCGGCGCGGGCTTCGTCTCACGCAGCCCGCGCAAATACTCGTCCATGTGGTCCTTGAATCCCTCGAGGTCGCTGAAGGCGTCGATCCGGTACGCGAGAAAGTGGTGCGATACGTCTCCTGGATCGCGCTCGAAGCCGGCGGGGTCACCGCCGAGCAGTCCGGACAGGATGTCGACCATCACGGCCAGACCGTAGCCCTTGTGCGAACCGAGTTCGCGCGTGCTGCCGAGCGGAAGCATCATCAAGTCGTCGGGCACCGGGGACTCCTCCATGATCGGAGTGCCGTCCGGCGTCGCGATCCAGCCCGGAAGAATGGTCGAGCCCAGTCGCCGCGCAATGCGCAGCTTGTTGCCGGCGACGGAACTCATCGATGCATCGAAGACGAAGGGGGGCTCGTCGCGCGCCGGGACCGCGATGGCGATCGGGTTCAGGCCGACCCGGGCCTCGCCGCCGAAGGTGGGCACCATCGCGAGACCTCCGACGGTGAGCGCGACGCCGATCATCTCGCGCTCGAGTGCCCGGGCGGCGTGGTAGGAGGCGGCTCCGAAGTGTCGTCCGTTCGTCGCGACGACCGAGCCGATTCCGCAGCGCTCCGCCTTCTCCAGCGCGAGGTCCATGCACTGCGGCCCGATCGTCAGACCGAGTCCTCGATCGCTGTCGACCGTCGCGGTCGCGTCGGTCTCTCGAAGTACCCGGAGACTCGGGGCCGGGTTCACGAAGCCCTGCTTCAGCATCGCCATGTAGAGCCGCATCATGTTGCTGACCCCGTGCGAGTCGATACCGCGCAGGTCGGCGTAGAGCAGGGCGTCTGCGCAGCGCAGCCGATCGTCTCGCGGGCAGCCGAGCGCCCCGAAGAGCGCCTCCACCGCCGCGTGCATCTGGCCGGCGGGCACGCGGATCGCGATCTCGCCTGGAACCTGGAAGCGCTTCATGTCTCCGATCCTCGGATGCCTCGGCTGTGATATCAAGTGAGGATGACGACCCCCGAACTGCTCGAAGCCCTGAGGGCCTTTGACACCCCGACGCTCTGCAACGCGCTCGAGCGGGTTGCGCCGCAGCGCACCGGCTACGGCTATACCACCCGCCCGCTCGTCTGCGTACGTCCCGAGCTGTCGCCGATCGTCGGGTACGCGCGCACCGCAACGATCCGGGCAGTCCAGCCCTCCCAGAGGGATGCCAGCGCAGAACGCGAGGCGCGCCTCGCCTACTACGCGTCGGTCGCCGTTGCTCCGCATCCCACCATCACCGTGGTCGAGGACCTCGATCCGGCGCCCGGCTTCGGTGCGTGGTGGGGAGAGGTGCACACCCACCTGCATCAGGGCCTCGGCTCGCTGGGGGTCGTGACGAACGGGAGCGTGCGCGACCTCGACCAGCTCGCGGAGGGCTTTCAGGTGCTCGCAGGCAATGTCGGGCCGTCCCACGCGTTCGTGCACCCGGTCGCGTGGGGTATTCCGGTGACCGTGCACGGCATGCATGTGCGCCCCGGCGATCTCGTGCACGCCGATCGTCACGGCGCCGTAGTGATCCCGGAGGCCGTTGCCGCAAACCTCCCCGATGCCGTAGCCTCGATCGTCAAGAGCGAGTCGGTACTGATCGAGGCCAGCAAGAAGTCGGACTTCGACTTCGAGACTCTGCGCTCGCTAATCACGGGTCGCCGCGACCACTGAAGCGGTGCAGGCCAGCGGGGGGTCAACCCCGTCCGGCCTACGGTCGCCCGCGAGCCGGCTTCGCGCGGCATCTTCCAGGGCCTTCACGTCCGAAGCTGCCTGGGGCGGATACAGCTTTTCATCGAGCTCGAAGTTGGAAACTCTCCACTCGATCTGACGCTAGCGTGAACGAGGTTTCCGTGGGAGGAGCTCATCGCCGCCGTCGCCCGCGCCCCGGACGAGGCCACTGCCAAGGAGTAGACTCCCGAGGCGCACACAGGGAGGATCCCCATGGACCTCGATCGTCGAAGCTTTCTCCACGGCCTGGGCGCAAGCGCCCTCGCCGCCGCCACCTGGGGCCTGCCCAGCGCGAGCCTCGCCGCGCGGACCGACTCCGCCGAAGCGCTCGCCATCGAGTTGCTGCGCGGGCTGAGCGATGCCCAGCGCGCCGAAGTCGCCTTCCCATGGAACCACGTCGACCGGGATCGCGGGCTGCTGCGCGCGCGGGTCTCCGCCAACTGGAACGTGACGAAGCCGACCATCGACTCGGACTTCTTCACGGCAGACCAACGCGCGCTGATCCGCGCCATCTACGAGCAGCTGATCGACCCGTCCTGGCACGAGCGCTACGACCGCAAGCAGGCAGACGACGCCGGTGGCTGGGGCCGGCACCAGTCGATCGCCCTGTTCGGGAACCCGGCGACGGGGCCCTTCCAGTTCCTGATGACTGGCCGCCACATGACCCTGCGCGCGGGCGGCCACGCCGACCCGCGCGTCGCCTTCGGCGGGCCCATCTTCTATGGACACGCGACCGGCACCTGGTGGTCGGGCGGCTTCGTCGAGCGCAGCCACCACCCGGGCAACGTGTTCTTCCCGCAGGCCGTCGCCGCTACGGGCCTCTACGACCTGCTCGACGGCACTCAGCGCGAGCGCGCGCGGATCACGCAGGTACCCGAGGAGTTCGATATCACCTTCTCGGCGCCCGGCGCGCAGCGCGGACTCCCGCTCTCCGAACTCTCGCCCGACCAACTCGAGCAAGCCGGCCGCCTCGCCGAGATCCTGGTCGAGCCCTTCCGCGAGCACGACCGCGCTCAGGTGAGCGCGGCCCTCGCGGCGCAGGGCGGGCTCGCCGCCTCTTCCCTCTCCTTCTTCGAGCCCTGGTATCGCGGTGGCGACGACCTCTGGGACGGCTTCCGCCTCGAAGGCCCGAGCCTGACCTGGCACTTCCGCGGCCACCCGCACGTCCACGTCTGGGCCCACGTCGCCCGGACCCCGGACGTCCCCTTCAACTCGATCGCGATCGAACTCTAGGGGAGTCTCGGTAGCCTACTGCGACCGACATGCGCAATTGCGCAATACCCGCCCATGGGCCTGGCCCAGCGGTAATCCACCTTCGATCTAACAGAGCGCTCCGACCCGGAACTCGGACCCAGGGCCAAGGGGCCGGTTGTATCGCCTATCCTGAGGACATTAGTGCGAGAGGATCAGGTACATCGCGTGAGCGACCTGAGATGAAGAGCCCACCCTCACTCGTCGTTCTGCTCATACGGCATGGCGAAGCACGTGAGGACGATACCCCGTACGGACCGGAGACACCGCTCAGCGCGCTTGGCCATCGTCAGGTCGACCGCCTGGCCGATGCCCTCTCGAAGCATCACTCAGTCACTGCGGTCTACGCGAGTCCCTTTCCTCGGGCGCAGCAATCTGCACAATCCCTCGCCACCCGGCTCGGCTTCGAGGTGGTCACCGACGAACGGCTGGCCGAGTTCCAACTTCCGCCCCAGGGCTCGGACGAAGATCAGACGCTTTCGGATTCATCCGTTCTCGGTTCATTAGCCAGCCCGGAGCGGGAGCGGTAGAACGCCCCGACCCGGAACTCGGAGCCGGGCCCAAATGCCCGCTTGTTTCTCCTATCCTTCCCTCAGGCAGGTCGCAGCCTAGAGGAGCATTACGGGTAGGGGCACGTCTTCGACTGATCCGGAGAGAAATCGATGAAAATTTCCAAGGAAACCCTTCGGGGGCGTGAACTGATCGACGAGCCCCTCTGGAACAAGGGAACCGCATTCAGCGAGGAAGAGCGGAGTGAGTTCGGACTCTACGGCCTTCTCCCACCTCACGTGGAATCCCTCGAGGAACAGGTCTCGCGCAGCTACGAGGCGTACCAGACCCGCGAGAGCGACCTCGATCGGCACGTATACCTGCGCGCACTCCAGGATGCGAACGAGGTGCTGTTCTACAGAATCGTCGTCGACCACCTCGCCGAGATGATGCCGATGATCTATACGCCGACCGTCGGCCTTGCCTGCCAGACATTCAGCGAGATCTACAGGCGACCTCGTGGACTCTTCATTCCCTACCCGCACCGCGACCTGCTAGAGGAGATGCTGCGGAATTACGGCTCGAGCGAGATCGAGGCCATTGTCGTGACAGACGGCGAACGCATCCTCGGGCTCGGGGACCAGGGCACCGGGGGAATGGGAATCCCGATCGGCAAGCTCTCCCTCTACGTCGCCTGCGGCGGCGTCCATCCCAAGAATACCCTGCCGATCGTCCTCGACGTGGGTACGAACAACCAGGACCGAATTCGGGACCCGCACTACATCGGGTGGAAGCATGAACGCATCACCGGAGATGATTACATCGCGTTCGTCGACAGCTTTGTGGATGCGGTAAAGAAGGTCTGGCCGAACGTGCTGCTGCAATTCGAGGACTTCGCCTTCCAGCACGCGACCCCTCTGCTTGCTCGCTATCGTGACCAGCTCTGCATGTTCAACGATGATGTGCAGGGAACGGCGTCAGTGGTGCTCGCAACGCTGCTCTCGGCGTCAAAAGCGGCTGGCAGTACGCTCAAGGAACAGACAGTCGCGATCCTGGGTGGCGGCTCGGCGGGCTGCGGAATCGCGGAACAGATCGCTGCGGCGATGACAGAAGAAGGTCTCTCGGAGCGGGAGGCAAGGCACCGAATCTATATCGTCGACCGGCCCGGACTCCTCGAGGACGGCATGTCCGATCTCTCTCCGTTCCAGAAGCCGTTCGCACAACCGCATGATCGACTCGAGGGATGGCCGCGCGGCGGCTCGGACAACGGCATCTCGATGCTCGATGTCATGAACCAGGCGCACCCCAGCGTGCTGATCGGCGTATCGGGCCAAGCCGGGCTCTTCACCGAAGAGATCATCCGCGCGATGGCAGCGCACACGGACCGACCGATCGTGCTGCCGCTCTCGAACCCCACCTCGCACATGGAGGCGGCTCCGGCGGACCTCCTCGCATGGACCGAAGGCCGCGCGCTGATTGCAACCGGCAGCCCGATCGATCCGGTTAGGCTCGACGGTCACACCTATCCAATCGCGCAATGCAACAATACCTACATCTTCCCGGCACTCGGGCTCGGGATCCTCGCATCCGGTGCGAAACGAGTGAGCGACGAGATGATCCGCGCCGCTGCCCGAGCACTCGCGCAAACCGCACCCGCCCTGCATGACCCGACCGGGCCCTTGCTTCCACCGCTTCCGGAAATTCGGACCGTCAGCCGGGAGATCGCATTTGCGGTCGGTATCGAAGCCCAGCGCCAGGGTCACGCGCCGAAAACCCCGCCCGAAGAACTGAAACGGAAGATCGACGAGTCCTTCTGGGAACCGGCATACTAGGCTTGGACCCGAGTTCCGGGTAGGAGCGTTCTGTTAAATCGAAGCTGCTCCAGACCTGGGTACTGGCGTGGGGCGTCGGATCAGGAGTCACGCATGGAATATCGCCTGCTAGGAAGAAGTGGCCTGCGCGTCTCGGAACTCGCGCTGGGTGCCATGACGTTCGGCTCCGAGGCCATGGGCGTCGAGAAGGACGAGAGCCACAAGGTCTACGATGCGTTCCGCGAGGCGGGCGGGAACTTCATCGACACCGCCAACGGCTACGCGGGCGGCCGCAGCGAAGAGTTCCTGGGCGAGTTCATCGCCGACGACCGCGACCGGGTGGTGCTCGCGACCAAATTCACCATTCCCATGCGGGGCCGCGACGTGAACGCGGGCACGAACAGCCGCAAGAACATGATGGAGTCGGTCGAGGCGAGCTTGAGACGGCTGCAGACCGACTTCATCGACCTCTACTGGGTTCACGCCTGGGACGCGTTGACGCCGACCGAAGAGCTCATGCGCGGGCTCGACGATCTGGTGCGCGCGGGCAAGGTCCGCTATCTCGGGATGTCCGATACCCCAGCCTGGGTCGTGTCGCGCGCGAATATGATGGCCGATCTTCGCGGCTGGACCTCGTTCGTCGGGCTGCAGATTCCGTTCAGCCTGCTCGAGCGCAGCGTCGAGCGCGAGCTGCTACCAATGGCCAAGGCGCTCGGCATCACGGTCACCCCCTGGGGAGCTGTCGGCGCTGGCGTTCTCACGGGCAAGTACAACCGCGATCCCCAGGCGAAGGGTCGGGCGGCGGCCTTGGGCCATATCAGCGAGCGGGGAATCGAGATTGCCGGAGTGGTCGTTGAGATCGCCGAAAAGATCGGCCGCACGCCGTCACAGGTCGCGCTCAACTGGGTGCGGCAGGCCGACGCAGAGATCGTACCGCTGGTCGGCGCCCGCGTCGTGGAACAACTGCAAGAGAACCTCGGTTGCCTCGAGTTCACGCTGGAAGACTCGGAGATGCGACGCCTGAACGATGTCAGCCGCATCGAGCTCGGCTTTCCCCGGGACTTCCTCGAGCAGCGCTTCCGCCCCCGTCGCCGCTCCCGATGACCGCCCGCCTCGCCGCATACGTCGTTTGGGTGTCGTGAGCTTGGGGCGATCGGGCCTCCGGCCCGAGGCTGGGTGTCACCTTCGGCGTACCGTTCGCCCCAGGGTTCTGCCCAGGCCTAACCAACGTTCGATCTGACAGAACGCCCCGATCCGGAACTCGAACCGGGATACAGAAGCCGGCTTATTTCTCCGATCCTTCTCGCGCTCGCCAAGATCGTGGCGCTCGTGGCGCTCGTGTCCCGTCGCCGACGCGCCCGGGTTCCGCGCAGCTGAGCATCGGGCGCTCGGCGGCGGCATAAGCTAGGCTCGCCGGCGATGTCGAGGTACGGGCTGGCGGTCGGAATCGTCGCCTGGATTCTGCTGGGTCCGGCGGTCTGCGGAGCCCTGTGTCTCCCTTCGAGTCCCGATCCGGCCGAGTTCCCGTGCCACGAAGCCCCGGCACCCGGCCGCGCGCCCGATCCCCGCGCCGAGATGACGTGCTGCGACGAGGTGGTGTTCCTTACGGCCTCGACCGCGCAGCTGCTCGAAACCCTGCTGGGCCCGCTTTCCCTGGCCGGGGCCGCGGTGGCCGTCGAACTCCCGGAGCCCGAGCCCGGTTCGACGCCGCGCGCGCTCCCCAGGCCACCCGACCTGCCTAACTCTCCCTATCTCCACGTGACCCCGCCCCGGCTCGTGTACCAGGACTGACGCGCCTCCGATCCGCGCGTTCCCAATCCAACCACGAGCACGCACGGGGAAGTACGCTCCCCCGTGCCGAGGTGAGTCATGCGATCGATCCAACTGCTGGCGCTCTGCGCCCTGCTAGGCGCGGCCGCGCCCGCACTCGGCAGCCATTCTGATCCGGGCGATCACGACGAACATGCCGAGCACGACGCAACCCAGGTCTCCGAACCCGTCGCCCCTACCGGCCCCTACCAGGTCGTCATCGACATCCACGGCATCGTCTGCTCCTTCTGTGCGATGGGGGCCCACAGGGCACTGATTCAACTCGAGGGCCTCGACGCCTCCCAGTTCACGGACGGCGTCCTCATCGACATCGAAAATCAGCAGGTCACGCTGGCCTTCCTGCCGGGTGCGGCGCTGCCGGTGTCCGAGATCCGCGAGGCGGTCCGCGCTTCCGGCTACGAACTGGTCGACCTGCGGATCAAGTTGCGCGGGCGGGAGCCGCCGGAATGAGAGGACCCCTCACGCTTCTGCTGGTGCTGCTGCCCGCCTGCGCCTTCGCGCATCAACCGGTGCAGGACATGGCACCTCGCTGGTCGGGTGGCTTTGGGGTTCAGGTTCGCCAGGAGTACCGTGCGTCGGACGAACTTCTGAGCGGAAGCTCCGAGGTCGCGAATCCGCTCGGCCAAATGCAGCGGGTGAGCGAAACCTGGCTCGAGGGGGTCTACACCTTTCAGCGCGCGGTTCGCGTGACCGCGAAGCTGCCCTGGATCGAGCAGACGCGGGTCACGTCGAGCGGCATACGCCAGACGGGAGAAGGATTGGGAGACCTGGTGCTGGCAGTACCGCTCAAGCGCTACTGGAACGATCGGGGCCAGACCGGCGCCTGGGGTTTCACGCCGAACCTGCGCCTCCCCACCGGATCGACGTCGGACGCCTACCCGGTCGGAGACGGCAGCATCGACTTCGGCTCCAGCCTGACCTACGCGCGCGAAAATCCCTGGAGCTACGTCTACGTCGACCTCTTCTACTGGATCAACGGAAGCGGCCGTCGGGGCATCAACCGGGGCGACACGCTTGGCCTCGACCTCAATCTGGGCCTGCATCCGTACCACAACAACGCGACCAACTCGGGGCTATTCCTGATGTGGGATGTGTCGGCCCGCTACGAGGGTCGCGGTACGAATACGGTAGGCACGACCGGGGCCAAGCGGGTCTCGCTGGGACCGATCGCGGTCGTCTACTGGCAGAACTGGATGCTGCGGGCCGAGTACGCGTGGCCCGCCTACGAGCGCGTGTGGGACACGCAGGTATCGCGCGGCAGCGAGTTGACGCTCAGCCTGGGAGCCGCGTTCTGATGGCGCGAGAGAGCGGAAGCGCGCGAAGCGTCTGGTCGGGCCTGGCGCTCGCGCTCCTGGGGACGACCTGCTGCGCCCTGCCGATCACGCTGATCGCGCTCGGCGCGGGAGGTGCGGTCGCGGCGCTGGCCTCGAACGCGCCCTGGCTGATCGTCCTGTCGAAGTACAAGGGCTGGACCTTCTCGGCGACGGTCGCGGTGCAGGCCTATGCGTGGTGGCGTCTGCGCAATGCCGAGAGCTGCGGAATCGAGGACGCGCGGCGGCTCCGCTGGCAGCGCCGCGTGCTGATCGGATCCACGGCGCTGCTCGTGATCTCGGTGCTGGCCGCATACGCGGCGCTCCCGCTCGCGATCGCGCTGGGCGCCTGACTGGGCGGATCAGGCCGATTTCGAAAAGTCTGACTGACGCTCACACGCAACCGCGCGCGAAGCCGCCGGCCGGAGTGAGGGCGGATGGATCCCAGGTCGGCGTCGCCCGGGTCCGAACACTTGCTGCAGGACCGGCCGCCTGCGCCATTCCCCGACTCGGTCGACACAATGGCTCGCGGTCACACGCGGCTGCTCTGACCCGAATTGCTGCTCAAGCGCGTGTCCTTGCCGGACGATGAGGCCGGAAGGGTGGCGGACTTTCATACGCAGAGATCGGCTCAGAGCGACAGGAGCCCGGGCGATCGCGCTGGCCCGGGAGCGTGGCGCAGACGGGCGCTCCGGCCCTGCCCGGCTTCGGCATTTGGGATGAATGCGTCAGTGAACGTTGATTTCCAGGCGTTTGATCATTTCCTCGGCCTGCTTGAGCACCCGGAGCAGGGCGCGAGTATGGACTCGCTCCCGTTCGCCTGCGAGCCCGTCCAATGACTCCAGCACCTGGCGGAACCCGCTGGCCGCCTCCAGCGTCAACGACCTGCCTTCCTCGGTCGAGAGCACCAGCAGTCGTTCCACAATTCCACCATCGTCGGTGCCGAGTTTCATCGCAATCTCCAGCTGCAGAGTCCGAACGGGGACTCAGCCTGACCCTCTCTTGTGCAACATTCACTCCAACTGTTCAGAAGGCTGCCGAATTCCCACAGAGGGGCGCAGCCGCGCTCCGGAGCGGGAGACAGAGGACCTGGCTCGGGGGCGACTCCTACCGGTTCTGGCGCAGTTTTTACGCTCGGCCGTTTGAGGGCGAAAATTTTTCGCCGAGTGCCGCCCGGGCGCGGATGCGGGCAGCATCGCCTGTACTTCGCTGCCCGTTCCCTTCCACAGACTCGCCTAGATCGCTTCTTCCTCTCCGCGGAGGCTGCCGTGACCGACACGCCTGATGTACCCGGATTCAACTCGGAACCCGAACAACTCGAGACCACCGCCTCGCGCTACTGGATCCCGGTCACCGTCGTGGCCCTCGGGATCCTCTCGATCGGCATGCTGATCGGAACCAACTGGATCCGAGAACAGCTGATGATCCAGGACGTCGCGCTCGTGCACGCGATCGGCGAGATCCAGACCCGCGAGGCGATCTCGCATCTCTGGATCGAGGAATTCGTGACCGGGGACGAGGTCAACCTCGAAGCAGCGTGGGAGGCGCAGTATCGCTCCGCCTACTTGATCGACGCAATCCTGAATGGCGGTACGGTGGGCCAGGGCCGCATGGTGTTGCGGCCCGTCACGGATCCGGCCCTGCGGGAGCAGGCCTCCATCATCCAGGCTGACATCGACCGGTTTCGGGCGATCGCAGAGCGACGGCAGGCGGGCTACGAGCGCGGCGAAGACGTCCAGATCGGGTCTCCGATCGATACCGAATACGACACCGTGTTCAACCTGATGCTCGCGAAGCTTCAACTGCTCGAGGTCGACGTCGCGGCGAACCTCGACCGCGCGCACGCACAATCGGCGCTGCTGTTCCGGAGCATTCTGATTGCATGGGTCGTGGTGGTGTCGCTGGCCGTCACGGGCCTCTGGACTCGCGAGCACCGGCGCCTGGTCGCGGAGGCCGCCCTGCGCGAGAGCGAGGCCCAGTTGCGGCAGTCCCAAAAGATGGAAGCCGTCGGTCGGCTCGCCGGCGGGCTCGCCCACGATATCAACAACTACCTGGCCGCAATGACCGCCCAGTGCGAGTTGGTCAAGATGGCGCCCGACGACAGCGCCAGAATTTCTCTCAGGATGGATGCGGTGATGGAGACGGCATCCAAGGCCGCCCGCCTGATCCAGCGGCTGCTCGCCTTCAGCCGCCGGGAGGCGCTCCAACCCCGCGTTGTGAGCATGAACGAGATCGTGGGTGATCTCGAGCCGATCTTCGGCCGACTGGTCGGCGAAGACGCGACGACGGAGCTGAAACTCCCGGAAGATCTCTGGAACGTCAAGGTCGATCCCGGTCAACTCGAGCAGATCATCGTCAACCTCACCGTGAACGCCCACGAAGCCATGCCGACCGGGGGCACGCTCACGATCTCCACTCGCAACCACCACTCCAACGGTGACCTCCGCGACACCGTTCCGCCGCTGGGGCACGGGGAATACGTAGAACTCCGCGTCACCGACACGGGGATCGGAGTTCCAGAGGACATCCGAGACAGGATTTTCGAACCCTTCGTCACAAGCAAGGACAAGGCCACCAGCAGCGGCCTCGGGCTGGCCACCGTGTACAGCATCGTCCATCAGAACAAGGGCAGCATCCAGGTCGAGTCGGAGCTGGACCAGGGCAGCAGCTTCGGCATCTTCCTGCCCCGCAGCCACGAACAGGCCAGCCGCGCGACTCGATCAACTGCCGTGGCCGTTGAAGCGGTCGGCGGATCCCAAAGGATCCTGCTGGTCGAGGACAACGACGATCTGAGGGAGTCGACGAGAGAGGCGCTCGAGATTCTGGGTTACGACGTGACGACAGCGGCGGAAGGCCTCGAGGCCCTCTCGATCTTCGGCGAAGAGGGGAACGGCTTCGATCTGCTGATCACCGACATCGTTATGCCCGGTCCAAATGGAAGGCAGGTGGCGGAACAGATGCAGGCCAGGCGAAGCGACCTGCCCGTGATCTTCGTGTCCGGCTACAGCGACGACGTGATCCTGCGTCACGGCGTCGTAGAAGAGGATGTCAACTACCTACCGAAGCCATTTACGGTACCTGCACTCGCGACGAAGATTCGCGAGGTGCTCGGTTCGGACACGGCCTGATCCGATGAAGCTCTCGAATTCGGAAGAACCGGAACTCGCCCGAGGCCGGATCCTCATCGTAGACGACGAGCCAATCCTGTGCACGAGTCTGGCGGAGTTTCTGTCAGCGGAAGGCCACAGTGTCACCAGCGCGACCAGCCCCTACCAGGCGCTCCAGTTGCTCGATGAGTTCGATCCCGACCTGATCCTGACGGATCTCCGCATGCCAGGACTCGACGGATTCTCGTTCATGGAACAGGCTCGGCGGGCCGGTGTCAGTAGCGGCTTCATCGTCATGACGGCGCACTCTTCGGTTTCGCGCGCGGTCAAGGCGCTCAAGTCCGGTGCGGAGAACTTCATCGAGAAGCCCTTTCGCCTCGCGGCCCTGAAGGAGATGGTTGACAACGCGATGAGCCGCATGCGGCTTCTCGCTGAGTCCCGCTCCGTTGCGACCTCCCGGGACCGCAAGGAGATCTTCTCGCAGATCGTCGGCCGGCACCCTTCGATGCGAGAGGTCTTCGAGATGGTCCGGATGGTGGCCCCGGTGCGCGCGAGCGTCCTGATCACCGGAGAGAGCGGGACGGGCAAGGGACTGGTTGCGAACTTGATTCACCAACTGAGTCCCCGCAGCGAGCGTCCCCTGATCGACGTCAACTGCGCGGCGCTCGCGGAGTCGATCCTTGAATCGGAGCTGTTCGGTCATGAGCGCGGCGCCTTCACGGGCGCGATCCAACGCCGCGAGGGACGCTTCACTCAGGCAAGAGGCTCCTCGCTCTACCTCGATGAGATCGGCGACCTCCGGCGCCCGATGCAGGCGAAGCTCCTCCGCGTACTCCAGGAAAAGCGCTACGAGCGAGTGGGCGGCAACGAGACCCTCGAAGCGGACGTGCGCCTGATTGCCTCGACCAACCAGGACCTCGAGGCCGCTATCGAAGCCGGGTCGTTTCGCGAGGATCTCTTCTACCGGCTCAACGTGATCGGGGTCCACATACCTCCACTCCGCCAGCGCCGAAGCGACATCCCGCTGCTGTCCGCGTTCTTTCTGGAGCGCAGTGCCCGCGAAAACGGAAAGCCCCTCCGGGGCTTCTCGGGCGAGGTCATGATGCGTCTCATGACCTACGACTGGCCCGGGAACGTTCGGGAACTCCAGCACGCCATCGAGCACGCGGTCATCCTGAGTCCAGAGAGCTCGACGCTCACCCGCCTACCCGATCAACTCCTCCAGGACGGGGGAAACTCCCGGCTGCCGGGGAGCACGATCCGCGACATCGAGCGTGAGGCGATTCTCAGCACCCTGGCCGCCGTCGACGGGAGCACCGCGCGCGCGGCCGAGGTTCTGGGAATGTCGCAGCGGAAAATCCAGTACCGACTCCGGGAGTACGAGGAGTAGCTCCTTCGTCGCCTGCCGATCGTCCACGTGGCCGTCCCGCAGCTCTGGGCCTGGAGGCCATGGCGCGCGGGCAAGCTGCAACGTCTGGCCGATGACCTCGGAAAGCCACCAGCGTGCTGCGGCTGTATCCGGTGAATGGACGCTAGTCGTGCCGCCCGAGTTCTCCGGCATCGAGCCGCACCATGTAGCTGCGCCAAGCAGCCATGGCGGCTGCCCCGAAGACCAGCATGATCGGGATGTTCACCCACAGCATGAGGCCCGTGCCGAGATCGGAGAGATTGCCGATCTCCTTGGTCGTCGTAACGATACCGGTCGTGGCCAGGACAATCAGCACGCAGTAGATGATCTTGTAGAAGCCGACCGCCCAGTCGCCAAACAAAAAGACGATGCCCTGCTCGCCGTAGTAGGACCACGAGATCATCGTGCTGACGGCGAACAGCCAGGATGCAATCAGGATAAACCAGGTGCCGACCCCCGGGAACTGGCGGTTGATGGCATAGGCTGTCAGCGTGGCCCCCTTGTAGTCTTCGTAGAGCACGGGCTCCACCAGGGTCGGGAGATCGCCGCCGATCAGGGCCGCCCAGTGCGCCACCTCGCCCCTGTCGCTGCGTATGAGATCCCAGCGAACGTAGGGCGCGGTATCCGCCTCCTCGGGAATCACCACCTTGCCCGTCATCATCACGCGATTCGAGGCGGTTGCCTCGTTTTCACCGCCGCCGGCGGCGATGGTGAACACGGAGTCCGCGTTCCTCCACGCACCGCCAAGCTCTATGCCGGCCGTGGTTCGCACGGGCAGGTCCGTGCGCCCCAGGACCACCGGCTCGCCGTCGATCCTGAAGCTCTCAAGCGTGCCGAGCGTCCACGCCCGCTGGATCGCCCCGTCATCATCCGTCGTCTCGTAGACCGCGATGGTCGGCGGAGTCTCGAAGACGCCGTCTGCACCGTCGATGCCGTCGCCCCGCGTCAGCGCGCCAGTTGAAAGGATGACGAGCGCCGTGAGTGTGCAGACGACCATCGTGTCGATGAACGGCTCGAGTCCCGCGACCACGCCCTCGCTGACGGGCTCACGGGTCCGGGCAGCCGAGTGGGCAATCGGAGAGGATCCCTGTCCCGATTCGCTGGAAAAGAGGGCCCGCTTCATTCCCCAGAGAAAAGCGGTGCCCGCCGCGCCGCCGATGAAGGCGCCCTCGGCCTCGGACGCACTGAAGGCGGTCGAGAAGATCGACCCGAAGACATCGGGGAGCGCGCTGATATTGAAGGCGAGCACGACCAGGGCGATGATGACGTAGAGGGCGCACATGAACGGCACGAGCACAGCGGCCACGGATCCGATTCGCTTGATGCCGCCGATGATGACCGCGGCAACGAGGATCGCGAGCACGATCCCGGTCACCCACTCGGGCAGGTTCATGGCCTCGCGGGTGATGTCCCCGACGTTCCACGCCTGGAACATGTTGCCACCTGTGACGGCCGAGATCAGGAGCGTTAGGCAGAAGAGCACGCCCACGAAACGCCCGAGGGCGCCAAGCCCCCATTGCTTCATTCCCTCGGAGACGACGAACATCGGTCCGCCGTGGGGGTTGTCTGGGTCGTCGGTGTTGCGAAAGAGCATGGACTGGGTGACTTCCGTGCACTTGAGTGCCATGCCCGCGAGCCCCACGACCCACATCCAGAATACCGCGCCGGGGCCGCCGATCGCGATGGCGATGGCAACGCCGCCGATGTTGCCCAGTCCAACCGTAGCCGAGAGTGCCGCCGAGAGCGCTTGGAAGTGACTGATGACGCCCGGATCCTCAGGGTCGTCGTAGCGCCCGGCTATCACTGCGACGCCGTGTGTCAGCGCCCGGTACTGGCAAACTCCGCTCCAAATTGTGAAGAGAAGGCCTGTACCGAGCACGGTGTACAGCACCCAGTCGGCCCAGATGACGCCGTTGACGACCTCGAGTACATCGTTGAAGCGATCCATGCGCCGTCCTTCCTAGATCAGGTTGAGCGCCTGCAAAATGACCGCAAGCACGCCGATGGGTACGAGGTACCGCAGAAGGCCAATCCACGTCCAGTACAGGCTTCCGAGCGTGGTGCCGGTCTTGAATCCCTGCTCGCGGGCCTGGCCACCCACGCGCCAGGCGACGAACGTCGCGATGCCCAGCGCCCCGAGGGGCAACATGAGGTTGAAGGTCAGGTCTACGAACGCGTCGAACCAGTTCTTGCCGTACGCGCCAAACGTGAGCGTGTTGAGCAGGTTCGCGAAACCCTGCCCGAACATCTTCGATCCGCCGCTCACGGCGCTGGGAACGCCCAGTAGGCCGATCAGGGTGCCGGCAAGGATGGTTGCGCGACCGCGCGTCCAGCCGCGCTCGTCGATGAAGTAGCTCGTGGCGACCTCTAGGAGCGACACCGCGCTGGTGATGGCAGCGACCGTCAGCAACAGGAAGAAGATCGGCGCCAGCAGCGCGCCACCGGGCATCATCGAGAATGCGATTGGGATCGTCGCAAAGACCAGTCCCGGGCCCTGACCGGGCTGCTGTCCTGCGGCGAAGACGATCGGGAAGATGATGAAGGCCGCCAGCAGCGCGACCGTCGTATCCAGCGCGCTGATGATGATCGACGTCGAGACGATATCCGCCTTGCGATTCAGGTAACTGCCGTAGGTGATCAGGGCACCCATGCCCAGCGAGAGACTGAAGAAGGCCTGACCGAGGGCCTCGAGCCAGCTGCGACCGCTGAAGCGTGGCTGGTCCGCGCCGAGCCGCGAGAGCAGGTCGGCGTCATGCATGCCTGTGATGTACTTGAACGCGGGCGCGAAACCCTCGGTGGTCATGCCCCAGACCAGCAGGATCAGCAGCATCCCGAACAGCGACGGCATGAGCACCTTTGCGCAGAGCTCGAGGCCACCCTTGACGCCCCCTGCCACGATCCCGATCGTCAGCAGCATGAAGATCCCGTGCCAGAGGGTGCAGAGTTCGGGGTTCGCGGCCAGCGAGCTGAACATATTGCTGATCTCGTCGGGCGTTCGGCCGGCGAATCCGTCGGTGACCGACAGCCAGATGTAGTGCATGCTCCAGCCGGCGATGACGCTGTAGAACGAGAGGATGATGAAGGCGGCGAAGACGCCGACCCACCCCACTCCGATCCACGGGCTGCCGGGGCGCGACAGCGACCGGAACGCGCCGACGGGCGAGTTCTGCGCGGTGCGCCCGATGAAGAGCTCGGCCATCATGATGGGCAGGCCCACGAGGGCGACTGCAATCAGGTAGATCAGGACGAACAGCCCGCCACCGTTTCGCCCGGTCATGTAGGGGAATCCCCAGATATTGCCCAGGCCGACCGCGGAACCGGCGGCAGCCAGGATGAAGCCCAGCCTCGATCCCCAGTGCCCGCGTTCGCCACCGCTCGCCATGCCCGCTCCTCCTGCCGTTGGCCGACGGTCGACCCCTGGGTGGGCCATGCGACCCGATCCACCCCCCGGCCCGACTACGCTCCTGTCCCGCCGAAGGGGCCGTGCTGCAGCGGCGGGTCAGCAGGCTGACCGATGCGCTAAAGCTCGCCGCGTGTACGGATGCCAACCGCGGCCAGTCGCCTTGCGATCGGGGGCCCACTCTTCCTAAGAGAAGTAACTTGTTCGTCGCTCTTGCGCATCTGCAAGCACTCGCTTGGGGCTCTGGCGATCCCACTTCTGGAGGGGCCCGGAGAAGACGCGCGTGCTCGGGCTACTGCACGTATCCGAGCGAGCGCAGCTCGCGGATGATCTCGGGCTCGACATGTGATCCTGTGTCTCGCATTCTCACGATCGGGACCGAGTCGTAGCTTCGAACCGTTCGCGTGATCGCAAACGGAACGAAGCTCGGTACGCGCCCCGCCATGTCTTCGGCCGTCGGGAGCCCGAACCATGCCAGCAGCGTGGGCGTCACGTCGTAGATGCTCATGCCTTCCGCCCGCCACCCGCCCGGCACACCCGGAGCGCGCATCGAAACCACGCCGTCGCGCGCGGCATCGCTCACGTGGATGCCCTGCAGCTCGTGGTGCGGCTCGTGTGGCGCTTCGAAGCCGTGATCGGAGACGACCAGAATCAGGTCGTCGCGCCCGTAGCGCGCGGTGAGCTTTCCGATCAGCTGATCCACGTAGCGGTAGTAGAGCCGAAGATTTCGCGCATTTTCCTCTCGGATCTCGGCCGCCTGGTGGTGCATCTCGGGAATCTTCTCAAGCTCGACGAGGGCCGAGAAGAGAAAGTGAGACACGCGGTCGACCCCGGGCAGGTATACGATCAGAAGATCGGGCCTGAGCTCCCGCTCGATCTCGAGCGCTGTGCGGGTGAGGGCTTGGTCCGCGCGAAAGATGTCGGACAGGTACTTGAGGAGAGGGTTCTCCGGTTCCTGGCCCTCGTTCTCGAAGGGGTTCTCGATGTCGGTGAGAGGATCGCGCCGGGCGAGTTCGTCCGCAAAGCGTGTGGCCCATTCCGCGGGCTCGGCGAAGGGCGTATCGTGCTCCGACGCGACGAACCCGCCGGTTGCATCGGGAAAAGCGCGTCTTGTGAGTTCTTCTCCCATCTGGATTCTTCGGGTCAGCACGTCTGGCGTTGCGTGATCGCTCAGCATCACACCCGAGATCCGTTCGGGCGGGTGGCTCATGAGCCAGTTTACGACCGCGACCGTATAGCCGCTCTCGCTCAGGATGTTCCAGATCGCCGGGACGCGCCGATCATGGCTCGAATAGAGAAGCGGGCGTCCAGCTTCGTCGAGATGTACCCAGTTTTCGATACCGTGCACCTCGGGAACCTTGCCCGTGGCAATCGAGGTCCAGATCCGAGGCGAGAGCAGCGGGAACTCCGAACGCAGCATGCCCGATGCCCCGCTCGCCCGAAGTGCCGCGAAGTTCTCGAGCTGCCCCTCTGCAATCATCGTATCGAGGACGGCTGCCGTCGCGCCATCGACTCCGACTAAGAGCGCCCGTCCGCGGGTCTCCCGCTCCGCGCAGCCGGCAATCAGGATGAGCGTGGCGAGCACCACCAGACGGCCGCTCCACCGGGTACTTCGGGGTGCCGCCGTCGGAATGGGCTCGATCAAGGCCGGATTCCCCTTCCGCGAAATCGCTCGTGGCGATCGTGATTCCGAGGTTCCCATACCCACGACGGATCGTTTTCGCCTTCGGTCCGTGGCTTCGCTCGCGCTCGGGATCGGACCAGCTTTAGCAGTCAAAGACGCGGCCTGTCAACGACCCGGGCTCCGACGGAGAGACCCTCGTGCAGCAGGCCGACGTCTTCGAGCCAGGCGTCTTAGCCACGTTCGATTTAGCAGAACACTCGTTGCCGGAACCGGCACGCAGGCACGGGCGCGCGGCAATTTCTCCGATCCTTCCGGGGCGTGGTTTGCCCCAGGGCCGGACGCTACAATCCGCGCGCCATGTCCCGGGAGTCTGCGCTGCCGCTGGCCCTGAGCATCGTCACGCTGGCGGTCTACGCGCAGGTCATCCATTTCGACTTCGTCTTCCTCGACGATCCCGCGTACGTCCTCTGGAACCCCCATGTGACCGAAGGGCTCAGCCTCGATGGAATCGGGTGGGCGTTCACCACGGGCGCACTCACGAACTGGCACCCCGTCACCTGGCTCTCTCACATGATCGACGTCGAGGTCTTTGGCCTCGCACCCGGCGGGCCCCACGCGATCAATCTGCTGCTTCACCTGATCAATACCCTGCTGCTCTTCGGCATATTGAGACGGTTGACGGGTCGGCCGGGCCCGAGTGGACTCGTGGCGGCCGTGTTCGCGCTCCATCCGCTCCACGTCGAGACGGTGGCTTGGATCTCGGAACGCAAGGATCTCCTCGCAACCGTCTTTGGGCTCTGCTCCCTGTGGCTCTGGATCGGGTGGGTGGAGAAGCGGGGCCGTAAGGCTTACGCGGGGGCGCTCTTCTGCTTCGCGCTGTCGCTCATGTCGAAGCCGATGCTGGTCACGCTCCCGTTCCTGATCTTGCTGCTCGACTACTGGCCACTCCACCGAGAGCGAGAGAGATGGAGACTGCTCAGCGAGAAGCTGCCTTTCTTTGCGCTTTCGCTGGTCTCCTCCGTAGTCACGTGGACGGTGCAGGCGCGCGGAGGCGCGGTGACTTCGGTCAACGCCCTGAGCGTGGGCGATCGGATTGAGAATGCGGCCGTGAGTTATGCGCACTACCTGGGGAAGGCGATCTGGCCGGCGAACTTGAGCGCGCTCTACCCGCATCCGGCCCTGCCCGGAGGAGAGCCGCTGACGCCCGCCAGCGTGTGGGCCGCGACTGTACTGTTGGCGGTGATCGCGGGTCTCGCGCTGCGTCGGCGCTACTTGCTGGTGGGCTATCTCTGGTTTCTTGGCCTGCTCGTTCCCGTCATCGGACTGGTTCAGGTGGGGCTCCAGGGGTTTGCGGATCGCTATATGTACCTGCCACTGGTTGGGCTCGGGATCATGCTCGCGTGGGCCGGAGCCGAGGTCGCGGGCCGCTCCGCGCGACTCCGGCCGCTCCTTCGGGGCGCCGCCATGCTCCTCGTCGCGGCCCTCGCCGCCGGAAGTTTCGTGCAGACGCGCCACTGGCGGAACTCGGAAGCGCTCTTTCGCCACTCGCTCGCCGTCGCACCGGGCGCCTGGATGCTGCACATGAATCTCGGGCGTGCACTGAGCGAAAGCGAGCGCTTCGATGAGGCGATCGAAGAACACCGTGCGGCGCTCCGCATCCATCCGAAGTCGCTGACCGCGCGCAGGAATCTCGCCTCGGCGCTGCTCGCCGTCGACCGGACAGAGGAGGCGGTCGCCGAGTGCAGGAGAGGGCTGGAACAGGATCCGGACGATGCCAACCTGCACTTCCTGCTCGGGCGCATCCTCACCCGGACCGGACGCTACGATGCTGCAGTCGCACCTCTCGGCCGAGCCGCAGCAAGCTTTCGGAAGGACGCACGCGTACAGGGTACGCTCGCACTTGCGCTGCTCGGACGTGGGGATCTCGAGATGGCGATCCAACAGTATCGGCTCGCGCTGGAACTGAATCCCCTCGACCCCGCCCTGCATCGCGGTCTCGGGAGGGCGCTCGCGGATTCCGGGCAGCGAGAGGAAGCGATCGCCCGCTATCGCGAAGCGCTGCGACTCGACCCCGGGCGCGCCGACATTGCGCGCGAGCTTGCCATCGTGTTCTCCGGAAAAGCGTCCATAAGAAGGCCGCCTTCGCAAACACCCTCGAGGCCCTAGCCTGCCCGTGGCTGACTGAGTCAGCGAAGACGTCCTTCTTGTGTGCGATCTCAATGAACAGGAGCTTGGGGGCACAACGCTCGATGTCGAGGTCACGCAGGGCCCCGAACTCTCCGGTTTCGACGTCCATCGAGATGAAATCCGCGAGCGTCACGGCGAGGTCCCGGAGTCTTCCGTCGATGCCGCGGATGGGCTCTCCGAATTCTGATCGCCGCGATATCGGCGGTGGGTAGCCGGCACACCTGCAACGATCGAATACGGCTCGGTGTTCTTGGTGACGACTGCGCCGGAGCTGACTACGGTGCCGGTCGCGATGCGAACTCCAGCGAGCACGATCGCATTGGCGCAGATCATGCAATCGTCTCCAATGAACGTCGGTGCAAGCTGGTGCCCTTGCTCGCTGATGGGAGTTTGGCGCGATTTGTAGTTGTGGTTGTCCGAGACGACGACTGCATGCGGCCCAATCAGTACCCCGTCGCCGATCGTCAGGCCTCCGCGGCCACTGACATAAGCCATCGAGTTGATCGAGAGCGCGCGACCGGCGCTGATGCCGGAGCAATGGTCGATGTAGGCCCCCTGATAGATAAAGGCGAATCCATCCAGGCGCTTGAACAGGCCCCTGTAGAGAAGTGAGCGCAGAGCGATTCCCTCGGCGCCCGGAAGCGACCGTAGCAGCGTACCGAGATACTGTTCGGCAACTACACCAAGGATCCCGCGAAGGGAGTGCTCGCGCAGGTAGTTTTGGATGATGGTGAGGGGACGGGCGCCCTTGCCCCCCGCGGATTGATCGGAATCAGGACCGCCGTGGTCAGAGGGTCCAGGAACCTGCATGAGAGTCTCCTTCCATCGCGCGCAATCGTAGTCGATCGCACGGGCCGATAGGAATCCCCGAATCGGGCGGAAACGGCGCAGATCGACCCGAGCCTAACCCAGCTTCAATCTAGCAAAACGCCCCTGCTCGGAACTCGGATCCCGAGCCATAAGCCCGCTCATTTCTCACGTTCGGACGAGAGCGTGGTCGACTGCGTGCGTTGCCGGTCACTGCCACGCTCATCACGAGCAGCGCAGCCACTGGAGCGACAGTCGATTTGGTCGCGCCCCGGCAGGTCGGCGTCTCAGGACGTGCCGGGAGCGGGTTGCTCGTCGTGCTCGGGGGTTCGTGGGACCACCAGGTTCCCAGACAGGATCCGCTCAGCAAGCGCCCTGGCGACGCAGGACGTTCCTAGAGGAGTCCAGTGGCCGTGGCCCTTCTCCCAGTAGATCTTCTCGCCCCGGTATTGTTGAAACTGCTCGATCGGACTGACGACATCGAAATCCAAGCCCATCGATCGCGCCGCGTCGAATGGGAAGGTCGAGTTGAAAGTGACCCGATCGCGACGAAACGGAATCTCCAGAATGAGCATCTTCGCCCCACGAGCATGCGCCTTCTGCTGAATTGCGTCGAGGAGCGCGAGTGATAGGCGCACGTGTGGGGCCACTCCACCGCTTTTTTTGACTCGGGGCTGCGCCGACCGCGAACTCTGGCGAAACGCCCTGAGCAGCGCTTGAACTTTCCTGCCAGCGAAATCTCGAATCCAACTGTAGAGGTGCGAGTTCCCGGCGATCCACCGGTAGGCAGCGAAGGAGAACAGGAACTCGCGTATACGGACAGCCGGCAGGTACTCGTCGTTGAGTTGAACGACTTTCCCATTTTCGAGTTTGAACAGGTTGCTCCGGATGTTGTCAGACAGATCGCTGGCGTGCCAGTAGACGAGTACGAGATCCGGCGTGTACTGCCATCCGCGTGCATCGAGCATGACCAATTCCTCGGCCGTTCCAAACCCCGAGACTCCCAGGTTGATGACCTCGACCGGTCGCTTCAGACCATCCGCGAGCATCGCTTCGAGTAAGGCCGGAACAGAATCCTCGTAGTTGACCCCGTAACCGATGGCAAACGAGTCGCCGAGCATCACGATGCGGGCGGTCCCGGGGCTGCCTTCGAGTTCGAATTTTCGGTCGTCCCGGATGCCCTGGGAGTTGATTCGCAGCTCGACGACGTACTCGGGTGTCAGGTGCGTGTAGCTTATGTCGGGAATGTTCTCGCGGATGCCAAACGAACTCGCCTGGATATACCTGGGGAGCATCGGAACGGGGCGGAAGATCCGCAGGTAGAACTCCGCCGCAACGCATGTCCAGGCGATTGCAAAGAGAACTACGAATACTCGCTTGATCCAATGGGGCATGGTTGCGCGTTTCCGCCCGAACGGACTCTCCTAGAAGGCGAAGTAGATAAACTCCTGGCTGCTCGTATCCGAAAAGACGAGCAACGACATGAGAATGTAGATCCATACGTTGAGACGAACGAACCAGGGGAGCCGCTTCATCAGGTCGAGCTCGCCCATGATCGCCTGTGCGATCTGGAACAGGATCAGGAACCAGCCGTAGAACAGGATGTGCTGGAGGTCGAGCCACGTCTGCGCGGATGCATAAGGCGACGTGAAGATTCCCGTGAAGAAGATCCTGATCGTCTCGACATTCTGAGCACGGAAGAGTAACCAGCCGATGCAGGTCAGGTTGAACATGATAAACCCGAACAACAGCTTGGACGGCAGTGACAGGTCTTCGCGCTCCGACCTGAAACCCGCGAGGCGATAGATACAGAGCAAGGCGCCATGGTATGCGCCCCAGAGGAGGTAGTTCCAGCCGGCACCATGCCAGAGCCCCCCCAGCAGCATCACGATCGTGAGGTTTCGATAGGTGCCCCAACCGCCGCCTCGGTTCCCCCCGAGTGGGATATAGAGAAAGTCACGAAGCCAGCTCGAAAGGCTAATGTGCCACCTGCGCCAGAAGTCCGATGGACTCGTCGCGAAATACGGCAAGTTGAAGTTCAACATCAGGTCGAAGCCGAGGAGCCGGGCAACCCCGCGGGCGATGTCGGTGTAGCCACTGAAGTCGCCGTAGATCTGGAGTGCGAAGGCGTAGACGCCAACCATCAGCGTGAGGCCATCTTGTGGAACGGCATACGTTCCGCCCGGGTCGTCAAACGGTCCGAACGTCGCGTTCACGACGACCGCCATGTTGTCTGCGACCACCATCTTCTTGAAGAGTCCCCAGGAGATGAGCCAGACCGAGGACCTCAACCTGTCCATGTCGAGCCGGGGTCGTTTGCTCTGGAACTGCGGGAGAAGCTTTCTGGCACGCTCGATCGGTCCGGCGACGAGCTGTGGGAAGAAGGCGACGTACGCGGCGAAATCGATGAGTCGATCCGTGGACTCGGTCTTCCCCCGGTACAGATCGATCGTGTAGCTCATCGTCTGGAACGTGTAGAACGAGATGCCCACGGGCAGGATCAGCCCGAGCGTGATTTCCCCGGGCGGGCTTCCGGTGACTTGCCCGACGACGCTGGAGAGGCTCTCTGCGAAGAAGTCGAAGTACTTGAAAAAGCCGAGGATCGTCAGGTTCCCGCCGACGCTGGCGATCAGCGCAATCCGGCGCCGGGTCTCCCTGTTCGCGGCTTCCAGGAATGGAATACCGATGTTGAGGGACACGATCGCTGCCGCGATCGCAAGCAGCATCCAAGGGCCGTTTTCGGATACGAGTGAACTCGAGGGGTCCGCATCAGGCAGCCAGAACAGGTGGAAGTTGACGGCGGACCAGTTCGGCAGGAGGAATGCAACCGCCGAAAGCATGACGTAGCAGGACGCTGCCACCCGCTTTCGGAGAGGTACATCTCCCTTGTCGATCAGCAACCCCGAGAGATAGTCGATCGCAGTCGAGATGACGATGAGAAAGAGGAACCGGACGTCCCACCAGCCGTAAAAGACGTAGCTGGCGCCGAGCAGCATGAGATTCTGTGCACGAAACGACGACCGCAGTGCCCAGTAGATGCAGAGTACGACGACGAGAAAGATCGGGAATTCGATCGAGTTGAACAGCATCAGGGATCGTCGAGCGCCGGTCGCCCGAGGCCGCTTTCAAGCGCCTCGGAGAGTCGTTGGTACGCCTCGGAGTTGAGATGAAGCGTATCGGTGGCGTACCGAGCGTCGATCTCATCGGGCGAGCCGAGTATTCCGGTAAAGTCGATGACCAGAACGCCGTCGGCGACCGATCCGTCCCTGATGTGGTTGTTGACCTCCACGACTGCGGAGTTGATCTGGTCGGTCCAGATTGGCATGCGAGCGATCCTGACCGGGCCGGGCGGAATCATGGTGGTGAGCACGACCCGCGCTCCCGCATGGGTAAGTTGCTCGGTGATCTCCTGCAGAGCGCCGACCGTTCGTTCAACGAGTTCCTCGCGGGACACAGCCGTGTACCCGAGCGTCTTCAGGTCGTTGATGCCGATCTGTACGATGACGGTGTCGCCTTCGAAGCTCGTGTCGAAGTTCGGGATTGCGTAGGCGAGTTGAACAGCCGTGAGCCCGCCCGCACCGACCGTGGAAACCCGTACCCCATCGATGACCGGACCCGGGTTCCAGTATGCGACACGAGAGTCCCCCAGGAGCAGGACCGGCCCGGCAACCTGCGCGAGGCGTCTCTCGAGGATGTCCATGGCTAAAGGGTCGCCGCGGAGTGCCGCCTGGGAACGAATGTTCTCCAGGTATGCATACGCAAGCCCGATGAACAGCGCGGCGATGATTCCCAGGACCGTCGTCACGACACTCAGCAAGATCTTTGTACGCACCGTCATTCAGATTCCCCGCTGCGTTGTGTACGACCCGCCCTGCAAGAATCTCATCGGCACGATCGGGATGGTCGATTCAGTCCATTGGTTGCGGGACGTTCCCAAGCTGCCGACTGCCCCCATTCGCTCAAGTCGCAAGGATAGGAAAAATGGGTGCGCATTTGGCCCTGGGTCGGATCGCCGCGGTCCTGCTGACCGCCCCGCCAACGGCCATTTCGAGCCGCTTCGGACCTGCGGACAGGCACGCGTCGCGCTGCTCGGGCGCCGAGGGCTCCAGCCTGAGCCCGAGTTCTGCCTGATGGAATGCGAACCCAGGCCGGGAAGCCCGCCTATTTCTCTGTCCGCACGGCCCCGCCTGATGGAATCCGTGAGCATCCGCTTCCGCTGCGGTCCGAGCGAAATTCCGCGCCAGCGGCTCAACGCCTCGCTCAGCCCAGGTGCAGGCCGCGAGCGAGTGGCCAGCGTGACCGAGATCGGCCGAGCGCGGGCGCTGCAATGCACAACCACGGCGCGGGCCAGACCGAAGCCTCTGTCACCGGCTGAAGGCTGGACCCTTCGCGAGTGAACGCCCGGCCTCCAGCCGGGGCGAGCGCTCCAGAGGCCGTGCGCGAATTGCCCATTCGCGGGACCTCGATCCGACCGATCGCGCGGGCTACCTTTGACCGAAGCCGCGAGCCGAGGCCAGAGACGTAGATGCACTTTCGCAGGTCGGGGATCACGAAGCTCAGGTCCGCCATTCGGTTCGCAATGCTGGGGTCCCTCGCTCTCTCCCCTGGAGCAGATGCGAGCGAGTACTTCGTCGACGCCGCCGTCGGGAGCGACGCGAATCCGGGATCGGCCGAATCTCCGTGGAAGACGCTGGAAAAGGCGAGTACGAGTGCGGAGGGCGGCTCGACGGTCTTCGTCAGGAATGGCGACTACGGTCAATTCCTCGAGGGCAAACCACATGCGCGGACAAGCTATCTCGGATTCAAGGCTGAACAGGGACACTCACCTGTCCTGCGCGGAATCTCACTCATATACAAATCCCCATCGAATGCCTATCTACACTTTGAGGGCTTCGACATCCACGCCACCGACCGATTCAACGTCGTGCGTCTGGAGAATGCTCGTCACGTCGAGTTGGTGGGAAATGTGATTCAGTCCGAGGCCTGGGCGATCAGGAACATCGGGGTCTTCGGCGTATTCATGCTCCATGCGGAAGACATTCTGATAGAGCGAAACCGGGTCGATGGAGTTCATCACGGAGTCAGCGCCTTCTACGTCGCCGATTTCGTCCTGCGCCGCAACTTCATCACACCCTCTGCCGGGTCCGGCATCCAATGGGCGGGAGGCTGTACGCGCGGTCTGATCGAGCACAATCACGTCGCGGGCGCGCCGTTCGAGGGTTACCCCGAAAATCGCCACGCCGTGAAGTATCCCCACGCGAGCATGATCTCGGTGCGGAGTGGTGATGTGACGATTCGTAACAATGTCATGCATGGGATGGGAAGTTCGTCCGGGGTTATGTTCTACATACCCGATGCAATCGGCGGCGAGACCGCGTATTCCAACATTCTCATGGAAAACAACGCGATCTACGACGTTCGACACGGCTCTGCGCTCAGGATCTACAACCTGGGAAGCAACGTGGTCCTGCGGAACAATCTGCTGTTCTCCCGAATCCGGACGGGAGATTGCAACGGATACATCAGAGATCAGCGGCTGCGCTACTCGAACTCTCTTGCCGTGCACAGTATCGGTGAAGGCCATGACGGCTCGGGTCTCGAGCTCTATAACAACATCATGATCGGGAGCATCGGAGTTCCGGCGAATGCTAAGGAGCGGAACAACATCGTCTGGGCCTGGGGCGTGAGCCCGTCGCTCCCGAGGTCGCCAAGCGGAACGTCCCTGATCGCCACGCACTCGCGCGGAGAGTGTCACTGGCACTCTCGCTACTTCGAATCCGACTTCTTCGCGAATCCAGTCGATCTGCACTTCTCGATCCCGGGCGCAGTCGACTTTTCGCCGGCTCCAGGGTCCCCGGGAGCCAACTTTGGAGACGCATCGGTCCAGGCCCCCTGGAGCCTGGGATCGATCGGGCCGGATGGCTTTATCAGAGAAGACGGCATCCGGCGGACGGACGGGATCCATAGCGCGGGTCCATATGAGCCTCGCGCCGGATCGAGCTTCCCGGATCCGGCGAGCGAACCGGACTGATTCAGCTGAGCTGGAGCAGCTCCGAATTCGGTTCGACCCGAGAGGCCGGGTTCGATTCCATTTCTTGGGCGCGGCGACAGGCTCGACTGGAACCATCCCAACCGCAAGGATCAGTTCGGGATCGCAGCATCTCTCGAAGAACGGCGCTTCCGGCAGGTGCGGCCTGAATCCTTCCGGTCCGGCGCCAGGCCAACTTCGCACGGCACGCGTGCAACGACCTGCGGACCCGCGGCCCTGAGCCTTCGCGCTCAGTCCTCGACCGTCGGCGTCCTGGTTTGACAGCCTCCGCCGGCGTCAGTAGCGTAGCCATCGGGAGGGTTTCTTGGCGGGCCGGCTCGTGTTCGGTCGCCCAGCTGGCGGGCCTGGGACTTCTCCGGAGTTTGCAGATTCGTTCGAGGACGTCGGTATAGACCGGGAGATGAGCGGATCCAAGGACACGGATCAGATGGCAGCTAAGCGTCGGATCGCGGTCATCGGCTGCGGGTACTGGGGCAGGAACCTGGTGCGTACGCTTGCGCAGATCGGCTGCCTGCACAGCGTCGTCGACCCAGCTGCTGCCGCGCGACCCGCGGTCGAGGCGGAAGCGCCCGGGGTTCCGGTCTTCGATCAACCAGAGGCGGTGCTGGCGGATCCCGCGGTCCAGGGCGTGATGATTGCGACTCCCGCCGAGACCCATTACAAGCTTGCGTCGCTGGCGCTGGATGCGGGCAAACACGTCTTCGTCGAAAAGCCCCTGACGGTGAGCGTCGAGGACGGCCACGAACTCGTCGTCCAGGCACGCGAAGCAGGTCGGACCCTGATGGTCGGACACCTGCTCGAGTACCACCCGGCGATTCTCAAGCTCCGGGAACTCATCTCGCAGGGCGTTCTCGGAAAGGTTCGGTATATCGTCTCGAATCGACTCAACCTGGGGAAAGTTCGAACGGAGGAGAATGCGCTCTGGTCCTTTGCGCCTCACGATATCGCGATCATCCTGCGACTGGTCGGCGAGATGCCATTCGAGGTAGTGGCAACGGGTGGTAACTATTTGCAGCCGAACGTTGCGGACGTCACGGTGACGCAGCTCCTGTTCGACAACGGCGTCAGGTCACACATATTTGTCTCATGGCTGCACCCCTTCAAGGAGCAGAAGCTCGTCGTGATTGGTTCCCGGCGAATGGTCGTCTTCGATGACGTCGCCAAGGAGTTGATGCTCTACGACCTTCGGGTTGACTGGAATAAGGACCAGCCCGTTCCGGTCAAAGCTCCTGCAACCCCGGTTGAGTTCCCGGCAGACGAGCCGCTTCGTGAGGAGTGTCTGCACTTCCTGGAGTGCCTGGATTCGGGCCAGGTTCCCCGAACCGACGGAGAAAGCGGCGTGCGCGTTCTCCAGGTGCTGCACGCAGCGCAGCGTTCGTTGATCACGAACGGTTCTCAGGTTCCTCTGTAGCCTGTGGCGCGCTTCGACCCTTCCAGGTACGACCAGGTCCAGATTCACGAATCCGCTTACGTGGATGAACCCTGTGAGATCGGAGCGGGTACTCGGATCTGGCACTTCAGCCACATCATGCGGGATACCCGCATCGGCGAGAACTGCAATCTCGGTCAGAACGTCGTCGTATCGCCGGGCGTGGTACTCGGAAACAACGTCAAGGTGCAGAACAACGTCTCAATCTACACGGGGGTCGTTCTCGAGGACGACGTATTTTGTGGCCCGAGCGTGGTCTTCACCAACGTGCGCACACCCCGCTCGGCGTTTCCGCGAAACACGGAGGACGACTTTCTCGAGACGCGCATCAAGCGCGGGGTCTCGCTGGGGGCCAACTGTACCGTCGTGTGCGGCGTGACGATTGGCGAATCTGCCTTCGTGGCGGCGGGCGCGGTGGTGACTCGAGATGTCGCGCCCCACGCGCTCGTAGCCGGAACGCCGGCTCGGCGAATTGGCTGGGTCTGCGCTTGCGGCGTCACACTCGAGTTCCTCCAAAAGCAGGCCGGCTGCGCAGACTGCGATCGTCGATATGAACTGAGCGGCGACGATGCGATCAGGCGACTGGACTGACTCCGGGAAGCCGGAACCGGGGCAGCGCTTCGGTACTTTTGCGATGGAGTCCGGAAGCCCGGGCGCCGGATGGCTGTTCGCGCCGCCTCCGTTACCCTGAAACACGGCGGTGTTCTCGAAAGCGAGGCCGGCCGTCCGGTGTTGAAGACGAGCCCGGTAGGAAAGGGCCGAGAGAGGTCAGCCTCCGCGATCCCATGAGTTCGAACTCGACAGGAAGCAGCGGAGTTCAAGCGAAAGGCAACTCGGCTCTGCATTTGCTGTCAATCGGCAGCAGCAACTGGTTCCCGGTAGCCGTGCACCTGGGCTCCATGCTCGTCGTGACCCCCTTGCTCCTCTCCCATCTCGGGAATACGGACTTCGGGATCTGGGCCCTCGTGAATTCACTCGTGGGCTTCTACGGGCTTCTGGGTCTAGGCATCGGGTCCGGGATCATGCGCTACGTCCCCTACTACCTGGGTCGGTCCGACACGAGAAGCGCAAGTGCGATCGTGAGCACCGGCCTCGTCGTATACGGCTTCGTGGCGATCGTGATCGTCGGGATCTCGCAGCTCGCAGCGGAGCCGATCGCCGACTTCTACGAAGCGGGCGAGAGTCTGGCTGCGCTCGTTCGAATCATCGGATTTGCGGCAGCCATCGAGTGTCCGATGCGGGTGCTGGATGCCTGCGTTCGAGCTCGCGAAGGCTGGATTCCCGCGAATCTCGCTGCTGCGGTAGCCGGAATCGTCCGGGCCATCGCGCTCGCGGCGTGCGTGTACGCGGGATTGGGGCTGGTCGAACTGGGCTACGTGAGCGTGGCGGTGGCAGCGCTGTTGCTGATCCTGATCGCGATCGTCTACTACCGGACCTGTCCAGAGATCAAACTCGGGCTTGGGCTCGTCTCCGGCCGATTCCTCAAGCAGTTGGTGATCTTCGGTCTGTTCACGACTGTGGTGACCCTCGCGTACACGCTGACGATGAGCGGCCACAGGCTGATCGTCGGGAAGCTCCTCTCACTCGAAGCAGTCGCGTTTTACGCTGTCGCAAGCATGCTGGTCTTCAATGTCCAGAGTGCGGCGATCACGCCTACGCAGGCGTTCTGGCCTCGCTTCGCCTCGCTCGACGCAGTCGGATCTCGCGAGTCGGTCGCGGATCTCCTGGTACGGGGAACCCGTTATGGATCTCTGCTCGCCTGCGGAATGATCGGGGTCCTGGTCGTCACCGGCCCCGGCTTCATTCGCCTGTGGCTGGGACCCGAGTACGAGCAGGTCACCCCGGTGCTGGTGGTTCTTTGCGCGGGCTATCTGATCGCAGCGTCCACGGGCATCGCGGGGAATTTCCTCGCCGGTACGGGCAGGCAGGGTGTGCAGGCACTGCTGGCCGCCCTGGAGGCAGTACTGGGACTCGGCCTCAGCCTGTTCCTGGGCCTCGAGCTGGGCGCATTCGGCGTGGCGCTGGGCTTTACGATTTCGGTGGCGCTCCTGCGTGGCTGGGTTCGTACCGTTTACGTATGTCGTCTGATTCAGACATCTGCTCGGAGCTACGTCTTGCGGAGTCTCGCGCCTGCCTGGCTGATCGTCGTCGGAATCGCGGGCTACGCATATGCGTCGGGGCTGGTGGAGCGCGACGTCGGGTGGATTGGGCTCGGGGTGCTCGGGGTCTCCGTAGCTGGCGTATACCTTCTGCTCGGATGGCTGCTTGCGATCGACCGCAACGAGAGGCGTGGACTTCTTGACGCTGCGCGACGTTTTCTTGTGGATCGAAACCAGGGCCCGGCGTCGTAACAAGGACCGTGATCGTGCCTCTCTGTCGCGTGCGAACCACGAGGGCGATCCCCGGGGCGCGGGACGAGCCCCCCGCCGGGGCCGCTGGCCGTGGTCCACGCGCGGTCCCGGCTCTGCGACCTCGCCATGCGCGACCCAACCGACCCGCGCAGCCGGGCGGGGGTCGCCCCTGGATTCGATGCCCGAACACCTGAGCGAA
>JABSQV010000149.1 GCA_013215565.1 Myxococcales bacterium | reverse complement strand
TCGGCCCGGTTGTCGATGCGCCGGTAGAGCCCGTGGATGGCCTTGTCGACAGCCGCCGAGCCTTCAAGCGTCACGTCGCGAGCCGAGCCGCCCGGGTCAAGCCCAACGTGGGACGGATGCGTGTAGTCGAGCGCCAGCGTGCCCGTCAGAGTCAGTTGCGCATAGAGCTGCTTTCCGCCAACGCGGGCAGCGCCGAACGCGATGGAGTCCACGGAATTAAGATCAGTAATCGCCACGGATGGCCCCCTTATCTATCTGTTGTTATTGCTTCGTTTCATTTCGCCGAGACGTTTGGCACGCTTGACGCGCGCTTCAGCCTGGGCTTGGGTGTAAGTACTGTCTCCGGCGCTACGCACTGTGTCGCGCCAAGCGCGGGCGGCTTCGGTGATGTTGCGGCGCTGGTCTGCCGTGTCGCGCGCGCTCATTTCGCGCGCTTCGTACGGCGCACGCGCTTAGGCTTAGGCTTGATCTTCGGCACCAGTGCGCGCACTTCGGCGTCCTCGTGGATCCGCAGCGCATCCTCGCGCTTTTTGACGCTGGACGCAGATACTGTGCCCGCGGCTTCCAGCGCCTCGACATGCTCCAGTTGTCGCGTAGACTTGGCCACGATGCGACTGGTGGTGTACTCGTCTGGAGGTACGATCTGGCCGGAAGTGACTAGCCAGGCGCACCATGCCTCGTGCTTGGGATGGTCATAGACGAACTTTTGTTCGTCGTTCCGGTTGGTGCGCTGCGGGACGTCCCATGCCTCAAAGTAGTAGGCGCCAGCCCGGCCGGAGCGCTGGCCACGGCTCGGCATCGTCCGGACGTATCCACCCGCGGGCACTCCCTCGGGGAGGTACTCCGGCGGGACATCAATCGACGGATCGAGGTGCACATAGCCTTCGTCGCGAAACTTGGCCACACTGGCCTTGTAGGCGCTCTGGGGCTCCTCGCCACGACGCAGGGTGCGCACACCGTTGACGCCAGGCGCAAGCACGTGGCGGATCAGCATGGGAATCCAGCACGTCTTCTCGAGATGCACCGACGGTCGCCAGTTGTTTCCCGGTGCGTGCATATAGTACCAGTCGTTATTCGGGTCGCACTGAAGCACGCCCGAACCAGCATCGACGCCACGCTTTTCTGCTGGCGCCATTGCCGCGGCGAAGTCTACGCCGGACTGTACTGGGGTTGTGGCTTGTGGTGGAACAGGCATTGTATGGGTCTCCTATGGGCCGGGCATACGGTGCCGATTCAGATGATCGACACGAACCGGCGCTGAACGTGGACGCGGGCCGAGCCAGCGGCGAATCCGATGAATGCCGTTGCTCGTGCCTCGCGTGTAGTTTGGCCACCGCCGACGGTGAGCTCCTCGATGAGCAGACCGAAATCCGGAGCATAGAGTGCGCCGACACTGTTGGCTGGTGTGATGCGGTCTGGACTGGTGCGAGCGACGCCCCAGCCAATGCCACCGACGGGCGTGCTGAAGCCCAGGCGTCCACCGCCGGACTGCACAACGCTGTCCGTAATCACAAAGTCGATGCCCATGCCGGCAAGCTGTGGGATGTGCTGCGTGATCTTCCCTTGAGGCATACCATCACGAAGTCCGAGCATGCTCGAGAAGTCCATTGTGGAATTCTGGAATGCAGGCTCAACGCGATAGGAGCGGATCAACTGGTCGAGCTGGGTGCCGTCAATCATTGCCCACGGACGAACGCTGCCCAAGTTGGTTCGATATTCGGTGGCAAGGTCCAAGTGATCATCCACCGACAGCTGTGTGGCGGTCGAGCCAACCACGGTTCCGAATGCCGAGCCGGTAAGCGCCACCTGGTCGCGGAAGGTCCGCATCCATGATTGCACCATCAAGGACTTGAGGCTGTTGATGTTCACGCTGGAGTCACGGCCGATGGCCTGCGCGAAATACGTTTCCGACTGGGCCAGACCGAACTGCGCAATAGTGACCGTCTCGTATCCCAAATTAATCGGCGAAGGAACTACATTATCAGTCTCTGACGCCAAGGCGACCATGGGAAGCGAGAATCCTACGTTGCCCAGGTCCGTGACGCGGAGAACATCCGAGCCGGAGCCGGCGACATCACCGACGAGCGGGACCAGGCCCATGCCGTGGACATCGAGCTGGTCTTGGAGCTCTATTTGAATCTCCATCGCAGCGTACGTGTAAGCGAGGCCGATCTGGCCTTGCATTGCGGAGTTGGAGAACGGACCAGGAATCGAAGAGACGGGCATGCGTTACCTCAAGAGGGGTTGCAGGTCCCGTTGGGTAGCGCCCACGACTCGGATCGGACTCGAATAGTTATAACTAACAGGTACCACCGCTAAGCGGGCGCTGTCAAACGATGCCGTCTTCACGCTTGGCGTTCGCAATCCATGCGCGCTTGTCTGCGCTGGATAGGTTGCGATAGCTGGATGATGCTGCGTAGGCGTTTACATCGTCGGGCGTGCGCTTGCCTCGTGGGGCACCAGCAGGAATGGTGCCCTCACTTGTCGCCGGTATGGTGTTGGGGGCGGGTGTGGCGGGCGGCGCCACGGTGCCACCGAAGTGAGGAGAAAGCAGCGGGTGTGCCTGTCCATCACCAGCCAGCCACTCTGCCATTGTCTCCTCTGTGCCCGCGGAGTTGTAGAGAATCTCCACCGAGTCGAGAAGCGACGCATCCAAGCCCGCCTCTGACAGTGCCGAGGTGCGGGTCGCGTGCTGACGCATACCGTTCAGTTCTTGGAGGAACCCATCGCGCTCCGCAACGATCGCGGAATGCCCCTCCGTCTGTGTCTCGAGCACGGATACCCGATCGCGAAGCAAACGGTTCTCCTCCTTCTTGGCGTTGATCCTGGATTCGAGCGTCGCCTGTGGCACGAACCCCTCCAGCTTTTCAATGGCTTCACTGCAATGTGGGCAACTCGGCATCATTCGCCTCTTCTGATGGTTCGGATGGTTCGGATGGTTCGGATGGTGGCTCTGCGGCAATCAGCGCCAATAGTTCGCGCTCGTCTTCGGCGACGCGCACCAGGGCAGCCACCGCATCCACCGCGGTTACTCCGGGGTGTGTCGCCTGATACATGCCTACCTGTGAGATCTGGCCACGTGCGCGCTGCCAGTCGAGGTCGTCGCGGAACGACTGATCTTCAGTCGGGGTGCGCGGAATCTGGTGGTACTGGATGGAGTAGCCCGTTTCTGGAAAGCTCCCAAGCCCGGCGTTGCCAGCCACAATTGCAGCGAGGCGCACCAGCTCCAGGTCTTTCGGCCGGAAGTACACTTCCGACTGTCTTGAGTATTCGCGTTTTCCTTCCGCGGACACCATGAGCGCGGCGGCGCTGGATGGGTTGGCGGCGGTGCGGGACAGGTCCGATGGGTTTAGCCCCATGCGGGTGGCCTGCTTCATTTCGTACTGGTCGGAGAAGGCGCGCAACATGTCGAGGTTGGCGCCGGGGCCTACCTCGTGTACCCAAGGCGTCTGACCGTCAATAAGCCGGAAAAACTCGATAGAACCCGGGCCCACGGTTTTAGACTTGGTCGGCACTTGGCCATAAATCGGATTGCTAGTACTGCTCGTCTCACTGTTGACCGTAGTCGTGCCAGCATCCAGCCCGGCAACCATCACGTATGAGCCAGTGGCGTCGCGGGCGCAGTGTCCGACGTACGTCCAATAGAGCGCGCTATTGAGCGTGCCACGGTGGATGCCACGCTTCAGGCTGGCGTTCCACAGCATCCTGGTGTCCGCGTCCTGGTAGTGCACGCGCGGAATGATCGGCATGCCGTCGGCAGTGCGCCATGGGTAGTCCGCACCCAGGAACGCCATAGGCTCGGGAAAGAACAGGTGGGTCTTGTCGAGCTTGTCGCCGCCGCCTTCGATCACGCGGTAGCTCGGTGGCGATGTCTCCACACCCTTACTGTCGCGGGCGCCGACGTCCCACACATCCCAGTAATATGCCCACTCGTTCGTGTTGGGATCGAACCGCTGGCGAAGTTCCCAATGTTCCTTCGCCTTGCTCGGGTCGTTCGGGTCTTCGACCAGGTGCACGTTGTGCGGAAATACGATGCGCAGCACCAGGCCCGCCGATGTCTTATCTACGCCCAGGAAGATGTCCGAGAGGCCGATCGCCAGGTACTGAAACCACGGCATCGATGATAACCATCCGGCTTTGTCGAGTAGCCCATTGACGCCGATCAGCCCTTCAGCGCTGCCCTCGACGTGAGACACCTGCGGACGCTTGCCATACAGGCCGGGCACGGTGAGCTGCCGGCAAATATCGGCGAGGACGTTGCTGCTTGTGTCAGGTATGCCCCACATGCCTGCGCGCTCCGCGCCGATATGCTCTTCCACCCAATCCGCGATCACGTCGTCATAATCCTCGAGTAAGATCTGAAGGCGCGTGAACTGATGTTGACTGCGAGCGTCCGCCTGCGGGGTAGGCATCTGCGGTCGTTTCGTGTCACGCACCATATTGCTGGCCATCTATACCTCTACGAATAGAGCGCGGTGATGCGCTGTGTTGGAGCGCCACGCATTGCACGCTCGATAGCATACCGCCCCGCGTCCCCGATGTCCTTGAGCGGATCGTGTCGGTCGCCACAGAACAGTTCGCAGAACTTCGCGAACCGCTCGCACCTGGCGCTGATGATCATGTGGGGAATGCCCTGGTCGTCATATGTCCCGAGTAGCGCATTCATCAAATACAAACCATGTTCTACACTCCCGGAACCCTTCACCGGCACCACGAACCGAGGAAAACGCGCGATACCTGCCAGCTGCGCCAGGTAGCGCTCCAGGATGGTGTTCGATTTGCGTTTAATCATATATTTGCTCTCGGCTGCGCGGTCACCCACCCACTCGTCTACATCACGCCATGACAGGCCGTTGCGCTCCAGCATATCCACGATGCTCTGTGCATCCTGCCGGGGTGTGGTGGTCACATCCCCCACAGCCTCATCAACCACCTGCACGTAGGGAGTCAGACCAGACAGCCCATAGCAGCACACCAGCACCGCAGTCTGTTTGCCCGCCTGGATGCCATGGTCCACCCCGACAATCAGGCGCGCCATCGGTGGCATCCGCACCGGAAGAATGTGCTTCTTCCGGACGAAATTGGCGAGCCATGCAGTGTCGAGAATCGGATCCCAGCTGCCCTCGATGCGCATGGCGCGGATAGGCTCGGGCAGCAGCGATGCCATCCGGTCGATAGCTGCCTGCGTCTGCCATGGCTTGGCTGCACCGACCGGCCAACAGTTTTTTTCGACTAGCCACGGGTTTAGCTCAACGAAGCTCCCAGCCTCGACAAGCTGCCTCAAATGCCGCTGATCTGGCATTCCCACCACGGGCGTAAATCCCACACGCATCTGCCCGCCATGCCGAAACAGGCGGGGGACCATCTCTTGCAGGATCTCGGGTGTCGGTGGCTCATCGAGGTAGCATCCATGCAGCGTCGACCCGGCCTGTGGCTTTGCCCCCTGTCTGTACGTGGCGAACCCTATGACAGATCCCTTGCCTGGTCCGTCGGTGAATACAATCCGCGGTGGCTTGCCGGTGATGCCGCGCCCAGGATCTAGCCTGTTCCGCGGGTCGATCTCATCCTTCGGCAGCAGTTGCCATAGCTTCTCCATCGGCCCGCCAACCCTGCCCATCTGCTCCCATGATTCCCCCATGAATATTACGTTCACCGGTGGCCTGAACGGCTGCCGATAGGGGTGCGTGCCCCGGCAGGTGTGGATCATGTCCCACAGCATCACCGTAGTTTTACCGAGCTGGTTTCCGCCGCGGTACAGGGCGAACGGATCGAGCAAGCTGGCGTAGTCGATCTGGGCCTGGGTCAGCCTGATACCCGTCAACGGGTTGCGGCGAGCGGTGGAACTCGCCTGCCTAGCTAGCCGGTAAGCCTCGGCTCCCACTACTCGTCGGATTGCTGGGCATCGGGAGCATCGGGCGCGTCAACCCCTACCTCGATACCGCCATATTTCAGCATGAATCCCGTCCCAACGATACCGGACACAAGCAGCGCCACCACACCGATCAGCAACATAGATAGTCGATTGGAGCGCCGTGATTCCTGCTCGCCCAATTCAGCATCTCGCGCGTCCTTGTTTTCCATCATGGTCATCATGCGATCGACAATCCATGTATTACCGCCGGCCTTGCGTATCGACACGGGGGTATCAGCTTTGGGAAGAACCGGCAGCGGCGCGGTGTTTTCGACTTCGACCGGCTTGTCTGCCACGCTCACCCCCACTCGTCATGATAGTACTGGGTATCACAACGCGCCTCATTCCTGCGCCCATCCGCCATCCGTCAGGGTCGCCTTGCCGCCG
>JABSQV010000148.1 GCA_013215565.1 Myxococcales bacterium | reverse complement strand
GTGCGCTCGGTTGACCGGAACCGCCGCCGGGTGTATCCCCGATCGCGCATGCGCGTTCTGGTTCTCGGCTCCGGTGGGAGAGAGCACGCACTGGTTCGATCGCTCAGCGCAGACGCGGGCGTTCGCGAGCTGATCTGTGCGCCCGGCAGCGACGCGATCGCGCGCATCGCGAGGCTCCGGGACGTGGATCTGCTCGACCCGGAGGCGGTTGCGCGGCTGGCGCGAGACGAGCGGATCGACCTGGTCGTCGTCGGTCCCGAGGCTCCGCTCGAAGCCGGCGTCGTCGATGCGCTCGAGCAGGCCGGGATTCTCGCGTTCGGTCCCACCCGCGCGGCGGCGCGCCTCGAGTCGAGCAAGAGCTTTGCCAAGGATTTCATGCGCCGACACGAGATTCCGACCGCGGCCTACCGGAGTTTCGACGACGCGGATGCCGCGGAAGCCTATGTCGACGAGACGGGGGGGCCGATCGTCGTCAAGGCGGACGGCCTCGCGGCCGGAAAGGCGGTCACGGTCTGCGACGGTCCCGAGGACGCGAAGCGCGCGATCGGCGAATGCATGCGCGAGGGACGCTTCGGGAGGGCCGGTGCACGCGTCGTGATCGAGGAACGGCTGCGGGGCGAAGAGGTTTCCTTTTACGCCGTCTCGGACGGCGAGCGCTTCGTGTGCCTCGAAGCCGCCCAGGACCACAAGCCCGCGCTCGACGGAGACCGCGGAGAGAACACGGGCGGCATGGGCGCCTACTCTCCCACACCTGTCTTTTCCGCCGAGTTGGAACGCGAGACCGTCGAGCGAGTCGTGCGACCGACCTTCGACGGCATGCGGACGGAGGGAACGCCCTACCGCGGTGTTCTGTACGTGGGCCTGATGATCGTACAGGGAAGCCCGTACGTGATCGAGTACAACGCGCGCTTCGGCGATCCCGAGCTGCAGGTACTCCTGTTCCGCTTGCGTTCCCCGCTCGGCCCGCTGCTCCGGGATGCGGCCTCCGGGACCCTCGATCCGGACCGCGTCGCGCTTCGCTGGGGGGATCCCGCGGTGTGCGTCGTGATGACGAGCAAGGGCTATCCGCGCAGCTACCCGACGGGGATCGAGATCCAGGGTCTGAGCGCGGCGGAGGCGCTCGATCAGGTTGAGGTGTTTCACTCCGGAACCCGGCACGACCGGGATCGCTGGCTCACCCACGGCGGGCGCGTGCTCGGCGTGACCGCGCGAGGTTCCACGATCTCGGAGGCCCGCGACCGCGCCTACCGGGGGGTTGCGACGATCGACTTCGACGGGGCCCAGTACCGGAGCGACATCGGCGGGTGCGTGCTGGACCGCGAGCGGCGCCGGGCGTGATCGTCGACCCGGCGCGCGGCGCGGAGCTTGTGCGCGCCGGAGAAACGGTCGCGTATCCGACCGAGACGGTCTACGGACTCGCCGCCGACGCGCGCTCCGGCGAGGCGGTTGCGCGGCTCAGGCGTCTCAAGGGATGCGGCCGGGACCAGGGACTCTCGGTTCTGGTGGATGCGCCCGGTCGCCTGGACGAGTGGGCGCCGGAGCTTCCTGGAGCGGCCCGGGTTCTGGCAGAGCGCTACTGGCCGGGTCCGCTGACGCTGGTGGTTCCGGTCCCGGCCGGGCGGCTGACGGAGGTCTCGACGCCGCTTGGCGTCGGCTTCCGCTGCTCCTCGCACCCGACGGCGAGCGAACTCGCGCGACGGGCGGGCTTCCCGCTGATCGCGACCAGCTGCAACCGGTCGGGCAGCGCACCCTGCGCCGATCCGGCCGAGATCGAGGACGTGTTCGGCCCGGATCTGGCCATCGTCGTCGGTTCGCCGGTGGGGAGCGGACCCCCGTCGACGGTCGTCGCGGTTTCGCAGGCGGGAGATCTCGAGCTGCTTCGAGCGGGCGCGCTTCCGTTCGACCGGATTCTGGGCGGGGTCGCGACGTGAGCGAGCTGCGTCCGTTCCGTGCGCATCGGTTCGCGCGGGAGCCCGCCGCGCGGCTGGCGCCCCCGTACGACGTGATTTCGGAGAGCGAGCGCGAGCGGCTGGCGGCCGAGCCCGAGAACCTGGTGCACCTGAGCTTGCCGGAGGGGGCCGAAGGGGAACGCGACTATGCCGCGGCTGCGCGAACCCTCGAGCGTTGGTGCGAAGAGGGGGTGCTGCAGCACGACCCCGCCCCGGCGTTCTATCCGCTCGTCGAGGAGACGGCTCCTGGCCGCTTCCGTCGCGGCTTCTTCGCGGCGCTGCGGCTCGCGGACTACAAGGAAGGCGTCGTGCTTCCCCACGAACGCACCATGCCGGGACCCAGACGAGACCGGCTGCTTCTGACGCGCGAGGTCCGGGCCAATCTCGAGCCGCTCTTCTTCGTCTACGAAGACCAGAGCGGGGAGGTGGATGCAGCGCTGCGAGCGGCGGTCGGCGCGGCGCCGCTGGCCGAGTGCCGGGGTCCGGACGGGATCCCGCTCTCGCTCTTCGGGCTGGAGTCCGCGGCCGCGATCGAGCAGGTGCGGAGTCTGCTGGCCGCGCGCCCGCTCGTGATCGCCGATGGGCATCACCGTTACGAGACGATGCTGCGCTACCGCGACGAATGCCGGGAGCGAGCCGGAAGCCGCTCTGACGCGGAGGCCGACTACGAGTTCGTGCTCGCCTATCTCGCGAATGCGTCCGATCCGGGGACCGAAATCCGGCCGATCCATCGTGTGATCGAGGGCTCTGAGGCCGACCCGGCTGCGGCGCTCGGCACGCTCGGGTTCGAGATCGAGCCGCTTGGGGGCGGGGGAGCGAAGCCGGGGGTCGCGGACGCGCTCCGGGAGCTGGCCGGGCGCCGCGCGGATCAGCACGCGTTCGTCGTGTGTCTTCC
>JABSQV010000147.1 GCA_013215565.1 Myxococcales bacterium | reverse complement strand
GATCATCGACGAACAACTGCCGCCCCTGCTGGACTACCTCGAAGGCCAGGTGCCGGCAGAGCGTTTCCTCTTCGGTGACCTCACCGTGGCCGACCTGGCTCTGGCTTCTCCGTTCGTGAATGCCGGCTATGCGCAATACACTGTCGACGCTGCGAAGTGGCCGAAGTTCTCCGCGCTGGTAGAACGGGTCAAGGCGCACAGCGCAATGGCTCCCCTGCTGGAAGTCGAAGCAAAGGCCTTCGGCGGGTAACCGATGCTGAAGAAGATTCTGCCGGGCTTCGCCGCCTGGCTTCTTCTGGCCGTCATGTTTGTGGGTTGGAGGCTGTGGCCGATCTATCTACTGGCGCAAGAGATCTCGCCGAGCACCGCGCCCGAAGAGGATAGGAGAAACAAGCGGGCTTATGGGCTCGGGTTCGAGTCGGGGCATTCGGTTAGATCCAGGGTGGAGTAGGGCTGGCCTCGCCCTACTCGGGCTCGCTGCGTTGCGGCGGCGGAAAGTGTCTAAAGCGGCCTGAGTCTGGGTCCGAGTTCCGGGTCGGGGCGTTCGGTTAGATCGAGGTGGGGTAGGGCTGGGCAGTGGCGCGAGCCTCAGCCTCCGCCGAGCCCGCACCCTAGCCCGAGCGGTCGGCCCGCGAGATGGTACCCTCGCCATCCATCTCGATCGGCGAGGGTCGCATGAAGATCGCCTTCGGAATCACCGCGACGTTGCTCGCGGTAGCGCTCGTCGCGATCGCGGCGCAGGAATACCGCTACTTCGAGACGCGACGCGACGTCGTTGCCGACCGTCAGGCGATCTTCCACTCGCCGTCAGCGTTCCATGTGGCGACGCTGCTGAAGCTATCCGCCGAGCAGGAACTGCTGTCCGCCGTCGGGTCGTTCGCCGACGCGAGCGAGGATGCCGGCGGGCACGTCGTCTACGCAGGGAAAGTGTTCCAGTCCGGCTCATCGACGCAGGTACCCTACGAGGACTGGGACGCCTTCGTTCTTGTGCAATATCCATCGCAAGACGCATACGAAACGGTTGCGGCGGATCCAGCCTACCAGCAGGAGCGTGGGCACTTCGCAAGTAGCTACGTACACGGAATGCAGCGATCGGCGGCCTTCAACCTGTTCATCCCGATCGTACTGCTCTACAAGCGCGTCATGGACTACGCGACGTTCACGCCGAACCGGTATCCGTTCGAGCGTGTAGCGCTTCAAGGCGATTTGCCTGCCGAAGTCCGGAACCAGCGGGCCCTGATGCTGGAGCGCCTTGCCGAGAACCGCGAGTACGGGCGCGACGCCGTGGTGATACTGAACTTCCACAAGGAAGGAGATGCCAGCGAGCGCGAGTCCATGGGCAACTACGGCGATGCCATGTTCGATCTGATGGCTGAGTCCGGCAACGGTCCGGTGCACCTCGGCAGCGGTGTCACCGTCGAAGGCGACCCCAGCTTCGACAACGTAGTCATCGTCTACTACCCGGGAGTGGACTACCTCGCGGAGCTGGTGCAGAGCAAGTACTTCATCGGCATCGTCGGCGGCAAGCGACTGGGCGACGCGATGGGAATGCTGTCAGTACCCCTCTTGCCGCATCTCTAGGGCGTTCGGACGGTAGCCGATGCTGAAGAAGATCCTGCTGGGCTTCGCGGTCCTGGTTCTCCTGGCCGTCATGTTCGTCGGTTGGAGGGTGTGGCCGATCTACGAGCTGGCGCAAGAGATCTCGCCGCACACCGCACCCGAGGACTACGCAAAGCAGGACGACAGCCGAGTCCCGATTCCTGCGACGCGCGAGCTCGTGCCGCGGTCCTTCGATCCGATGAAGAACGCGTACTGGGGCGAGCTCCACGTGCACACGACCGAGAGCATGGACTCGGTCCTCTTCGGAACGACCGCCACGATCGAGGACGCCTACCGCTTCGCCCGGGGCGAGCCGCTCCGAAGCGCGGGCGGGGAGCTCATGCAGCTCTCGCGGCCGCTCGACTTCATGGCCATCACGGATCACGCGGAGAGCTTCGGCTGGGGCACGCGTTGTGCGGAGCCCGATCTGCGCCTGGCCGCGCGAGCGATGTGTGGATTCATACGGACTCCGGGCTTCCCGACTGCGGTGTTCCTGCAGCTCCGCCAGATCACAATGGCAGTCGAGCCCGATCCGACGCAGCCCGCCGGCGTGTACCGCAGGCGCCCCCGAGATCGTCAGCTGCTGGAGGACAACCCGATCTGCGCGGGCGAAGGCGGTCTGGAACAGTGCTTGCGCGCCGGCCGGTCGGACTGGGCGCGCTACATCGAGCTGGCCGACCGCCACTACGAGCCCGGCGTGTTCACGACCTTCGCCGCCTACGAGTTCTCGCCGATGGTGGAGGGGGCTGGAAAGCACCACCGCAACGTCATCTTCAACGGCGACGATCTGCCGGCCCAGGCGATCTCGTCGCAGGACGTCGGAAGCGCCGTCGAGCTGTGGCGCGGGCTGGAAGAGACCTGCACGGGCCGCTGCGACTTCCTCACGATCCCTCACAACATGAACAAGGGCTGGGGCTTGTTCTACAGCCGGCACACCTGGGACG
>JABSQV010000146.1 GCA_013215565.1 Myxococcales bacterium | reverse complement strand
GCGGCCGGGATCGCCACCAATACGGCCGACATCAGCTCCAATGACCTGGAGCTCGCCGACCACGAGATCCGGCTCACCAAGAACACGGCCGACATCGGCACGATCAGCAGCGTGCTGAGCGTAGACACAACAGGCGGCACGACGACGCTCAGCGGCGGAACCGCAACGGCAAAGCTCGTACTGGGTACAGTGGAGGAAGGATCAACCGGAGACGAGGCCAAGTTCCAGGACGGTGACGGCAACCCGATCCGGGTCAAGGGGATCGCGAATGGGGTCGAGGCGAACGACGCCGTCAATGTCTCGCAGTTGAACGAGAACGCGAACGCGATTTCCGAGAACTCCCGGGACATCGACCGGCTCGAACGCGGAGTCGCGGCCGCGCTAGCACTGGACGTCTTCCTTCCCGATCCCGGCAAGCAGTTCCGGGTGAACCTCGGAGCCGGGCACTTCCGCGGAGCGACCGCGCTCGCGCTCACGGGTACGGGTCGGATCGTGGAAGATGTGGGCGCCTACCTCGGCGTGGGCTGCGACACCTCGTTCCGGGACTGTGGCTACAAGGCGGGCGTGAGCTTCCAGTGGTAGCCGGCGGGCGCTGACAGCCTGCAGGGTAGCGAGCCGCTCGAGCGCGCTGGCGACCGGTCCGACTCGCGGGCGGTCGCTACTGGCCCTTGCGCCGGTACCTGGCCTCGGTCGCTGCCTTTTGCGGCCGCCACCAGTCTTCGTGCGTCGCGTACCAGTCGACGGTCTGTCGAAGCCCTTCGGCGAATTCCGTATATTCGGGTCGCCAACCGAGTTCCTGTCGCAGCTTCGTGTAGTCGATGGCGTACCGGAGGTCGTGGCCTGCGCGGTCCCGGACCTTCTCGTAGGCGCCCGGGTCCTTGCCCAGGGCCTCCAGGATCATCTCGATGACCTGGCGGTTGTTGCGCTCGCCATCCGCCCCGATCAAGTAGGTCTCTCCGCTGCGTCCGCGCTCGAGGATCGCGTGCACGGCGCGATTGTGATCGTCCACGTGGATCCAGTCGCGCACGTTCAGACCCTCTCCGTAGAGCTTGGGCGGTTCGCCGCAGAGCACATTCGTGATCTGCCGCGGAATGAACTTCTCGACGTGCTGATACGCGCCGTAGTTGTTCGAGCAGTTCGAGATCGTCGCGTGAATGCCGTAGGAGCGGACCCAGGCCCGCACCAGCATGTCGGAGCCGGCCTTCGACGCTGAGTAGGGACTCGATGGGTTATAGGGCGTAGATTCCGAGAATTTTTCGGGATCGCCGAGTTCGAGATCACCGTAGACCTCATCGGTCGAGACGTGATGAAGACGCTTTTCGTGCTTGCGGACCGCCTGCAGGATCCGGAAGGTTCCGACAAGGTTGGTCTCGATGAAGGGCGAGGGATCCTCGAGCGAGTTGTCGTTGTGGGACTCGGCTGCGAAATGGACGACGACGTCCGATTCGCGGACCAGGCGCTCGACCGTCGCTTCGTCGACGATGGATCCCTCGACGAAACGAATCGAATCGAGCACACCGTTCAGATTGGCGCGGCTTCCGGCGTAGGTGAGCGCGTCGAGGACTGTGAGTTCGTGCTGTGGGAGCGTCCGAAGCGTCTGGTGCACGAAGTTCGCGCCGATGAATCCCGCTCCGCCCGTCACCAGAATCCTGCTCACCGTGCCTCTCCTCTCGCCGGCAGAGCCGCAACCGCGGGCGTCCGAAGCTAGCACACGGCGCGGGCCGGACTCACCTCGCGACGAGGTCGCCGCAGGGCAGTGGGCTTCGCGCCGGTGTGCAGCGATGCTCCGAACGGAGGCGTTCCGCGGCCTCCGGCGCGGCTGCTAACCGGACCGATGTGCGTCCAGGATCGCGATCAGTTCCCGCTCTTCGTGAAAGCCGGGTTCGATGATTTCGAGGACGTTGCCGTCGGCTCCGATCACCACATGGAAGGGGTAGGCGTGCGCCCCGTACTGCCGGGCGAGTTCTTCGCTGCCGAGCGCAACCGGGTAGCGCACCCCCTGGGCCTCGACCCAGTCGGCGATCTCGCCGGACTCGAGGTCGTCGACTGAGATCGCCAGCAACTCCACGCCGCGCTTCCGCTGCGAGTCGTAGAATGCGTTCAGTTCCGGAATCTCGGTCACGCAGGGCGGACACCAGGTCGCCCAGAAGTCCAGCAGCAGCAGTTGGCCGCGGTACTGCGCGAGTCGCGCGCGACCGCCTCCCAGCAACTCCAGATCGAAGTCGATCGCGGGGACGGGGCTGGGCCGCGCCGTCTCGGGCCCGCCCGTCTCCGGCGGGGCGGTTTCCGGGCCGCACGCGAGCGCGGCGAGAACCAGAACGGCCAGAAGAGAGAATCCCGCGTTCCGCGCCGTGTCGCGGTTCGGGGACCGCACGGAAAGCGCGCGCCCGGACCCGCGCTGGCGCCCTTGAGTCACGCTACTTTTTGTACGGGTACGGGTCGCGGTCCGGGTCGCGGCCGACGAAGCTCAGCGGTGCCTCCATGGCGATCTGAGCCGGCGTCACCACGTAGTCCCCGCGCACGGCCGACTGCAGGATCCTGCGTGCGGTGCCCTTGTGACCACCGGTGATGACCCACGCGAGGCCCGCGATGGCTGCGCCGCCCGCCGCAAAGAGCACCTTGGCCGGCCCCCAGAACACGCTCACGGTCGCGGCCGCCGCTCCGTGTCCGAAGGTCGACAGCGCGCTCCGTTCCGCGGCCTGCGCCGACGCTGGCGCGACCAGCAGGATCACGGCGAGTACGGCGGCGAGTGTCTTCATCTGGTCCAGCAGGTTAGAAAATCTGTCGGCTGTCGACCAGTAACGTCACCGGTCCTTCGTTCGTGAGCTCGACCTGCATGCGCGCCCCAAACCGACCGGTGATGACGCAGGCGCCGCGCTCGCGGGCAGCCTCGACGACCGCGTCGACCAGCGGTTCGGCGAGCCCGGCTTCGGCGGCCTGGCCGTAGCTCGGGCGCCGCCCCTTCCGGCAATCGCCTAGCAGCGTAAATTGCGAGACCACACAAAGACTTGCGTCTAATTCTAAAAGCGACTGATTCATGTTTCCCCGGGCGTCCCCGAACACCCGCAGGCCCACGAGCTTGTCGGCAATGCGCGCCGCGTCCTCTGGCCCGTCCCCGCGCTGCACCCCCACGAAGGCCAGCAGGCCCTGCTCCATGCACGCGATCGAACGCCCTTCGATGCGGATCTCGGCGCGCGAGACGCGCTGCGCGACGGCCCTCACGGCGAATCCTGGGTCGCGAAGCGGCCCCGGTAGGTGGCCTCTCCCTCCGTGCGCTGGAGGATGATCTGACAGATGCGCGAGCCGGCGTGGAGCACGAGCGGGGTCGGTGCCACGCTCGACATCTCGAGCACCTGATGATTGTCGACGCCGGGGTGCATGAAGCCGGCGGTGACATGGACCATCAGCCCGAGGCGCGCGACGTGGCTGCGCCCCTCGATCCAGCCGCAGAGGTCCGGGGGAAGCCTGACACGCTCGCGCGTGACCCCGTGCACGGTTTTGCCCGGCATCAGGACGTAGGGCCGGTCGAGTTGCACCACGAGCGTCGCCGAGGTCGGATCGGTCGCCTCGCTCACGTCCACGGGGTCCGTGGCTGCCGGATCGGGGACGCGAAGCTCTTCCCCGAGGTGGAGGTCAATCGAGGCCGGCCCGATCTGGTCCTCCTCGAGCGGATCGATGCGCACCCGGCCCAGCCGGATCTCGTTGAGAATCGCATCTCGCGTCAGAACGGACATCGCAGGTTTTCCATTTGTTCTCAGCTGCTCCTGGCGGCTAGGGTGGACCCGTGCATCCCTTTCTAGAGCCCCCCACCCCGCACCTGTTTGCGCATCGCGGCGCGAGCGGAGAATGCCCCGAGAACACGCTGCCCGCCTTCGATCGGGCGTGGCAGACCGGGGTCCCGTTCCTCGAGATGGACTGCCACGCCACCCGGGATGGTGAGATCGTCGTCCACCACGATGCCCACGTCGACCGTCTGAGCGACGGGACGGGCCCGATCGCGGAGTTCCTGTGGAAGGATCTGGCTCGATTCGACGCCGGGTACCGCTTTACGGCCGATGGCCGGAGCTTCCCGTTCCGCGGCTGCGGGGTCCGGATCCCGTTGCTCGCGGACGTGATCGAGCGCTACCCCGAGGCGCGCATCAACCTGGAGATCAAGCAGGCCGACCCACCGATCGCCGAACGCGTGGTCGGGCTGATCCGCGAGTTGGGCGCGGCAGAGCGCATGCTGCTGGCCTCCGAGCAGGATGCCGTGATCGCCTCGATCCGGGCGCTCGACCCCGGAACCGCGAGCGGTTCGTCGCTGCGCGACGCCGTGAACTTCTTTGCCGCGCTCGACGGGGGTCGGATCGCCGGCTTCGAACCCATGGGACAGGCGCTCCAGATACCGCCGCGCTTTGGCGAGCGGGAACTCGTGACCGAGCAGAGCGTGGCAGCCGCGCATCGGCTCGGGCTCCTCGTGCATGTCTGGACCGTCAACGACGCGGACGAGATGCGTCGTCTTCTCGACCTGGGCGTCGACGGAATCATGTCGGATTTTCCGGATCGTCTGATCGAGGTCGCGCGCGAGCACGGATCCGAGCGCTAGCCCAGCGCGCCGCATCGGCCAGTACCGGGTCGGGGTCGTGGGCGTAGCCGTCGATCACGGGGAGCAGGTCGCAGGTTGCTCCATTCCCGGCTGCCAGCAGCGCGTTTCGGCGCAGGCCCGCGAGTTTCGCCCGCCGGATCGCAGAGTGCGCGAGCCGCGCGCGGAGTTCGTCGTCGCTGAGCGTGAGCAACTCCCGCAGCGCGGGCGCATGCCACTCGGGCGATGGCGCGAAGTTCGGCCAGGCTGCGAGCGGACGCCCGGCTCGCCGGTTCCAGGGGCAGACCTCCTGGCAGATGTCACAGCCCACTACGTGGCTCCCGATCGTGTCCCGCTGCGCGTCCGGAATCTCGCCGCGCTTCTCAATCGTCAGGTACGAGATGCAGCGCCGGGCGTCGAGCACATAGGGCTCGGGGAACGCATCGGTCGGACAGGCGTCCAGACACGCCCGACAACTGCCGCAGTGGTCGGCTTCGGGGCGATCCGGCGCGAGTTCCAGATCGGTCAGCACGACCCCCAGGAACAGGTAGGAACCGAGTTCGGGATCGATGATGCAACTGTTCTTGCCGATCCAGCCCACGCCGGCCCGCGCTGCGAGCAAGCGTTCGGAAACGGGCCCCGTATCCACGTACTCGCGAAAGCGTTGCTTCGGAAACTCGGACTCGAGCTTGAGTGCGAATTCGGCAAGCCGCGCGCCAACGACCTCGTGATAGTCCTCACCCCACGCGTAGCGCGACACCCAGCCCGTCCCGGCCCCGACCCGACTCTCGGAAGTCGCTTCGCCGGTGTCGTAACAAACGGCTGCGACGACGACGCTGTGCGCGCCTTCGAGCACGCGTGTGGGGTCGGTACGCTCGTCGAGCCTGCTTTCCAGGTATCGCATCTCGCCCGCGTACCCACGCCGAACCCACTCGCGGACCTGCTCGTACTCCGGGTAGTCGGCCACGGCCGCGATCCCGATCCGCGAGAACCCAAAGCCCGAAGCCAGCTCGAGAACGCGCGTTCTGGCCTCGTCCGCGGACGCCTGCACTGCTAGCCTCCCCAGATGGACGGTCGGGGTTCGAGTACACCGCAGCGCGAGCGCGGCGGAAGCTCGGCCGCTCGCTGGGCGCGCGGAGCGCTGGCCGCGCTGCTGGCCCTGGGGACGGCCTGCGCACACCAGACGCTGCGCATCGGACCCGAGCCCCCCGCGATCGTCGCACCTGCGACGCCGGCCCCTTTGACCCTGGGCATCGGCGTAGCCTCGTTCGACCGAACCCGGCTCGAGGGGGACGCGGTCGCTGAGCGCTTCGTACGAGAACTCCGGAACGCGCGTCTGGTCCAGGCCGTGATGTATCCGGTGCCGGCGGGTGCCGATCCTGTCTGGGAACTCGAACTGACCGGCCGGGACGAGGCGACCGAACCGGACTCCAATTTCTGGAAGTCCGCGCTCGCGGCGGGCCTGGTTCCGCTGGCTCCGTTCATGACGCTCGAGAACGATTACACGCTTCGGCTCGAAGCGCTGGTGCTCCGGCGCCGCAAGCTGGTCGGATCCTACGCGGGCGAGGCACGGATTCAGCATCGCTACGGCCCGTATGCCAACAAGGCCAAGATGGGCGCCGACGGATTCGAACTCGCGGTCCGCGAGGCCACCCGGGCCCTGCTCGCGGATCTCTCCGCGCACCTGCCCGATCTGCTCGAGGCCGACCGTGGGCACTGAATACGGGACTGCGGGACGCAACCAGCTCCTCTGGCTTTGACCCGGGGTCGCGCTGCTCGGGTTTGTCTCGTACTGGACCGTCGTCGTACGCTGGCCCGTGTTCCGCGACAGCGGCTGGCTCAACCTCCTGATCCTGCTGGCGGGCGTCGCGCTCTCGCTCCTGGGGCTCGGCCGGGCTCGAGGACATCCGACGGCCCGCAGTCTTCATCCTCGAGGGGGGCGAGATTCGCTGGCGGATGCTCACCGACAACGACCGCGTGCGCGTCCGCGCTGGGACGCTTCTCGAAGAACTGGAACGGGCTCGCGGGGGCTGAGCGCAGAGCTCGCGTTCGCCGGCTACTCGACGCCGAGGCGCCCCAGCTGTGATTCGAGTTCGACCATGCCTCCGGAAGCCGAGTTGGCCGTGACGATGGGCCGGTAGATCTCGGTCGAGAAGCCGCTGCCGACGTTCAGGCCGTACCCTTCTGGGGGCGGACCGTAGCCCACCAGCTTGAGCGGCTGCGGCGAGGTCGCGTTGCGGTCCCCGGACTGCACCGTCGTGCCGTTGGTGAGCGTGAGCGTCGTCGGACTGACATTGAGCGTCGCTCCGGCGAGCTTCGCAGCCACCACTTCCAGACCGGCGTCCGCGGCGTGCAACACGCGTGTGATGTGACGCGACCGGCCTCCGGCCGCGAACTCCGAACCCGAGTGCTCGATCGCGGCGATGCCGATCGCCGTCAGCAACAGAAGCACCAGTACGGACACGATCATGGCCATGCCCTGCTCGTCTCCGAAACGCATTCCCAAGCTCATGCTCGTCTCCTCAGAGCAGGTTCCGCGGCAGGATGATCGATGTGAACTGCCGCCGCCTCGAGCCGTCGCTGACTCCCGCGGCGCGGTTGGCCGCGCCCGGGTAGCCCGGACCCGTGTACTCGAAATCCTGGGGTGTTCGGGTGACGACGGTCAGGCGCACGCTTCGGATCAGCGCCGGATCGTGCAAGCCCCCGTTGAGGTCGTGGACCGGGAACTCCGCGGTCGTCCGGTCGATGATCCCGTCTGTCAGCACATCGTCGACTCCGAACTCGACCTGCAGATCCTCGACTTCGATCGAGAGAAGTTTACAGTTGCGGGTGAGCCCCAGCGGGCAGTTGGGACCGTCGATCTCGTAGATGATGGCCGGGGCGGCGCGGGGCTCGGGGAGGATCCAGCCCGCGGATGCAAGCGCGGGCGTGAACTCCAGGCGGTTCCCCGTGATGCTCGTAATCCGGGCGCAATGGCTGTGGGCACCATCGGAGATGATGATCCCGGCCTGGACCTTGAAGTCGTTATTGCCGTCCGAGTCGATGTCCAGGTGGCCCGAGGACAGGTCGACCGAGTCGTTGCTCACCGAGCTGACTTCGGCGCGTGCGAAGGGCTCGGAGCGGTTGTCGAGGAATGGGGGGTCGGAGTTGATCGCTTCGGGATCGCTCACACACAGCCGGTCCGGCGCGGCTGCTCCTCCGTCTCCGCTCGCGATCGCGACCCGCTCCGGCACCATGAAACCGGCCATGCGGACATCGGAGCTCAGCAAGTCGACGACGAGGCGCGCGTCTTCCTGCACATCGAGGGCGCGTTCGTTGCTGGAGTAGGACTGGTGCTGGAGCTTGAGCACCAGGAAGAGCTGCGAAGCGATGATGCCCGTAAGTGCGAGTGCGACCATGAGCTCGGTCAGCGTAAAACCCGCGGTCGAGATAGGGAGCTCGTGAACTCCACGACGCATCAGAGACCCCGCATGCTTTCTACCGCCGTGGTGCGCACGACGCCGTGGGCGTTGATCCAGTCGACCTCAACCAGGATCGTGGTGACCCCAAAAGAGGGCGAGTTCGGAGTAATCGTCCAGCGGCGGCTGTAGGTGGTGGCATCGCCGGCGGGAACCGCGGTCTGAATCGGGTTTCCCGGATCGTTCGTGATCCCGGCGGCGGGCAGGCTCGCGAGCGGCATGCTCCGGAACACCTCCATCTGCTCTTCTGCCAGGTACATGGCATCGGACAGGTGGCGCGAACTTCCCGATACCCGGAGCGCCGTGATCTGCACCACCGCAATGCCGAGAAGCCCGATCGCGAGCATGCCCATCGCGACCACGACTTCGAGCATGGTGAAGCCCTCGGTCGATCGGATGCGCTTGGGGATTCGTCGAAACATGCGGCTCCTCTCCCCTTCCGTTTCGGCCAAGCGTGTCCCGATCTACACCCCTCACCCCAGGGAGCACGAAGCGTGCCACGCGCCGGCCGACGGGATTTCGGGGGGTTGCGGGCAACGATGCCTGAAACTGTTGCGCACCCGGAAAACTTTGCAGGGGTCCGGGCTGCAAGTTCCACCGCCCTCAAGTTCGAGCTCGGGATCACCGAATCCGTGTCCTTGACGGTTCATCTGTCGGCGCGGTGGAGGAGCGTGCGGACGCCGCCTACGGAGAACCCGTGCAGAAATCGAGCGACACCCGCGGCTTCACGCTCGTCGAGGTCGTGGTTGCGATGGCGCTGATTGCGGTCCTGATCGCGATTGCGCTCCCCAACCTGACCTCTTACCAGCTTCGCCAGGACGCGCGCGGACGCACCCAGCAGATCGCGGACGCGCTCTCCGGCGCCCGTGCAAACGCGATTCGCGAGGGAAACCAATACTTCATACTCTTCCACCGGCCCACGACCGGATCACTCACGATCGTGGATGATGACAACAACAACTGGCAGCAGGATCCGGGCGAGGGGACGACCGTGATCGACCGCTCGATCTGGACGAACGCGCGCGTCACCCCCTACGGCGAGCTTGCAAGTCCGCCTGCCGCCACGCCGGTGCTCGAGGACTTCGCGGGTGGGGGCACGATCCCGGTCTCGCCGCCGGGCGCAGTCGGGACCACCTTTCCAATCGACCCCTGGACCAACACGGCCGCGGTAGGCTTCAACTCCCGCGGCGTACCCGTCGACCTGAACAACGATACCGTCTGGGGCTCCGGACAGGGGAGCTTCTACATCACCGACAACGAGACCAGCGTCTACGCGGTCACCCTGCTCCCCCTCGGCGCGATCCGTCTCCGCGCCTACAGCTCCGCCGGCTGGTACTGACCCGGACCCCGCGCGGACGCGGCGCTCAGCCGGGCGTCTGCTCGGGGACGCTGAGCGACGGGGTCGGTTGGCCGCGCAGCCGGCGCGGCAGGCGGCCGAGGTCCTCGACAATCATGTAGCCGCAGGGAACCACGAAGAGCGTGATCCCGGTCGCGACCACGACGCCGAAGGCGAGTGAGATCGCGATCGGCACGACGAAGAAGTTCGCCTGCGAGGGATTGAACATCAGCGGCGAGAGGCCCACGAAGGTCGTGGCCGAGGTCAGGAAGATTGCGCGGAACCGCGTCATGCCAGCCTGGCGCACCGCCTGCGCCAGCGGAAGCCCGCCGCGCCGCTCGCGGTTGATGAAGTCGACCAGGATGAGGCTGTCGTTCACGACCACGCCCGAGAGCGCCACGATCCCGAGCAGGGAGAAGAAGACCAGGTCCCAGCCCATGATGAAGTGGCCCAGGATCGCTCCCATGCTCCCGAACGGAATCGCGGCCATGATGACCAGAGGCTGCGTATAGGAGCGCAGCGGTACGGCCAGCAACACGTAGATGATGCAGATCGCGCCCAGGAAGCCGACGGCCAGGCTCGTGAGCGCCTCGACGCGCTGGCGTTGCTCCCCCTCCAGCGAGACCGAGACGCTCGGGTGCCGGAGCAGGATCTCGGGCAGCGCACCCTGCCGAATTCCGTCCATGACCTCTTCGGGAGCGACCAGCGTGCGATCTACGTCGGCCCGGACCGTGACGACTCTGCGCCCATCGGTGCGCCGGATGGTAGCGAAGCCGCGCCCGAGTTCGGCTCGCGCCACGGCCAGGAAGGGGATCTCGGTCCCGTCCGGCGCGCGGATGCGCATGTTCTCGAGATCGCCGAGCGAGCGGCGCTCGCCCTCCGGGTACCGCAGCATCACGCGCACGTCGTCCTGGCCGCGCTGGATCCGCTGCACCTCGGTTCCGTAGAAGGCGGTTCGGACCTGGCGCGCGAGATCGTGCTGCCGGAGGCCGAGCGGCTCGGCCTCGGGCAGGAGTTGCAGCCGCACCTCCTGTTTTCCGGCCCGAAATGAGTCCGAGATGTCCAGAACGCCGTCGTAGGTAGCCAGCGCGGCGCGAAGTTCGGCCGCGGCCGCGACGAGTTCGTCCGAATTGTCCGAGGCCAGTTCCAGGCCGATCGCGTTCCCGGCGTGGATCGAGACCGCGTCGAACTTAACCTCGACGGCGTCCGGAATTGGGCCAGTCTCTTTTCTCCAGCGGCGCGCGATCTCGCGGGTCCGAAGCCCACGCTCGTCACCGGGTGAGAGTTCCAGTACCACCTGCGCGAGATGCGTGCCCCCTCCGGCCTCGAGGGTCGCGGACGGCCCGCTGCGCATCACCTGCCGGCCGATCGACGAGAGCATGTGCCGCACCATGCCCGGGCCCGATTCGTGTTGCGCATCGAGCGCCTGGCCGAGCCTCTGCGCGGCCGTCTCGAGCTGACGCACCGCCGCCTCGGTGTGTGCGAGCGGCGTTCCCTGCGGGAGCGTGACGGTGGCGTAGATCCGGTCGCCCTCGATCCCGGGAAAGAATTGGAATACCACCCGGCCGCTCGCGAATAGCGCCCCGGTGAGAATCAGCACAGCGACCGCGGAGGCCACCGACAGGTAGCGCCACTCGAGGACGCGCTCGAGGGCCGGCTGGTAGTAGCGGGCCACGAAGCCTTCGAGGCCACCCGAGATGCGATCCTGCAGCCGCGACCAGGCGCCGACGCGGACACCATCGGAGCCGCCGAGCGCGCGCATCAGGTGCGCGGGCAGGATCAACTGGGCTTCGACGAGCGAGAGCAGCAGGCACAGGATCACGGTTCCGCCGAGCGCCGCGAAAAAGGTCCCCATCCGCCCCTGCACCAGCACCAGTGGGGAGAAGGCCACCACCGTCGTGAGCACGCCGAAGATCACCGGAATCGCGACGTCGTGCGTTCCCTCGATCGCCGCCTCGCGGGGCCCGTCGCCTGCCCGTCTGCGCGTGTAGATGCGCTCGCCGACCACGATCGCGTCGTCTACGACGATGCCGAGCACGAGCAGAAAGCCCATTACGGAAAGCGTACTGATCGCAAAGTCGAGGGCCGGAAACAGCAGCACGGCTCCGAGCAGCGCGATCGGAATCCCGGCCGCGACCCAGAACGCGACCCGGAAACGCAGGATCAGGGAAAGCACGAGCAGGACGAACGCGAGCCCGAACAGCGCGTTGCGCCAGAGGGTGGAGACGCGGTCGCGCAGGCTCTGGGCCTCGTCGCTCCAGACCGTGAGTTCGATCCCGTCCGGGAGCCTCGGTCGCAGTTTCTCGACGTAAGCCTTCACCACCTCGGCGAGTTCGAGTACGTCCTCTTCTCCGGTTTGGTAGACCTTGACCATGACGGCCGGCTCTCCGTCGAAGAACGCCCGCGTATCTTGGTCGCGGAATCCGTCGACCACGGTCGCGATCTCGCCGAGCGTTACGGTGGTTCCGTCGGGGTGCGTGATCACTCCGATCGACTCGAACTCGGGAGCCACGTAGGCCTGGCCTTTGGAGCGCAGCAGGATCTCGCCTCCGCGTGTCTTGATCGATCCGCCCGGCAGATCGAGGGAGGAGTTCCGGACCGCGTTTGCCACCTGAGCGAAGGTGATGCCGTGACGGCGCAGGGCCTGTTCCGAGACCTCGATCGAGATTTCGTACGGCCGCACGTAGTCGAGTTGGACCTGGGACACCCCCGGCAGCGCCGAGATGCCGTCGCGCAGTTCCTGGCCCAGCACCTTGAGCGTTCGCTCATCGGCCGGACCCGAGACCGCGATCTGGAACACGTCGTGTTGCATCACGAGCAGCCGTGTGATCGGTTTCTCGGTTTGGGCGGGGAAGGTCGTAATCGCGTTGACGCGGCCTTCCACGTCCGAAGCGGCCCGGTCGGCATCGGTTCCGACAGCGACTTCGACCGTCACCACACAGGCACCTTCGACCGCGAGCGAGGACATGCGATCGATGCCGGGCGTCCCCTCGATCGCCTCCTCGATGCGGATGCAGACCGCCTCCTCGGTCTCCTCGGGAGTCGCGCCGAGATAGGCCACGCTGATCTGGATCGCGTCGAGGTCGACCGACGGAAATTCTTCCTGCCGCACCGTGAGCAGCGTTGCGAATCCGCCCAAAAGCAGGATCGCCATCAGCAGGTTTGCGGCGACGGGATTGTCGACGAACCAGGTGATCAGGCGTCTCACCCCGCGCGACCCCGGGATTCGAATCCTGCCGCGACCGGTTGCACGCGCATCCCATCGACTGGTGTCTGAATCGGCGAGATGCAGATCCGCTCGCCGGGGTCGAGACCACGCGCGATCAGCGCGTCGTCGCCCTGAATGCGAAGCACCTCGACGTCCCGGAAGCGCAACCGGTCTTCGCCGTCTACCACGAAGACGCGCCCGGGCGCCTGGAGCGCCTGGCGCGGAATTACGGCGACGCCGTCGATCTCGCGGCCCGCGATCCGGGCCTGGACGAAGAGTCCGACCGGAAGCGGCAGCGCTTCGCTGGCCGGGCCGTTGGCGATGCGCGCGACCACGTGTACGAGGCGGCTTCGGGCATCGATCTCGCCCTCAGTGCGCACCAGCCGCCCGCGCCACTCGCGCTCGCGGCCGGCGAATCGCGCGGAGAGCGTGACCTCGGGCAGCTCAAACTCGGCCGTTGGAATCGCCTCCCAGAGGGGAAGCTCGAGATAGGCGAGTTGGGCATCCGCGATCGGCAGACGCACCTCGACGAGGTCCGTGGCGTAGAGGGTCGCGTAGGCTTGCCCGCGGTTCAGGAATTGCCCGACATCGACGCGCTCCTCGCGAACGCGTCCCGTGAACGGCGCCCGGACCTCGGTGCGGGCCAGATCGCGCCCGGCCTGCTCCAGGACGACCCGGGCCTCTCGCAGGTTCGCACTCGCGACCCGGGCCGCTCGGAGGGCGTCGTCGAGCGCGGCTTCACTCACGACCGCGCGCTCTGAAAGGCCGCGCCGGCGCGCCAGCACCTGGCGTGCATGCTCGTCCTCACTTCGGGCCCGCGCGAGCGCCGCCCGCGCCCGCTCACGGGCGGCCGCGTAGTCCTCGCTCGAAATGCGCAGCAGCGCAGCGCCCTGCTCGAAGTAGCCACCCGAGACGAGCGCAGGCGAGGTCCAGATGACGCGCCCAGAGACTTCGGGGATCAGCTCGCTCTCGGTGCGCGGAGAGACCGTGCCCTGGCTGAAGACGTCGAGCCGGACCGGAATCATCTCGACCGGCATGACCCGCACGGCACGGAATGAGCGCTCGTTGGGCCGGCCCGCGAGCGGCGACTGGGTTGCGACCAGGAGCACCGCGCCGAGCATCGCGATCGCGAGCACCGCAATCGGAAGCAACAGCTTGCGGCTCATGGCTGCTCCCTGCGCATGCGCTCGAGGGAGTGACGTACGCCGGCGCGCAGGCTGCGCCAGAGTCCGTGCAGGGCCTCGCTGGCGCCCGCGGGATCGCGTTCGTCGAGCGCGCGTCCGAGTTCCTTTGCCGTGAGTTGCAGCTGTGCAGGGTCCGGGTCCGGGCGCCATTCCGCCGAGCGAAAACGCTCCAGGAACTGTGTGCGCAGGCCGCGGTGGACCAGGTCGAGAACCAGATTGTGGCTCGCGCCGCGGAGCACCTGTGCGAGCTCGCGCAACAGGTCGAAACGATCTTCGGGACCCAGGTCCGGCTGTTGCAGCCGCCCGGTCAGTGCCCGCGCCCGGGTCAGCTGCGCGCTGTCAGCGTGCTCGACCGCGATCCGGGCCGTGGCGCAGAGCAGCGCGCCGGCCACCTCCAGGATCTGGTCGACCAGCTCGGGGTCGGGCGGGTCCCGCAGATCGAGAAGATGTCCCACGACGTCCAGGCTCGCGTGCTCGATCGGAGCGACGCGTGTTCCTCCCGGCTGCACATCCGCGATCCCGAGCTGCTCGAGCTGCTTGAGCGCCACCCGCACGATCCCGCGCGTGGTTGCGAAGCGCGCGGCCAGGTCCCGCTCGGAGGGCAGCCGCTCGCCGGGCCGGTAGCGACCTCCGAGAACCTCCCCGCGGAGGACGCGTGTGATTTCCTGGGTGCGGGTCTCTCGCTCCACGGCCACCTACCCCTGCCTGGTACTACCAGATTGGTACTACCACATCGGCGCGACGCAGGAGAAACGCAAGCAGCGCGTTCCTGCGTGCGGGGTCTCGCCAACCGCCCCTAGGGCTCGGCTTGGTTCTGGAGACCCTGGAGCCGTTCCCGGCCGGCCGCGGTGGGAACGCGCCCCGGTGCTTGTAGGGGAGCCGCGCGGAGCAGCGTCAGAGGGCATCCGGGCGGACGACGGCGTCGGAGCCCCCGTCCACGAACAGCACGCTGCCGTGGACGTAGCCGGCATCGGGTCCGAGCAGGAACGCGATTGCGTTCGCGAGCTCGCGCGGCAGCGCGCTCCGACCGAGTGGTATCGGAAGGCCGCGAACGGCGGGTCCGAGTTCGGGGTGCTGGTGGAGCCGGTCGAGCATCGGGGTTTCGGTCGAGCCCGGTGCGACCGCGTTGAGCCGGATCCCGGCGGCGCCCCAGTCGGGCGCGCGCGCGCGCACCGCGAGCGCGAGCGCGTGCTTGGCATTGACGTAGGCGGTGTTGCCATCCTGGTCTGCGATCTCGGCCTGCGCGCGGGTCTCGTCACCCGCGAGGCAGGCCTCGAGATAGGCCGGGATCACGAGGGAGGTGAAGACCGCGCCGACGGACGAGATTGCGACCGCGGCCGGCGCGGTGCCGGCGGCCAGCAGCGGGCGAAGCTCGTCGAGCATCGCGATCGCCCCGAAGTAGTTCACGCGCGTCACGGCATGTGGCTCATCGTACGGGCCCAGGCCGGCCGCCGAGACCACGCCGTCGAGGATCCCGTTCGAGTCCGCCCGGATCTTGTCGATCGCGGTGCGCCGGCCTTCGGGGGAGCCCAGATCGGCCACCACGTCGGCCTCGTGACGGTCGACCCCGATCGTGCGGTGGCCGTCCGCCTCGAGTCGCTCGCGCGTTGCGGCACCGATTCCGGAGGCCGCGCCCGTGACTACGATCGTCCCCATGTATCGATTCCCTCCCCGCGTCAGGGACACGGAAACCAGACGATTCTAATACTGCCGATAGCGCCTTTGCACGTGTTGCTGGCGGATTCGCACCTGTTCGATGCGCTCCTCCTTCGACAGCTTGAGAAGTGGTGCCGGCAGCGCCTTCTCCAGGTCACCAAAGCGGAGCTTGCGCACCGCCACCTCGGGAAGCTCCTGCTGCTTTTGGGAGTAGCTCCAGCGCACGGTTAGATAGCCCTCGGGAAGGCCCGTGGTGTCGACCCAGTTGGCCAGACCGGGATCACGGTGCGCGACCACGTAGCGCACCGCCCCGTCGGCATCCCGCCGGGTCTGGAAACCGTTCAGGCTCGTCACGTGGTTCGCGTAGTCGAGCGACTCGCCCCACAGGTTCGACAGGTGGAAGCCCAGGTACTGGGGCTCCACGGCCATCCGGACCTCGATCACGAGTGCCTCGTCGGGATCGAGGTCGAACACCCCACCGGAGTAGATATTGGTGCTCTGCCCTCCCCCGGTCGCGATCGCGGCCCGGTTCGGCGGGTTCAGATCGTTGCGCGGCATGAAGCGCTTGCCGTCGCCGTTCATGTCCTCGTAGGTTTCGAGTACGACCGCGTAGAACTCGTTCCAGAAGTGCGTCTGCGCGCGCACGATCTCGCCGATCCGTCGCACCTGCAAGGCGGCGCGTTCCGGAGAGAGCGGCGCGGGGTGCGTGCCCTCGCGCCCGAGTTGGAAGATCTCGAGTTCGAGCGCCTCCTCGCGCTCCCAGTCGTAGAAGAGTTCGCGCAGCACCAGGAAGCGGGCCGTGTGCTCGACCTGCTCCGAACGACCATCGGGGTCCTGCCAGCTTCGGAGGGCCCGGGTCGCGACGAAGTTCCCGCGGTGGCCGTCCGGCCGCTCGGGCGCGAGCAGGACCTCGAACGACCCGTCGTCTTCGAGTTCCAGGCTCGAGGAGTCGAGCGACCCGGTGTTGGCGCGCACGCGCGTACTGAGTTCTGCGAGCTCTCCGGAATCCCCCGCGTACGCGCTGGTCGCCTCCAGGATCATGTACTGGGGGGCCCACGGCCCCGGGCCGGTCCGAGGCTTGCCCCGCCAGTGCTCGTGCGCCCGGGCGCGGCCGCGCACGCAGTAGCTCTGGCTCCCGTCGATCTCGGCGCACAGGTAGCTCGCGTCGGCGTTGTCGATCGTGGCGCGGTCGAGCGGCTGGATCGCGCGCCGAAACTGCGGGTAGTCGGGGTCCGCGAACGCGCGGTCGATCGCGCCATAGAGAAACCCGAGCACATAGCGGTAGCCCTCAGAGAGACTGCGGTCGGAGGCCGGCGGCGGGTACAGCTTGGGATCGTCGATCGCATCGCGCGCTCGCTCCAGGTCCGAGATCAGCGAGTCCCACGCGGCGCGCAGATTCCGCGGCGTCTCGGGGCTGAGCGTGCTTCCGATCGTCGTCTTATCGGTCGGGAATTCCATCGCGTCTCCCGCGGCGTTGCCCGTGCGTGCCGCCCAGCTCAGGTCGCTTCGCGCGGCCAGGCGAAGCGCTCAAACAGCCCGGCCAGCCGGGTCTCGATCTCGGCTCCATCCAGGCCGAACTCTTCCAGATTGTACCGGTGTCCGGTCTCGTGTGGGGTGCTCCTCGCCTCCTCGCGCGCCAGCAACTTTTCGAACTCGGGTGAGACCGGCAGCCGGAGCCGGGCGCAGAGTTCGCGCAGCGTGCGCGCGGGGGCACTCACGAGGTCGCGGTAGTCGACTACGGCCTGGGGCGTCTCGGGATGCCGGGCGAGGACGTCGAGCGGCGCCGTGTAGCTCTCGTAGGATTGTTCGGCGATCGCGCGCAGCGAGCGCTGCATGTCCTCGTCCGTCCAGCCCCGCATGGACCAGCCGGTCTGGAGCAGCTTGAGCAGACTTGGAATCGTCTCGAGCGGGTTGCGTGCCGTGTACACGATGCGCGCGTCCGGGAACGCCTCGATCAGGCTTTCGACCCGGCCGCAGAAGGTCGGGTTCTTGCTGAGATGGACCTTCTCGGAGCCGTTCAGGTAGAGCTGGCGCTTCACGCACTCGCCGTAAAAGCGCATGAGCCGTCGGCGCGCGCGCGGCGAGCGCTCGTCGACGTGGTAGAAGTCGAGTCGGTCCATGTAGGGCAGCAGCACGATCCACCAGCCCGATGCGCACGAGAGCGTGAGCACGAAGTCGTCCTCTTCCGCGAGCGTGAGGCCCATCTGGTGGATGTCCTGTGTCTTGCCGAAAGTCGCGGTTTCCCAGGCTCGGACCCGCCGCTCGAGCCAGCCTCCCAGCAGCTTCGCGTCGCACGCGGCCCCGAGACGCACGAGCTTCTTCTGCAGCAACGAGGGCAGGAAGAGTTCGTAGAAGCGGAAGTAGCTGAACTGCTCGTAATCCTCGGCCAGGATGCGGTGCAGCAGCGTGGTGCCGCTTCGCGCGTGCCCGACGATGAAAACGGGTGCGCGCACCCGAACCCGCCAGAGCCCCGGATACAGGATCCGGTCGAGCAGGAAGCAGACCGCCGTGAGCCCGCTTACCACGGGGATCACGACAAAGAGCAGGAACTGGAGCCGCCGTCGCCCCTTCGGGTTGGTCTCCCGGAGCGAGAGCCCGAGCATCCGGAAGTAGCTGCGGAAGTCGAAGTAGAAGATCACGCGCGCGCGACTCCCGACCCCGGCTCGCCGGCTTCGGCCAGCGGCAGGCGCAGTTCACCCTCCAGCACGGGCCGGTCTTCGCCCACGACCTCGAGTTTGCAGTGTAGTTCGATCGGCGAGACTTCGAGCACGGTCACGCGCGGAGTGATCTGGCTCTCGGCATAAGTCTGGCCGACCCAGCGGACGTCGAAGTGCGCTCCGTAGAGCAGGCACTCGGAACCCCAGGCAGCCATCAGCAGCGCCTGTACGAACGAGAGCACGTGTGACCCGCCCGCGATCGGGGCCGCGAGTCCGGCGCGCTCCGCAACTGCAGGATCGGTGTGAATGCGATTCTGAGCGCGGCCGGCGTCCCGAAGACGCATCATCTCGAGCGTCACGCGCGTGGGCTCGGAGCCGAGCAACTCTCCGCTCCGAACAGCCCTCAGTCGATCCAGGCACGGGTTCCGGGCGGCCGAACTCGGATCGGGTCCGATCGGGGGCAACGCGCTCTCCGGAACGCCCACACGCTGGTCCTCGAGGCTCGGATCCTTGCGGTACGCCAACAGCCCCGTCGTCAGGTTCGACGCGAGCAGTCGGCCGTCGCGATCACGGGTCTCGGAGCGCGTGACGCCGTAACGCCGG
>JABSQV010000145.1 GCA_013215565.1 Myxococcales bacterium | reverse complement strand
GTGATCATGACCGGATTCCCGTACGTCACGGTGCTGCCCGGCCTGGTCCAGAACGAGTTCGGACGCGCGTCCGACGCGATCAGCCTGCTCTACTTCGTGAGCGCGGTCGGCGGACTCGGCGCGAGCCTCTTCGCTGCGCGCCTCGCCGACTCTCGCTTCGCGCTCCCCGTCTTCGTGGGCATGTCGGGCATCTTCGGGCTTTCCGTGCTCGCGCTCGCGGTCGCTCCGTCCTACGCCGCGGCTGCAGTCGCGATCTTCTTCCTGGGCATGGGCGTGGGCGGCTTCCAGTCCCTGAACGGCGCTGTGATCGTCCGCACCACGGAACCCGCCTACTTCGGCCGCGTGATCTCGCTCACGATGATCGCGTTCGCGGCCTTCGGACTCATGGGGCTTCCGATCGGCCTCCTCGCCGACGCGATCGGGGAACGCGGCACCCTCGTCGCGATGTCTGTCAGCGTCTGCGCGATCGCGGCGCTCGTGGGAACCCTGCTCTACCGCGCCCGGGCCGCAACCTGACGCACCGCTCTAGCACGCGCGGCCCTATGCGCTAGCCCCGCGGGGTCAGCTCGTGGACCAGCGTGAGGAATACGAGCTGCGTTGCGGCGCGGCGGTGCTCGGAGAGTGCCTGGTATTCCGGGTCGTCGTACCAGCCGCGGGCCGCGGACTCGGACGGGAAGCGGAAAATCACGAGTCGTCCCTCGGGCGGCGCGCTGCCCTCGAAGGTCACGCTCGTATCGTCGAAGGTGACGAACGAACCCCCGTGGCGCTGGAGGATCGGGAAGAAGCCCTTCTCGTACTGGCGGTAGCGGTCGGGATCCTCGACCACCAGGTTGGCGAGCATGTAGACGGGGAGATCGGACATGGAACTCTCCTTGCGTCGTGGCGGCGCATTTCGGGATCGATCCGGCCGGGAAGTCGGTGGCGTAGCTTCGAGGGATCGTGCCACGAGCCGCCGGGGCTGAGTAGTCCCCGGAACTCCGGACGTCGGGCTCAGGCCGGGCGGGATTCGGTCTCCCGGGCGGCGGATGGTACTTTGGGTCCCGCGGACGCAGGGCCAGCTCTCACCCGAAAGACCCCGGAGACCGAGCATGGAGGCGCACAAGCCCGTGAACCCCATTCGAGAGCTCGACGAACACGGCGTGCAACTGCTCACGCTCAACCGTCCGAAACGCAAGAACGCCTTCGACGAGGCCCAGTGGGACGGGCTTGCCGAGGCCCTGAACGAAGCGCGCGAGGATCCGCGCGTCGCGGTCGCGGTGCTCACCGGCGCGGGCGGAAACTTCTCCTCCGGGGCAGACCTCTCGGCCTTCATCAAGTCGCCGCCCGAACCACGCGCGGACGGTCATCCGAGCGCCTTCTACGCGTGCGTCAGTGCGATCGTCGCATTCGACAAGCCCCTGCTGGCCGCCGTCCAGGGCGTGGCGGTCGGGGGCGGCTGCACAATCGCGGTCGCGACCGACATCGTCTACGTCGGCGAGAGCCTGAGGATGCGCCTGCCGTTCGCCAACCTGGGCCTCGTACCCGAGATCGCCAGCAGCTATCTGCTCCAGACCAGCATCGGACGTCAGCGGACGGCAGAACTGATGTTCACGGCGGAGTGGATCGACGCCGCGCGCGCCGTCGAATTGGGGATGGCATCCCGATGCCTGCCCGACGAAGCACTGCTCGCAGCAACGCTCGAGAAGGCACACGAGATCTCGCGCTGGCCCATCTCCTCGCTGCGCGCGATCAAGCAGGCGTTGCAGGCCACGCACGGACCCGGGATCGAGGCCGCGCGCGCGATCGAGGACCGCCTGATGCGCGAACTTGCAGGCGGGCCCGAGAATCTCGAAGCCGTACAGGCCTTCCTCGAGAAGCGCGCCCCGGATTTCAGCCGCTTCCGCGGGTCCTGAGCCGACTCCACGACGCAAACGCTCGAACGCCGGCCCCGATCTCTCCGCAGCTCCTGTACGCGGGCCCGCCCCCGCGCCTAGGGGATCCGGTACACCACGGGCTCGCGTTTGTGCCGCGCGGAGCTCCGCTCGCAGTCGACCGAGGCGTAGTGCGTCGAAATCGCGCGCCGAAATGCGGAACTTCGATTCTGACCGCTTCCGTGGATCAGCAACGGGTGAAACAGGATCGTGTCACCCGGTTCCATCTCGAGGTGTACGCGCGCCTCGAGATCCACCCCCTCCGCGGAAAAGAAGCCGGAGTTCACGTATTCCCAGTCCGGATCGCCGTGCCGGAGCAGGCCCTGGCGGTGGCTTCCAGGGATCACGGCTAGGCAGCCGTTCTCGCGGGTGCAGGGAGAGATTGCGGTCCAGGCCGCTACGATGCCGTCGGCCGGACGGAGCGTGAAGTAGCGCAGGTCCTGGTGCAGCGGGTGCCGGCCGTCGATGCCGGGCGGCTTGTTGAAGACGTTGGTCGAGATCGTCATGATCGCGTGACCGATCAAGCCGCGCACAGCGGAAATCAGCTCCGGGTCGAGCGCGTGCTTGAACAACACGGGGTCGTTCTCGAAGCTCAGGATCTTGTTGATCCCATGCAGCGGGGTCTCGGGAGAGACCGCGCCTCGCGCCACCATGACGTCCTGCATCACGACCATCCGCTCAGGAGCCGGAAGCCGGCCCGACGCCAGTTCGACGAAGCGCAACTCGAGCTGCGAGAGCGCCGCGGCGTCGAAGAGCTCCCGGAGCACCAGAAAGCCCTCTTTCTGGTAGGACGCCGTATCTTCGGAGGTCACGCGCACCGCCGCAGAATAACTCCAACTGCGAGGCGCGCGCAGTATCCGGACCGTCCGGTCTGCCGGGCGGCTTGATAAGCGGGGCCTCGAACCGCACCATTCGGGAACCCGGGCGGGCCCTCTCGCCCCTCCCTCTCCCATAAGGGTCGGAGAGATGAGCGAAGGGTCGGAGAGATGAGCTACTCGCCCGGAAGGGCCTTCGCAGCGGGATGGGGCGTCGTGCGCGGCCGCTACCGCGTAATGCTCGAAGCCTCCATCCTCTACGCGATCGCCCAGGTCGTGATCGTGATCCTGCAGCAGCTTTCGGGAACAGCCGATGACGCGTTCTCGCTCGAGCAGCTGCTGTCGCAGGCGTTGACGACGGTCGGCGTTTCGATCCCGGCCGCCGCCGGGTTCGCGTGGATGGGTGTGACCGCCCAGCGCCCGGGACCCGTGCCCCTCTCGAGCTTCTTCTCCGGCTATCGTCGCTGGGCCACGCTGATCGC
>JABSQV010000144.1 GCA_013215565.1 Myxococcales bacterium | reverse complement strand
GATCTCGGTCGATACCTCGATGACCGGAGTGTGTTCTTATTCTTGCTGGATGAATATGGTCTTCGGCAAAGTAGTGATCGACAAAGCCGACTAGCCTCAGGGCTCCCGACCTAGCAAGATCTGAGATGTCCGTTTCGGCGGCGACTCAGGAGGCAGATCGGAGACTACGACGCTTGGCCGGAGAGCCTGGAAAGGCGAGGCCGCCGCCGCTGAACGTGTTCCCGATGAAGTCGGCAATTTCCGTCGCCCCGAGTGGTAGCATGCAGCGATGGATTCACCGAAAGGGACGGAACCGCCGGATGCCAGCCGCCCGAAACAGCGCCGGCGGAGCAGGCGAGGTCCGCGGGTCTCCGATGCTAAGCCCTCGGACAAGCCAGGCGAGCGAAAGCCCGAACGCGGCCGGCGCGACCGGAGCCGGCGCAGAAGCGGTGGAGGGAAGCCCTCGAATCGCGCTGCACGGGTATTGTCGAGGCAGACCGAATCCGTCGATCTAGACAAGAACGCCGAGGAGCCGCTCACCAAGCAGGAAATCGGCGTTCTTCGCGATCACTTCCGCTTTCTGCGCGAACACCGCAAGGACCTGCGACTGAAAGTCAACGCCAACGAAGACCTGTTGTTGAACGGTGCGCGCGAGCCGGTCCATCGCGGTGTGTGTCATCATCTCCTTGCGAAGGTTCAGCGAAGAAACGTTCTCGCAGCCGTAGAGCGCCTCGAGCCGGCCCGCGCGGCCAGACTCCTCGCCGGGGTCATTCGCTTCTCTTCCGAACTCGAGTACGTGCTGCTCTTCCTCGAAAACGTCAAGCGGTCATCTTCGCCCGCAGAGGCCACTGCGGCGCTCTTCCAGGGTCTCCAGCGTATCGAGTTCGACAAGGTTTCGAGTGCCCAGATGCGGCGCGTATTGGAACTGATGACAGAGCTCTTCGATGCGAAGGAACGGCCGGCGCTGTTGCTTGGCATGTTGGAGAGTGCGAGTTTTCGCGACGCCTTCGACAAGTCGACCGCGGATCTGCCCGACGCGCTTTCCCACCTCGTTCTTCCCCTTCGCGCCGCCCAGGCCGTCATCTTGCACGGCGAGCCCAATACCTTCGATTCCAATACGCTGAGCGACGGCGTGAACCTTCTTCTCGACCTGGATTCCAAGATTCTCCTGCGCCATTCCGCGGAGGTGCGGCAACGACTCTTCCACTTCGGTCTACAGTCTTGCGCTGCGCCCCAGCATCGGCTGCACGAGCGCTTGAAGATGTTGCTTCGGCATTTCCCCACCTCTGATCCAAAGCGTGCTGAGAGAGGGATTGCGCTGGCACGCCACTTCATCGCGGCGAATTCTGATGCAGCCGCTCGACAGCTTCTTCAGACACTCGTGCGCGAGTACCCGGATTTCGACATCCCGGCGTTGTGGATCGAGTTCCTTGATGCTGAGCGGTTCGATCGTATCGTGCTACTGGCGCAGCCGGCTGATCGAATGGATGCCCTCGGCCAACACGCGCGGCGTGCTGGCATCTGGCTCAAAACCATGCAACCCGTTTGGGTCCAGATCGCTCGCCCCGAAGGGGTCACCAACCACGAAGAAACTCTGGGTCTGATGTGCGAACTCGCCGTCCCCGGGGTAGCTAGCGTGTTGGAATCCGGCGCTACGAATGAAGGCGAACCCTATTTTGTTGTCGCGAATTCCGGCGAGTCTCTCGACCGAGCCCTTACCGAAGATGCAGGACTCGAACTCGGCCCGGCCCTGCGGGTAGGTTACGAGGCGGTGGGTCTTTTGAACGCGCTTGCCGCTGTGGGTGTTCGGCTCCCCGACGTCGATCTGGGTCGCTTTACGCTCGACCGTTCGGGCGCGCTTCTGCTGACGGACCTCGCCGGGGCCAGACGTATCGAGTCCGATGCACGCGGAGGGTTCCACTTCGAGTTGGCTAGATCGTTCTGCACTGAAGTGTTGGATCGGGTGCGTCGCGATCTGGTTGGGGTCGAAGTGAAGTCGGTGGTATCAGACTCGAAAAGTTGTGCCGAGCTGGCGAGCGGGCTTAGTCGCTGCCGAGGCTGAGTGGCTCAGCAGCTTCGCGGCCGGTCGCGGCGGAGAGCACCGAGGGCGCCCAGTGCGGCAGGCCGTGCCAGCCATGCGGCGGGTTCGGGCAGCGTCAGCATTTCTATCGCGACTACGCGAGTGGCCGGTGGCGAGTGGTCGATGGGCGGTCTGTGTGACCGAACTCAGATCTCCCGGCCCACGAGCGACAGGTGAATCGACCGGATACAGGCTTTGGGCCTGGGGACGGTCGATGACCGCTCCAGGGCGTCAGATCACCATCCGAGAGGATCGGAGAAACAGGCGGGCTCCTGGGTCCCGAGTCAGCTTCCGGCAACCGCGCTTTGTTAGATCGAAGCTGGGGTAGGGCTGGGCGGGGTCGTGGGGCAGCTCGCCCCGACCCCGCGGACGCTGCCTGTTTGCATCCGCCACGCTCCCGGCCAACCTGAGCGCGAATGGCGGGGCTGTCCGCAAAACGACCCCAGCGGGTTCGCGCCTCGGAAAGCCACCCGGTCGAAACCCGTCGCGAGCGGAGCCACGTCGCCTGCTCTAGATCTGGCGGCAGACGCCGACCATGGAAGGAAGGATGCACGCGGGAGGTTACCGAAACTCGAAAGGTTGAGTTTCTGCGATAACTTTCCGTTCACGACGTCTTTGGGGGGAGACAGACCGGTGAGAACGAGGACACTTGGTCATTGGCTTGCCTGCGCCTGGAGCGCGGCCGGCCTTACCGCGCTGCCCGCGGTCACATTTGCGGGCGACATCGATGCGATCCTGACGATTGGAAAGCGGACTCAGCTTGCGGCCGTCTCGTCTCAGGAGCGGGTAGACAAACTCAGCGAAGACACGGACGACCTTTTGGCCGAATACAAGGCGGTCTCAGAACAGATCGACTCGCTGCGGGTCTACAACAAGCAACTCGAGAATCTCATTGGTGCGCAGGATGAAGAGCTCGCGTCGCTCGAGTATCAAATCGAGAACGTGACCGTAGTCGAGCGGCAGCTTACGCCGCTCATGTATGAAATGATCGAGACCCTCGATCGATTTGTGAAGCTGGACGTCCCATTCCTGGAAGACGAGCGCAGGCAGAGAATCGATCATCTGCGCGAGCTCATGGGACGCGCGGACGTCACTGTGTCGGAGAAGTATCGTCGGCTGCTCGAGGCCTACCAGATCGAAAACGAGTACGGCCGGACGATCGAGGCGTATCGCGGGGAGGTCGATGTCGACGGCGCCCCACGCGAGGTGGACTTTCTACGGATCGGGCGAGTGGTATTGCTCTACTCAACGCTCGATGGGAAACGGGGTGGAGTCTGGAACGCGGACGAGAACCGCTGGGACAAGCTCGAAGACCGCTATCGCAACTCGTTGCGTCAGGGCCTCCGGATCGCACGAAAGCAGGCCGCGCCCGATCTGCTTACGCTGCCAGTCGCGGCGCCCAAGAGCGCAGAATGATGCGGCTCGAGCAGCTACGAAAACGAGCGCTTCGCGCGGCCTTGGTACTGCTGGTCTTTACGGCGGCGGCCGAAGCGCAGGAGCCGAGCACACTCGACGAACTGCTCGACCAGGCGCGTACGGGCAGCCAAGAATCGCGCGCATTGAACAAGAAACGCGAAGCCGAGTTCCGAGCGAAGAAGAAGGAGCGCCAGCGGCTGCTCAGGGTCGCGAACGCGACACGGGATCGCGAGGAGCGGCGTTCGGACGAACTCGAGGCGCGCTTCTCCGAGAATGAGCTTGCGATCATCCAGCTGCAGGAGCTATTGCGAAACCGGCTCGGGAACCTGGGCGAGCTCTTCGGCGTCGTGCGACAGGTCGCGGGCGACACGCGCAGCCTGCTCGATGCCTCGATGACGAGCGCACAGTTTCCAGATCGATCCGGACCCATGGGAAAACTTGCCGAGAGCCCGAAGCTTCCGGACATCGAAGCGCTTCGCGGACTCTGGCTGACACTGCTGCAAGAAATGACGGAGTCGGGAAAGGTCGTTCGTTACCGGGGAACGGTCATACGTCCTGACGGAGAGCCTGTCGAGAGCGAGGTCGTGCGCCTCGGCGTCTTCAACGCGATCGCCGACGGGAAGTTCCTGCGCTACCAGGACGGGCGCCTGGCCGAGCTCCCGCGGCAGCCCGCCGGTCGCCACACCGCGGCGGCGGGAGCGTTCCAGGACGCGACCGCCGGCTGGGTGTCCATGTCGGTCGACCCCTCGCGCGGCTCGATCCTGGGACTGCTGGTCCAGGCGCCGACCCTCTCGGAGCGCATCGCCCAGGGAGGCGCGATTGGCTACATCATCATCGCGCTCGGCCTGATTGGGTTGGCACTGGTCGGATTCCAGTTCACGAGCCTCATGCTGACCGGGCGTGCCATGGCGGTGCAGCGTGACGCCTCTTCTGCCAACGTGGGCAACCCGCTGGGCCGGGTGATGGCCGTTTACGAAGCCCATCCGGATGCTGACACCGACACGCTCGAGCGCAGGCTCGACGAGTCGATCCTGCGAGATACGCCCCCACTTGAACGCTTTCTGTCGACGCTGCGCGTGCTTTCGGTGATCGCACCGCTGCTCGGCTTGCTCGGCACCGTCACGGGCATGATCGAGACCTTTCAGCAGATCACGCTGTTTGGAACCGGCGACCCGAAGCTCATGGCCGGCGGGATCTCGGAGGCACTGGTGACCACGATGCTGGGCCTCATGACCGCGATCCCGCTGGTGCTGCTGCACAGCCTCTTACGTGACCGCAGCCGGGGGCTGATCCAGGTGCTCGAGGAACAGAGTGCGGGGTTGATTGCCGAGCGCGCCGAGCGAGAGACCGCGTGATCGCACTTGGCGAAGCGTGGATCTCGATCCAGGACTTCTTCGATGCAGGCGGGGAGGTGCTGGTCTGGATCGCGCTGCTCACATTCTTCCTCTGGACCCTGATCATCGAGCGCTTCTTCTACGCACGGAACGGCCATGCGTCCGAGGTCGCACGCGTGCGCGCGATCTGGAAACAACGCACAGAGACGAGTTCCTGGTACGCGCACCAGATCCGCAGGTCCCTGATCTCGCAGGTCTCGGGGCGTTGCCATCAGTTCGTGGGCTCGATCCAGACGCTGGTCGCGCTGTGTCCCTTGATGGGTCTACTCGGCACCGTGACGGGGATGATGGAGGTCTTTGAAATCATGGCGCTGACCGGGAGCGGAAACGCCCGCGCGATGGCGGCCGGCGTCTCGAAGGCCACGATCCCGACCATGGCCGGCATGGTCGCTGCACTGTCTGGGCTCTACTTCAGTGTGTACTTCAGGCGCTGGGCTGACGACGAGACCGAACGGGTCGGCGATCTGCTGGTACAGGAAGAATAGCGGATGGCCCGGTTCCGCAGACAGCGCCACAACGACGAGGAATCTGAGGTCAACGTGACCCCGATGCTCGATGTCGTGTTCATCATGCTGATCTTCTTCATCGTGACCGCCTCCTTCGTGAAGGAGTCCGGAATTGATGTCACGCGTCCCGATGCTGCGACTGCCGAGCGCAAGCAGCGTGCCAGCATCCTGATTGCGATCTCGAAGAATAACGAGGTCTGGATCCAGAAGCGCCGCATCGACGTGCGCGCCGTCCGCGCCAATGTGGAGCGGCTACTCGCCGAAAATCCACAGGGATCGGTCGTGATCCAGGCAGACGAGAAATCCGAGAATGGCCTATTCGTAAAGGTGATGGACCAGGCCCGGCTCGCGGGTGCGCAGAGCATCGCAATTGCAGCGAGGCGGGACGAGTGAACCTGCCGCGCCTTGGGCTGTCTACGCTGCTCGGAGCCGCCGCGACCTTCGCCCTGTTCTTTCTGATGCAGTGGCTGATCGCGCATCCGGGGCGCAATACCCAGGAGGAGGTGTACGGTCAGGTGATCGACTTCGTGCGCATCCGCGAAGACTCCGAAGCGCGTCGACGCGATCGCAAACCAACCAAGAAACACGCAGAGCCAGAGCCCAGACCGCCCGACCTGGACATGGCGCGGGTGCCCAAGCCACGCAACGCTTCGCTTACGAGCACGGCCGTAAACCTCGATTTCCAGCTTGCCGGGGGCCTGGGCTTCGGCGGCGCACCGAGTGACGCAGATGTGATCCCGCTGGTGCGCATCGAACCGGCTTACCCGAGCCGCGCGCTGAGCCGTAGGATCGAGGGCTGGGTGCTGCTCGAATTCACGATTACGCCGCTCGGCAGCGTGGAAGACATCGTCGTGGTCGACGCGGAACCGCCGAGCTTGTTCAACTCCGCTGCGCTGCGTGCGGTGCGCCGCTGGAAGTACAAGCCCCGTATCGAAGATGGCGCCGCCGTCAGGCGAACCGGCGTACAGGTCGTCCTGACCTTCAAGATCGAGGACTGAGCCGATGAGACGCCGTAGCCGCCGCGACGCCCATCGGGTTCGGGGGTGCGTGCCCCGAAGGCTCTTCGCGGGGTTGCTCTGCGCGACCCTGGCAGGCGCGTTCCCGGTCCCGGCCCAGCTCGACCTGGGCCTTGGTCCCGGTGTTGCGTACGCCCAACGAAAGAAGGAGGCCAAGCGCAAGCCGCCGCCCACGCGCAAGGTCCAGACCGTTGGGAAGTCCGAACGAAAGCTCCTGATGGGCGCGCAGGAGGCGATGGCGGAAGACGATTACGAACGCGCCGAACAGCAACTCCGCAAGCTCGAAGCCTCGGACAAGCGCAACGACTACGAGACGGCCTTGATGCAGCAGCTCTTCGGTCACGTCTACGCGGAACGCAACGACTACGAGCGCGCGCTCAAGGCCTTCGAGGCCGCAATCTCGACCCGGGCATTGCCGCTGCCGGCGGAACTCAACCTGCGCTACAACCTGGGTCAGCTGTATCTCGCAACCGAGCGCTACGAAGAAGCCATCCGTACACTCGAGGCCTGGCTGGAGCTTGCCGAGAACCCGGCGCCGCGCGCGTACCTGCTGCTCGCACATGCCTACGTGTCTCTGGGCGAGTACCGCAAGGCGCTGGTACCCGCAAAGACGGCAGTCGAACGGAGCCCCGAGCCTAAACAACAGTGGCTGCGCTTGTTGCTCGCGATCCATCTCGAGCTCGACCAGCTCGTCGAAGCCGCCGAGGTGCTCCAAGTCCTGGTCGCGCACTTCTCGTCCAAGACCTACTGGATCCAGCTCTCGGCCATTTACGGCAGTCTCGAGCGCGACCAGGCCAGCCTGACCTCGATGGAGCTCGCGTACCGGCTCGGCTTCCTGACCGAGAGCAAGGAGCTGGTCCGCATGGCCGAACTGTATCTCTACAACGCGATCCCCTATCAGGCGGGGCGCGTGCTCGAGCAGGGATTTTCGGAGAAGCGGATCGAGAAGACCGAGAAGAACTGGCAACTCCTCGCAGACAGCTGGATCACCGCAAAAGAGTTCGAGCGTGCGCTCCCGCCGCTCGAACGCGCGGCAACCCTCTCGGAAGAGGGGGATCTCTCGCTGCGCCTCGGCCATGTCTACCTGCAGAGCGACGATTGGGCGAATGCGGCCCGAGCGCTGCGAAATGCGATCGGCAAGGGCGGCCTCGACAAGCCGAGTTCGGCCCAGCTCCTGCTCGGGATCTCGCTGTTCCATTTGGGCAAGCCCGAGGCCGCCGAGAAGGCGTTCCAGCAGGCCGCCAGGCACGAGCAAACCAAGCGTTCGGCCCGCGAATGGCTGACTCACCTGCGCCGCTCTCTTTAGCCAAACGGACCCGCCGGTGAGCGGGTCCCGGCGGCGTCTGGCCAGGCCGCGAGCGCCTGGCAGGCAGACGGGCCTCGGGTGTCGCCGGACCGACGCGTTGCGACACGGTGTATTCTAATTGCATGAGACGATTGCTCGTCGTCCTCATACTGGGCCTCGCATGCTCGACCCCGGGAGATCCGGGAAGGGAAGTTCAGACCCGGATGATCGGTCTGCACGCCCGGGAACTTCGCAAGTGCCTGGGCGAACCCACGGAGTTCGAACTCGAGGGCGAAACCGAGGTCTGGTACCTGGCGCGCCCGGTGTTCCCGGACCGGGTGCCGACGTTTCGCTCGGGGAGCCTGGGCTTCGAGACCGAGCGGCAGCGCGACGCCAAGGTCGAGCGCTTCCTGAGCAGCCCGGCGAGCGCCCCGATCCCGCCCGGCTACTGCCGGCTCACGACCCGGTTCGACGCCGACGGCCGTGTCGATCTGTTCGAGGCAGACGGCATCGACTCGAGAGAACTGAACGCCGACGCACGCTGCATGCTGCTCGCACGCAGGTGCGTCGACGTCCCGCGTCTATCCCGCGCGACTCAGTAGTCGTAGTTCAGCGTGACCCCGAAGGTCCGCTGCGGGTTCACGAAAGAGGACCAGTTTCCGGGCTGGAGCGGGCTGGCGAACACGATCGTGTTGTAGCGCTTGTTGTTGATGTTGTTGATCCAGAACAGGCCCGTCCACTGCGAGTTCGGAGACTGAATCCCGACCTGGGCGTTGGTGAGCCAGAAGCTGGACTGCTCCTGCTCGGGGTTAAGGTTCGAGCCGGTGTTGACTCTGCTCCGGTAGCTCACGTTCGTGTTCAGGATCGCGGTCCAGGTCGTCTGCGGAATCGGCTGCGCGATATTGACCGATGCGTTGCCCTGGAAGCGCGGAGAATTGGTAAGCCGCTTCCCGCTCTGCGGCTGGTACTCCGGCTCACTGAAGTGTCCGTAGCGCGCAATGGTGTAGGCCCCGGCGAGCGTGGTGTAGATGTAGTCGGTAAGCGCATAGGCCATATCGACTTCAATCCCCTTCGAGGTCGCCTTCGGCAGGTTGTAGAGGGTGAACTCAGTTCCAGTGAAGGACAGAACCTGGAAATCCTTGAAATCCTCGTAGAAGATCGCGCTGTTCACGGTCAGTCGGTTGTCGAGCAGGTTGGTCTTGACGCCGATCTCGAACGCGTCCACTTTCTCCGCGTCGAACCTGAACTCGTTGGCGAGGACCGTAGGTGCGGCTGGATCCAGTTCCTGTGCCGCGATCGAGGCCGCGGTCTGCTGGTTTGCGGTCCCGGTATAGTTATAGCCGCCGGCCTTGTACCCGCGGGCGTAGCTCAAGTAAGTGTGGATGTCCTCAGTCGGCTGGTAGGCGAGCTTGACGGTCCCTGTCGGCGCCGTCTCGATCTCGGTGTCGTCCCAGCCTGCGTTGTCGCAGAGCGCCGAGCGAAATCCGAAGAGCGCATTCGGACCGAGGTCGGTGGACGTCGGCTGTTCGCACATCGACGTGCCGGTTGTCGCATTCGCTGCGAGTGAAACAAAGGGTGTACCGTTCAGGCCGATGTCCACGGGGGTATCGACCGTTCCGAGGATCTCATACCTGCCCTTCTTCCGTTCCCACGACCAACGGAAGCCGCCCGTCAACTGCAGGTTGTCGGCAAGATTGAAGGTGTCGTGCGTGAAGAGCGCCCAGCCGTCAGACTTCTGCTCGGAATTATTGTCGCCCGCAATTGAGCCTCCGGCCGCTGTGAAGTCGTTGGGCAGCCCAAATCCCCCGGGGAGAGAAAACGGGTTGATCGCCG
>JABSQV010000143.1 GCA_013215565.1 Myxococcales bacterium | reverse complement strand
GGTCGAGATCGCCGCTCCGCGTTCCCATCATCAAACCCTCGAGCGGCGTCAATCCCATCGAGGTGTCGATGGACCGGCCATTCTCGACCGCGGTAACCGAGGCCCCGTTGCCCAGGTGACAGGTGATGCCCGTGAACCCGTCCGGCGGCAGGCCGAGCAGCGATGCGGCGCGCTCTGCGGCATGGCGATGCGAGGTCCCGTGGAACCCGTAGCGGCGCATCCGATCCTGCTCGTAGAACTCGTAGGGAATCGGATAGACGTACGCCCGCGGCGGAAGCGTGTGATGAAACGCCGTATCGAAGACCGCAACCTGCACCACGCCGGGAAAGGCATCGCGTGCGGCGCGAATTCCCGCCAGGCTGAGCGGATTGTGAAGCGGTGCCAAGGGAATCAGTGCTTCGATCGCCCGCTCGACTTCGTCGTCGACGCGGGTTGCAGCGCGGAACCGTTCGCCGCCGTGTACGACCCGGTGTCCGACCGCTCCGATTTCGCCCAGGTCGTGAGACCGCAGCCTGGCGTGGAGCTGGTCGATCGCTTCCGCGTGATCGGCCGCCGCCACCTCCCGGATCGCGGGTTCGGTCGCGAAGTCGTCTCGGATGAACGCTTCCGACTGGCCGATCCGCTCGACAGCGACGGCGCCGACGACCCGTTCTGCAGCAGAACTCTCGGCGCTTTCGGCCGCCACGTCGACGATCGAGGAACGGACCGTCGAACTCCCGTAGTTGAAGACGAGAACCCTCACCCGGGGAGACTGGCGCCGAGCTCCTTGGCGAGAGCCGCCTCGATCGTTCCGACCAGGAGCTCGGCCTCGTCGTCCGACAGCGTAAACGGCGGTGCGACGATCAGGACGTTCGAAAAACTGGGAGCCGTATTGATGGTCCGCCCGACGATCACGCCCTCCTGCGCGCAACGCTTGACCACGCGCGCCGTGTCCTCGACGGAGAGGGGCTCGCGGGTGGCCCGGTCACGAACCAGCTCGATCCCGATGAGCAGCCCCAGACCGCGCACGTCGCCGACCTGGGGGTGATCGAGCCGTCGGCGCAGCGCTTCGAGCAAGCTCCGGCCTTTCTCGGCGGCCCGTTCCACCAGACCCTCGCGCTCGATGATCTCGAGGTTGCGCCGCGCCACGGCGGTGGCCACCGGGTGACCGCCGTACGTGTTGATGTGCCGGAAGTGTTCGAGCCCTCCCGGCTCCGCTGAAAAGGCGTCGAAGATCTCCCGACGAACCACCGTCGCCGAGAGCGGCATGTACCCGCTGGCAATGCCTTTGGCCAGGGTCATGATGTCCGGCTCGACTCCCCAGTGATGATGGCCGAACCACCGGCCCGTGCGTCCGAAGCCCGTCACCACCTCGTCCAGGATCAACAGGACGCCGTGGCGATCACAGATCTCGCGCACCCTGGGCAGGTACTCCGGGGGCGGAACGAGCACGCCGCCGCCGGCGATCACGGGCTCCATGATGAAGGCGGCGACGCTCTCGGCGCCTTCTGCCAGGATCGCGGCCTCGAGCGCGGCAGCACAGTCCACGTCGCTGCGATACGGATCGGGCGCCTCCACGTGCAGAAAACCGGGAACGAACGGTTCGTAGCCCTGGCGCCGCTCCTCCTGGCCCGTCGCGCTCAGCGCACCCATTGTGTTTCCGTGATAGCCGCGGTGGCGGCCGATGATCTTGTACCGCCCGGCGCCGCCCGGGGTCTGCCGATGGTACTGGCGCGCGATCTTGAAGGCGGCCTCGTTCGCCTCGGATCCAGTCACGGCGAAATAGACCCTCCCGTCGAAGCCGAGCAGGTCCAGGATCTTGCGCGCCAGGAGGACTCCGGGCTCGTGAGACAGGGTCGCCGGCAAGTAGTCGAGCTTCTCCATCTGTTCCCGCGCCACTTCGGCGAGTTCCGCCCGCCCGTGACCGACGTTCACGCACCAGAGGCCCGAGACCGCGTCGAGCCAGCGCCGCCCGTGGCGGTCGTAGAGGAAACTCCCCGAAGCCGACTCGATGAACAACGGCGGGGAAGACGCCAGCTGGCTGTGCTGCGTCATCGGGTGCCAGAGGCTCTCGAGGTCCACTTGGCTCAGATCGCGCTCGGTCTCCGGCATAGGCCGCTCCCATCGGGGTGGAGGATCGATCTATACTGGCCTCCTGCCCGACGGATGTCGAGTTCGGAGGAACCCACATGGCACGTATCACTAGCAGCGAAGCCTTCGTCGAGACGCTGGTCGCTCACGGCGTGACGGACGTCTTTGGCATCGTGGGTTCCGCCTACATGGACGCCCTCGATCTCTTTCCGGCGGCGGGCATCCGCTTCCTGTCCGTGGCGCACGAACAGAACGCCGCGCACATGGCCGACGGCTACTCCCGGGTATCGAACCGCCACGGCGTCTGCGTGGGCCAGAACGGGCCCGGCATCACGAACTTCGTGACCGCGATCGCCGCCGCCTACTGGGCCCACTCTCCCGTGGTCGCCATCACACCGGAGACTGGAAGCACCGGCATCGGTCTCGGGGGCTTCCAGGAAACGGAACAGCTGCCAATCTTTTCGAAGATCACGCGCTACCAGGCCCACGTGAGCGAGCCGGCGCGCATCGCGGAGCTGACCCACCGCGCCTTCACCATCGCCATGCTCGAGCGCGGGCCCACCCAGATCAACATCCCGCGCAATCACTTCTACGGTGAGATCGACGTCGAGCTGCAGCGGCCCAAGCCCATCGAGCGCGGCGCCGGCGGTGCGGAGAGCCTGGAAGCCGCGGCGGACCTGCTCGCAAACGCGGAGTTCCCGGTGATCATGGCCGGCGGCGGCGTGGTGATGGCCGAAGGGCAGGCGGAACTCGTGACCCTCGCCGAACACCTCTCGGCACCCGTCATCACCAGCTACCTGCACAACGACGCCTTCCCTTCCGGCCACCCGTTGATGTGCGGGCCCATCGGCTACCAGGGCTCGAAGGCCGCCATGCGCGTCGTGAACCGCGCCGACGTGGTGCTCGCCCTTGGCTCCCGCCTCGGTCCCTTCGGCACGCTTCCGCAGTACGACATCGAGTACTGGCCCGCTGATGCGAAGATCATCCAGGTCGACACGGACGCCCGCATGCTCGGCCTGGTGCGGCCGGTTTCGGTCGCCGTGAACGGCGACGCCCGGGCCGCGGCGGCCGAGATCCTCGAGCGGCTGCGCCGACCGGACCGGAAGATCCGCGCACTCGAAACCGCGGAAGCCCGGCGGAAGACCGTGTCCGAGGAAACCCAACGCTGGGAGACCGAACTCGACGGACTTTCGTCCGGCGACGAAACCCCGATGCCGCCGCGTCGCTGCCTGCGAGAGCTGGAAAAGGCGCTGCCCGCGAACGCCGTCGTCAGCACCGACATCGGAAACATCTGCTCCGTTGCGAACAGCTACCTGCGCTTCGAGCGTCCCAACAGTTTCCTCGCCGCCATGGGCTTCGGGAACTGTGGCTACGCGCTGCCGACGGCGATGGGTGCCCAGGTGGCGGCGCCCGACCGTCCCGCAGTGGCCTACGTGGGCGACGGCGCCTGGGGCATGAGCCTCGCGGAAATCCTGACCTGTGTGCGCGAGCAGATCCCGGTCACCGCCGTGGTCTTCAACAACGGCCAGTGGGGCGCGGAGAAGCGCAACCAGATCGACTACTACGACAACCGTTTCGTCGGCACGAACCTCGCCAACCCGAGCTTCGCGGAGATCGCGCGGGCCATGGGCGCCGATGGCCACCGCATCGAGCGGGCCGACCAGGTCGGCGACGCGCTGCGCGAAGCCACGGCTTCGGACCGGCCCACCGTACTCGAGATCGTGGTCGGCGAAGAACTCGCCGAGCCCTTCCGCCGGGACGCGCTCCACCAGCCGGTGCGTCTGCTCGACAAGTACAAGGCCTACGGCGGCTCGCGCTAGACGCGCCCGGATCCGTTCGCCCCTAGCCCGGCGCTTTCTCCCCTAGGCGGGCTCGAAACGCACCGGAAGGCGCTCGATGCGCCGCAGGTTTGCAAACGGCACCCACTCGGGCCGTTCAACCAGAAGCTCGACGTTCCGGCAACAGCGGAAGAACTCCGGAATCACCTCTTCGAATTCGGCGCGCGCGAGCGCTGCGCCCAGGCAGCGGTGTGCCCCCCAGCCGAGGCTAAAGGAGTGCGGGCCCTCGCGCGTGATATCGAAGCGATCCGGAGCGTCGAACACCTCCGGATCCCGGTTGGCCGCGATGATCGCGAGCATGAAGGGCTGACCGGCCGGCAAACGCACGCCCGCTGCCTCGAGATCCGCAGGGCACTCGCGCGACATCACCTGCACCAGCGGTTCGCAGCGCAACACCTCGTCCCCCGCGCGCTGGGCGAGCGAGGGATCCCGCAAGAGCCGGTCGAGTTCGCCGGGGTGCGAGCAGAGCAGCGCGACTCCGACGGCGAGCATGGCGCGCGACGTGTCATGGCCGCCGAAGACGAGGTTGATGACGAGCACCACCAGATCCTCTTCGCTGAAGTCTTCGTCGAGCTCATCCGCGGCCCGAAGCAACGCCGACAGGAGATCGTCACAGGGGGCGGAGCGGCGCTTCTCGAGAAGCGCCGCGATCCCCGCGCTCATGCCCGCAACGGCGTCCTCCCCGGCTTTCCGCAATTCGGGTGTCAGCACCGAGGAAAGCGCCGAACCGAGTCCCGTCGACCAGTGCGAGAAATCGTCGTGGTGCTCCCCGGGCACACCGAGGAGTTCACAGATCAGACGAATCGGAAGCTCGTGCGAGAAATCGTGCAACACGTCGAGCTCGCCCGTATCCCGGTGGCGGGCCAGGATCTCGCGGGTGAGCTCCCGCATGCGCGGCCGCTTCGCGTCCACCGAACGCGGCGTAAACGCCCGGGACACCAGCCCGCGAAGGCGCCGGTGCTCGGGGCCGTTCACGTTCGTCAGCATCCGGCGCCACCATTCGACGAGCGGTCCGGATTCGACGCTGCGCTCGACGAAGGCCAGCGCGTTGCTCTCGACCCGATGGTCACTCGCGAGCCGTTCGATGTCGGCGTAGCGCAGCACGATCGGCTCGCCCGTCGTGGCAAAGGCCACCGGGTGCTGCTCCCGCGCCGCCCGCATGAAGCGGTGGGGATCCTGCCAGTAGGCGGGGTCCGTCATGTCGATCACGGCCGGCTCGGGAGGCATCGCGCTGGACGATCATCGCACGGGATGGGAGACTTCGCCGAACCATGTCCACGCTGATCATTTTGCTGGTCCTGGTCGTGCCCACGGCGTGGTTCCTCGTGGAGCGCAGCCACCGCAAGACCAGCGCGATGGCCGGGGGACTTCACGAAGACATCACACTCCCGCACACCGCGGAATGGGAGCTCTACCACAACTCCTTTTCGCTCTGTTCGAAGAAGCTGCGGGTCTGCCTGGACGAACTCGGTCTCGAGTACACGAGCCACCCCATCGATCTGATCGAGACCGGTTCCTACGAAAACGTGAGCCGCCACTTTCTCGCGGTGAACCCCGCCGGCGTGGTACCCGTACTGGTCCACCGCGGCCACCCGGTGTACGAGTCTCACGACGAGATCGTCTACGCCGCGCGCCACGCCGGGGAACGCGGGCGCGAGCTGCTCCCCGACGAAGACGCGGCGCGCGCCCTCGTCGAACACTGGACCGACGTGGCATCGATCGTCGGCGCCGATCCCACCCGGGGAACCGAACAGCGCGCGGGAAACTGCGTTCCAGGCCTCACCCTCCCCATCTTCGCGGCGATGTGCCAGTACATTTCCTTCACGCACTTCGTCGAGGGACTCCTCTTCCACCCGCAGAAGAAGCGCCCGCTCATCCTGGGCCTGCTCAAGCTGCGAGGCCTCCGCGGCCTGCCGAAGCTGCCCCCCGCCATGGAACTTCTGGATCGCAGTCGCCGGAACATGGCCCGACATCTCGACGCGCTCGGGGAGCAGCTCGACGAAGGCGGAGGTCCCTGGATCGCCGGCGAGCGCTTCACCCTCGCGGACGTGAGCTGGGTCGTCATCCTCGATCGCCTGGTCGAGGTCGACTGGGAAGAACACTTCTGGGGCAACGGCAAGCGGCCCCAGGTCGCCGCCTACTGGGAACGCCTCCGGGCACGCCCGAGCTACGAAAGGGCCATCCTCCACGTGCGCTGCGCCACGCTGAAAAACGGCATCGCCGACGTAAAGGCCGCCAAACGAGCCGATCCCGCGCTGAAAGCCGCGCTCGAGGGGTCGACCTGACCCTGTAGAATGAGCCCATGCGCCATGGACTGATCCTCACGGCGGCCTCGATCGAAGGGCAGATCGAAGCCGCCCGGCGTGCCGAGGCCCGCGGCTTCCACTCGGTATGGACCACGGAGTTCTTCCACCAGCACGGCCTTGTCCGCCTGGCTGCGGTCGGCGCCGCGACGGAACGGGTGCAGGTCGGCACCGCCATCGCCTACGCCTTCATGCGCACGCCGATGCTGGCGGCATCCGCCGCCATGGACATCGACGAGATCACCGGCGGCCGCATGATCCTCGGCCTCGGCAGCGGCACCCGGACCATGAACGAGAAGTGGTACTCGATGCCCTTCGAGCAGCCGCCGGCCAACCGGATGCGAGAGGCCGTGGGCGTCATCCGCACGGCGTTCGAAGCAGCGGGGGGCGGCGGTCTGCGATACGACGGAGATTGCTACTCGATCTCCATCCCCCAGTTCGCGCGGCCGGACGCCGTCCGCAAGCAGATCCCGATCTATGTGGCTGCGGTGAACCGAGGCATGATCCGCTGCGCGGCCGACGTCGCGGACGGTCTCGTCGGTCACCCCATCTACACGCGCGAATACATCGCCGAGAAGGTGCTCCCGGAACTCGAGGGCAGCCGCTGCGAGCTGGCGCCCTACGTGATCTGCTCGATTTCGGACGATCCCGACCGCGCGCGGCGCGAAGCACGCGCACAGATTGCGTTCTACTACTCGACACGCCTCTACCACACGGTGCTCGACGTCCACGGCTGGCGGGACGTGGGCGAAGAAGTCGCGCAGGCCTTTCGGCGCCTGGACTTCAAGGCCATGGAGGCCGCGGTACCCGACGCGCTGGTAGACGCCATCGCCATCACCGGCCGCCCCGATGAAGTCCGCGACCAGCTCCGCCAGTGGGACGGACTCGCGGACCACGTGCTCCTCTATTCACCGAGCATCGGCCTGAGTCCCGGGCGCGCCCGGGAAAACCTGGCCGCGATCATCGACACCTTCGGCACCGGATGACGCCGGAAGGCCACGAAATCGACGCGGGCAGACATCGCCTCCACGTCGATGTTTCGGGCACCGGTCCGCCGGATTTCGTCTGCCTTCACGGACTGGTGGACAGCGTCGCGATCTGGGACCGCGTGACACCACCGCTCGCAAAGACGGGCCGCGTGGTGCGCATCGACCAGCGCGGCCACGGCGGATCCGAGGCACCGCCGGGGCCCTACCGGCGGGAAGACCTGGCCTCGGACGTCGCCGCCG
>JABSQV010000142.1 GCA_013215565.1 Myxococcales bacterium | reverse complement strand
GAAAGAGTGGAAGGAGGGTGATGATAATGAGTGTAAACGAGATCGAGGAGGGCGTGTTGAGGTGCATGTGTTCACGGATAGTGATTTAACGCGTGGTTGGTTAACAGAGCCAGGAGTTCATTGTAAGTATTATCGTGCGGTGCAGCGAGTTCGTAGGTACGCGGCGACGTTGTCATTTGAGATCTTCGTGCATTGGGTTCCGTCGCATTTGGGTAGGGATTTCGAGAAGGAGTTGGATATACCCGGCAACGCGGTGGCAGATAGGTGGGCGGGGGATGCGGCACAGCGGGGGAGAGAGACGGGGTTTGTGAACGACGACAAAGGACTTGATAGTTGGGGTGTGCAGGAGGCGATAACGCGTGAGGCTGCTAGGTTGACGTTGGCTGTGGATCGTTTGTTTCCTGAGAATGACTTGGTGCGACGTCGTAGTGGTGGGAGGAACGGTAAGAAGGGAGGAGGTGGAGGTAAGCGGAGGAGTGGTACCAAACGTAAAGCACCAACAACTGGACCCGCGTCGGGTAGCTCGACGCGCGAAGTAACCCGTCCCAAACGGCGACGGGCGAAGCCAGTGCCAGCGCTAAGTGGCACGACATGAGCGTTCGCTTCGGCGTTCGCGACATTGTCCTCACACACACACACACACACTAGCTCATACGTGTGTACACAAGAAAAACGCGTATACAGGTGTACACAAATATGCCTCCGGCGCGAAGCGCCGGGGGCATAAGACTGTACTCAGTCAAACGCATTTTCTTGTTTACACACGTAGGTTACTTTATATGTGTACACAAATGTAACACCAGTGCTTTCGGTCGGTCCCAGCCGCGCAGTCGCGACATTTACCCCCGCGCTCTCAGGAGCAAGCGCGCACTCTCACGAGGACTCGAAGCTCGCCGCAGGCGCCCTCGGAGAGCTGGCGGAGCCCCCGCGGAGCGAAAGAAAACAAGCAAATTCGCGCACACTCCATCGCCAACAGAAGCGCGCTTTCATTCTTCGATTTCACCTGAAACGTCGCTCCGTCCCGAAGCCATCGACATGCACTGATGTTGCTCGTATGCGGCCGTAGAACGAAAATGTCGATCGCATGCTGATGTTGCGCTTGTTGGCGTCGCGATCGCGATCGGGGCTTCTTTCACATACCTCGTCTGGCCGGCATCGCTTCTTTTTTCGCGCGCGCGCGATCATGCGAACAGAGACGTAGCGTCACGATTGCCCTGTCTGCTTTGGCTGAAGAATGAAACACTGATGCCACGGCGTGCCATCGACCACGTGCCTCTTTGAGAAACTTTGAGCCGTTATTCTGCTCCCAGCTTTCACTTGATGCCCTACTTCTATGCGCAAGAGGTCCGGGATTTCGTGTCTGTACAAATAGCTGGGGTCGACCGAAAGCACTGGTGTTACATTTGTGTACACATATAAACACACACACACACAGCAGGCATTGGGGAATCGATCCCACTAACCGGCGGTGGCGGTGGTGGCGTTGGCGGGAGACGGAGAACACAAACGAGTTACCTTCGTCAGGATCCGCGAGACGCTG
>JABSQV010000141.1 GCA_013215565.1 Myxococcales bacterium | reverse complement strand
GTTCTGCTAAGTCGAAGGTCAGTTAGGGCTGAGCGGGGCCGTAGGTTGGCACGTCCCCGACAGCGAGGCCGAGGCGGACCTGGTGTTGCTGGCACTCGGCTGCGCGTGCCCCGCCCTTGAGGGCCTACTCAAGGGACTCGGAGTCGAACCCGACGCGCGCTCGAATCTGGTCGCCCGCTGCGGGATTGCATCCGGCAGGTGGAACCCGTAGGCTGCCGCCGGTCGTCGGGGGGCCCGGGCATGCTCCGCAAACACAGCGAGGTTTTTCGAACTCTCTGCGCCGCGGCGGACCTCGCTGTCATCGCTTCCGCTTGGGCTTGCGCCTACGGACTTCGGTTCCACACCTCGGTCTTTCCCGAAGCGCCCGCAACTCCGGACCCTTTTAGCTACGCACTGCTCGGCGTGGCCATGCTGCCGCTCTGGCACTACCTGCTCCGCAAACGCCGACTCTACCAGCCACGGCGCGGCGACTCGGCTCGGACCGAGAGCCGCGTGCTGCTCGAGAGCGCCGTGATCGCGACGCTCTTCATCGCAGCAGGAACTTTCTTCTGGAAGGAAGCGATTTCGCGGCTGGTCGTATTGCTCTTCCTGCCGCTCGTATCCGCCGGGCTCGTCGTCTTTCGGGCCGCGCTGCGCTACGGACTCCGGGAACTGCGCCGGCGGGGCTTGAACCGCCGCACGGTGCTGCTGCTCGGGAACGGAGTCCTGGCCCACGCGATCTACGAGCGGCTTGCGGACCGGCCGGAGACGGGTCTCCACGTGATCGGCTTTCTGGCTTCCAGGCTGAACCGCGTACCGACACAAGGGCCCCCGGTTCTCGGACACTACAGCGAACTCTCACGCGTCGTGGCCGATCACGAGGTCGACCAGGTCGTGATTGCGCTCGAGCGAGAGGAGTCGACCGACCTGAGCAAGCTGGTTCGGGAACTGACCGATACCACCGCGACCGTCCGGATCGCACCCGATCTCCAGGGGCTCCCGACGCTTCAGCCCGGGATCGAGGACCTGGACGGGATTCCTCTGATCCGCCTGATCGAATCGCCGACCCTCGGCTGGCAGCGAATTTCGAAGCGAGCCTTCGACTTCGCAGGCTCGTTCCTCGGACTGGTGCTCGTCGCCCCGTTGCTGGCCGGGATTGCACTCGCGATCAAGCTCTCAGAGCCTCGATCCCCGGTTCTCTACCGCCAGCGCAGAATGGGCCTCGACGGCGTGCTGTTCTCGATCGTGAAGTTCCGGACCATGCGTGTCGATGCCGAGCCCGCAGACGAGCCCGGCTGGACGGTCCCCGGAGACCCGCGAAGCACGAAGCTCGGCGCGCTGCTGCGGCGCTTCAACCTGGACGAGATCCCCCAGCTCTGGAACGTGTTCCGCGGCGAGATGAGTCTCGTGGGCCCGCGCCCGGAGCGGCCCGAGTTCATCCGGCACTTCCGCGATCGCATTCCGGGCTACATGCTGCGACATAAGGTCAAGGCCGGCATGACGGGGTGGGCTCAGGTGAATGGGTGGCGCGGGGATACCTCGATCGAGAAGCGGCTCGAGTACGACCTGGAGTATCTGCGCCGCTGGTCCTTCGGGTTCGATCTCTGGATCCTGGCGCTGACGCCCGTTCGCGGCTTCTCGGACCCGAACGCGTACTAGGATCCGTCCGGCGCGCAGCCCGGATCGCCCTCCGGGTCGTGATCGAGGGCGATCGCGCCCAGATCAAGGCCTCGGCCGGCAAGAAGTCGCCCGCGGACCCCTGCGCCTCGACTACCCTGTCGGGCAGTCATGCGCGTCGCGCTAGTACACGACTGGCTCACCGGACTGCGCGGGGGCGAGCGCGTGCTCCACGAGTTCGCGCTGGAGTTCCCGGACGCGGATCTCTACACGCTGATCCACGTCCCCGGCTCGACCACGCGCGCGATCGAGCGTCTCAACGTGCGGGCGAGCTTCCTCTCGCGCCTGCCGGGCAGTGCGCGCCACTACCGCAAGCTGCTGCCGCTGTTCCCGCGCGCGATCGAGAGCTTTGAGCTCAAGGGCTACGACCTGGTGCTCTCGAGCAGCCACGCGTTCGCCAAGGGAATCCGGATCTCGGGGGGGACGCCGCACCTCTGCTACTGCCATACCCCGATGCGCTACGTCTGGGATCAGGCAGACGCGTACCTGGGACGCGGGGCCCTGCGCCTGGCCGCTTCGCCGTTGGTTGCATGGCTTCGACGCTGGGATCGCCGCACCAGCAGCGAGCAACAGATCGACCGGGTCGTGGCGAACTCGGCCGCGGTTGCGGACCGGATCCGTCGCTGCTGGGGACGGCAAGCGAGCGTGATCCACCCGCCGGTCGATGTCGATCGAATCCGCCCTTCAACTGAGCCTCCCGAGAATTTCTTCCTGCTCGTCGGCGGCTTCGTGCCCTACAAGCGCGAAGAACTCGCGATCGCCGCCTTCGCCGAACTCGCCCTGCCGCTCGTGGTGGCCGGTGACGGCCCCTCGCGGGCGCGGCTCGAGGCAAACGCCCCGCCGCAGGTGCGCTTCACGGGCCGTGTCTCCGACGCTGAACTCGCCTCGCTCTACGCCCGCTGTCGCGCGCTGGTGTATCCACAGGAAGAGGACTTCGGCATCGTGGCGGTCGAGGCACAGGCCGCCGGCCGGCCCGTGATCGCCTACGGCCGGGGCGGTGTACGCGATACCGTGGTCGCGGACGGCTCGGGGGATGCGGAAGCGACCGGAATCTTCTTCGACGATGCGTCCCCGGCGGCGCTGGCCGAGGCCGTACGCGAATTCGAGAAACGCGATCGAAGTTTCGACCCTGCCGCGATTCGCAGACACGCGGAGCGCTTCGGCCGGGAACGATTCCGGGCCGAGATCATCCGCGCCGTTTACCGCACCGCCGGAATCGATCGCGCGGGCGGAGCGTCCGAAGCGGCGTCGGACGCGAACTCCAGCACCAGCACCGAGCCGCCCGGATAGGGCACCGCGTGGAGCAGGGCGATTCCGCGCAGACCCTCGAGTTTGCGGCCCGCGAGCCAGGTCTCGTCCACCACGCCGTAATCCGCACCCAGCGCCCGGGCCGCATCCAGCGCGGCCTGTTTGTCCTCCCCGGACTCGAGCGGGACGGCCCGGGTGGCGCCGGCGTAGTAGGCGGGGCGACCTCGCCTTGACGCGACCACCGCGGGCGCCCGGTACTCGCGGAGCCAGAGCCCGGCCTGCTTGCGCGCCAGCTTGTCCGGCGGCTCGGTCGAGGCAGCCGCGTGCCCCAGAAAGGCTGCAACCAGTGCCGCTACGACGCCCGGGACCACAAAGGGCCGCCAGGGACCGTCGGGAAGCAGCCCGCGAATCCCCCCGGCCAGCCCGAGCAGGCCGCGGCTCGCGAACGGCAGGAGCAGGGCCACGCTCGTGAGCCAGTGCCGTCCGCTGGTGTACCCGCTCGTGAGCGCGAGCCCAAACAGCAGCCAGGCCATCAGCCCGACGTAGGTCGCCACATACAGGGTTCGGCGTTCCGGGCGACCGCGCCGGACACCGAGGATCAACAGGCCCAGGAATGCCGCGTTCATGGCGCGACGCGCAGCCTGCGTCTCTTCTGCGAGTGCGGAGCGCGCCCGTTCCAGCCGCTCGGTCGCGGGGCGGTCGTTTGCCAGCAACTGGCGGTCTACCCGGAGCAGCGTCGTAGCCGATTTCTTCTGAGAAATTTCCCAGCTCCCCTGGTACGCGTAGATCGTGGCCAGATACGGACCCGCCACCACGCCAAGCGCCAGCACGAATGCGCCCGCATTCCGGGCCGCGAGCCGCCAGGCGAGGCGTCTGCGAAGGACGTCGAGCAGGAGCCAGAGCCCGGCCACCACCGCGATCGCGAGGCCCTCGGGACGCGCGAGGTAGGCCAGGCCACACAGCAGTCCGGCAGAACACGCGCTACGGGCGCTGCCCCGGTCGAGCATCCGGAACGCGGCCACGGCCGAGAACAACGCGAGCATGACGTAGACGCCGTCGCTCTGGACGCTCGCAGACGCCTGCACCAGGCGAGGATGGACCGCAAACAGCAGGCTTGAAACCACCGCGAGCTTGCCGCCGAACTGGTCTCGCGCGAGCAAGAACACGGCCACCGAAGCCGCCCCTCCCGCCAGCACCGACAGCACCCGACCCGAGGTCTCCAGCTCGAGCCCGAGGGCCTGGGTCCCGAGCGCCATCAGAACGCTGGTCAGGGGATGAAAGTCGTCGCGCACAAGCACCCCGAAATCCCCCGCGAGCAGGCTCCGCGCGATTCCGATGAAGCGAGGCCCATCGGCAAACAGCACCGTATCCTGGACCGAGACCAGCGACCGCACTGCGACCGCGAGGACCGCAACGCCCGCGCACCAGGCGAAGACTCGAGCCGGCGAGCCTGGAAAATTCCGCAGCTCGAGATCGGTCGCGCTCACGCCTGCTCCATGCCGACTAGCATACTGCCTGGCGACAGGGCCCGTGTGCGCCCTTGTCCGATCCCCGGGTCGCTATCCCTGTTCGACGGCGTCGGCCAGCACCGTCACGCGCTCGCCCGTGACCTCAGCGAAGCCTCCGGTGATTCGGACGCTGTGACTTCCGGAGCTGTCCGTGTAGCGGAGTTCGCCCGCGCCGAGCGGCGCCAGGAAGGGCTCGTGACCGGGGAGCACGCCGAACTCGCCCTCGGAACCGGGCGCTTCCACGCTATCGACGTCGGTCTCGAGGACCGGTCGCTCGGGCGTGACGATGCTGAGCCGAAGCGCCACCGCTCAGGCCACCTGCCGAGCGATCCGTTCCGCCTGCTCGACGGCCTCTTCGATCGCGCCCACCATGTAGAAGGCCTGTTCGGGAAGCTCGTCGTGCTTGCCTTCGAGGATCTCCTTGAAGCTCCGGACCGTGTCCGCGACGCGCACATACTTGCCCGGCTGGCCCGTGAACTGCTCGGCCACGAAGTTCGGCTGTGACAGGAACTTCTGAAGCTTGCGCGCGCGCGACACCGCGAGGCGGTCCTCGTCGGAGAGTTCGTCCATGCCGAGGATCGCGATGATGTCCTGCAGATCCTTGTACTTCTGCAGCACCTGCTGAACGCCACGCGCAACCCGGTAGTGTTCTTCGCCCACGACCTGCGGGTCCAGGATCCGGCTGGTCGAGTCGAGCGGATCGACCGCGGGATAGATCCCAAGTTCTACGATCGGGCGCGACAGGTTGATGTTCGCATCCAGGTGCGCGAAGGTCGTCGCGGGCGCCGGGTCCGTATAGTCGTCGGCCGGGACGTAGATCGCCTGGACCGAGGTGATCGCGCCCTTGCTGGTCGACGTGATCCGCTCCTGCAACTCGCCCATGTCGGTTCCGAGCGTCGGC
>JABSQV010000140.1 GCA_013215565.1 Myxococcales bacterium | reverse complement strand
TGGGCCAGGGCCGCCGCGCACGCGAACCCGATCACGCCCCCGCCGATGATGGCCGTATCCACGAATTTCCCCCGGGCGCTATAGGTTAGGGACGAAGTCGCCGATCAGTGAGGGGTCCCCGGCGAGTTCCGGCGTCCGGGAATCGACGGAGCGATGTGCACATCGGCGAGCGCGCGGGCTATTTTGCACCGAGCGGGACCCGCCGCGCGGGCGGCGGATCAGAGAGGACAGCCCTGGGGGCGGTCGGGATGACGCGTAGACTGACCTTCCGAGTCTCCGCGGGCTGTGGGATCGGGGGGTACGGGCTCGATGTACACTGAATATTACGGGTTGACGGAGCGGCCCTTCGCGCTGCTGCCCGACCCCCGCTTCCTCTACCTGTCGGGGTCTCACCGGGAGGCGCTCGCCCACCTCCTCTACGGGATCGAGTCCGGGGAGGGCTTCATCGAGGTCGTCGGGCAGGTCGGGACCGGCAAGACGACGCTGTGTCGGACCCTGCTCGGTCGCATCGCGGCAGAGGCTGAGATCGCATACATCTTCAATCCCAGCTCGGATGCGACCGCGCTTCTGGCGGCGATCGCGCACGAGTTCGGGCTCGATGAGACCCCGCGCGATCGCGGCAAACAGATTCAGATCCTGAACGAGTTCTTGCTCGAGCAGCGAAGCCGGGACCGGCATGTACTGCTCGTGATCGACGAGGCACAGAACCTCTCGCCCGACGTGCTGGAACAGGTCCGGTTGCTGTCGAATCTGGAAACGGAGCGCGCGAAGCTGCTTCAGATCGTGCTGATCGGCCAGCCCGAACTCGAAGAGAACCTCTCGCGCGGCGATCTCCGTCAGCTTCGTCAGCGCATCACGGTTCGCTGGGACCTGCGCCCGCTCAATCGCCGCGAGGTGGCCGAGTACGTGAATCATCGGCTCCGGGTGGCAGGGCTCTCGCGTCCCGACCTGTTCACGCCGGCTGCGCTCCGAATGCTGTATCGCGCGTCGGGCGGGATCCCGCGCATGATCAACGCGATCGCGGACCGCGCACTGCTCGCGGGCTTCTCCGCGGGCCGAAGGTCGGTCAACGTCCGCATCGTCCGGAAGGCCGCGCGCGAACTGCCCGCCTCGAAGCTCGGCTCTTCGCGCCGCGCCGCCGCTTTGCGCGTCGCTGCGGTCACGGCGGCGCTCGTGGCCGCGCTCGGGATCGGCCTGGTCGGCTCGAGTTGGGTGCCGTCCAACCTGCGCGGCGCAGCGGTCGCTGGCCGCGAGGCCCCACGGCAGGCTCCGGCCGTCACATCCCCGGCGTTGCCGGCGGCGCTCGCCCCGGAGCCGCGCACGGCGTCGCGGGTGGCGCGAGGCACCGGCGCCCTGCGCCGCTCGCTCGGGATGCAGACCCCCGACGCCTCTCTGTCGGCGGCGCTGTCGGCGCTACTCGCGCAGTGGGGCCACCGCCCGGAACTCGCGCCGGAAATCTCTCCCGCCGAACTCTCCGAGACGGTCAGGGGTGCCGCGGCGCTGCGGGTGTTCGGGACGCGCGCGGATCTCGATCGCCTGGCATACCTGGACCTGCCTGCGATCCTCGAACTCGGGACCGGCCCCGCGCAGGTGCGCTACGCCGCACTGCTCGGCTTGGACCCCGATGGGAGCGTTCGACTCGGCCTGGGCGCGCGGCGGTTCGTGATCCCGGCGCCGGAACTCGCGCGGCTCACGACCGGGGGCGCCTTCTTCGTGTGGTCCAACTTCGAATCGGTTCCGCTGCTGGACCTGGGAGCAGCGGGGACTCCGGTGCGCTGGCTGCAGGTGCGCCTGGCCGAGCTGGGGTTGCTCCAGCCCGGCGCGGTGACCGGGGCATTCGATCTACAGACTTCGCATGCGGTCCGCAGCTTCCAGCACGACCACGGGCTCGCCGTGGATGGACGGGTCGGCCCCGAGACCCTGATCGCGCTGTATCAGGTCCTGGCCTACGACGCACCCCGGCTGGTGCAGGCTGACAATGTGTCTTGAGCGGGTGCCCGGGCGCGCGGGAACCCCGCTGCTCCGGCCGGCCCGGGTCCGGGCCGGGTTCAGGGGTCCAGCCCGCTCTCGCCCGGGATGGCTCTTCGGGGCCCTCTGCCTGGTTGCGACGGCGGTGCTTGTGCCCGCTTCCCTCCACGCCGGCCCCGCGAGCGAGCCGCCCCTGCTGAAACGCGTGCGCCTGGCTGCTCACGCAGACTACGACCGCCTGGTATTCGACCTCGATCGTCCGGCCGAGTTGATCCGGGCCGGCTTTATTCCGGGGGGTGATCTCGAGATCGAACTCCGGGCCCGGCTCCCCGGGACGGGGCTCGACTACGACGCGGCGCTGGTTCGCGTTCGCGGCCTCGTGACCGAGTCGATCCCCGGGGGAACACGCCTGCGGCTGGCGGCCGCGAACTCGCGGGTGCGCGTGTTTCGGCTCCGCGAGCCCGAGCGCCTGGTGGTGGATTTTGCGGACCCGGGAACCTCCGCGTTTGCGGTTCCGGCGGGTGCAGAGGCGGTTGCCCTCGCGCTCCAACCGCTCGCAGCGAAACCGCCCGGGCCCTCCGCGACCGAGAGCCTGTCCGAACCCGCCAACCGGCCCGAGCCCCCCGCGGCAGAATCCGCAGCAGCCGAGCTTTCGCCCGCAGACACCGGGGTGCAGGCTGCACCGGTCGCGGCGGCGGCAGCGCGGCTGCCACGGGCGCAGCGCCCCGAAGCGGCCCGGCCGTCCCCGTTGCCTGTACAGGCCAACCGGGGTCTCGTCCTGGCCGCCTGGATTGCGCTCGGCCTCGGCCTGCTCGCCGCAGCCGCGTTCTGGGTGCGTGCGCGCTCGGCCTCTCATGCCGGCGCAAAGGAAGCCCGCCTGCGAGGTTCCGATCTGCCGCGTGCTCCGGAGTCGATTACGCCCGCCGAGATCCGTGCGGCCGGCGACCGCATCGATGCGCTCGAAAGGCGGATCGACCAGGAACTGCGCGCGCGGCAACGGGTTGAGGCGGGGCTCGGGGAGGTACAGGAGCGGCTCAAGGTTCTGGGCGATCGCGTGCGAAGGTCCCGGCTTTCGCCTCCGCGTCGCAGTTTGGTACCGGACGCTCGCGACTTGATCGCTGGCGCCTCCCCAAACGCCCCGCGGGGGGACGAATGAGGGTCCGCGCGAGCGGGCTCGAGCTACTCCTCGGCGAGCGCCGCGGCGCCAAGGGCCCCGCAGTAGGCGCCGGCGGCCGGAATCAGTCCGCGCACCCCGAAGCTCCCGCAGATCCCCATCAGGATGGTCTCGAGCGTTGGATTGTCGCGAAGTGTGGATCCGCAGTACATGATCGACGCCGCCTGCGTCTCGCGGGCCGCACCGGCGCAGAGCAGGCCGACGTTCTCGCCGATCAGGCCCATGATTGCGTGGGCCAGGTCCTCGGGAGCGTTCGAGTCGAGCTTTCCGAAGTTCGCGGCGGTGAGTTCGCCCGGAAGCGGCAGGTCTCCCCCCGAGTAGACGTCCTTGACCAGCAGGTCCACGCTACGTCGATCCCCGCGCGACGCGAGTTCGACGATTTCCTGGTAGCTCGCGGTCTCGAGCAGCAGCCGGCCGAGGCCCATGATGGAGCCGCCCCCGAGCGCGGTGCCACCGACCCGCCGGTAGCCGCCGTCCGAGATCTCGAGGATCGAGGTACCGGTTCCGAGACTCACGAGCAGGTAGGGCTCGGACAGCGTCCACCCGGCCCGCGCCGCGAGAAGAGGCGCCCCGCGGCTCCACGCCTCGAACTCGGAGACCTGCGGAAACCGGCCGAGGCGCGAAGCGGCGCCTCCGGTGGCGACCACGCGTCTCGGCTGCCAGTCCGCGAGCCGTGCCCGGACCCGGTCCAGTTCCGAGGTCGGGTAGCACTCGGTCGTCAGGGTCGTTCCGTCCTGGAATGCGACTTTGCAGAGGGTCGCCCCCGCATCGATTCCGGCCGTGAACGGGAGAATGGACATGGGCGCCGGAGCGTACCACTGTGCGGCCTCCGTCCGCGAGGGGAGCGCTGAGGCGCATGCTTGGGGATTTTTTCGGGCTTCAAGAGAGGCCGTTCGCGCTCGTTCCCGACGCGCGTTTTCTCTACCTGGGGAGCGCCCACCGGGAAGCCCTGGCCCAGGTCCTAGGCGCAATCGAACGGGGAGCGGGCCTCGTCGAGGTCGTTGGACCGGTGGGGTCCGGCAAGACGACGCTGTGCCGTGCGCTCCTGGAGCGAGTCGATCCCGACTCTGCGGTCGCCTACGTCTTCAACCCGAGCCCCAGTGCGCGCGAGTTGCTTTCGGCCATCCACCGCGAGTTCGGGCTGGCCTCGACTGCGGATCGACCGGGCGAGCCGGTACAGCAGCTGAGGTGTTTCCTGCTCGAGCAGCGTCAGGCGAAGCGCCGGGTGCTGCTGGTGATCGACGAGGCGCAAAACCTGGATCCCGAGGTGCTCGAACAGATCCGGCTGCTCACGGATCTCGAGCCGGAAAACGGCTCCGAGAGCGGGAAGCTGATTCAGATCGTGCTCTTCGGGCAGCCGGAGCTGGACGAGAATCTGGC
>JABSQV010000014.1 GCA_013215565.1 Myxococcales bacterium | reverse complement strand
TCGCTTCCAGCTAAGCGATCCGATCTCGAAGTGGCTCCCGGCCTTCGAGAAGATGGAAGTCGCGGTGCGTCTTGAGACGGGCGAGGTGGAACTGGTGCCGGCGAAGCGCGCCATCAACATGCGGCACATCCTCACGCACACCGGGGGCATCGCGGGCGGATTTGGGCCCAACGCGCAGGCACTCGCCGAGGCCAGCCGGATGCGCGGACGCGGCGAGCTGATCGGCGACTTCGTCGACCGGCTCGCGACGGTGCCGCTCGACAACGAGCCCGGCCGCGTATGGAGCTATTCACGGTCGACCTGCATTCTGGGCAGGCTGATCGAGTTGATCTCGGGCCAGACGCTGGCCGAGTTCTTCCAGGCACACGTTTTCGGACCGCTCGGCATGGTCGATACCACCTTCTTCCTGCCCGAGGAAAAGCTCGATCGATTCTGCATCTCCTACAAGCCGGGTGACGGCGATCGGATCGAGCCCGAGGACCCCGACACACGCGAGAGCTACTGGCTCAGCCAGCCGGGCAGCTACTACATGGGCTCGGGTGGCCTCGTCTCGACCGCGGCCGACTACTTCCGGTTCGCCGACATGCTGCTTCACGGTGGACGCAGGCCCGGCGGACCCCGCATCCTCAGCCGGAAGACCGTCGAACTCATGACGAAGAACCACATCGGAGACCGCTTCATGCCGCTCGGAGGCCCGGGCCAGGGCTTCGGTCTGGGCTTCGGGGTCACCCTCGACCGTGGACGCACCCACCTGATGCCGACCGAGGGCTCTTACACCTGGGGGGGCGCGTTCAATACGCACTGGTGGAACGACCCGGAGGAGCAACTGTTCGGGCTGGTGATGACCCAGCTTCGGCCCTACGACCATCTGAACTTGCGTCAGGACTTCCAGACCGTCGTCACCGCAGCCATCGATGACTGAGATCACGGCCCTTCGTTTTCAGGGGTACGGATGAGCATCGATCCCGCCAGTGCTAAACCGCGCTTGACCGCCACCCGGGCCGAGCGAGATCCGCGAGCCTTGCCCGCGCGTTAGAGACGCCAAACATCGAGGAGGGCCCGATGAAGCCCACGCAGTGGACAGCAGACGAAGCCCGTTCCTTTCTGGCGGGGATGCAGGCGGTGGCAACGCTGCACGGGACCCGCCCCCTCGGGGCGCTGGCCGCCGAGATGCTCGACGCCGTCCGGCAGCACGTACTGCACGCAGACACCGACCTCGACGCGCTGCCGGACGCTTCACCTGCCGAACTGGCGGCGCAGATCCAGGAGCCGGGACGCCGGCAGGAATTCCTGCAGTTCCTGATCCTGATGCCGTACCTACCGATGCAGGTGGATGCCGAACAGGTGGCCGTGGTGGATGAGATCGCGCGCGAACTCGGCCTCGACCCCACCACCCTGACCGATCTTCACCGGGTCAGGGACGATCGACTGAAGCGACTGGTCTTCGACTTGGGTCGCCGCGGACTCGCAGAGTACGCGGGTGCGGAAGCGCCCTTGGAACAACTCCGGGTGGTCGCTCGCTCACTCCGACAGTTCGTGGGCGACGAGAAGGTGGCGGAGCGCTACCGCGGACTCGAGGCGCTTCCAGAAGGGAGCCTCGGCCGAACGCTCTATCAGTTCTACCGCGAGCGGAATTTCCCGCTTCCCGGAGAAAAAAAGAGCTTTAGCGAGTTTGTGATCACGCACGACTGCTGCCACATCCTGGCCGGCTTCAATACCGACATGAACGGAGAGATCAACGTTGCGGGCTTCGAGGCTGGACTCTTCGACACCGACTTCGGCTTCGAACTGCTGCTCGAGGTGATCCTCGACTTCCACATGGGCAAGGCCTTCTCGACGGCGGGTCTGCTCGCGCCCGGAACCGGTCACTTCGACCCAGCGGATGTGCTGATCGGGTACGAGCGCGGTCTCGCGTGCAAGGTCAACCCAATCCAGGGCTGGGACTTCTGGCAGGCCGCGGACCAGCAGGTCGTCGACCTGCGCCGGCGCTACGGCCTGCCAGAACTTCCCGGGCCCGTACTGCTGCCAGCGCCCGAAATCACGGACGCACCGCCCCCTCACGATCACGACTGAGGTCGCAGGACCGCGGAGCGACACTCGGGTCGTCCGAAGCGCGCGCGTCTCCGCCCGCGGCGCGCCTAGCCCAGAGTAGAAAGGTCGACCACTTCGGTCTCGATCGGCGGAACCTCCTCCTCGGGCAGCAGGAAACGCCAGAAGAGCATCCCGGATCGCAGCCCCGCCACGTCGAGCCAGTTTGGGCTGCCCGGGTCGCGGTGCGCCACGAAGATCTCGAAGCTGCCGTCTCGCTCGTAGCGAAGTTGTCGTCGGTTCAGCGAGACCTGGCGATACCGATACGGCGGTGTCTGCAACCGGTGGTTCCACAACACCACATTGGCAAAGCGGCAGCGAGGAAAACGCCCGCGCATGACCAGCGCCTGATCTGGATCGAGTTCGTAGACCGTCTGGCGGTAGTCGTTGTCCTTTGCCGCATAGCCGATCTCGGTATTGCTCTCCCCGGCTTCGGAGCCGGAGAAACGGTTGACCTCACGGGACACCCAGGCTGGCATCACCTCGGGGGGCAGCTCCGGGAAACCGATCGTCAGGCCACGCACGAAGTTGATCACACGCTGGATCCCGGCAGCCACCGCGGCGTCGTCCATCGGCGCCGCCGGTCCCGGGTTCTCGAGCGGTTCGATCCACAGCGGCACATGGAAAGTCGGGTCCGCAGCGACGCTTCGCTCCCACTCCCAGTAATGACGTGTCGTGATGCTGCCCGCACCGGGCTCGAGCCTGAGCCAGTTCCGGGGCTGGGGTTCCGAACTCGCGATCAGTTCGTAGCTGCCGTCAGCCGCGACATCGAACTCGGTGTCGTTCAGGGTCGAGATCACACCCTTCGAGAGATTCCCATCCTGGGCACCGGCCTCGACGCTGAACGAGGTGTAACAGGCACCCTCGACGTTGCCGCGAATGCGGTAGCTACCCGCTGGATCGGTCACGGCGCCGTAGTACAGGGCATCGGGGTTGTCGCCCAGCAGCTTCTTGGTCGGGCTCAGCCAGCGCTGGAAGACCGGGCGCGCGGGATCTGACTCGAACCAGCACTGAAAGCCGTGCTGGAGCGCATTTGCAACCAGGTAACGGCCGGCGGCTCGTTCTTCTGGTGTCTGCAACCGGCGACGATCGGGACCGAAGTACTCGGCCTCGATCTCGGCGAGCAGAGCCGAGAGTTCGGCAAAGGCGCCCGCGGCCGCATCGCTAGACGCTGCGGCCTGGGCCGCGAGCGTGAGCGACGATGCGCCGGGGGCTTCGATCGTGGAGTTCCCTGGTGCCATTGCGCTCTCCGTTTGGTAAAGCTGCGCCCGTTTGACGGAAGTCGGGAGGACGGGGGTTCCGCCCGCGGCGATTGCGCGATTCTACATCCGGAAGCCCGCGCGAACCAAGCTGCGATCCGGGATTCGCGCCGGGTCGCGGGGACCCGAGCGTGCGAATCCGTTCGTGGAGCAGTGCGCCCCGAGGCCGGGTCAGAGCTTGGAGGCGTTCCGGCGCCGGACGCAGAGACGAACACGAGCGAGTATGATTGCTCGGCCGGGCCAATTCCGGCCGGGCAGCTTTGGAGCGCCATGACTACCGCATCGCCAGCCCCCAAGGACAGCCGCAAGCCTCCGCCCCGCTGGGTACTCAAGACCGTGACCCGTCTGCACGTGCTCCTGCATCGACTGAGCGGCGGTGGTCTCAACAGACTCGGCGGCGACGAGGTCTGCTTCGTCACAATGACGGGGGCGAAGAGCGGGCGGACGCGCACGGTTCCGCTGATGTACGTGCCGCACGGCGAGGGCGTGCTGCTGGTGGCCTCACAGGGCGGCGCGCCCAAGAACCCGGTCTGGTACCACAACCTGGTCAAGCACCCGGAAATCGAGGTGGAGCACCGGGGCGATCGGAAACAGCTCCGTGCACGGATCGCGGGGCCCGAGGAAAAGGCGGGGCTCTGGCCGACCTGCGACCAGCACTACGCGCCCTATGCCGAGTACCGGACGCGAACGACGCGTGACATCCCGCTGTTCGTGTGCGAGCCACGCTGACCCCCGGGAATCGCCCCAAGACCCGGGCCAGGCCCCGGCGGCCCGCAAGCTGACCGAAGACACCGACCCGAACCTCGGGCCCCGACTCAAACTCGCCGGGCTCGAGCTGGAGGAGCGCGATGGCGGACGAAATACTCACCGAAGCCCGGGGACGAACCCTGTTGATCACGCTGAACCGCCCCGAGGCACGCAACGCAGTGAACTCCGCGTTGGGCATGGAACTCGTCTCCACGATCAAGCGCCTCGATGACGACGACGCGCTTTCGATCGGCGTGCTCACGGGTGCGGGCAAGGGTTTCTCGGCGGGAATGGACCTCAAGGCCTTCGCCAGTGAAGGGCCGCCGAAGGGCTTTTCGGAATTTCTCACACAGGGGAGCGCCAAGCCGCTGATTGCCGCGGTGGAAGGCTTCGCGCTGGCGGGCGGACTCGAGATCGCGCTGGCCTGCGACCTGATCGTCGCGGCCCGCGGCATCCCGATCGGCATTCCGGAGGCCAAGCGCGGTCTGTTCGCGGCCGGGGGTGCGCTGCTGCGGCTGCCCCAGCGCATCGGCCTCGGAAAGGCGATGGAGCTGGCACTCACCGCGGAACCCATCCCTTCGGAGCAAGCGCACGCGCTCGGATTAGTAGATCGGCTGTCTGATCCCGGCGAGAGCGTCAGCGACGCGCTGGCGCTGGCGGATCAGATCGCCCGGAATGCTCCGCTCTCGTTGCAGTTCTCCAAGCGCGTGCTGCGGCAGACCCAGGGTCGAACCGACGAAGAGTTCTGGGCGTTCCAGTCCAAGGACACAGCGTCGATCTTCGGGTCCGAAGACGCACGCGAGGGCGCCGTGGCGTTTGCCGAGAAGCGCGAGCCTGTCTGGAAGGGACGCTAGAACCAAGCAGCAGATGAGCGCGCGGGCCGTGCGCGGTCGCGTGGACTTCGCTCAATCCTACGAGAGGAGGGTTCGATGACGATTCGCGTGATTCAGTGGGCCACCGGGGGCGTCGGCCGCGCCGCAATCCAGGGCATCGTCGATCACCCGGAACTCGAACTGGTCGGGTGCTGGGTCCACTCCGACGCCAAGGTCGGGCGGGATGCCGGCGAGATCGCCGAGGTCGGGCGACTCGGGATCGAGGCCAGCCAGGACGTCGACGCGTTGCTGAAGCTCGACGCGGACTGCGTGCTCTACAGCCCGGTCATTGCAAACCCCAAGCAGGTCGCGGCGATCCTGCGCTCGGGCAAGAACGTAGTGACGCCGCTCGGCTGGTTCTATCCGTTCACCAGCGAGGGTGTCGCAGCGCGAGGCGCGGCAGAACTCGAGGCCGCCTGCCGCGAGGGCAACGCCACGCTCCACGGAACCGGGATTCACCCGGGCGGTATCACCGAGCGCTTTCCGATCATGCTCTCGGCGCTGTGTCGCGCCGTCACCCACGTCCGGGCAGAGGAGTGGTCAGACATCCGGACCTACGCCGCCCCGCAGGTCGTGGGCGACGTGATGCTGTTCGGGAAGACGCCCGAGGAGGCGGCCGCGAGCCCGATGATCCGGATGCTCGGGGCGGGTTTCTCGCAGTCGCTCGACATGGTCGCCGCTGCGCTCGGTGTCACGCTCGAGGACGAGAAGCGCACCCGGCACGAGGTCTCGGTCGCAACCCGGCCAATCGACTCCCCGATCGGCCCGATCGAGCCCGGCCGCGTGGCCGCGCAGCGCTTCACCTGGGAGGGAATCGTAGACGGCACTGCCTTTGTCACCGCGCGCACGAACTGGTTCATGGGCGATGAGCACCTCGATCCGGCCTGGAGCTTCGGTCCCGAGGGAGTGCGCTTCGAGGTCGAGATCACGGGAGACCCGGGGGTGAAGACGACTTTTCATGGCCTGCATCCGACCAGCGTCGAATCCGGCCTCGAGCGCAACACCGGCGTGGTGGCGACGGCCTTCCACTGCGTGAGCGCGATCCCGGCGACCGTGGCCGCGGAGCCCGGGATCCGGACCTATCTCGACCTGCCGGCCTACGGCGGCAGGGCGGCCCCGCAACTGCTCGCGGACCGCGCGTCGTGATCCTCGAGCGATTCCGTCTGGACGGCCGCGTCGCCATCGTCACCGGGGCCGGGAAGGGAATCGGCCGCGGCATCGCCCTCGGATTCGCCGAGGCGGGGGCCGACCTCGTCTGCGCGGCCCGGACACAAGCCGACATCGAGGCGACCGCAGAGGCGGTCCGAGAACGCGGACGTCGCGCGATCGCGGTCCCGACCGACGTCCTCGAGACCACGGCGCTCGAGCAGCTGGTGGACGCGACGCTCGACGCATTCGGCCGGATCGACGTGCTGGTAAACAATGCCGGCGGCAGCGGTCCGCGACCCGGACTCCAGACCAGCGAGCGGTTCTTCGAACGGGCGCTCCGCTTCAACGTCACACAGGCCTTCCTGCTCTCGCAGTTCGTGGTCCCGAAAATGGTCGAAACCGCGGGAGGCGGTGCGATCGTAAACATCTCGTCGCGCGCGAGCGACATGGTGCAGACCGCGTTCGCCGCCTACGGCGCAGGCAAGGCGGCGCTCAACCAGATGACGCGCAACGTCGCCGCCGAGTGGGCGCCAAAGATCCGCGTCAACGCGATCTCGGTGGGCGGCGTCGACACCGACGCGCTCGCGGTCGTGATGCAGAGCGAAGCCGCGCGCGAGCAGTTCAACGCCGGAACTCCGATGGGGAGGCCCGGGACCGTGGAGGACATCGCGTGCGCGGCACTCTATCTGGCCTCGGATGCGTCGTCCTGGGTGACCGGCAAGATCTTCCAGATCGACGGAGGGACCGAGGCGCCTTCACTCCGGGTCCCGGTGGAGCCACTCTGAGCCCAGGGGCATCAGACAGAAGGGTCGGCGCAGGACTCATCAGAGTTCGTTGAAGCCCGCCGGGAATCGACCGGCGTGAACACCCCCGGCGACCGGGGCTACGTGCGGATCAACGACGACGACAGCGAACTGGAACTCGGAGGCTTTCGCGTGTGGGGCTCGGAGTACTTCTGAAGTGTCGCCGTCGACCCGCGGGTGCCGAGAACGGTTAGAATCGGGAGCGGATTGGGAGGAACCACGATGGCATTCAAGGAGTACGCGTCCTACGACGGTCTCGGACTCGCCGAACTCGTCCGCAAGCGAGAAGTCACGGCGGCCGAACTCGTCGACGAGGCAATCGCACGCATCGAGCGCCACAACCCCGTCATCAACGCAGTCGTGTACGAACTCTTCGACCGGGCGCGCGCAGAAGCCGCAAAGCAGGCGCCGGACGACGGCGGCCGCTTCCAGGGGGTCCCGTTCGTGGTCAAGGACCTGCTGGCGAACATCGAGGGCGTCCCCAACACCAGCGGGAGCCGCTTGCTCGAGGGAGCGATCTCCGGGTTCGATGCGGAGTTGGTCAAGCGCTACAGGCGCGCCGGACTGATCGCGGTCGCAAAGACGAACGCACCCGAGTTCGGGATCGTACCGACGACCGAGCCGCTGCTCTACGGGCCCACCCGTAACCCCTGGAACACCGATCACTCTACCGGCGGCTCGAGCGGCGGCTCCGCTGCCGCGGTCGCGGCAGGGATGGTTCCGATCGGGCACGCCAACGACGGCGGCGGCTCGATCCGAATCCCGGCCTCGTGCTGCGGCCTGGTCGGCATGAAGCCGACGCGCGGCCGCAACCCGCTCGGCCCAATGCTGGGCGACGCCATGGCGGGTCTGGTTGCCGAACACGCGGTCACGCGCAGTGTGCGCGACAGCGCAGCGCTCCTGGACTGCACGGCCGGACCGGACCTGGGTGACCCCTACTGCGCGCCGCCCCCGGAGCGCCCCTACCTCGAAGAGATCGGCCGCGCTCCAGGGAAGCTCCGGATCGGCTACTGGACCCGCCGCCTGGACGGAGAACCGGTGCATCCCGAGTGCGCCGAGGCGACCGAGAAGGCCATGGCAGCCTGCGCCGGACTCGGCCACGAGGTCGAGGAGGTGAAGCCCCCGATCGACGGCGAGTCCCTGATCAGTTCGTTCATGAATCTCTGGGCTGCGGGTCTGGCCGCCTCCATCGACATGGCCGCACTCTCGACCGGCCGGGCGCCCTCCCCCGATCTGCTGGAGCCCCTCACCTGGGGCCTCTACCAACGCGGCCAGGAACTCACGGCCGCTCAGTACCAGATCTCGATCGGCGCGCTGCAACTCGTATCTCGCCAGATCGCGCAATTCTTCGTGCCCTACGATGCGTGGGTCACCCCGACGCTGAGTCTGCCGCCGATCCGGATCGGGACGGTCGACGTAAACGAGCCAGACAGCACGAAAGCGTTTGCACCCATCATCGACTACGTCCCGTTCACGGCCACCTTCAACGCCACCGGTCAGCCGGCGATCTCGCTCCCGCTGCACCAGAGTGCGGACGGCCTGCCGGTGGGCGTGCACTTCGCGGGTCGCTTCGGCGAGGAGGGCCTGCTCTACCGTCTGGCATCCCAACTCGAACAGGCGCTTCCCTGGAAGGATCGCCGCCCAGCGATCTGGGACTGAGCCTCGAGCCAGAAGTCCGCTGGTTTCTGCGGTCCATCGCGGGTTGGAGCGCGCAGGCACATGGCTCCGCGTGCTGTAACCTGAGCCCGTGAGGCTGCACACCTACTTCCGCTCCTCGGCCAGCTACCGGGTCCGGATCGGGCTCGAGTGGAAAGGGATTCCGCGCGAGGACGTGTTCGTCGACCTTGCCAGCGGCGAGCAACTCGGCGAGGCGTATCGCGCCGAGAACCCGGAGTGCCGGGTGCCACTCTTGGTCGACGGACAGATCCGCCTCACCCAGGCACTCGCGATCCTCGAGTACCTGGAAGAAAAGTACCCGGAGCCGCCGCTGCTGCCTGCAGACCTCGCGGGCCGCGCTCGCGTACGCCAGCTCGCCCTGGTGATCATCGCAGACACGCAGCCGCTGCAGAACACGGGGCCCTACGAGTTCCTGCGCGATCCACTCGGGCTCGACGACCGAGCGCGGTTCCGCTGGTACCAGCACTGGGTGTCGCGCGGGCTCGGCGCGCTCGAGGCTCACCTGGCGGACGACCCGCGAACCGGCCACTTCTGCCACGGCGACACCCCGACCCTGGCCGATCTCGCCATGGTGCCCCAGTGCTCGAACGCGCGCCGCGGCGCGATCGAACTCGGCCAGTGGCCAACCGTTTCGCGCATCTACGAGAGCTGTATCGAGCTTCAGCAGTTCCAGCGTGCGGCGCCCGAGGCCCAGCCCGACGCGAAGCCTTAGGCCCTGCCCGGCAGTTCAAGCACTTCTGAGCTACCGCACGCTTGGGTGCCGCGTGAACCTTGCAGCGGCTCAGGTGTGCTTCAGCTCGATCAGGACCTCGTGGTAGGTCTGCTTTCCGACGTTCAGCGCCCACTCGGTGTTGCCCTTGGGCACGCGAACCGTATTGCCCTGCTCGGGAATCTTGCCGATGAACGGGTCGACGGGGTGGCCCTCGGGCGTGACCCCGGCGACCAGGTCGCCCGACATCACCACCAGAATGTACTCGTGGTCGTGCGTGTGGAGGTCGCTGGCCTCGCCGGGCTCGAGCTTCATCTCCCAGACCCGCACGTCGTCGTCCTCGTAGAGCACCACCTGCGCGACGTTGCCCGGGGGATCGTTCGCATGCTCTTCCCGGAAGCGCTCGAACTTCTGCTTGAACTCGGGCGTGACTTCGACGAATTCGGGCTCGCTGTGAATCATGGGCATGAGAAGCTCCTCCTGGCTGATTGAGGATCTGTGAAACGCTCCAGAGCCGCGCACCCGAACCCGGAACTCCCGCAGCCGCTGGCAGGAAATGGGCTGCGCCGCTCGGACCAGAGGATACGCGAACGCCCGAGATTTTTTTGCCCAAGCCCGCCGCACCTGATTCCGGTTGAAGGATAAGCGGCCCGGACCCAGGAACCGCAACCTCTCGCAGTCCGAGCACTCGACGTTCTGCCAGCCACTCGGGCTCGAAGCGCCAGAGGACCCGCCCAGCGGCGGTTCCAGCTGCGCTCCCGTGCTAGGCTGGGGCGATTCATGCTTGCCCCACGGGAGCGCACCGTGACCTACGCCGCCCACCGCCGGATCATCGACGCAGACAGCCACGTGATCGAGTTGGACGACTTCCTCTCCAGCTTCGCAGACCCGGCGGACCGCGCGCTGATTCCGCCCATGGATGCACAGACGGAACTTCCGGTCGTGCCCGAGGGACTCGCGCGCGGCCGTGAACTCTTCGCCCGGCGCCAGTCGGACCCCGAGACGATGGCGAAATTCGAGACCCACCTGCTCGATGCGCACAGGAGCGGCTGGAACCGCATCGGGGCCTTCGATCCGCAGGAGCGCTCGCATTGTCTCGACCTACTGGGCTTCGAGCTGCAACTGATCTTGCCCACCTTCTCTTTCCACCAGATCGCACACTGCAAAGAGCCGCGGGTGCTCGAAGCCGGAGCACGCACGCTGAATCGCGCGATGGGTGCGTTCTGCGCGCACGACCCTCGGCTTCGCGCAATCGGCTATATCCCGCTCTCCCTCGGGCCGGAGATCGCGATCGCGCTCATGGACCGGGGCTTCCTCGAGGGCTGCTACACGTTCATGGTCGATACGAACGAGCCGGACGCCTCGGCGCGCTCCTTTACGCACCCCGACTTCGACCCGGTCTGGGCCCGCTTCCAGGACGCCGGCGTTCCCTTCGTGGTCCACATCGCCGTCAACGGGCACTACCAGGCGATCTCGCCGAGCTTTCTGAACAACGGCCACCGCTCGGCTCCCTCCTCGGCTGACGCACCCTCGGGTGCGCTCGGCTTGCTGACGCTCAAGAACAGCGCCGAGTTGTTCCTGTCCGCGATGATCTTCGACGGCGTATTCGAGCGGTTTCCGGGGCTCAAGGGGATCTCGATGGAGCACGGCTGCGTCTGGCTCCCCTCCTGGCTCCGGGCCATCGACACCGCCGCCCACTCTCTGCGGAAGCTGCAACCGCAACTCGCGGACCGCGAACTGCGCCCCTCCGAGGTCGTTCGCCGCAGCCTCCGGTTCGCACCCTTCGCGGGCGAACCGCTCGGCTGGGTCATCGAGAACGTCGGACCGGAGCTACTGGTCTTCGGTTCGGACTATCCGCATCCGGAGGGCACCTCGAACCCGATCGAGCGCTTCGAGGCCACCCTGACGAACTGCGACCAGGCGACGCTCGACGCCTTCTACTACGGAAACATGGAATCCGTGATGGGAGAGGCGATCGTCTCGGACTCCGCGTCTGGCGGTTAGTAGCCGCTCGCGCTCGGATTGACGGTCGCAACGACGCAGGCCACGCTGCGCTTCCGCGAGCGACTCGTTCGGGGAAGAGCGCCAACCCGAGGCGACTAAACCCGGGGTATAATTCAGGGGTAGAGGGCTGAACGGGAGGGTGTTTCGATGTCCCGCTATACCGTGATCTCCGCCGACTGCCACGCGGGCGCGACCTACGCGCTCGGCGGCTTCCTCGACTACGTCGATCCCGCGTACCGCGAACGCCTGCGAGAAGAGATGGCGCGGCTCGAGAAAGAGAATCAGGAGCGGATGGCCAAGCTCTTCGCGAGCGAGTTCATGGCCGAGCAGGACAACACCGAAGAGGCGCTGCACGGCGGGCGCTCGGGAGCCTGGGACCCGGACCGACGGCTGAAGGAACTCGAGGCCGACGGGATCGTGGCCGACGTGATCTTCCCGGACGGCTCACAGAACAACGGGGCGCCCTTCCAGGCCGCGTCCGGCCCGGGCGCAATCGGTGCCGATCACGCGTTGCAGAGCGTCGGCGCCTGGGCGTACAACCGCTGGCTGGCCGAGTTCTGCGCACACGCGCCGGGCCGCCACGCCGGCGTGGCACTGATGACGGTACACGACGTCGAAGAGGCAGTGCGGCAGGTCGAGTGGGCGGGCGAAAACGGCCTGCGCGGCGTACTGCTTCCGGCCGGAGTCGGCGACCTGCCCTTCTACCACCACCCGCGCTACGAGCCGATCTGGTCGATCTGCGAGGAGCGCGGCCTCGTGCTGCACACGCACGTGGGTTCGGCCACACCCGACTACGGCGACCTGCCCGGCGCAGGTGCACTCTTCGCCTACGAGAGCCTGTGGTTCTCTCACCGGCCGCTCTGGTTCCTGATCTGGGGGGGCGTGTTCGAGCGGCACCCGGAACTCGCGATCGTCTTCGCCGAGCAGGGCGCCGACTGGGTGCCCGATACGCTCCGCATCATGGACAACCTCTACCTGCATATGTTCCGGCACGAGCAGAAGCGCTTGCCGATGAGGCCCAGCGAGTACTGGGCACGGCAGTGCTACGTCGAGGCGATGTTCCTCTCGCGTCGCGAGGCGCGCATGCGCGAGCGCATCGGCATCGGCAGCCTGCTCTGGGGCTCCGACTACCCGCACTACGAGGGCAGCTGGCCGCGCAGCAAGGAACTGATCGCAACCGCGCTCAAGGACGTGAGCGAGCGGGAGCGCCGGGCGATCCTGTCTGAGAACGCCGCCGCGCTCTACGGCTTCGACCTTTCCGAACTCGACGCGATCGGGCGCGAGTTCGGCCCGGAGATCCCGCCGCCCGAACCGGAGGAGCCCCGCCCGGGCGCGAAGATTCACTGACTCTCCGATCGCGACGAGGCCAGAGCTGACTCGAGCCAGGCTCGATGAAGTCGGCTCCGGGGCACGGCACGACTCTCCCGCGGCGCTTCGGGAGCGGGTCGGGAGCCCGGAAGCGCGCGGGTAGGCCCGGGACCAAAAGCCCGTCGCTTTCTCTTATGCTTCCCCGATCGGAGCTTCGAGGACGCCCTTGGGAACTCAAGCCGCATTACGCCTGAACATGACGGGGCTGGCCGAAGACCCGGCGGTCGAAGCCGAGCGCTACCGGGCCGCGGTCGACATGGCCGTCTATGCGGAAGAGCGCGGGTTCGAGACAGTCAATCTCGAGGAGCACCACTGCGCCGAGAACGGCTGGCTTCCGGCGCCACTGACCCTGGCGGCCATGATCATCGCCCGGACGAAGCGCATCCGCATAAACGTCGGCGCCCTGCTGGTGACGCTCTACGACCCGGTCCGACTGGCCGAAGACATCGCGATTCTCGATCTGGTGAGCGGCGGCCGCTTCAGCTTCGTGGCCGGACTCGGATACCGGCCGACCGAATACCACGCGATGGGCCGCCGCTGGGAAGACCGGGGTCGTCTCATGGACGAGTGCATCGAGACCCTGCTCGAGGCCTGGAAGGGCGAGCCGTTCGAGTACCGGGGGAACACGGTTCGCGTCACGCCGGTCCCACTCTCCCGACCACACCCGTTCTTCTTGATCGGCGGAATGAGTCCGATCGCGGCCCGACGCGCAGCGCGTTTCGGCCTGCCCTTCCACCCGCCGATGGAACGACCCGATCTCGAGGCCATCTACAAAGCCGAACTCGAGCGGCACGGCAAGCAAGGCTTCTACTTCGCGCCGTCCGACGGCAACAGCATGCTGGTGATCGACGACGATCCGGAATCTGCATGGAAGGAACTCGCTCCGTACTTTCTGCGCGAACTGAACGAGTACAGCGACTGGAGACTGGAAGGCGTCCCCCGGCCGGGAGAGGAAGAGGTTCGCACGATCGAGGATCTGAAAGCGCAGCAGAGATTCGCGATCCTGACCCCTGACCAGGCGAAGCAGCGCTTCCCGCCGGGCGCCCAACGGACGGCCGTCGCACATCCCCTCGCGGGCGGGATTCCGCTCGAGCGCGCCTGGTCCATCCTGACTCGCTTCTGCGACGAACTTCTATAGGCAGAGGCTCCCCCTACGATCGATGGAGCGTCCACCTGTGCACAGGCGGAGGAGGCCGCAGTTCTCGCCTAGCCCCTGCCGGCCCTCGAGGCAGCCTTTCGGCGACCGCCGCGCCGGGATCGTGACCGCTTCCGGGCCCCTCCCCCGCGTTCGGAGACAGCGGGCCTCTTCTGGGCTGGGGGGTCCTGCTTCTTTGCAGGCGTGCGCGTCGCTCTTCCTCCGCGCTTCCTGGGGCCAGAGCCGCGAGCGGCGGGACCGGACTTGCGCACGCTCTTGCCCCGGGTGTCGTGCGGGACAGGCAGCTCCTCGAATCCTGGCACCGAATGGACCGCCAGGCGCGCTCCGATCATCTTCTCGATGGCCGCGATCATCTCGCCGTCATCTTCCGTAACGAAGGTGTAGGCCTTGCCTTCTCTCTCCGAGCGACCGGTGCGTCCGATCCGGTGCGTGTAGGTCTCCGCGACATTTGGAATGTCGAGGTTGATCACGTGGGAGATGCGCTCGACGTCGATTCCGCGCGCCGCGACGTCCGTGGCCACCAGGATGTCGAACTCGCGCTTCCGGAAGCCGTTCATCGCACGGTCGCGCGCGTTCTGGGACATGTTGCCCTGCAGGGCCACCGCGCGGTGACCGTCCTGCTCGAGCTTCTGTGCCAGTTGTCGCGCTCGCCGCTTGGTCCGCGTGAAGACGATGGCGGATTCGAAGCCATCCTGGCGGAGGAAGTGGCGCAGCATCTCGATCTTCTGCTTCTCGCGGACCGGATACAGCGCGTGTTGGATGGTCTTTGCCGGGAGCGTGTGATCGATCTCGGCGATGAACGGGTCGACCAGAATCTGCTGCGCCAGCTTTCGGATCGCGTCGGGCATGGTTGCGGCGAATAGCAGGTTCTGGCGCTCCTGCGGAAGTTGCTTGAGGATCCGGCGGATGTCGGGGAGGAATCCCATGTCGAACATGTGATCGGCCTCGTCGAGGATCAGGGTCTCGATCCGGTCGAGATCGACATGGCCCTGCCCGAGCAGGTCGAGCAGCCGGCCGGGGCAGGCGCAGATGACGTCGGGATGACGCTTCAGTTTGCTGATCTGGGGCTTCTCGGAAACCCCGCCGTAGATGGTCATGGTCCGGATCGCGGTCTTCCCGGCCAGTCTTCGGAACTCCTCGTCGATCTGGGTCACCAGTTCCCGCGTCGGGGCAATTACGAGCACCGTGGGTCCCCGCCCGGGGTTGGTGAGCAGAAACTCGATGCAGGGAATGGCGAAGGCCGCGGTCTTGCCGGTCCCGGTCTGGGCAAGGCCCAGCACGTCGGTCCCTTCGAGGGCGGGGGGAATCGTCTCGGCCTGGATCGGCCGGGGTTCTGAGAATCCTGCGGCGCGCACGGCACGCGCGAGATCCGGATGAAGCTCGAACCGGGCGAAGCCGGTCGCAGAGGTAGATTTGGATGTGGACATGGAAGTCTTGCTCTCCCCCGCTCCGCGTGCCTGAGCGCGCACGCCGCGGGTCTATGAATCCGACCCGCACAACAGCAGTGGGCAAGAAGGGATCTGGCGGCGCGACCTGTGAGTGGGCCCTGTTGTGCGCCGCTGAGGGGCAGGAGTGCCCGCTCGATGCAGCCGGGTATAACCTGTTTGCGCCACCGGCGCCAGTCCTCACGCCCGACTCCTTCTATCATCGGCGGTTCCGCCGTCGGGCTGGAGCGGGCATCGCGGTCTCGGAGTTTCGCGTCCCCGTGGCACTGGAGCAGACGATCCGCCGCCCGAAGGCGCCCACACCGAAGGCGATCCGAGTCGTCGGGCCGTCTGCAACGCGATATGCTCGAGGCATGTCGTGGCGCCGCTCCTGGCGAAATGCGCGCGAGGCGACGCGCCTGGCCGGTGCGGTGGTATACGAGCGGCTGGAGACCGGCCTGGTCTTCAACCCCATGTCGGGCGCGGCGATGCAAGATCCCTATCCGCTCTACCGCAAGCTCCGCGAGGCCGACCCGATCCACCGCAGCCGCGCTGCGCACGGCTGGGTCCTGTTCCGCCACGCCGACTGCGCGGCGGTGCTGCGCGACCCGCGCTTCTCGGCCGACGACCGCAACAGGAACACGGCCGAGCAGGAACGCCGGGCCGCGATCGAGGATGGCCTCGCCGATCCCGAGGCCAACCGCGAGCCAATCATGCTGCGCAGCGACCCGCCCGGCCACACCCGCCTGCGCGCCATTGTGAGCAAGGCTTTCACGCCGCGCGCGATCGCCGCCTGGGAGCCGCGGGTCGAGGAGATCACGCATCACCTGCTCGACGAGTTGGTGCAGCGCCCGCGCTTCGAACTGATTCGCGAGTTCGCGGTTCCGCTCCCGGTCACGATCATCGCCGAGATGCTGGGTGTGCCGTCCGAGGACCACGCCACCTTCAGGCGCTGGTCCAATCACCTGGTCGGCTTCCTGGATCCCGCGGCGTCACCCGGACCGGCGGCGTTGAAGCAGACCGTGGAGGAGTTCCGTGCCTTCATGGGCGGGATCGCCGCCGAGCGCCGCCGCGAGCCCCGCGATGATCTCATGACGGCACTGGTGCAGGCCGAGGAAGCGGGCGACCGGCTCAGCGAAAACGAACTGCTGTCGACCCTGGCCCTGCTGCTGGCCGCCGGCAACGAGACCACCAGCAACCTGATCGGGAACAGCGTGCTGGCCCTGCTGCGGAACCCCCAGCAGGCCGCGCGAATTCGCGCCGAGCCCGAGGCCATGGACGGGGCGATCGAGGAGTTGCTGCGCTGGGACTCGCCGGTGCAGTTCACCATGCGCATCCCGACCGAAGATCTGGACTTCGAGGGACACCGCTTCGAGAAGGGCCAGCAGATCATCCTGGTGCTGGGTTCCGCCAACCGCGATCCCGGCATCTACGAGCGCGCCGAGGAACTGGATCTGGGACGCAAGGAGAACCGCCACCTGGCCTTCGGCTTCGGCATCCACTTCTGCCTGGGCGCCCAGTTGGCCCGGGTCGAGGCGCGGGTCGCCCTGGGCGCGCTGCTCGAGCGGTTGCCGGGTCTGCGTCTCGAACCACAGGAGATTCGCTGGCGCCGTCTCAGTTTCCTGCGCGGCCTCGAAACGCTGGAGGTCGCCGGCTGATTCGCCGCGCGGGCGTCCGTCCCGGTCGCGTGATCCTCCGATCGACCTGCACAGAGACCCCTCCTCCGAACTCGAGCGGGGGTCCTGGGACGCGCGCGCTTATCCCAAGCTCTTCAGGTGGTCCGCAAGTCGCAGCGTGAGGGCGAAGATCGTGAGCGTGGGGTGCTGCCATCCCGCGGTTGGGTAGAGAGAACTCCCCATCACGAAGAGATTCTCAACCCCGTGGACCTTGCCGTTGCGATCCGTCACGCCTCGCTTCGGGTCGTTCGCCATGCGCGTAGTGCCCGTCTGATGCCCCCCAAAACCGGCAAGCCAGGGCGCGTCATCGAGGGGTTCCAGACGTACGCGTCCGCTGCCCGCACGCGCCACCGCGAGCGCGAAGGCCTTGCGTCCCTCGCTCCGGCTCCGCAGGTCGATCTCCTGGGAGCGGACCTCCAACTTGGTCATTCGAAGCCCGAGCGCGTCCTTCTCTTCGTCCAGCATGACTCGACTGTCGGGATTGGGCGACTGCTCCGGCACGACGACGAAACTGAGCGAACGCATCGGATAGTTGCCTGCCATCTGGGGCGGGGTCCCGAGCGCATCCACCGCGAGCGCGGACTTCAGCACACGCCTGAACTTGTGCGTCATCCCTGCGATCATCGCGAAGCCGAGCGTACGCTGCTGCTCCCGGTATGCGTTCGTCGTTCGGAAGCCAACTCCGTCGGGGCGCTTGGTCGGCGCCGGCAGCCCCTGAAGCATGCCCGTCCACAGCCTGGGCTTCTTCTCGTCCTGTCGCGGCATCAGGAATCGCTCCTCCTGGAAGATCCGCAGATGCTCCTGTGCCGGAATCACGAGTTGGACCCCGCGTTGGGTCCCGTGATCGCAGAAGTAGCGACCGACGAGGTCGTGCTGATTCCCCACCCCACCTCGAATCACCGAATCCGAGAGCAGGAGAAGCCTTGCGTTTTCGATGGCACCACAGCAGAGCACGTAGCGGCGAGCCTCGAAGCGCAGCTTGCGACCCGTGAGTGTCGCGACCTTGACGTGCTCGAGTCTGCGCCCCGAGGAATGGGGAATCAGTTCGGTCGCATTGGCGCGCAGGAAGCAGCGGAGGTTTGGGGCGAGGTCGACCCCGTCCCGGTACACCCCGGCGCCCATTTTGGTCGGCGTCGGCTGCGTGACCCGCCAGATGACGGGCTCCATTTCTTCGCAGTGCGTCCCGAGCAGCGGGAGGTCCCCCGCCGCCTGGCGCTCACTCGGATTGAAGCGAAAATCTGGACTGTCGATTCCGATCAGCTTCTTGGCGCTGACGTAGTAGGGCGCGAGATCTTCTAGCGAGATGGGCCAACCGCTACCGGGAATCCAGGCGTGTTCTTCGAAATCGAAGGGCTCCAGGGGGTGACACCAGCCTCCCCAATGGTTGGTGGTGCCTCCGAAATACCGCAACCGCATGGTGTTCATCAAGCCCGGAAAGCCATCGACCTTCGCGAGCGTCAAAGACTGGGTATCGAGCTCACTCTCGAAACCTCCGCTCTCGATCAGATCGACCCGCAGCCCTGCATTGGTGAGGGGAGTCGCCAACGCGATTCCCGCGGCACCCGCTCCGATGATGCAGACATCGCTCTGGAAGACACGGCCATCTTCGAGCGATCGGGCATCGATGAACATCAGTTCTAGGAGCGCCCCGGACGGACGAGCGAATTCAAGTAGACCGCGACGGCGCCTTCCGTCCGAGCCAATACCCAGCCGTCGATCGTCACCACGTCGCCGCGCTCAAAGTCCTGGGCGAGTCGCCGCGACGTCAGAAGCTGCTCTCGCACGATTCTCGCCCGGCGCGCCGGCGTCCCGAGCCGTCCCCACGGCGGAAGTTCGGCCTCAACCCATTCGATGAGCCGACGGGCCCGCACCGGCTCTTCTGTCTTGAATTGCCGGCCCAGCGTTGCGATCCGTAGATCTGACTCGGAGAGCGAGCTCTCTCGGGAGTCGAAGGGTCGTGCGCCAGGCGTCGCGTGCGCGACGCTCGACCAGGGCAGAGCGACGGCGCCTACGAGCCCCAAAAGCCGCATCAGAAATTCACGCCGCCCACGCGCGACCGGTGAATCCGAGAACGTGGGAAGAGGTCTGAGCATGACGATCGGCCTCAGTATAGAAAACCGATGCAGGGGGTGCATCGAGGACAGCCGAGCGTGAGCACTTCGAGTGTCCGCTCGATCTCCGAGGTGGAGGGACCGGGTCGCGCGACCGATCGAATGACGCGTCGCCTCGACGACCGAACGCTGCAGGTCAGCCGCTTCGGAGGAGGCGGTCTGTTGCCCGCGTGAGCGCTGGAATCGGTAGGCCGTACGGGCAAGCCTTCAAGCAAGGCGGCTCATTGCAACTGGCGCACCGACTTGCCGCTGCCCCGAGCTTCTCGTAGCCCTCACGGGCCATCTCCATGTCGCCATAGGACTCGGCGTACATGCGATGACGCAAGACGTCCGCGATCGGAACTCCGTAGGGGCAGCTTGTCTCGCACTCACTGCAGCCGATCCGACAGTGATCGGCGGTCTCTGCCTCGACGTACTGACGCAGCACCTCGGCGTCTGAGCGGGCAAAGGCCGAGTCGCCAGAGCAGCTGACGTACTCGTCGACGAGCGCCTTGCTCTTCATGCTGATGACCAGCGCGTCGATGTTCGGGTTCGACAACACCCAGCGAAATGCCGCCCGGGGAAAACTCGCGCCGTCCCTCTGATACCGCGATAGATCGTTGACCTTGGCGCCCATCAGGGTCTTCATCACGATCACACCCACGCCCTTCGCGTGCGCCTTCTCGAATACTGCCCCGATGCCCTTCTGGTTTGCGATGAAGTCGAAGTGCTTGGTGAACCTCTCGTAGAAGGCCGGATCACTTCCAAAATTATGTGAAGAGAGGATGACGTCCGCGAGGTCGTTGTCGATCACGTAGTTGAGGCAGTCCTGCAGATTGCCTCCATGCCCCGACATCCCCGAGAACCGGATCTTGCCCTGCTTCTTCGCCCTCTGGACGAACTCCGGCCATTCGGGATTCTTCACGCGCGCGAGATCGTTGACCGCGTGATTCAAGTAAATGTCGACGTAGTCTGTCCGGAGCATGCGCAAGCTACCATTGAGCCGCTGCATCATCTGGTTGCGATTTTCCGTAGCATGGATCTCGCTCTTGGTCGTGATCACCGCCTTGTGTCGGACACCCGCCAGTCCCGGGCCCACGAACCTCTCCGTCCCCCACATCTGTGAGCAATCGAAGTAGGTAATTCCCTTGTTGTAGCAGTAGCGAACGATCTCCACGCTCCCGAGGCCCCCGGCACTGATGTCGGGAATCATGAGCCCGGTATTCCCGAGCTTCTTGTACCGCCGGATCCGGTCGGGCACTGCGGGCGCCTGCTTCGCGAGGCTGTCCACGGTTCCCGCGCGCGAGGTTCGGGACAGGGACGCGCCACCCAGTACCAGGCTCCCAAGCCCCAGCACCGCGCTGCCTGCCTTCCGCAGGAACGAGCGTCGGCCGCCCGGAAACTCGCGGCCCGTTTCGTTCCCCCGGGGGTCGCCCGATGTCTCAGCTGGGGTGGGGGGTGTCGCCGACCAGGGTGTCTTCTTCATAAGCAGAACCAGATCACGAGAGGCCGGCATCGATTCTACGTGATGAAGCAGGGCACTGCCAACCCGGGTCTATCCGGGAGCGACCGCCAGGAACAGGAGCCTGCCAGCGCTCTGGAGCGTCTCGGCAGCGGTTCAAACGCCGGACCACCGATCCCACGCATCGGCCTCGAACCCGGGTCCGAGCGCCCGTACGCTCTCTTCCAGTCGCGCGACGCCTGTGTGCGGTGGTGCGGTAGCCTGCCGCGCGATGTCGGCCAAACCCGAGCACGCCGCGATCGAGGTCTTCTGGAAACTCCACCAGGGCCTGCCCAAGCAGGGACCGGGAAGCGACGCCTCCACGCGCCGGGCCCTGGCCCTGGTTCCCGAACTGCCTTCGGCCCCTCGAATCCTCGACCTCGGTTGCGGGCCGGGCCGACAGACTCTCGTCCTGGCGCGGGAGACCGGCGGCCAGCTGACCGAGCTGCCAGATGCAACCCCTGATTCCGGTCCGACCTAGGGCCCGGTACCTCCGAGGCTCCCGCAGCAATAGAGATCAGAGCGATTGCGAGCCCGCCCGAAGTGGTTCCCGCGGCCTGCTGCGACGCGTTCTGATTGAGAAACCACTAGCCTGCGCGTAACGGTGGTCGGGCCGTCAGGTAACGGATGTCATCGGTGCGGTTTTTGGAGAACGCAGCTTGATCAACGCCTGGGTCGTCCCCGCGAGCATGTTCTCGCTGATGTTCGCGATGGGACTCACGCTCACACTCGACGATTTTCGCCGCGTGCTGGCACTCCCACGCGCGACGGTCGTTGGAACCGGGGTCCAGTTGGTGGCGATGCCGCTGGTGGGTCTGGGGCTGGCGCACGCGTTTGACCTCGANCCGCTNCTCGCGGCCGGTCTGGTGATCATGGCCGCGTGTCCGGGCGGGGTGATGTCGAACATGTTCGTGCACCTGGGAAAAGCCGATACCCCGCTCTCGATCACGCTCACCGCGACCGCCACGGCCGTCACCTTGATCACGATTCCGCTCTGGGTCCGGCTGGTCCTGGCGGAAGCAGGCCCGGCCGCAGCCGGCGTAGAGATGCCGGTGCTCGAAACGGCGCTCCGCCTCGGCACCTTCACGGTGCTGCCGGTCGCGATCGGAATGGCCGTCCGTTCGTGGCGACCCGAATCGGCCCGCCACGAACGCTGGCTGAGCCGCCTGAGTGCCGTGGCCATCGTCGTCGCGCTGACGATCGAATCGATTCGGAGCGACGATCCCGCACTGCCCGCACTCGAGTCGAGTTGGCCGGCAGCGCTGTTGCTGCTGCTCGCGGCGCTCGTGCTCGGTCTCGGGCTACCGCGCCTCGCGCGACTCGACTGGCGCGAAAGTGTCACGATCGCGGTCGAGGTCTGTATCAAGAACACCGTGCTCGGGCTCTTCGTCGCGACCCAGGCACTCGGGAGCCTCGAAGCGGCAGTCCCGATCGTCGTCTTCATGAGTTTTCAGCTCCCAGTCGGGATCGCGGTGCTGGTCGGATACAACCTCTGGCTTCGTCACCGTCAGCGAATCGATCGGCGTGCTGAACCGAAGCCGCTGAACTGAGCGGGCGTCGCCCGCCGGATCTCGAAGCCGGTTTTCGAGAACGCGCGGGTTCACTTCGGGTCTTGCAACCGGCGCGCGGGATCGTGAGGTATTCTGCCGTGCGATGCCGGGCGAGCCCGAACAGGTCGCGATGGAGGTCTTCTGGAAGCTCCACCAGGGCCTGCCCAAGCAGGGACCGGGAAGCGACGCCTCCACACGTCGGGCTCTGGCGCTGGTTCCCAAACTCCCCCCGGCCCCCAAAATCCTCGACCTCGGTTGCGGTCCCGGCCGGCAGACCCTGGTACTGGCCCGGGAGACCGGCGGCCAGGTGACGGCCGTGGACCTGCTGCCGCCCTTCCTGTCCCAACTCGACGAGCGCGCGAGGGCCGCGAGACTCGACGACCGCATCGAGACCGTCCGCGGCTCGATGTCAGACCTGCCCTACAAAGACGAGAGCTTCGACCTCGTCTGGTCCGAGGGCGCCATCTACAACATCGGCTTCGGCCGCGGGCTGCGCAGCTGGCGGCGACTGCTTCGCCCCGGGTGCGCGCTCGCCGTCAGCGAGGTCACCTGGCTCACCGATACGCCGCCTGAGCCGATCCGGCAGTTCTGGGACGCGAGTTACCCCGGGATGCAGAACCTCGCGGCCAACGAGCGTGCGGTCGCCGAGGCCGGTTACTCCCTGCTCGGGAGCTTCGTCCTGCCTGAACAGGAGTGGTGGGACGACTACTACACGCCGTTCGAGGAGCGCCTTCGGGCGCTCCGACTGCAACGAGACGACGACGCATGGGTCGCGGCCCTCGATGACCACCAGAACGAGGTAGACATCGTCCGGGACTGCGGCGGCTCCTTCGGCTACGTGTTCTACGTCATGCAGAAGCCGTACTAGCGGGATGAGACCAAACCGGGCGGCATGCGGTCGAAGCGGCGGGCCTCCTTGATCATCCGGGGACTGGCTGTCACTGCTGCCGTCCTGTTCGCGCTTCTGCTCGCAGCTTGCTACTGGATGGCCGGCGTTGTAATGCATCCTCCAGCAGACGCTGAAGTGCGAGCCGGGACATCTCCCCTGTTCGGAAGAGGCTTCACCGATCCTCAGGCCGACATGGGTCTGAGCTATGAAGAAGTATCCTTCGAGACCGAAGACGGCCTGACGATTCGCGCGTGGTACGTGCCCGCAGCCTCGCCCTCGGTCCGGTCGATCATCGCGGTTCACGGGGGTCGCGACGATCGCCGCAGCTTCATGCCCTTCCTCGGGAGCTGGCACCAGGCGGGCATGAACGTGCTGCTGATCGACGAGCGCGGCCACGGCCGGAGTGAAGACGACGGCTTCGGCCTCACCCTCGGGCTGCGCGAATCCCGGGACGTGCGGGCCGCCGCATCCTGGCTGAGACACTCCCGTTCGGCCGAACGGGTTGGGGCGATCGGGGTCTCGCAGGGAGCCTCTGCGGTATTCCTCGCATCGGCCTCCAGTCCGGAGATCCACGCTGTGGTCGTATCAAGCGTGGGTTACGACCTGGCCCACCTGTTCTCGCTGGCGGTGCCGTGGCTGCCGGGTCCGTTCAGAATCATGGCCGCACAGATGTTGCTATGGCGCATGGGGGTGCCGCTCTGGGACGCCCTGGCGCTCAGGTACCCGCAACTGGAGGCGGCTCGGCAACTGCAGCAGCCCATCCTGTTCATTCACGGAACAGAGGACCCGGTGATCCAGCTCGACACGGTGCAGCAGCTCTTCGATCGGGTCCCGTCTACGAAGAGCTTGTGGGTCATCGAGGGTCTGAAGCACGAACTGCCGATCGCGAGGGAGCCGGAAGAGTCGCTCCGGCGGGTGGCCAGCTTCTTCGACCGGGCTCTGTAGCGATTCGCCGGACCGCAGTAAGGCAGCGGCTCACAAGTTCTACAATTCGTCGTATTCTTGGCGTCCCGCCGAAGCTGATCCGGTGCCGAGGGGAGCGTCTGCGCGCGCTCCATCCGCTCCGAGGCACCCGCTCAAAACCGGTCGGAAGTGGACTCGCAGGAGGGAAACAATGGCCGCTGTCCAGAATCTCGACATGTTCATGAGCGATCCGCTGGCCTACTTCGACCAGTCGATCACGCGGATGCACATGATCTCGCGCCCCGAGTTAGAGGAACTGCAGCGGCAGGCCCTCCGGATTCGTGTCGCCGAACACATCGACGGCATCGAAATGGTGCGCAATCTCGCTGCGCGAATTGGCATCACAGAGGTGTCGGAATTCGACGACGTCGTGCCACTCTTCTTCGCGCACACCGCCTTCAAATCGTACCCGGCTGCACTGATCGACCAGGGTCGGTTTGACCTGATGACGATGTGGCTCGACAAGCACACCCCGTACGATCTCTCCGGGGTCGATACCGAAGGCTGTGAAGGGATCGATGCTTGGATCGACCGCCTCGACGAGCAGACGCCGCTCGAGGTCATCACCTCGTCCGGAACCACCGGGACGATCTCGATCATCCCGAAGGACCGGCAAGGCGCGAGCTACACGATGAGGGTCTGGCGGAACTTCATCTTCCAGAGCTTTGGCCGCGAACCGACTCACGAGGAACTCTACCCGGAGGTCGACGTCATCTGGCCCAATTTCGCAGCCGGAAAGCTCGGTCACCTCCGGCTCGCGGCGATGCTCAAGCGCGAGTTCACCGGGGGCGACGAGAGCCGCTTTCACGCGCTCTACTCGGGGAGCATCAGTACCGACCTGATGTTTCTGGCGAGCAAGATGCGGGCAGCAGCCTCCCGGGGCGAACTCGACCGCCTGGAGATCGACCCGAAACTGCTGGCCCGCAAGGACGAACTGATCGAGATGGAAACAAGACGGCCCAGAGAGATGGCCGCGTTCTTCGAGCGCATGAGCCAGGAACTCGCCGGCAAGCGGATCTTCATGACGAGCGCCTACAGTTTGCTCTACGACCTTGCCGCCTCGGGCCTCGAGCGCGGACTCCGCAAGGTCTTTGCCCCGAACTCGGCGATCCTGACGGGCGGCGGGATGAAGGGAGTCGTCTTACCAGAGAACTTCATGGACGTGATCCGCGATTTCCTCGGCGTGGAGGAGATCCAGGAGGGCTACGGCATGTCCGAGATCGGGGCCTTTCACTGGGGTTGCCGGGAAAAGAAGTACCACGTCCAGCCCTACGTCGTACCGTTCCTGCTGGACCCGGAAACCAGTGCGCCGCTGCCGCGCAAGGGACGACAGACGGGGCGGGCCGCCTTCTACGACATCCTGAATCGCAGCCATTGGGGCGGTATCATCTCGGGAGATGAGATCACGATCGACTGGGACACGCCCTGCCCTTGCGGACTTCAGAGCGTGGCGATCGAGCACGAGATCATGCGCTACAGCGAGAAGGAAGGCGTCGAGGACGATCGGATCACCTGCAACGCGACGGTCGAGGTCCACGACGAGGCGCTGAACTTCATGAAAGCCTTCGAGGGGTGAGTGGGTTCCGGATTCCCCTCTTTTTGCGGGGAGAAGTCGTAGAAGAGAATTGGGTCCCTTTTGGAGGCCGCGGCCCCGAGAGCACGTTCGAGGCACCCGATCCCCATGACTACGTCGAGCGACTTCCGCTCGCGACGCCGATGGATCTCGCCGATCTTCATGAGATCACATTCGACGAGATCCTCGATGTTCTCGGAGAACTGGGCCGAGCGCTCGACTTCGATACCAACCGGTACATTCAGGAAGCCTATAGCGCGGCTCTGCAGGCGGGGAACTATCCGGCCTCGATCCTGAAGAACAGTTACCTGATGTTGCCGCATGCCTTCGATCCGGTGGGGCTTCGTGAAATCGCTGAGGAGCGGATCGGGATCGACTATCTCGAAGGCTGGGTGTCGAAACGGCTGCAGGATGGCCGGGAACTGAGAATTCGCGCCTTCGGTTCGCGTTCGCTCCACATCCCCGCAGGTAACGGTGGACTGATCTCGGCGATCACGATCATCCGCAACGCGCTCACGCGAAGCGACGCCATCGTCAAGGCGCCTTCCAACGACCCACTGACAGCCGTAGCCATCGCACGAACGCTCGCCGAGGTGGCTCCGAACCACCCGCTGACAAAGCATCTGGCAGTCGCCTATTGGAAGGGCGGGGATACGGACGTAGAGGAGGCGCTCTGTCGACCGGAGCGGATTGAAAAGATCATCGCCTGGGGAGGCTTTGCCTCTGTCAAGCACATCACACGCTACATCCAGCCGGGCCTGGAGCTGATCGCGCTGGATCCGAAACGAAGCGCGACGATCATCGGGGAGGAGGCCTTTTCCAGCGAGGCAACCCTCGACGAGGTAGCGATCCGCGCGGCGTGTGACATTGGCGTCGCAAATCAGGAGGCCTGCGCCTCGGCACGTGTGATCTACGTCCTGTCGGGGACCGACCCGGAGGGGATCGAGAAGGCAAATCGCTTGGGCGAACGTATTTACGAAAAACTCCTGGCACTTCCGGAGACGATCTCGACCCGCCCCCCGATCTTCGACCGCGAACTGCGCGATCACATCGAGGGATCCAGGCTGACGACGGATTGGTTTCGGGTGGTCGGGGGAGAGCACGGCGAGGGCGCGATCATCGTCTCGCAGATGGACCAGGCCGTCGACTACGCGCCGCTGCTCTCCTGCCGCGTGGCCAACCTGGTGCCGGTGGATAAAATCGAGCAGGTCACGGCCGCGATAAACGCCTACACGCAAACCGTCGGCATCTACCCCGAAAGTCTCAAACAGGAACTTCGCAACCACCTGCCGCTATTCGGCGCGCAGCGCCTGACGTCGCTCGGCTACGCCTGCCACGTGACGACGGCGGCGCCGCAGGACGCAATCGAGCCCCTTCGGCGCATGTGCAAATGGGTCGTCGACGAGCACTGCGATCCTGATGAGGTATTCCCGCTTTGGCGAGAACGCGCGTAGCATGCATGTCTTAGCAATGTTCACCCACTGGGTCGGATGGAGACACAAAACGCCATAGAGGGATTCTATGAAGAAGCTCCGGATCATCCAGTGGTACACAGGGGACATTGCTCAGCACCAGATTCGTGTCCTCGCAGCCGCCCCGTCGATGGAACTCGTGGGCGCCTTCGTATTCCACAAGCAGAAGGTCGGACTCGACGCGGGTAAGATCGCGGGGATTCAGCCACTCGGGATACGCGCAACCGACGACATGGACGAGATCCTGTCGATCGAGGCGGACTGCGTGCTCTACAACCCGCCGATGGAGCGCTACGACGAGGTCATTCCGATTCTCGCGAGCGGAAAGAACGTGATCAGCATCATGGCGGGCTGGAACCCGAAGAAGCGCTCCGCGTTTCCCGAGATCCTGACCGCGTGCGAGAAGGGGCAGTCCTCGCTCTTCGGCACCGGGCTCAACCCGGGGTTGAGTTACGAACTGGCACTGCTGGCTTCGTCGGTCTGTACCGACATCGACTCGATCTACATCAAGACCTGCGAGCCACAGGCGAGTCTCAGCGAGGTCTTTCTGGAGCTGTTCGGATTCGGAAAGAGCGAGGAGGAACTCGCGACCGGATCTAGCGGCGCACACGCGATCTTCGCCAATACCCTGCACCAGATTACGGACCTGCTCTGTGAGAGCCTCGACCTACCCCACGACGGGAATGCGTTCGAGTACGGATTCGAACCCGCCACGCGGGATTACCAGGACAAGATTGTGGTCCGGAAAGGCACGATGGCCGGACTGCTGGTGAAGGCTTCGACCACCCACGGCGGCCGGGCCGTAGCCACGATCGAACTGCGCTTCTTGCTTGGGCCCGAGTACGTGCGCGAGTCCTGGCTGGCGGACGGTCCTTCGCAGGGATGGATCGAGATCGACGTGAGAGGCACGCCCGGCAGCCGCATCACGCACGAGGTCTACATGGACGAGGACGTGATCGGAACCTGGTCGACGGGAACCAAGGCCATCAATTCGATCCCCTTCGTCTGCGCTGCGAAGCCCGGGCTCGTATCTCCTCTGGATCTTCCACTCGGACGAATGCTGAAGCTCCGGAGCTGACAGGAGCCGAAGGCGCCACGCAGCCACCCGTCCAGACCTATACTGCGGATTCCCTGGAGGCCAGCAAACGTTCCATGCCTTCCAACTTCACGGTTTGGCTCGTCAACACCAGAATTTTCGTCTGGCTGACCACCACCCGGATTTTCGCCTGGATAATCCGGCACGTCGCCTCGCCACTCGACCCGTGGGTTTTCAAGGCGACCAACGGCCGCTTCACGTCGATGGGGCCGCCGGGCATGCCCATGCTCACGCTGACGGCAACCGGCCGAAACTCGGGCCGACCGCGCTCGGTCCACGTGGCCTGCCTGGAGCACGAAGGGGACTACCTGATCGTGGCCAGTGCCATGGGGCAACAGAGACACCCGGGCTGGCGCTACAACCTCGAGGCCAATCCCGCGGTCGAGGTTCAAGTACGCGGAGAACGTTTCCCTGCCCGGGCGCGGGTGTTGTCCGATCGAGAAAAGGACGAGATCTGGGACGACGTCCTACAGGCGATCCCGCAGATAAACGCTTACGAGAAGAGAACCAGCCGAAATATTCGTGTGTTCCGCCTGAGCCGACTGGCATCCCAATCCCGATCGGCCTGACGGGCGCTTCAACCCAGAGCCTGTGCTACGAGGAGCTTCGACGGTGGAAACATATAAGGTGATCCAGTGGGCAACCGGCGTAGTGGGCACTTCCTGCCTGAAGGGCGTGGTGCGGCATCCGAAGCTCGAGTTGGTGGGCGTCAAGGTGTACAGCGACAAGAAGCAAGGGCTGGATGCAGGCGAACTCATGGGGGGCGACGAAACGGGTGTGATCGCCACCCGCGATATCGATGAAATTCTAGCCCTCGACGCGGATTGCGTGCTCTACTGTCCGTTGCCGTGGCATACCGACGAGATCTGCCGTCTGTTGGAGTCCGGCAAGCACGTGATCACCCCGTGCCCCTATTACTTCCCGTTCATCCAGAACCCGGAAGCGGCCGCGGCGCTCACCAGATCCTGCAAGAACGGCAAGGTCAATTTCCATGCCTCGGGCTGCAACCCTGGAGGCATCGCCGAGCGATTCCCCTTGACCTTCACCGGTTGGTGCAACCGCATCGACCGGATCACGATGACCGAGTGCGGGGACTGCCGCACCTACAGTTCCGAGGGGGTGATGCGCGAACTGATGAACCTCGGAAAGACCCCCGCGCAGGCGGCCAAGAACAAGCTCAAGGAGATGCTGGCCAAGAGCTGGAACGAGCCGATCGACATGATCGCGGAGGGTCTCGGCAGCAAAGTCGTTTCCTACGAGGCGAAGCACGACTTCATCCTCGCCAATCAGCCAATCGAGACCGCCGTGGGAATCATCGAGGAAGGCACGATCGCCCTGAATCACTACCAGCACATCGGCATCACCGCCGACGGGACCGAGATCATCCAGGAGCAGATCTGGTACTGCGATGACATCGAGCAGACGCGGCTCCAATCCAAGATGGAGATCCCGCGCCAGTCGGGCTGGCGGATCAAGATCGAGGGCGACGTAAACCTGAACGTCGACATCGACTTCCCGTCCCATCTGAACCAGGATGAGCGCGTGGCGCAGGGCCTAAGCACCACCGCCTTCCACCTGGTGAACGCGGTCCCGCTGGTCTGTGAGGCCCCAACGCCCGGCATCAAGACCTTCCTGGATCTGCCCATGATCACGGGCTGCATGGGCACCCATGTGACCGAGCGCTCGCCAGGAACTACTCGGACAGACGCTTCCCCGGATCGAAGCGGACCCGCATTTCCTTCACCCCATTGATGAAGTTCGAGCGAAGACGCCGCACCGGCCCGGAGAATTCCGGATTGCGCAGCCGCGGGATGATCTCCTCGAAGATCGCGTTGAGTTCGAGGCGCGCGAGGTTGGCGCCCAGGCAGAAGTGCTCGCCGATCCCGAACGAGAGGTGCTCGTTGGGGTGCCGCGCCACGTCGAAGCGCTGAGGATCCTCGAAGACCTCCTCATCGCGGTTGGCAGCCGGGTACCAGATGACGATCGGATCATCCTCTTTGATCTTGCGTCCGCGGATCTCGGTGTCCTGGGTCGCGGTCCTGCGGAAGTGGTGCACGGCCGGCTCGTAGCGCAGGATCTCCTCGACCGCGGTCGGAATCCGGGAGGGATCATCGACCAACTGCTGAAGCTGGTCCGGGTTCTCGATCAGAAGCCGCATGCCATTGGTCGTGACGGTGCGCGTGGTCTCGTTCCCGGCCACGGTGAGCAGCAGGAAGAAGGCGGCGTAGTCCATCTCGGAGAGCTTCTCGCCGTCGACCTCGCGGTGCAGCAGGTGGCTCGTCAGGTTCTCCTGGGGATTGTCCCGGTAGAGCTCGGCGACCTTCATGGCCTTGGTGAACATTCCCACCGACGCCATCATCCGCTGCTCTTCGCTCTCCCCGAGTTCGGGATCGTCGAAACCGATCATCAGGTTCGAAAGATCGAAGATCTCTTGCCGGTCCTCCTCGGGAACCCCCATCATCTCGCAGATCACCTGGAGCGGCAGCTCCGCCGCCACCTCGGTCACGAATTCACAGTCCCCCTTCTCGATCACGCGGTCGACGATGGTCCGCGCGAGTTCGCGAATGTGCGGCGCGAGTTCCTCGATGAGGCGCGGCGTGAAGCTTCGCTGCACCAGGCGCCGGAACGCCACGTGCCGGGGCGGATCCATCATCAGCATGATCGGGAATACGCCGCCCCCCTCCTCGGACTGCTGGGCCATCGCCGCCATCGTCGGGTTCGCCACGCCCGACTCCACACGCTGCCGCATCAGCTCTTCCATGCGCGGATTCGGCATGTTCGTGCCCTTCCGCTGCGAGGAAAACAGCATCGGGTTGCGCGACACGTAGCGCAGGTCTTCCCACTTGGTCACGCACCAGAACGCCGCCCCGGTCGAGCCCTGGTGCCAGTGCACGGGGTCCTGGTTGCGGAGCTCGGTCAGCCATTCGTGGGGGGTCCCCTCGACGAAGTGATCGGGGTTCGTCAGGTCGATGTGAGACAGGGACATGCGTGGACCTCCGTGTGGCTGAGCTCAGATGGCGACATTGTAGCGCGCCGGACGCCCGCGGGGGTCCTGGATCGAGGGCCCCTCCGTGCGTTCGCTGGCCCTCGGCCGCTGATCCGGCGCCACCGGAACTCCGGCTCGAGCCCCAACGCAGACGAAGATGGCCCGCCCACTGTGATCCGCGACTCCGACGACTGCGGCCTCGCCGCTCGTCCGCTCAACCCATTCGGGGCGACGCCGCTCCGCGGTTGCCTGCTACACCTCGGAACGCAGCCGTTCGTTTCCCGCAATCGACGCACCACCCCTGGCGTAGGCGGCCTTGCGTTCCTCGCTCCACTGATCGATCTCGTCCTTGGGAACGCCGTAGGCCAGGCCTCTCTCGACCCCGGGCCGGGCGCGAACCCGCTTGACCCAGGCCACCACGTTCGGTCGGTCGGTAATGTCGACCTTGCTCCATTTCCAGCCGCGAACCCAGGGATAGATCGCAATGTCGGCAATCGTGAACTTCTCACCGCAGACGAAATCGCGCCCCTCGAGCTGCTTGTCCAGCACCGCAACCAGCCGTCGGGCTTCCCGCCCGAAGCGTTCGAGCGGGTGTGATTTGCGCTCCTCGTCTACATCATCCATGTAGCGGGTGTAGCTGAGCTTGTTTCCGAACACGGGCCCGACGTTGGCCGCCTGCCAGTAGAGCCATTGCAGCACCTGCCAGCGCCCGGCGCCTGCCGGCAGCAGGTCGGTCGGAAATTTCTCCGCCAGGTACTGCAGGATCGCGCAGCTCTCCATGATGGCCCGGCCCTCGTCGATCAGTACCGGGATCTTCTGATTGGGGTTCCGCGCCGTGAACTCCTCCGTGAACTGCTCGCCTGCCATGAGATTGATAGTCCGCACCTCGAACTCAGGCAGCGCGACACCGGCCTCGATCAGTTCCTCGAGCATGATGGCGACCTTCCATCCGTTTGGGGTCGCCGCAGTCCAGAGCTCGATCGTCATCCAGATCTCCCTCGCAGCTCCCGCCGAGAAAGCCCAGCTCACCGAGAGTGCGAACCCGAAGCATACCCATCTAGCGATCGAACGGAAAACCCGTCTTCGCTTCCCGAGCCAGGCTTTCAGCAGAGCGACGGGATGGCGTATTCTTTGTCCCAGAGAATGCGCGTGGCGAAGCCCTGAAAGGAGCCGCTCTCATGCCCGTCGAACACGTACCGGCCGACACCGGGGCCGACAAGATTCACGAGATCCTGCGGCGCGATGCCTGCATCATCATCGATGGGCTCGGATCGACCGAGTTGCTCGATCGGGTCGAGGCTGAAATGGCACCTCACGAGCAGGCCAACCACTTCGGGCCCGAGGAGTTCACGGGCGTGTGTACCAAGCGCACCGGCGCGCTCGTCGCGCGCTCTCCGGCCGCGCGGGAGCTCGTCATGCATCCCACGATTCTGGATACGACGAAGCAGCTGCTACACGACGCCGCGAACTTCCACCTCCACCTGACGCAGATCATCTCGATCGGACCGGGAGAGACCGCGCAGCCCATCCACCGCGATCAGTGGGCGTTCGACTTCTTTCCGTTTCCGACCGGCTACGAAGTGCAGTGCAACACGCTCTGGGCCATCACCGACTTCACGGACGAGAACGGCGCGACGCGGGTGATCCCCGGAAGCCACGAGTTCGAGGACAAGCTCAGACTCGATCACGACCAGACCGAGCCCGCCGAGATGGAAAAGGGCTCGGTACTTCTGTATACGGGCGCGATCTACCACGGAGGCGGTGCCAACCGGAGCGACGCCGTGCGCAAGGGTGTGAACATTACCTACGCGCGCGCATGGCTCACGCAGGAAGAGAACCAGTTCCTGGCCGTGCCACACGAGGTCGCCCGAGAACTGCCCAAGGAGTTGCTCGCTCTGCTTGGCTACGCCCCCGCGGCCTACGCCCTCAATTACTACCGGGACCTGGAACCCGCGATCACAGCCATCCACCCCAGGCGCAGCGGGCGCGGGTTCTAGCGCGGACACACAAACGATCGCGTCCGAAACCCATTCAATTTCAGTAGCTTTCGGAGCAAGAAGGAGACGCGACATGAAGCTGCTGCCGTGGACGGCCGAGCCATTTGCAGCGCCCACGGACCGCGACATGTTGCCCTCCGAACGTCGAACGTTCGTGCGCACACATCGGACTTGTGTCTACGGCTACGGCCGAAGCGCCGACGGCCCTTCCATGTCGGTCGTCTACTACATTCCGACTGATGCCGACGAGCTGCTCATCTCGACCATGCGGGGCCGCGCGAAGACCACGGCCGTGCAGCGCGACCAGAAGGTCAGCCTGTGCATTCTCGATGAGCGCTGGCCCTTCGCTTACATCCAACTGTATTGCGACGCAGCGCTGGACGACGATCCGAAGCTCGTGGTCGACGTGATGATGGCGGTGGGCGGACGCATGTCGGGGACCCCGCTTGGCGAAGAGGCGCGGCCCCTGGTGGAGGCGATGGCCAAGAAAGAGGATCGGGTCGTTTTGCGCTGCCGTCCCTACTCGAGCTTCGCCCAGCCACCCCGGCACCTCCATCGTAACGACCAGCAGGAACCGCTTACGCACTGGATCACCGCGAGCATGCCCTGGGACGCCAAGGACCAGGCGCCTGGCTGAACCCGAGACACAGACCGGACGAGCTATACTCTGCAGCGACTGTACGGGCTCCGCTCGCCGGTTCGGCCCGGCCCACACGTAGAAAGACCCCGAGCATGGCAATCCCCCGAACGGCCCTCGAGGCTGAGTTCAACTACCGGATCCCGCCGAAGGGCGGCGAGCCGAAGCCGTCGTTCGGAAAGAACCCCGTGGATCCCAGCGTAGTGCGGCATCAGCTTCACCCGCACACAGTTCGCAATGGTCGAGAGATCGAAGCGAGCCTCGGGGTGGAGGGCTTCCAGCTCGCTCGGCACACCAGCCAGGTGAAAGACTTCTACGATCCCAAACAGATCGAGAACCTCTACTACGACGAGATGAGAACACTCGCTGCGGAGTTGACGGGTGCAAAGAGCGTGCGCGTCATCAGTCACCTCACGCGAAACGAGGCCGAGGCTGAGTTGGGACAGCGGCTGGGTGCCCACCGGCTCGTCCACAACGATTTCACGCCGGCCCTGAAGGAGAAGCTTCAGGGATTCATCGGAGACAGGAAACTGCCCGAGGGCCGAATCGCGATCTTCAACATGTGGCGACGCTTCGACCCGGGCAAGCTGCACGCCCCACTCGCAGTCTGTGACGCACGCTCCGTCTCTCCGGCGGATCTGCTGCCCACCGACCTCCACAACTACGGGGGCCGCCAGGGATTCCAGTTGGAGATCTACCAGGCCCTCCACAACCCCGATCACCGCTGGTTCTTCTTCTCGGAGATGGAGCGCGACGAGGTGCTCGTCTTCAAGACCTACGACTCCGAGATGGACCCCTTCATTCCCACCTTGCACTCGGCCTTCGACGACCCCGACTGCCCGGCAGACGCCGCCCCGCGCGAAAGCATCGAAGCCCGGGCGATCTGCTTCTTCGGCTGAGCATGCAGGAGAGCGTAGAAAGTGAAGCGCTCGAGACCTACGATCGGTTCGTCGCCCTGCGGAACAAGATCGACGCCGGGGAGACCTCCTGGTCGGAACTGGCCGACTTCTTTACCGAAGACGCCGTGTACATCGACCCCGCGTGGGGACGCGTCGAAGGCCGCGAGGCCATCCGAGAATTTCTCGTGCAGTCGATGGCGGGACTGACGGGCTACGGGTGGTCCACACCCAAGAACTGGACGATGGCTGATGGGCACAGGCTGATCAGTCAGTGGGATCAGATTCTCGGGTACAAGGAGAATGGCACACCCTGGATGGTCCCCGGACTTTCCATTCTCTACTACGCCGGTGACGGCCGCTTCTGCTACAGCCACGACATGCTGAACATGACCCACATCGGTCAGACGATGAAGGCGATGGGCTGGAAGTCGCCGACGGAAGCGAAACTGCCGCCACGTAGGCCCAATCGTGACGTGTCACTTCCTCGCGCATGGGCGCACCTCGAGAAGAGCCGCGCGGGCTGACCCGAAGCCCGCATCTGCCCGGGGGTCATGCGTCCGGGTTCCGGGCGTGATCGACGCACGTCGTTCATCGGCCGGAAGCCGGCGCACCCGAAGGGACTGATGCGCGCACGAGAGATCGCCGGCTACTCGATCGGGGACACCGGCATCAACTTCTACTTCATGGCCTCGCTCACGTTCGCCCTCTACTTCTACACGGAGGTGTTCGGGATCAGCGCCGCAGTCGCGGCTTCGGTGCTGCTGGTCGCCCGGGTGGTCGACGCGGTGACGGATCCCTTGATGGGTCGCATCGCCGACCTGACGCGCACGCGCTGGGGAAAGTTCCGGCCCTACCTGCTGTTCGGACCAATTCCGCTCGGGCTGGTCACGGTCGCGATGTTCTCCACCCCGGACCTCTCACCGTCCGGAAAGATCGCATGGGCCTACGCGACCTACATCGGCTTCAGCATCGCCTACACGGTCGTCACCATCCCCTACTCCGCGCTCACCGCGACCCTGACCGACGACCACGCGATGCGCACCAGGCTCTCGACCGTGCGCATGCTCTGCGCGATGAGCGGCGGCCTGCTCGTCTCGATCCTGCTGCCCACGCTCTCGAACGCGTTCGGGTCGCCGCAACTTGGCTACCCGTTGGTGATGGGGGGCTTCGGCGTGCTGGCCACGGGGCTGATCTGGCTGTCCTTCGCCGGAACCGAAGAGCGCATCGGAGCCGGGGAGCCACCGCCGAGCCTGCGGCACTCGCTCGCCGCACTCGGCCGCAACCCGCCGCTGATCGTAGCGATCGTGATGTTTACGCTCGGCATGTTCGGCTTCACGATCCGCCAGACCGTGGCGCCCTATTACTTCAAGTACAACCTGGGACGCGAGGATCTGCTCGGTCTCTACTTCGCGGCCACCATGCCCGCGATGCTGCTCGGGCTGCTCTTCGTACCGCGGCTCGCCGCGCGCTTCGGCAAGGCCGGTGGTATGGCGATCGGGGCCGGGCTCACGGCCCTCTCCGCGTTCGGGCTCTACGCCACGCCCTACGATCGACTCGACCTGGTCTTCGTCTGGTCGGTGATTGGCGCGCTCGGGGGCGCGCCGATCGCTGTGCTCGGCTGGGCGATGATTCCCGACACCGTCGAGTACGCACAGTGGAAGACAGGCGCGCGGGCCGAGGGGGCCGTCTACTCCACCGCGAGTTTCTTCCAAAAGCTCGGCAAGGCGCTCGGCGGTGCGGGCGCCGGCGTCGCCCTGAGCGTCGCCGGCTTCGTCGCGCACCAGACGCAGACACCGGAGTCGCTTTGGACGATCCTGGCGCTGCTGACGCTCGCACCGGCCGCGATCATGGGCGGAGTCGCGATCGCGGCCTGCTTCTACCGACTCGACGCCGAAACACACGCGCGCATCGTGTCGGAACTGAAGCAGCGGAGACAGACCCCCTAGGCCACCCGCGCCTGGCACGGGGCACGACATCAGCCGAAGCGGAGACTCCCGCCGCCCGAGTCGCCCGCGGCGCAACCATCGCCGCCGACCCCGGTTAGACCCGGTACGAAGCGGGCAGTTCCGCTCTTGCTTCGAAGAGGAGGAACCTCTGATGCGTTCCAAGGAAGCTTTCGTCCGGAGGGGGGTACTCTGGATTATGCTCGTTGGCCTGCTGGCGCCGACCTACGGCGCGGCACAGGTCGCCGTCACCGATGCGCCCGAGGCCGATGCGCGGGAGATCACGCGCGATGCCACGGGACTTCAGGCCGAACTGCGCGTGGCGGATCGAGACTTCGTGGATACCGCGCTGGTCTTCACGAACACCGGACGCGAGCGGGCGAGAGTCACCTGCCGGGCGTTCGACGCAAACGGCAGGCACGTCGGCCGCATCCGGCTGGATGTGCCTCCCGGCGGACTCCGCTTCGCGCTGGCATCGGACCTCTCGTACGGGCGCGACTTCATCGGCCGGGTTCAGTGTTCGACCCAGAATCGCGTGCTGGCATCGTCCGTACTGCTTGCGCCGCACGCGCTGACCGATCTCGGCGTCCAGCAGCTTCAGGGCATCGGATCCATTCTGTTCCCGGTGGTCGCGACCTACTGAGCCCGGGCAGAACCCGAGTCCGGCGTGTCGGCCATCGGCACGCCGGACTTCTTCGGGCCGGCGCAGCGCCTGCAACGGTCCACGACCCGCCGCTCGCGGAGCCGATGCCAGGCCTGCGACTGGAACGGGCGTCGGAAGCCAAAAGCCGACCGATTTCTTCTATGCGATTCCGCGCTTCTCGCTGACCAGGTGATGGCTGATGCTGGAGGGCTCGGGCGGCCCGAGGGCATGGCCTTCGGTGACTTCGGCGGGGCGCTGGACCCCGGGCCCTACGCCGCCGAGACGCTCGCCGACAACGTGCTGCGAATCGAGTCGAACGGAGCCGTCAGTGTTCTCGGCGATCCGTCCGCGGTCGCCCTGCGCCACCCCGACAACCTCGAGTTCGGCCCGGACGGCTTTCTCTACGTCAGCGAGGACCGACTCGTGCCGAGCAGCCCGACCCCGGCGAAGCCGGGCTTCCGAAGCGCAGCCACGTTCCCAAAGCCCGGAGCTTTCTCGTATGCTTCCGTCCGCGTCCTGGCCGGCTTCGGCGAGGGCTTCGGATCCGCAGGCAGCGAGGGCCAGCAGATCCGATTCGGAAGTGGGCGTGGCGTTCCTCCGTTCGGTCCACACCGGCCTCGCGCTCTCACGAGGTACTTCATGTTTCAGGTCCGGAATGACAGACGCTGAAGCGGATCCGCTGCTGGCGGCACTCGAAGGCTGGCTCGGCAAGCCTCTCGGCGCGCCGGGACTGGCACCCGACGAGGTCAACCGGAGCATGATCCAGCACTGGGTCGACGCACTCGACGACCGCAACCCGGTGTACCTCGATGAGGAGTTCGCCGCGACCTCGCGCTTCGGTGGGATCGTGGCTCCGCCGGCCATGCTCCAGACCTGGACGATGCCCCGCCCCCGAATTGAGGGAATCGCCGAGCGCGGCGGCGCCCCGGGCGAAATCGGCGCAGACAATCCGATCAGCGTGCTCAGCAACGCCGGCTACACGGGCACACTGGCCACGAACTCCGAACTCGAGTTCGAGCGCTATCTGCGGCCCGGGGACCGGCTTCGGTCAGCGACCCAACTGGAGTCCATCTCGAACCGCAAGCAGACCGCGCGCGGCCTCGGCTACTTCGTGACCTGGCTCACCACCTACACCGATGGAGAGGGGGAGGTCGTCGGGCGACAGCGCTTCCGCATCCTCAAGTTCCAGCCGGCCCCTGCCGGAGCGGAAGCATGAGCGGCGAAGCCGCCCGCACGGAGCGCCCGAGCAAGATCGCCGTGGGCGACGAACTTCCGCCGCTCGAACTCCCGCTCACGTCGACCGTGATCGTCGCCGGCGCGATCGCGTCGCGTGACTTCATGCCCGCGCACCACGACCGCGACTTCGCGCAGGCACAGGGCGCACCCGACATCTTCATGAACATTCTCACCACCAACGGCTACGTGTCGCGCTTCGTGACCGACTGGGCAGGATCCGGAGCGATGCTGCGCAACATCTCGATCCGCCTGGGCGCCCCGGCTGTGCCGGGCCAGATCCTGCGATTTACGGGCCAGGTGACAGACTCGCGTCGCGAGGGCGACGAGCAGATCGTCGAGGTGGCAATCCGGGCCGCAAACGACTTCGGGGACCACGCGACCGGCACCGTGGTCGTCTGTCTGCCGCGCGACGGGGCCACAGCCTGAGCCGGGGGTGGACCCCCCGCGCGTGAACTCCCCTGCCCGGCGGCGCGACAGCGGAGACTCGAACAGGGGAACCCGGGGCCGAAGCTCGAGCCCGGGGCAAAAGACTCGACTTCAGCTCCGGCCTCCGCGAAGTGCGACTAGAGTGATTCGGGAGCGAACTCGTCGATCACGCCGATCTCGTCGGGTGCGGCCGGCGCCAGGAACTCGCGGTCGGCCGGCGCCTCGCAGGTCGCGTACTCGGCCGGGGAGCGACGCGCGTGCTGGGAGACCTTGCCCTGGTCGCGCTCGAAGGCCAGCGTGAGCCGCTCCTCGCCCGAGAGCCGGACCTGGAACTGGCGCGGGGGCAGACTCTCGAGGCGCACCACGTAGTCTCCACCCGGCAGACGGATTCGCTCTTCTGAACCCAGGGCGCCCCGGGCGACGGAGCGCTCACCGCTCCAGACCTGGAAGGGCGTGCCCACCATCGCGCCGATCGCCTCACGCAATTCCTGTGCACTGCCCGCGGTGACGAAGCGTCCGCCCGAGGCCGCGGCGATCGCCTGCAGGCTCCGAACATCCTCGTCCTCATCGCTGGAGAGCCCGAAGCCGATCACGTGGACCGGGACGGAGCCCAACTCCTGGAGTTCCCGCGCGGCCGCCACAGGATCACCCGCACAGCTCTCGATCCCATCGGTGACCAGGATCACTGCACGCTCTCCGCGGTAGTCGGAGAAATCGGCCGCGATCTGCTCGAGCGCGAAGGCGATCGGGGTCTGGCCATTGGGGCGCAGCCCGGCGATGGCTTCGCGGATCCGATCGCGATTGTTGCGCGCCAGGCCGACCAGGAGTTCTGAATCGCGGCAGTCGTGCTGCTCGCTGGGGTTCGCGTTTCCGTACGCGCGCAGCGAGAGCTCCAGGTCCTCGGGAAGCCACTCGAGCGCGGCGTCCATCGTCTCCTTGGCGATGCTCATCTTGGGTCGGCCTTGCATGCGGCCCCACATGCTGCGCGAGGCGTCGATAACGATCTCGACCGCGCGATTCGAAACGGAGAGCGCGGGGATGCCGTCGCGGCGAGCCTCGACCTGCAGCTCCGCACAGCCAGGCTCTCGTACCACCACCCGGATCGTCCTCTGCCGCGTCACGCCGTGCAGACTGGTCGCGGTCGCCACGATCTCGTTTACACCCTCGTGCAACGGAACACGCGCAGAAAACGAGGATCCGATCAGGCGAGCCTCGATCGGCGGCGAGCCGTCGACCCAAAGGCTCACGTGATCCACTCCCGCGGTGCGAAGATTCAAGAAGGCCTGCGGGAGACTCTTCGGATCGCGCACCTGAACGAAGCTCCCGTGCGTCGCGTACGCGATCTCGCGCAGCAGCTGACCCCCGCGCGGATCCGAGCCGAGCAGCAGCGCGTGGATTGCCACGCCCTGCGTCTTCGCCCGCTGCATCGCACGCCGGACGGCACGCGCCTCGCTTTCACGAGAGGCCTTCGAACCGCCCTGTCGCTTCGACTTTCCATCCGTGAAGACGAGCATCATCGCTACGGCCCCCGGACGCCCACCGTTCTCGAGGCCCGAGAGCGCGGTCCGGATTCCGCCGGCCAGGTCCGTCGAGCCGCTCCGATCCAGGTTCCGCAGCGCATGAATCACGGCTGCGCGGTCCGAGGTCAGAGGCAGGATCAGCTCGGAGCTGGTATCGAACTCGACGATGCCGACCCGCGTGTCGCTGCGTGCAGGCAGGCTCTCTACCAGGCGGATTGCGCCGTCCAGCCGTTGGTCCTCGGGATCGCTCGCGCGGAGACTGCTCGAGGTGTCCATCACGAGAAACAGGTCGAGTTGCTTCATGCCCCCGAAGGTCGAGGCGCTGCCCCGAACATCGATCCAGGACTCGGCACTCGAGAGCACGAGATCCGGGGCCGGGCTCTTGATCTCTACCTGGAGAATTCCCTGAGAGTCCGCGGCGGCAGCGACGCCACCGAACACGGCCAGCAGCAGGAGAGAGAGAGAGAAGTTCTTCATGTTGGGCCTCCCGGCAACCCGTATCGTGAAAAATGCGAGTCGGCTTGAAACAACCCGCCGGCGCTCGACGTTCCGAGCCGCGCCCCGAGCCACCCGAAGGCGCCCAAAGACGCCGGAAGACTCGGATGTACGCCAGGCGGCATCGATGGCAACAATGACGTCGAAGCCGCCTCGGGCAAACGGGTGCCCGGCGCGAACAGGTCGAGCCTGTTTCGGGAACGCGGCCGGAGCTCCCAGGACCCGGGGGTCGTGTATGCTCGCTCGCCGTGAAGTCGTCGATCCTGCTCACTGCGGCGTGCATCGCAGCCGGACTTGGCTTCTCGCGCGATGCGCTCGGAGAGCAAGCCGCGAAGTCGGCGCCCAATGTAGTTCTGATCGTGGCCGACGACCTCGGCTGGAACGACGTGGGGTATCACGGAAGCGAGATTCGGACTCCGAACATCGATCAGATCGCGCACAGCGGCGTGGAACTCGACCGCTTCTACGTGTACCCCGCCTGCTCACCAACGCGCTCCGCGCTGCTGACTGGGCGGTCCTGGCTCCGAACCGGAATCAGCCGCCCGATCACGGGCTTCACCGAGGGCGGATTGCCGCTCGACGAAAAGCTGCTTCCCGAGATCTTCCGCGACGCCGGTTACCAGACCTTTCTGGTGGGAAAGTGGCACCTCGGAGGAAGCCGGGCCGAGTACTTCCCCCAGAACCGCGGCTTCGATCACTTCTACGGCTTCCTGTCGGGGTTCATCGACTATTTCGACCACAGCTTCATCGGGGGCATCGACTGGCAGCGCAACGGCCACACGCTGCGAGAGGAGGGCTACGCGACCGAACTGATCACGGACGAGGCCGTCCGGCTGTTGCGCGAGCGAGATCCGGAACGCTCGACCTTCCTCTTCGTTTCCTACGGCGCGCCACATGGCCCACAGGCCGCCCTGCAGCAAGACATCGAGCGGTACGCAGCGATCGAGGATGAAGACCGCCGGGTCTACGCCGCGATGGTCCATCGAATGGATGCCGGGATCGGACGGATCCTCGACACGCTGGCGAGGCAGGAAATGCAGGACGACACGCTCGTCCTTTTCATGAGCGACAACGGCGGTGGCGGCGTCGGCCTCGCAAGCTTCGTCCCGCACTCCTCGGATGGACGCAACGACCCGCTTCGCGATGGCAAGGGATCCCCCTACGAGGGCGGGATCCGGGTCCCGGCCGCCGCGTGGTGGCCGGGCGTCCTCGACGGAGGCCGCAAGAGTGCGCAGGTGATCTCGGTTCACGACCTGCTGCCCACGCTGGCCGAGGCGACCGAGGTCCCGCTCGGGAGTCACAAACCTCTCGACGGCGAGAGCCGTTGGTCGGAACTCCAGGGCGGCGCGCCCGTCGCGCGCGGACCCTTCGCGGTCGGCTCCATGGGCGTCACGGCCGTGATCGACGGAGACTGGAAGCTCGTCAAGTTTCCCGACCTGCCGATCCTCGGATTCGGTGCGGGATCCGAGCTCTACCGCTTCAAAGAAGATCCGCGCGAGGAACACGACCTGGCCTCCGCACACCCGGAGGTCGTCGAGCGACTCAATGACTTTCTCGAGAGCATCGAGACGGTTCCACCACTCGGCGGGGACCTCGATCTGCTGCGGATGCTCACGACCGGGCGCGACTTCTCGGGCGGACCCATCACACGCATGCCACACGCGGAGAAGGGGAAACTCGAGAGCGTGACGGTGAGCGGCGCGCTCCGCTTCGACGAGCGCGACCGGGACTACGTCGGTTCGACCGGAACGATCCAATACGACGCGGAGCGGTCGTCAGGGGGCTACACGCTCTTCTCGCCGACGGCGGCGCGAGCCAGTTACCTGATCGACATGCAGGGGCAGGTGGTCCACAAGTGGGACCTGCCCGAAGGGATGAGCATCTTCAAACAGGTCTACTTGCTCCCGAACGGAAACCTGCTTCGCGGGATCAAGCCCAGCAAGCGCGTGATGGATAAGCAGGGTCCGGGCGGCACGCTGCAGGAGCTGAACTGGAGCGGCGAACTGGTCTGGGAGTACCAAAGTTCCGACCCGCTCTCGCGGCTGCGCGAGGACTACGTCCGACTCCCGAACGGCAACACGATCTTCCTGGCGTTCGATCAAGTCTCACGTCAAGCAGCCCTCGTACTCGGCGCCACTCCCGAGAGGATCGGAGCCGGGGTCGAAACGCTCTGGCCCAATAAGGTCGTCGAGATCGATCCGTCCGGCCGAACCGTCTGGGAGTGGCGCTTCTGGGACCACTACAGCAGCGACCAGGCACACAACACCCAGGACCCGGGGCGGGTCGACATCAACCTGGTGGAGGTACCGATCGCCGAGATCAATCGCGACATGAGCCACAGCAGCACGCTCGACTACGACCCAGCGAGCGACCGGATTCTGATCAGCGCCCGGATCACCAGCGAGATCTACCTGATCGACCACAGTACGGCCGACGCGGACGATCCTGCCCGCGGCATCGCGGCGGCGCGCGGGCCGGCGGGCGCGATCGTGGCGCGCTTCGGCAACCCCGGAAACTACGGGGCCGGGCTTGCGCAGCGCGGCAGCGACCCCGGGGACCGCCTGTTCTTCGCGCAGCACGGTCCCGGCTGGATCGAGTCCGGCCTCCCGGGCGCCGGTCACCTGCTGGTACACAACAACGGCGTCGGCCGCACCGGAACGGAGCCCGGGTCCTGGCTCGGGCGCGCGCTCCAGATCCTGCGTCGCTTCCTACTCAGCAACACCGACGACTACGCGACTATCGATGAGATCGATCCCGCCTCGGGAGAAGTGGTGTGGCGTTTCCGAGCCGAGCACCCCCAGGCGATCTCGAGCTTCGTGATGGGAGGGGCACAGCGCCTGCCGAACGGAAACACGCATGTCACATCGGGGCAACACGGGCATCTCTTCGAGGTCACCCCGGCCGGCGCCGTGGTCTGGGAGTTTCTGAGCCCCGTGTCCAGCTTCGGACCCCAGGAGCGTCCGCTGCCCTACCCGCTTCACCACATCCAGAACTCGCGACGTTACGCGGCCGACCATCCTGCGCTGCAGGGTCGCGCGCTCCAGCCGATCGGCTCGATCCTCGAGCTCGAGCCGAGGCCGGCGCTCGGCGCAGTACTCGCAACTGCCGGCCTGCGCGCGCTCCACGGCGGCGCGCTGGCTGCGCTGGGCGCCCTGCTCCTGGCCTGGATCCTGTGGCGCAGCCTGGCTGCGCTCCGCCGTCGACGCGCCAGGCAGCGAGTCGCGGGCGCATCGGCCTGAAGCTTCGTCCGCCGAGAGTTCCCGGTGGCCGGACTGCGGCTGCCGCATTCGGCACGCCTCAGGCGTTGGGCGCGCCGTGTACGCTTTCGACGACGCGAACCACGGTCTTACCCGAGGTCCTTCGCAGCGACAACTCGTGGAGCGCCTTTGCGGCGTCGCTCCAGTCGACCGAGCGGGTGACGATCGATCGAATCGCACCCCGTCGCCACAGGTCGAGCAACGCGCTGTGGACCTCGTCGAGCAGGGGCTTCGTATACGCGCCCACGAAGACACCGAGCACCGATGCGTTGCGGCGTACCAGCGCCTGGGTCGATGCGTCGCTCCAGGCCCCACTCGCGTAGCCGACCGCCAGCAGGCGCCCCTCGCTCGCCAGGCACTCGAGCGCTGCGGCGAAGGCACTGCCGCCGACGGGGTCGTAGATGCAGTTCACTCCGAGCCCGCGGGTCTCGTCCATCACGACTTCTGCAAACGACGCACGTTCGTGATCGATCGCGAGGTCCGCGCCCCACTCGCGGCAGGCTTCGACCTTCGCCTCTCCTCCCGCGACCGCAATCACGCGCGCCCCCAGCGCCTTGGCGAGTTGGATCGCGGCGGCTCCGGTTCCACCGGCGGCGCCCAGGACCAGCAGCGTCTCATCCGGCTGCAGGCGCCCGCGCGTCACCAGCCCCAGGTAGGCGGTGTGATACGGAATCACGAATCCCGCGGCCGTGGCGGCGTCCATCTCGGCGGGCGCCGGGTACGCGGCCGCGTCTAGGGCGAGCGCTTCCTCGGCCAGACCTCCCAGCCCTCGGAAGAATGCGGTCACGGCCATCACGCGCGAGCCGAGGTCCGTCTCGGTTTCCGCGCCCGCCGCGGTTACGCGCCCAACCACTTCCTGTCCGGGTGTAAACGGGAGCTCGGGCCGAAACGCGTACTGGCCGCGGCACATGAAGACATCGGGGAGACCGAGGCCCGCGGCCTCTACCCGGAGCCGAAGCTCGCCCGGCCCGGGATCGGGAAGCGGTACCTCTGCCTGAGACAGCGCCTCGAGAGGCTCCGCATATCGCTGGATCTGCCACGCCCGCATGAATCCCTTCCGCCCGCCACCCTGGAAGAATCTCTTCATCCGAAGGCGATAACCGCCCCAGAAAATACACCGATTTCCCCTAGTATGGGCCCGGGAATGAGAACCCGGAGAGTCTGGTGATCCAGCGCTCCCGGGGGTCTGCGGGCGCCGGTTGCAAGGATCCGGATCGCGCGGTCTCGTCGTGTCGACCCAGCCAGGGAAGCGGCCTTGAAAGCGGGAAAGGAGTTCCGAGGCAGCGCACGATTTTCGGTCTGATGGTTCTGCTGATCATGAGCTCGCCGCGCGCAGAGGCGGGACACCTCTTTAACGAAGCTGGAAACTCCCCCCCACAGTTGGCCGCCGGACAGGGAGTAGAAGTCACCATAGATTCCGTCGCCACCGCCGCCGAGAGCAACCTGTTCGCCTTCTACCGGGATGCGCTCGGTCTCCTGATTCGGCTCGAGTCCGAGCATTGGAGTGAACTGTCCCACGCCGACGCGATCGTGGCGCTGCACGGGGGCCGCCAGGACGGCTTCATCGAAACGAAACTGAGCTTCACCGTGGACGACATCGAAGCGGCGTGTCGCCGGGTCGCCGCTTCGGGCGGCAGCGTTCGGAACCCACCGCGGAGTCGGCCCGGCGAGTCCCTGATGCTCGCAGACCTGACCGACACCGAGGGCAACGGGTTCATGCTCAGTCAGGACGACGCCTGACGCCAACACGCGGCGCTCAGCCGTGGACGCGACCTCGCAACTCCCTGCCGGTCAGCCGGCGTCGAGCTGCCCGAGTTCGCTCTCGGCCGAAACATCGAAGGTCTGCATCTCGACCAGGCTGCGGTAGACGCCACCGGGGCGCAGCATCAGGGTCTGGTGCGAGCCCTCCTCGATGATGCAGCCATCGTCGAAGACGAGAATCCGGTCGACGCTGCGCACGGTCGAGAGTCGGTGTGCGATCACCACCGCGGTGCGTCCGGCCATGAGCGTCGCGAGCGCGTCCTGGATCAGCTGCTCAGTGATCGAGTCGAGGCTCGAAGTCGCCTCGTCGAGCACCAGGATCGGAGCGTCGGCCAGGATCGCGCGCGCGATCGCCACGCGCTGGCGCTCGCCGCCCGAGAGCTTGATGCCGCGCTCCCCGACCAGCGTCTCGTAGCCGAGGTCGAGCTTGTCGATGAACTCGTGGGCGTGGGCGCGGCGCGCGGCCTCGACGATCATCGCGCGATCCGCGTCCGGGCGGGCGTAGCCGATGTTGTCGGCCAGCGAGCGGTGGAACAGGATCGGCTCCTGCGGGACCATCGAGATCGCGCGCCGCAGGGATTCCTGCGTGACGCCCGAGACGTTCTGGCCATCGACCAGCACGCGACCGCCGTCCACGTCGTAGAGCCGTTGCAACAGCTTGGCAAAGCTGCTCTTGCCCGAGCCCGACTCGCCGACCAACGCGAGCTTCTCGCCGGCGCGGATCTCGACGTTTAGACCCTGGAAGAGCCGGACCGGCTGATTGGAATAGCCGAAACTCACGTTCTCGAAACGGATCGCTCCCGGGCCGGGGCGAAACTCGGGTGCGCCGGGGCGGTCGTCGACCTGGGGCTCGGTCGTGGAGAGCTCGACCAGATCGTCGAGTTCGTTGATCGCGCGCTGGGCATTGCGCACCTGCCAGCCAATGTTGCGCAGGTAGCCGTGCACGACCAGGTAGGTCGCGATCACGTAGACCGCACCCCCGACCTTGTCCATCGTGACCGCAGGCCGGAACAGCACCAGACTCAACAGGCCTGCGAGCAGCAACACGAGCATCAGCGATTGCACGGCCCCGGCATCCATGCTGCGGAGCCAGGCGCGGCGAGACACGTCGCGCCAGGTCCGGCTGGTCTCCTCGAAGCGTTCGTCCTCGCGGGGCTCGGCGCCAAACGACTTGACGACCGAGTTGCAAGTGATCGCGTCTGCGAGCGCGCCGCCGACGGCGGTGTCTGCGTCGTTCGAAACCTGGTTCGCGGGCGCGACGTATTTCAGCGACAGCGCGATGCTGGTGGCCAGGAAGACGCTCACGGAGACCCCGAAGTAGATCCCGAGCCACGGATCACGCAGCAGCATCGCACCCGTGAAGCCCAGCAGGAGCCCGGTGGCGGGACCCAAATCGATGACCAGTGTGTCCGCCAACGTGTCGTAGGCCCACATGCCGCGCGTGATCTTGCGCTGCGTCGAGCCCGCGAAGTGGTTGGAGTGCCAGTCGAGGCTGAAGCGCTGGACCTGGCGGAAGCCATCGGCCACGAGCCGCTGCATGACCTCGGATGCCATGTACATCCAGTTGCGCAGGTACAGCTGCTTGACGCTGAAGACCACGGCGAAGAGCGCGACCAGGGTGGCGGCCGTCCGCCAGGCCGCACCCGGGTCCGCCGCGCCCGACAGGTGCGCCTCGGTGACCACCACCAGCTCGGCCGACACCCGTGGAATCTGGACCTCGAGGAGTACGCCCAGCGCCGTCCCGAACAGCATCGCGGCCGCCCGCCAGGGGACGGCGCGCCAGTAACCCCAGACGAACGCCAGCACTTCGCGCAGCGAGGTGCGCTCCGCGGCAGACGCGGGCCGGGGGCTGTGGGAGGGGTTGCTCAAGCGCCGAAACGTAGCAACTCCTCGCACATCGGGTAGAGAGCGGAGCGCGTGCGACCGGCGACAGCGAGAGCGGCGCCAGAACCGCCGGCGACCTCGGTCGAGGGAAGGCATTCGGGCCGGGTTCGTTGCTGAACTCCACGTAGTCGTTGTTCCAGAGGGTCGGGTCGAGCGCGTCGATCTAGCTGCCCAGCGCCCCGGTAGCGTGTGCCTGGAGCGTGCGGATCGTCCGCAGACTGACCCGGTGCTTGGGCGACTGAACGGCCGTAGACGACGTCGGTTTCGAGCTCGAGCCCGGCGAGACCTAGGGACCCGCGGGCCCGGACCCAAAAGACCGGCCGTTTCTCCTATCCTTGCGGCGCACCCAGAAAGGAACCGCCATGCCCCTCAGCCCCATGGACGAATACCTCGCACACCAGACCTGCGAGACCTTCGATCACGTCTTCACCAGCGATCGCAACTTCTACGACCGCTACTACTTCAACATGCACGCCTCGAGCGACGAACTCTTCCTGATCACGGGGATGGGCCAGTACCCGAATCTCGGGACCACCGACGCCTTCGTGTCGGTCTCGCACGGCGACACGATCTACGTCGTGCGCGCTTCCCGGGAACTCGGAGCGGATCGCTTGAATTCGCGGGTGGGCCCCTTCGGCTTCGAGGTAATCGAGGGGCTGAAACAGGTCCGCGTGTTCTGCGAGTCGAACGAGTGGGGCCTGGCCTTCGACCTGCGCTTCGAAGGCACCGTCCCCGCCCTCGAAGAACCCAAGACCTTCCAGCGCATGCCGCACGGACGCGTCCACATGGATACCTCGCGCTTTTCGCAGGTCGGCGGCTGGAGCGGACAACTCGAAGTCGGCGGCCGTTCCTACGAAGTCACGCCGGACCTGTGGCGCGGGGTGCGCGACCGCTCCTGGGGAATCCGGGGCGTAGGCGAGCCGGAACCGCCCGGGATCCGCGTCAAGGCCGCGGCATCGGGCTTCGGGGGCTTCTTCCATACCTGGATTCCGGTTCAGGTCGAGGATGGTTCCCTCTACAAGCTGTTTGCCGAGGAGGACCAGGACGGAAACCGCCACGTCGAAGAGTCGGCGCACGTGCGGAACTTCGCGAGTGGGGGCGAGATCCGGCAGATGGGCTCGCCGAGCTTCCACTTCGAGTACCAGTCGGGAACCCGCGAACTCCAGAGCGCCCGGGTCGAGGTCGAGGACCCAGACGGCAAGATGGTCACGATCCAGTGCACGCCGCTCCGCACCCTGTATCTCGCGGCGGGTTCGGGATACATCCCGCAGCCCGACTGGGCGCACGGCATGTACCAGGGCGAACTCAAGGTCGAGGGGAAGACCTACGACGTGAGCAGCGCGGACGCCCGCGCCGCGCTCGGGCCGCTCTACGAAACGCTCTGCCGCTTCGAACTCTCCACCGGCGAAGTCGGCTACGGCCTGCTCGAAAACCTCGTGGTCGGCACCTACCACCCGCACGGATTCCACGAGCCCGGCGCCAAGGCGCCCTGAGGCGCGAACCGCGCTCGCTCCGCACCTAGAACGCTCGCGTATACTCCCGCCCCGATGCACCTACGATCCCGGAGGCCCTGAACCAGGTGGCGAAGCTCAGCGTCGGCACCAAGTTCGCCTACGGCATCGGCCAGGTAGCGGAGCAGATCAAGAACCAGGGCTTCAACGCGTTTCTGTTCTTCTACTTCACGCAGGTGCTGGGGCTGTCGGGCACCCTCGCGGGGACGGCCGTGCTGATCGCGCTGGTCTTCGACGCAGTGACCGATCCGCTCGCGGGCTCGCTCTCGGACAACTGGCGCTCGAAGCGGGGACGCCGTCATCCGTTCATGTACGCGGCCGCGGGCCCGCTCGCGATCACCTGGCTGCTGCTCTTCCTGCCCCCCGACGGACTCGGCCAATTCGGCCTGTTCGCGTGGCTCACCTCGTTCGCGATCCTGGTACGGGCGGCCATGACCCTCTACCACGTGCCCCACCTCGCCCTCGGCGCCGAACTCTCGCGCGACTACCAGGAGCGCACCTCGATCGTGGCCTACCGCACGCTGCTCGCCGTGGTGGGCGGCGTACTGACGACCGTACTCTCCTACCGGCTGTTCTTCCCCGAGGTCGAGGGTTTCGAGAACGGTCTTCTGAACCCGGCCGGCTACTGGCGCTACGCGCTGTTCGGGTCCGTGATCATGTTCGTGACGATCTGGTGGTCGGCCTGGGGCACGCGTCGCGAAATCCCGAATCTGCCGCCGCCGCCGGCCGTGCCCGAGCCGTTCTCGGTGCGCCGGCTCGGCCACGAGTTCGCGTCGGCCTGGAGCGAGGTCTCGTTTCGGTCGCTGTTCATCGGCTTCACGCTCTTCGGCGTATTCTTCGGCATCGTCGCGACCCTGGCCACGCACATCAACGTGTTCTTCTGGGAGTTCAACACCAACCAACTGCAGTTCCTGGCCCTGCCCTTCGCGCTGGGCTTCGTGTTGGGCACCGCGTGCGTCGGGCCCCTGCACCGGCGCTTCGACAAGATGCCGACGCTGGTGGGCTCCGCGCTCGTGAACGCGGTGGTTGGAAACTCCGTGATCGCGCTGCGGCTGCTGGACCTGATGCCCGAGAACGGCTCGCCCTACCTGCTGCCGATCATCTTCTGTGTGCTCACGCTCAACGCGGGCATCGCGGCACTCGGCTTTATTTCCGCCGGCTCGATGATGGCCGACGTGGCCGAGCAGCACGAACTCAACTCCGGCCGCGCGCAGGGCGGGATCTTCTTCAGCGCGACCTCGTTTTCGGGAAAGCTCGCCTCCGGCCTGGGTCACGCGGCCGCAGGCATCGGCCTCGACCTGATCGCGTTCCCGCTCCAGGCAGAGCCGAGCCAGGTTCCGCTCGAGGCCGTGCGCAACCTGGGACTGCTCAACCTGGGCGCGGCACTGCTCACGCTGGTCGCGATTTACGTATTCAGCTACTACCGAATCGACCGCGCCCAGCAGGCCAAGACGCGCGCGGTGCTCGAACAGCACGATGGCGCTGCTGGTACTTCGCCCGAAACCGACGCCGATCCCGGCGCGCTGCGCGAGGCCGGCGGGTCCGGCGGGTCCGGCTGAGGATCGCTCGCGGGCTCGACCTCGAACCCCGTCCCGAGACTCTTCTCAGGCTCGGCCCCCGGGCATCGCTGTCGGACCCATCCACTGCGCGCCCACGACATCGAGCTTGCGTCGGAGTGTGAATCCGATCGACTCGTACAGGCGAAGAGCGGTGTGGTTGGTCTCTACGACGTGCAGGAACGCTTCGCTTCCCTGCTCGCGGATGTGGCCGGCGACCCAGAGACTCAGCGCCGCCCCGAGTCCCTTGCGGCGCGCGTCGGGGTGCGTGCAGACAGCCGAGATTTCGGTCCAGCCCGGGAGCCGGAAACGTTCGCCCGCCATCGCCACGAGCCGGCCCCCGTGGCGGATCCCAACGTACCTGCCGAGCTCGTGGGTCCGGCGCAGGAACGGGCCGGGCTCGGTGAGCTTGGTGAGCGCGAGCATCTCCTCGACGTCGTCTTCGCCAAGGCGCACCACCGGCACCTCGGGGGTGGGCGCGAGATTCCGTGCGACGAGTTGCAGCGTAGGAATGCGGAAGGCCTCCTTCCAGCCCGAGGGCGGGCCCGGAACCCGATCCCGGAACAGGAAGGCCATCCCTTCGGCACCCACCAGCTCAGCCTGCGCGTCCCAGGCGGCGGCGTCGACGCGGTCGACGGCCGTGAAGATCGAAACCGCTCTCCGAAAGCGCAGGGCCGCTCCACCCGCGGCCCCCTCGGCGAACTCGGACTGCGGCCCCCTGAGTGCGTGCCACACGGGGTTGTCGAGAAGCTTCGACACACACTAGGCTTAGCGGATGAGTGCCAACCCGACCAGCGGCGCGATCCCGGCCTCGAACCCCGAGCTTGCACAAGCCGTTGCAAAGGCCGTCAATGCCGAGGGCTACGCGATCGTGACCGGCGTCCTGGACCGCAAGGCCTGCGACACACTGGTCGCAGAAGTCGACCGTGTCGAGACCGAACACCAGGTCGAGTTCGGCAAGAATGATTTCGAAGGCTTCCAGACGCGGCGGATCTTCAACCTGATCCAGCGCAGCGGACGCTTCCGTGAACTCGTCCTGGACGAGGCCGTGCTCGGCATCATCGACGCCATCCTGGGCGAGGACTTCCTACTCTCCGGCACGACCTCGATGCACATCAGCCCGGGCGAAACGCCGCAACTCCTGCACGCCGACGACGGCATGATCACGCTGCCCCGGCCACACGTCGCGACGCTGGTGACGACGCTCTGGGCGCTCACTGACTTCGAAGCCGACAACGGGGCCACCCGGCTCGTGCCCGGCTCACACTTGAATCCCGACATCCCACGGCCCGGCGAAACCCACGCGGACATCGCGGCAGAGATGCCGGCCGGGAGTGTGCTCGTCCTGCACGGCTCGACCTGGCACGGCGGTGGAACCAACAGCACGCGCGACCGGGAGCGCTACGGGCTCTCGATCCAGTTCGTGGCCGGTTGGTGCCGGCAGCAGCAGAACCTGATGCTCGGGACCGATCCCGGAGTCGTCGCGAGCTATCCGCGCCGGCTCCAGGAACTGATCGGCTACTCGCTCTACCGCAACCTGATGGGACACGTCGATCGCGAACACCCGTTGACGCTTCTCGGCCAGGACGTCCGCCCGGAAATGCTCTGGGACAAAATGGGCAACCAGCCGAAGAAGTAGCCCGCGAGCTCCCGGGTCGCCTCAGCGCGTCCCGCGCACGCGCCGCAGGTGGCCCTGGACCGCATCGAGCCAGGCCTTGGGATTTTCGAGCTGCGGCTGGTGCGCGGCTTCGGGGATCACCACGAGTTCCGCGCCCGCGATCTCGTCCGCCATCACCTGCGACGCCTCGCGGAACGGCAGGTCCGCCTCTCCGACGATCACGGTCGTAGGGCAGCGGATCTCGCCGAGCCGATCGACGACGGGCGCTTCCGCGAACAGCGCGGATCCGAGTGTCGCGAAGGCCTCCGGGTCCATCTGCTCGAGCTTCGGCCGCACGCGTTCGAACGAAGTGTCGTAAGCATCCGCCGCTGCGACCTGGGGCGCGCCGAAGCCCCCGCCGCCCTCCATCGCACTCTGCATCATCCCGGCGACTCCGGCCATCCCAGCCGAGCGCGCGAGTTGGGCGACGCCTTCCATCAGCTTGCGGGCCGGCTCCGGCACCTCGAGCGCGCCTGCAGCGGTATCCATCAGGATCAGCGAACTGGTGCGCTCCGGATGCGCGAGCACGTAGCGGAGCGCGACCATGCCTCCCATCGAGTGGCCCAGCAGATCACAGGGGTCCGCATCGAGCGCACCCAGTAGAGCGGCGAGGTCGGCGCAGAGCTGATCCAGCGTGTAACCCGCCGCGTCACCCGGATTCGACGAGCCTCCGTGGCCGCGCTGGTCGACCGCCAGGGTTCGGCCGAATTCCGCGAGCGGCCCCATGTGCTCGCGCCAGTCGTCGCGCGAGCCCGTGAAACCGTGGACCAGCGCGAACGGCCGCGGGCCGCTCCCGGCCTCCTGGCACTCGATCTCGATCTCTCCCGGAACGGCCACGCGGTGGAGTTGGTCCATGCGCGGAGCCTACCAGATCGCGGTCCATGGACCGGATCGCGCGCATCATTCCAGAATTTCGATTGACCCTCGGCGCGAGGCCTAGAGGCGCTGTCCGATCCGGGCGACCTCATCGATGGTCAGCGCGTCATGGATCACGCAGAGTCCGTACGCGTCGAACTGCGCCCTGGCCTGCGCTAGGTCCCTGGTGAACGGCGGGGAGTCGAGTACCGGCAGCGCACGGATGTCGATGTCTGCCATCCCCAGAACTTACCGCCTCAGCCGCAGCACGGGCAGCCGAGCGAGGTGGAGCGCAACGAGACCAGCGCCGGGGCGAGTTCGCTCGTGCGAAGCGGCGCGAGCCCACGCGGCCCCCCGCCCGTGCGAACATCGGCCACCGGTCCGGACCGCCGCGCAGCAAGCAGTCCGCGCTCGTAGCCCGTGTAGACCTCGAAACGATGCGTACCGACCTGGCTTTGGATCTCGATCGCGTCGCCCTCGAGCGTGCGCCAGTCCTGGTAAGGCGCGCCGTCCCGGAGGACCGAGACTCGCCCCGGTTCCGGGAGCTGGCTCACCCGAAAGCGTGTCGCCGATCCCGCCGCGCTGCGCGTCGCCGCGTAGGTCTCGAACTCCAGCGTGCCGGTGCGCGTGTGGT
>JABSQV010000139.1 GCA_013215565.1 Myxococcales bacterium | reverse complement strand
CAACGACATGAAAATTCTAGCCCAGGCCGCTGGCCTTCCCGAGAGCGCGACCGAAGCAGAAATCGTCGCCAAGATCCAGAACGTAAGCCGCGAGTTTGATACCGCGACTAAGCTCGCTGAGGACTACCACGCCAAGCTGACTCGTCTTACCGCTGCGGTTGGCGCAGAAGGCGACGAGGCACTCGGCAAGATCGAGGCGGGCAAGGTTGCACTGCAGATGGTGGAAGAGCAGACCAAGGAACTGGCCGATATCAAGGCGCAGACCGAGAAGGACGCACACGCCACGCTGATCGAGCAGGGCAAGAAGGATGGCAAGCTTACCGCCGATCTGTCGACCTATTTTTCCGATAAGTCAGCTGCCGAGCTCGAAGCCTACCTGGCCGTTGCGCCGAAGGTGGTTCCCATTGGCGACGAGAAGACGCCTGCCGTCAAGTCTCCTGCTCCCACTGCATCCGCCGATCTGATGCAGCACAACGGCAAGCTGTACGCCGACATGACCGGAAACGAGAAGGCCGCCCTGGCTGACGAGAATTCCGAACTCTTTCAGCAGATGAGCGATCAGTATCGCGCACACCTTAACGCGGCCCATTAGGCCGGAAATCACAAACCGGCAAACAAGCCACTCTTTCATAACAAGGCAAAACAATGGCACGCACTACTTCAGACGATACGTTTAACCCACAGATCCTGACGGATACCGTCCAGGGTTTCATGACCGGCAAAAACGCGCTCAAGAATTCGATGCTCATCGCATCGGGTGCGGCGATCGCGGAGCCCAGTTTCACCGGAGGTCGAGGTAAGCTCGGCAAGCTGGTGGAGGTGCCGTACTTTGGCACCATCGGCGAGTTCGAGGAGAACATCGCAGACGGTGATGCGGCGACTCCCCGCAAGATCGGCATGCTTTCCGAGTCATCGGTTGTGACTCGGGACACGCTGGCCATCGAGACCACCACTTGGGCTCGTACGTCAGCATCCGAGGATCCACACACTGAGGCGGCCCGTCTCATCGTCGAGGCTGCCGGCAAGAACGCAGACAAGCGCTGCGTGACTGCTGCGGTAGCGACTGGCGCAATCATCAACGCCACTGGCGCGAACATCAACTTCGATGCGACCATCGATTCGAAGTACAAGTTTAACGACGAGCAGGAAGATGTCGTTGCGATGATGGTCCACTCCCAGGTGATGGCTGACCTTCTTAAGCTGAAGGACACCCAGAATCGTCCACTGCTCATCGACTCGATCCAGGTTGATGGCTTCCAGTCGTTCGCCGGAATGCTGGTCGGCACGAGTGATCGTGTTGATATCTCCGGTTCGACGCAGGGTGCGGTTTCCGATGGTGGCACCGCTCCGCCTACCGTCACGTTGGCGGGTACGCCGCTTGGCGCGTACACACTGAAGATCGAGATCGTTGCTGGTGGGGCCGTTGGTGCGGCCACGTTCCGTTTCTCGACGGACGGTGGTAGCACCTGGTCGGAAACTCACGTTACGGCGGCATCGGTGCTGTTGGACGAGAGCCCGACCGCTACGGCACTTACGCCGGCTGACGATTCCATGGTTGGTCGCAATGGTGCAACGGGCATCACCGCGAGTTTCGCCGCGGGCACCTACAACGCGGATAACTTCTACGACTCCAAGACCAATCTCATCGCCTCGTGCCTCATCTTGAAGCGCAACAGCATTGCATGGTGGTTCAACCGCGCCGAGATGGCGATGCAGACGGACAAGGACATCCTGCGTGATAGCCAGCTGGCCGCCATGCACGTCTACGGTACGGCCCTCCGCTACCGTCGTCGTCCGGGATCGTCGCAGACCGGCGTGGTCAACATGACCGTCACGCAGTCT
>JABSQV010000138.1 GCA_013215565.1 Myxococcales bacterium | reverse complement strand
TCGAAGCCGAGCGCGTGATCGATGATCCGGGCGGAGGAGTGCTGGACCACGCGCGCGTGGAGGTAGTAGGACCGCATGAACTCCTCGATCGGGAGGAGCGTTCGGGTGCCCTGGAACCCGAGGTAGCGGGTCAGGTGTTCCTGGGCCTCGAAGTGGAGCTGATCGTTCTTGCGTCCGCTTCGGTGGAGTTCGTTGCGTGCCCGCCAGAGGAAGTCGAGCGCAGTGCGCAGGGTCCGGAGTTCGTTGGCGTCGATGAAGCCGTGCGGCGGCAGGTCGTCGAGCTTCGAGATCTCCCACTCGGTCGCGCGTCCGATCCAGAGCGCCGTCTGGTAATCACGCAGCCCCCCGATGCTCTCGCGCAGGTTCGGCTGGAGCAGGAACAGCGATTCGCCGCTCCGGAGCCGGCGTTCCTCCTGTTCGCGGAGTTTGCCTTCGATGAAGCGCCGGCGGTGCCGCTCGATCCAGGCGCGCACGTTCCGGTCGAGTTCCGCCGCGAGCTCCGAGTCGCCGATCAGCGGCCGGGCATCGAGGTACGAGGTCATGGTCGGAAGGTCCGACTTGCCGATCCTCAAGCAGTCCGAAAGCGTCCGCGTGGCAATGCCGAGTTCGAGCTTCGCATCCCAGAGGCGGTGCGAGATCGCCTCGGTCATGGTTTCGATATAGGGGTTCACCTTCCCCTGATAGAGAAACAGTAGGTCGATGTCCGAAGCGAGCGAGAGTTCTCGACGCCCGTAGCCTCCCACGCTGACGATCGCAAAGCGCACGTCGAGCCGGGGGAAGTGGCGGAAGTAGCGCTCCTCCGTGATCCGGAACAGCTTTCGAATCAGCTGGTCCGTGAGGTCCGCGTGCTGGTTGTTGACGATGCGGCCCGAAGGCTGCTCGTCGTGCAGGCCGAGCAGGTACGCGCGAACCGCGTCGAGGTAGGAGCGTACGCAGCGGTTGATCTCCTCCGGGCTGGGGTCGACCGTCTCATCGACCTCTTTGAAGAAGTCGTCGCAGATCGGCTGCATGCCTAGCGCCCTGCGACCAGACGTCGCCCGTGATCTTCCCGGTAGGCGAGGATTCCGGCCGCGATCCCTTCCGCTATGGTGTCGAGAACCTCGCGGTCCCGAAGCCACTTCTCCTCGGAGCGATTCGACAGAAAGCCGGTCTCGACGAGTATTGCGGGCATGTCCGCCATGAAGAGCACGAGGAAGGGCCCGCGCTTCACGCCGAGGTCGCGTGCCTCCCTGTGCTGGCGCTTGAGGGTCTGGTAGAGCGTGCGATGAACCTGGCGCGCCAGCGGTACCGCGAAGCGTTCGTTGTATCCGAGACGCACCGAGGCGAGGATTCGTTGTGCGTCGTTCAGCCGTTCGACCGTGGTCCCGTTCTCGCGGGCCGCGACCCGCGCCGTCTGACCGTCGTAGCGCCGATCGAGCAGATAGGTCTCGAGGCCGCGGGTCCTGCGGTTTCGAGATGCGTTTGCGTGGATCGACACGAAGACGTCGGCGTCGAGTTGGTTGGCGCGCGCGGTGCGTTCCTCCAGGCTCAGGAAGACATCGGAGTCGCGAGTCAGATGAGCCTCGAGCCCGCTGGCCCGCAGTCGATCGCGAACCCGGCGGGCCACGTGCAGGACGACGTCCTTTTCGCGCGTGCCCCGTGTACCGATCGCTCCGGGATCCTTGCCTCCGTGCCCCGGATCGATCACCACCCGACGCACCGGACGGGAATCGAATTCCGATCGCGACTGTACCGGCGCGGTCGGGTCCTCCTGTTCGGAGCGCGTGCGCGCCTCACCGGGGTAGAGGTCGGTGACGATCCGGAACGGATCGGGGAGACTGTAGGTCCGGTTCCTGTGGTAGGGCCCATCCAGATCCATCACGACCCGGGCCCGGCGCAGCGTGTTCTGGCCTCCGCGAACGCGCCGAATGCCCTGTCCGGCCTCGAGCGTGACCGGGTCCCGGTGCGACTTGCCAATCCAGGTCTCTTCGATGTCGATGTAGAGACGCCCGTCCTTCAGCATGTGGGCCTGGTAGGGCACCTCGCGCGAGACCTCGACGACGACGCGGACGAAGTCCCGGTGGGGGAAGGTGCGCACGTCCCTCACGTCGGCGAGCCCGGGGGGTCGGACGCCAGCACCCAGTGAGATGCAGCCGAGCAGGATCAGCGCCGGCCACAGCACGCGCCGGGAAACCCGGTTCGCCCTCACTCTCCGCCCTTCGCCTCTTGCTGCAGGCGGGTCAGCTCCACCAGGGCCTCGAGCGGGGTCATCGTCTCAGGCTCCAGCTTCCGGAGTGCCTCGCGGAGCGCGTCCACCTCAGGGAGCGCGGGCGAGAACAGGGCCAGCTGGGCCGGGGGGCCCCCGCCGGGCGTACGCGCGAGCCGCGGCCGTCCCTGCTCGTCGAACTCGCCGCCTTCCAGGTTTGCAAGTACTTCCCGCGCACGTTGGATCACCTGGGGGGGGAGTCCCGCGCGCCGCGCGACTTCGATTCCGTAGCTTCGGCTGGCGGCCCCGGGTTCCATCCGGCGCAGGAACAGGACCTCGTCTCCCTGCGACAGGCAGGTGAAGTGGAAGTTCCGGACCCGGGCTTTGGTTCCGGCGAGATCCGCCAGCTCATGGTAGTGAGTCGCGAACAGAGTCCGCGGGCGCAACCCCGGGGCATCGTGGAGGAATTCGGCGACCGCCCAGGCGATCGAGAGCCCGTCGTAGGTCGAGGTGCCGCGCCCGATCTCGTCCAGCAGCACGAGACTGCGCGGGGTCGCCTCCCGCAGGATCTCGGCCGTCTCGCGCATCTCGACCATGAAGGTGCTCTCGCCCGTTACGATCGAGTCCGAGGCCCCCACGCGCGTGAAGATCCGGTCCGCGACCCCGATGCGGGCGCTGCGTGCGGGGACGAACGACCCCATCTGCGCGAGCAGGACCGTCAGGCCTACCTGGCGCAGCAGGGTCGACTTGCCGGCCATGTTGGGGCCCGTCAGCACCAACAACTGGGCGCGTTCGCCGTCGACCGAGACGTCGTTTGGCACGAAGCCATCCGGCGTGAATCGCTCCACCACGGGGTGGCGGCCTGCCTCGATTTCGATCTGCAGACCCTGGCTGACCTCGGGCCGGACGTAGTCGTGCTCGCGTGCGACCTCGGCCAGCGCCTGGACGCCGTCGAGTTCGGCGATCTCGTCGGCCAGCGTCTCGATTCCCGGCGCCGCGTCGAGAACGGCGGCGTGCAGCCGGCCGAGCGCGACGGCCTCGGCCGCCGCCGCGCGCTCCTTCGCGTGCCGGACCCGGCGTTCCCAACCTTCCAGTTCGTCGGTCGTGAAGCGCTCACCGGCCGCTGTCGTCTGTTTGCGCCGGTATTCAGGCGGGACCTTCGCCAGATGGGTTCGCGTAATCTCGATCGAGTAACCGAACACGCGGTTGTATTTGAGGCGCAGCGTTCGGATTCCGGTGCGTTTCCGCTCCCGCTGTTCGAGGGTCGCGAGGTAGTGCTCGCCCTCCGCCGCGTCGGCCCGGATCGCGTCTACGGCGGGATCCGCGCCATCCCGGAGGTAACCCGTGTAGGGCTCGCCGCGAGCTGCCGGGGGGGGGTCGTCGAGGAGCGCCGCCCGCAACCGGGGGCCCAATTCGGGCTGCGGGGTCGCGAGCGGTGCCCGTTCGTGAAGTCGGGCCGCTGCCTCGAGCGAGCGGCGGAGCGCGACCAGGGCCCGCGGACTCCCGGCCCCCGACGGCAGCGACGCACGGCTCAGCGCCCGCTCGAGATCCCCGACCTCGCGCAGCGCATCTCGCAGCCCGGAACGCTGGCTATCGGGTTCGAGCCAGCTCTCGACGCGCGCCTGGCGGGCCCGGATCTGCGCGGGACTCCGGAGCGGCGCGCCGATCCAGTCGACGAGCCGCCGGGCCCCCATCGGGGTTCGGGTGCGGTCCAGGTGCGCGAGCAGGGTCCCGTGTCTTCCGCCGTCCGAGAGGTTCGCGACCAGCTCGAGATGTCGTCGGGTCCCAGCATCGAGCATCAGCCGGTCCGCGAGTAGGTAACGGCGCAGCTCGCGCAGGCGCTCGAGTGCGTGGGGTTGCAGCTTCGCGACCGCCATCCAGAGCGCTGCTGCCGCGCGTCCTTCCGGGCTGGAATCGTCCGGGGCGAGCCCCGACGGCAGGCGCCCGGCGCGTTCGGCCACGCTCTGTACGGAGAAGTCCGCGTTCGCGGTGGTGCGCAGCGGTGTCGCGGTCCCGAGTTCCTTCTCGGCTTCGCGCACCAGGATTTCGCGCGGCGAGATGCGGTCGAGTTCCGCCGCCAGCAGTTCCGCTTCGGAGCTGCGCGTCGCCGCGAACTCGCCGGTCGAAGCGTCCAGATAGGCCAGGCCCCAGTCCCCGTCCAGTGTCAGCACGGCGGCCAGGTAGTTGGCGCCCGCCCCTTCGAGGCGATCGGGATCCGCCACCAGGCCCGGCGTGACAACCTCGACGATCTCGCGCCGCACCAGCCCCCGGGCCTGGGATGCGTCCTCTGTCTGCTCCGCCACCGCGACCGAGTGTCCGGCGGCGAGAAGCCTGCGAACGTAGCTCTCGGCCGCGTGAAACGGGATCCCGCACATCGGAACCGGGTCGGGCACCTTCTTGTCGCGGGTGGTGAGCACCAGGTCGAGCAGCGGGGCCGCGATCTCGGCATCTTCCAGGAAGAGCTCGTAGAAGTCCCCGAGGCGGAAGAACAGCAGCGCGTCCGGCACCTCGGCCTTGAGCCCCAGGTACTGCTGCATCAGGGGAGTCTCGGTGCGTTTTCGAGGACTCACGACGGGGGATTCTCCAGGCTGCCCGGGAGAGTGTACCGACTCCGCGCCGCGCGCCGCAGTTTCGCCCCGGCATCCCGTCCCGGCTGCGATTCTGTTCAGGGCCCCGCAGCGCGAAGCGCGTCCGGGCGAAGGCCGCGGGGCGCGGCTCTTCTACGGGGTTCGGGCTGCTTGAAGGGGCCGGGTTTTTTCGCGAAGGTGGAGCACAGGCATGCAGCGGGGAAGACCGTGAGCTTCGAAGTCAGGCAGGCGGTGCGCGTATGGCTGGCCGCGCTTCTGATCGGGGCGTGTGCGAGCGAGCCCGAGCTGAATCGCTACCGGCTCGGCGATACGGGTCCCGGCCGGAGCGGGGGTTCACGCGACCCCGTGATCGAGGATTTGCGCGCCCGCTACCCGGCCTACTTCGAGATCGTGCTGGATCCGACCAGCATCGTAGATCCCGATCTGCGCCCGCTCCGGCGGGACCTCGAGAAGCACCCCGTGGACCGCGAGAACTTCGACGCCCTGAATGCCGTCGCGATCGGCTACTTCGAGATGAACGCGCGAACCGGGCTGGACTCCGACACCGGGGAGTCGGGAGGCACCTACTTCGCGGACTCCTTCCGCACGGCCAAGCTGATCGCGGTCCCGGTGCGTGCGTACGGAGGGACCCCGGACCCGAATCTGCGCGACGCCATCCTGGACTTCTTCGAGGACATCGCGGCGGGTCGGAAGCCCGGGACCCGCGTGACGGGCGCGCGCCTGGTCCGCATTCTGGGGTCGCTCGAGCAGAAGGAGTCCGACCCGGAGCGGAAGGCCCGGATTCGGCAGATCGTCTCCCGGCTGCGCCACGTGCGGGCGCTGCCGGGCCGGCGTCGGGGCCTGGTGTCGGCGCGTCAAGATCCGGGCCCTTCGAACCGACGAGGCGGGGATGAGCGCGGAGGCTGAGAGCTGGCGACCCTGTAGCAGCTGCAAGAGCCCGATCCCCCACTCGCAGACCTACTGGGTCTGCAACGTCTCGACCTGCAATCGCAAGCGCACCGGACTCGTCTTCTGTTCGGTGTCGTGCTGGGACGCACACCTGCCCGTGATGCGGCACCGCGAGGCGTGGGCGCGAGAGCGGACGGCCCCGACCCGGGCCGAACGGCAGCGCGAACAGGCGCAGACAGGCGTGCAAGCCGCGCCGGGCGTCTCCGAAGCGGGTGTCGAGCCGGCCGCCCCGAAGCCGCGCCGGGTGCCGCGCCGCAGGCTGATTCGAGCGGATTCTCAGGCGGAGGCCCCCGACCAGGAAGCAGGCGGCCAGGATCTGCCGAAGGAGATCCTGATCATCGCTTCCAAGCTCAAGGCCTACATCCGCGCCCGCTCGGGGATGAACACCTCCGAGGCGGCACTGGCGCGCCTCAGCGCGCACGTTCGCGCACTCTCCGACCTCGCGATCGCGGCGGCCCGGCGTGCGGAGCGCAAGACCGTGATGGATCGCGACTTCCCCGACCCCTAGCGCCCCCGGGAGCCTGGGCTCAGAAGCTGTCCCACTCCCCGCACTGAGGGCAGCGCCAGTGCAGCGCGGTGTCCTGGGTCCCACAGTTCGCGCAGGTCAGGCGCTGGCGCTCGAGCGGAAGGCGGTCGAGGAGTTCCTCGAACACCTTGATCGCGTCGGTGTCGCGCTGCTCGCGGAGCAGGATCCGGCCCACCTCGGCCGCAGCCGGCAGGAAATCCGGCGCCTGGTCGAGACGCTGGCGCAGGAGGCCCAGGGCCTCGTCCACCTTCCGTTCGTGGACCAGCGCGCGCGCGAGCCAGATCGCGGCCTCGTGGTCCTGCGGCGTGTCTTCGAGGCGCTGCTCGAGCAGCGCCTCGAGCGTGCTCATCTCGCCGCTGGTCTGAACCCCCTCCCAGAGACGCGGGTAGACCACCAGGCCGATATCGGGGTGGAGGCGCAGCGTGCGCTGCCAGATTCCGACAGCCTTGCGGGGCTTGCCTTCGCGAAGTTGCTGGTCCCCCAATTCCAGGTAGGCCTCCGCGCATTCGCGATCGTATTGCAGGGCCCTGCGGAACGACCTGCGCGCATCGGCCTCGTTTCCAGCCTTGACCGCGGTGCGGCCGAGTCCGGTGTAGAGATGCGCCAGAACTCGCGGCGATCCGGGATCTGCCGCGCCGATCTTGCGCCGGATGCGGATCGCCTCCTCCCACTCTCCGCTTTCGATCTGGATCCGCTCGATCTCGCGCAGTGCGGTGGGATGCTTCGGTTCGCTTTCAAGCAATTCCTCGAAGGATGCGGCGGCCCGGCGCAGAAAGCCTCCGGCACGGAAGTCGAGCGCGAGTCCCAGCAGCGATTCACGCTGGAACTCGTCCGGGAGGTCGTGGCGAAGCAGCAGGTTCTGATGAATCTGGATCGCGCGCCCGATTTCGCCTCGCGCTCGGTACAGGTTCGCGAGTGCCAGGTAGATGTCGGCGGACGAAGAATCGATCCGGGCTGCCTCTGCCAGCGCTACCTCTGCCGCCGACAGATCCCCGGCCAGGATGTAGTGCAGGGCCGTGCGCAGCGGCCCCGTGACCCGGGTGTCGACATCGGACGAACGCCGTCGCCACCCCAGCCCCCGCCAGGCCACTAGCCCTCCCGGGCCGTCGCGGTCTCGGCGGCCTCGTCCTCGATGAGAGGCAGCGTCCGCAGTCCGTGGATCTCCTGCTCGAGTTCGCGGATTTGTCTCGCCTGGCGGCGCAGCGTGAGTCGCATTCGGATCACGGGCCAGCCAAACGCGAGCACGATCCCGGCCACCCCCGCCATGAGCGACCCGAGCAGCGCCTGCCAGAGCGCCGGCCCGAAGTTCGTGAATCCGAGGTGAAGGGTCACCTGCTCGAGGTTGGTGCTCCCCAGGTACGCGCCGTAGACGGCCAGGATTACCACCACACTGATGGATGCAATCGACCTCATAGACCGGACAGCGCAGCGAAGCGCGGTGCGAGTTCCGCGTAGCTCTGGTCCAGGTGCTGGGGCATGACGCGGGTCTCGGCGAGCGTGGTCATGAAGTTGATGTCCCCGAACCAGCGTGGAACCAGGTGGAAGTGCAGGTGTTCAGCAAAGCCGGCGCCCGCCGCCTCACCGAGGTTCGCACCGACGTTGAGGCCCTCGCAGCGATACGCTTCCTCGAGAATCCTGGATGACTGCGCGATCAGGTCCATGCTTTCCTCGCGGTCCCCGGGGGCGAGTTCGTGGAGTTTTCCCGTGTGCCGGAACGGCGCGACCATGAGGTGCCCGGGGGCGTACGGAAAGCGGTTGAGCAGAACGAAGGCGCGGGCACCGCGATACAGGACCCGGCGCCCCGGGTCGGAGTCGGAGGACTCGGGAAGGCAGAAGATGCACTCCCGGTCCCGATCCTCCCCGACGTACTCCATGCGCCAGGGCGCCCACAGGGGGGGCTTCCGGCTCACCTCAATTCCCCGCGGGTCGGCCCACCCCCTCCCGGCCGGCTGACACGTCGGCCGCACGCTCGCGCCGCCAGGCCGCATCGATTCGTTCCTTCAGTTCCTTCCCGACCTTGAAGAACGGGGTCAGCTTGGCTGGAATCTTGACCTCTTCTCCGGTCTTGGGGTTTCGTCCCTCCCGCGCCTCGCGGACCTTGACCTGGAAGCTGCCGAAGCCACGGATCTCTATGCGTTCGCCCGACTTGAGGGCTTCCGTCATCCCATCGAAGATCGTATTGACGACGATCTCGGTGTCCTTCTTCGAGACGTGGGACAGGCGTTCGGCCACACGCTCGATCAGATCGCTCTTGGTCATCGGGCCCTCCCATGAAGCTCTTCACTCACATGCACGCCTCGCGATGCCGCTGTGACGGTCTCAGTCTGAATCCTGGTTTCGAAGCTGTTCGAGCAATTCGCGCGGCATGCGGTCGCCGAGCGTCGCCGTCTGGGTCCGCGCCTGTGCCGCGTTGCGCTCGATCGCTTCCCGCGCTTCTCGGTCTTCTACTGCCCGAATCGACAGCGCGATCTTCTGTTCCACCGGGTCGACCCTCATCACGAGCGCTTCGACCTCTTCTCCTGGCTTGAACTGCTCGCGCTCGTCCCTTCCGCCCGCGGACACGTCGCTGTTGAACACGAGTCCCTCGATGCCGGGTTCCAGTTCCACGAACACACCGAAATCGACGATGCTCGTGACCTTGCCCTGGACCTTGCTGCCGATCGGATGATCCTGTTCGAAGCGCCGCCAGGGACTGGGTTCGAGTTGCTTGATTCCGAGCGAGAACTTTTCGTTCTCCTGATCGATCTTGAGGACGATGGTCTCGACTTCGTCCCCCTTGCTGTAGACCTCCTTGGGGTCCTTGATCTTGGCTGTCCACGAGATGTCCGAGATGTGCACCAGACCGTCGATTCCCTCTTCGACCCCTACGAAGACCCCGAAGTTCGTCACGTTGCGTACGGTCCCGGTGAGCCGGGTTCCGCACGGGTACTTCTCCTCGAGCAGGCTCCAGGGGTTCGGCTCGATCTGCTTCATCCCGAGCGAAATCTTGCGGGACTCCTCTTCGACGTCGAGCACGAGCACGTCGACCTCGTCCCCGATCGCCACCACCTTGGAGGGATGCTTGACGCGCCGGGTCCAACTCATCTCCGAGATGTGGATCAGCCCGTCGATGCCGGGCTCGAGTTCCACGAAGGCCCCGTAGTCGGCCAGCGAAACCACGTTGCCGCGGATGCGCAGCCCGATCGGATAGCGCGATCCGACGTCGGCCCAGGGGTCGGGCTGTGTCTGCTTGATTCCGAGGCTGACGCGTTCGCTCGCGGCCTCGAACTTGAGCACCTTGACCTTGATCTGGTCCCCGACATGGAACAGTTCCGAGGGATGAGAGATGCGTCCCCAGGACATGTCGGTGATGTGGAGCAGCCCGTCGATCCCACCGAGGTCGATGAACGCACCGTACTCGGTGAGATTCTTGACGATTCCGTCGACGATCTGGCCCTCCGCCAGGCTCTTCAGCGTCTCGTCGCGCATCGACTGGCGCTCGGTCTCGAGCAGTGCACGCCGCGATAGCACGATGTTGCCGCGGCGCTGGTTGAACTTGATGATCTTGAAGTCGTAACGCTCGCCGATCGCGCGGTCCAGGTTGCGCACCGGCCGCAGGTCGACCTGGCTCCCCGGCAAAAAGGCCTTGAGCCCGTTCAGGTTCACCGAGAGGCCCCCCTTGACCCGGCCGGTGACGCTTCCCGAGACGACCCTGCCCTCCTCGAAGGCCGTACCGAGGTCCTGCCAGACCCGGAGTCGGTCGGCCCTCTCCTTGGAGAGGATCACGACCCCGTCCTGTCCCTCGAGCGAGTCCACCATGACGTCGACGCGATCGCCGACCTTGATGTGCGCGATTCCGTCGTGGCCCGCAAATTCCCAGGTGGCGATGCGGCCCTCGGACTTGTAGCCGATGTCGACCAGCACGAACTCGGGGTCGGCCCGAAGTACCGTGCCCGAGACGACGCGGCCCTCCCGAATCGGCCGGAGGCTGCTCTCGAACAGCTGTTCGAAGCTCTCCTCCTCAGTGGATGCGGATAGCGCCGTCGAACTCATGTCGGCGGGCTCCGTGGGCGTCTCCGTTCCTGGCTGTTCTGTCATCGGTTCCTTTCGCGTCTACTGCGTCGATCGGTCAGCGATCGAGCGGATCCACGGCCGTCTTCCCTGCTGCCAGCACTCGCTCGAGCGCGTTCCGGTCACCCCGACCCAGGGCATCCCGGATCTCTCCAAGGTTCGTCTCAAATCGTCTCAACTCGTCCTCGACGTACTGCCGATTCATCCAAAGGATCTCGCTCCAGAGCACGGGGTTGGCCCGCGCAATTCGCGTGAAGTCCCGCAGACCGCCTCCGGCGAGCCCGAGTTCGTCTTTCCCGGGAAGCCCACGTGCGAACGCGAAAGCGATTGCGTGAGGCGAGTGGGACAGCTTCGCCATCAGCGCGTCGTGTTCCGCGGGTCGCTTCCGAGCCGTAAACGTGCCGAGACCCTGCCAGAATTGCTCGATCCGGTCTACCGCGGCAGGCGGTTCGGACCCTTCCGGCGTGATGATGCAGGCTGCGTTCTCGAACAGATCCGGGTCCGCGTGTTCGAAGCCGGAGCGATCTCCCCCAGCGATCGGGTGGGCTCCCACGCACTGCTCGGGGTGGGGCAGATGACGCCGCGCTGCTTCGCCGACCGGTCCTTTGACGCTTAGCGTATCCGTGAGCAAGGCTTCGGGGCGCAGCTTGGGCCCGAGTTCGGCCAGTACCCCCTCGAGGGCTGCGGGTGGCACCGAGATCACGATGCCGTCGGCCCAGCCCGCGGCTTCCGCGAGCGGGATCAAGGGGATCGGATCGGCCTGCGACCGCTGTGCGTCGACCCCGCGGACTTCGCGTGCCAGCCCGCGTGCGCGGGCCCCGAGTGCCACCGAGCCGCCGACCAGGCCAACCCCGATCACGACGAGCCGTTCGAAGCAGGGCGTGCCCATCAGTGGCTCAGTTCGCGTCCGAGCGCTTTCAGAAAGCGCTCGTTTTCTTCCGGAAGCCCGACCGTCACACGCAGTGACTCGCCGAGCCCGAAAGCGTTCATCCGGCGCGTGATCACGCCCGCGCCGAGCAGCCCGTCGTGGATCGCTGCGACCCGTTCCCCGAGCTCGAGTAGCACGAAGTTCGCATCGCTGCGCGCGTACCCGAGTCCGAGTGCCTCGAAGCCCTGCTCCAGTTGGGCCAGGCCCCGGCGATTCAGATCCTGGATCCGCCCGGCGTGGTCGGTGTCCCGCAGCGCCTCGCGCGCCGCGGCTTCCGCGATGCTGGAGACGTTGAAGGGTTGCCGGGCCCGATCCAGCAGGTCGATCATTTCCGGATGCCCCACGCCGTAGCCGATTCGGAGCCCCGCGAGTCCGTAGGCTTTCGAGAAGCTGCGCAGGACGATCAGACTCGGACGCTGCTCGAAGCAGCGCAGGCTCTCCGGGAAATCCGGGCGCCGGACGAACTCATAGTAGGCCTCGTCGGCCACGATCACGACGCGTTCGGGGACGGCTTCGAGCAGGGCCGCGAACGCGGCCGTACCGATTGAGGTACCGGTCGGGTTGTTGGGATTGGCCAGGAACAGCAGCCGGGTTCGGGGCGTCACGGCCGCCGCGAGGCGCTCCACGTTCGTGCCGAGGTCGGCGTCCAGGGCTACCTCGATCGGGCTTGCGCCCATCCCGTGCACGACCACCGGATACATAGCGAAGCTCGGCCACGCGAACACGGCTTCGTCGCCCGGTCCCAGAAAGATCTTGGAGAGTAGTCCCAGCAGTTCGTCGGAGCCGCAACCAAAGCAGAGATTCTCGGGAGCGACCTCGAGCCGGGTCGCGAGTTCCTGCCGCAGGTAGTGGCAGTTGCCGTCGGGGTAGCGGTTGAGATTCGCGGCCGCGGCTTCGATCGTGGCCACGACGCGGGGCGAGGGTCCGAGCGGACATTCGTTCGACGCGAGCTTGATGACATTCGCGATCCCGAGTTCGCGCTCCACTTCCTCGATCGGCCGGCCTCCGCGGTACGGCTCGAGTTCCCGGATGTGCGGGTTGGCGAGGTCTCTCAGGCTCATTTCACGGGCTCCGCCTGCGGATAGCTTCCGAGCACCTGGACGAAATCGCAGCAGGGCTGGAGTTCGTCGATTGCGGCCCGAACCCGCTGCTCTTCGCGGTGTCCCTCGAAGTCGCAGAAAAAGATGTACTCCCAGGCGCGGACCTTGGTCGGCCGGGACTCGATCCGGGTGAGGTTCACGCCGTGTTTGGCGAAGGGGCTGAGCGCGGCATGCAGGGCTCCGACTTGATCGCGCTTGATCGAGAACAGCAGCGAGGTGATGTCGCGCGCGGAGCGCGGCGGAGCGTTCCGGCTCAGGACGAGAAAGCGCGTGGTGTTGTCGGGGTGGTCCTCGATTCCGGAGCGCACCCGTTCGAGACCGTAGATCTCGCCCGCCACCGGGCTGGCGATTGCGGCCGAGCCGGGCTCCTGGACGGCCCGTTGCGCGGCCTGCGCGGTCGAGTGGGTCGAGTGCTGGGGCACGTTCGCGAGGCTGAGTTCCAACCAGCGCCGGCACTGGGCCAGTGCCTGCGGGTGCGAATACACCGCTCGGATCTCGCCGAGATCTGAACTTCGCGCGAGCAGGTCGTGGTGGATGGCGACGTGAATCTCCGCGCAGATCGTGAGCGGGGAATCCACGAAGACGTCGAGGGTATGGCTCACCACGCCCTCGTTCGAGTTCTCGATCGGGACGACCCCGTAGTCGCTCCGCTCCTCCTCGACGGCCCGGAAGATCTCGTCGACCGTGGCCGATGGCAGGTAGTCGGCCATACGTCCGAACTGTTGCAGCGCCGCCTGATGGGTGTAGGTCGCGGCGGGGCCCAGGTACGCGATCTTCACGCCGCGCTGGAGCGAGATCGAGGCCGAGATGATCTCGCGGAAGACGCTCTGGATCGCCGAGGTGGGAAATGGACCCGGGTTCTCGCGCGAAAGCCGCTCAAAGATCTCGAGTTCCCGGGAGGGCACGAAAGGCGCGGCGCCCGCGCCCGCCTTGATGCGGCCGATCTCGGCGTTGCAGGCCGCCCGCTCGTTGAGCAGGGCCAGGATCTCGTCATCGATCCGGTCGATCCTGTCGCGTGCGTCCTCGATTCTGGAGTCGGGTCTGCTCTGGCTCAACGCTCGGCCCTCCGGGCCCGGCCCGTCGCGGGCCTCGAGCCGCCACCGAGACGGTGGCCGGGGGTCCCTCCGCCCCCGGGAAAGCGGCGCCGACTATACCCCAGGCGGCGCGGCCTGCCAACCCGCGGGCGGGCAGTTTCCCCTGCCGCGACGCGACTTTGCGGCCATCGAGGGCACTTCCGTATACTGCCGCCGATGCGGGCCGGAAAAACCCTGGTCGTGGGCCTCACCGGGGGCATCGGCAGCGGCAAGTCGAGCGTCGCGCGACTCCTGGAAGATCTCGGCGCCGCCGTCCACTGCTCGGACGAGATCGTGCGCGACTTGCAGGCGCCGGGGGGCGAGGCGCTTGAACAGATCGCCGAGAGCTTCGGCCGCGAGTATCTGACCGCGGAGGGAGAACTCGACCGCGCGAAGCTCGGAGCGCTGGTCTTTGACGACCCCGAGGCGCGTCAGAAGCTCAACGACATCATCCACCCGGCCGTGTTCCGCAAGCTCCGAGAGGGAATGGAACGCGCGCACGCCGAGGGTGAAGCGGTGGTGGTCCTCGACATCCCGCTGCTGCTCGAGGGACGTCAGACCGGCCGGGGCTCCGGCGCCCTGCTCCCATTCGACGTGGTGGTGCTGGTCTACGCCGATGTGTCGACACAGGTCGAGCGGGTCGTGGCGCGAGATGGGCTCTCGGTCGCGGAGGCCGAGGCGCGAATCCGGTCGCAGCTTCCGATCGACGAGAAACGCGCGCTGGCCGACATCGTGATCGACAACGGCGGGGACTGGGAGTCCACCGACAGACAGGTCCGCGAGCTCTGGAAGGGCTGGAGCCGGGCCCCGAAGCGCAACCCCTGAGCCGCGCAGCGCGCGGTCCGAACCCCCGCGGGCTCGCCGGCCGCGGGGCCGCGTCGCTGCCGCAGTGGTTCCCGGCCGCTCGCTCAGGTCTGGCGCGCCGTGCGCACCGCGGCTGCGAGTTCGCGCACGAAGTCCGAGGCGGCACGCAGAGAGGCCTCGGGAGACGCGCCAGCCGCGACCCGCTCGACGAGCGCGCTGCCGACCACGACCGCATCCGCGATGCGGGCGACCTGGGCGGCCTGTGCGCCGGTCGAGATGCCGAAACCGACGCCGACCGGGACCGAGGCGACGCGCTGGATACGCCGCACCAGCGCTTCGAGGTCGGCGGGAAGTTCACGGCGGGCACCGGTCACGCCCGTGACCGAGACGCAGTAGACGAAGCCGCGGCTTCGCGCCGCAATCCGCACCACGCGCTCGGGTGTACTGGTCGGAGCCACGAGCAGGATCCGGTGGATCCCGTGCGCGTCGCACTCGGCCTGGAGTCGCTGGCCCTCGTCGAATGGTACGTCGACCACGATCAGGCCATCGACGCCGGCCCGGGCACAGTCGGCCGCGAGCCGCGCTTCTCCGTAGGCCAGGACATTGTTCACGTATCCCATGAGCAAAATCGGAATCTCGGAGACCCGGCGGATCTCGTGCACGGTCTCGATCACCTGGCCGAGGGTCGTGCCGCCGGCAAGCGCGCGCTCGGAGGCGGCCTGGATGGTCGCGCCCTCCCCGATCGGATCCGAGTGGGCAAATCCGAGTTCGATCAGATCGGCACCCGCGGACTCGAGTTCGGGAACCAGCTGAGCGGTCAGCGCCAGGTCCGGGTCGCCGGCCGTGAGAAAGGTCACGAGTGCGGCCCGCCCCTGCTTGTGCGTGCGCTCGAACATGCGGTCGATCCGGTTCATTTGCGCGCCGCGAGCAGCTCTTGCGCCTGCGCGACGTCCTTGTCGCCGCGTCCCGACACGTTCAGGATCACGACACTCTCGCGGGGCAGCTCCGGCGCGCGGCGCCGCAGTTCCGCGAAGGCATGCGCGGTTTCGAAGGCCGGGATGATCCCCTCGAGTTGCGTGACCCAGACGAAGGCATCGAGTGCCTCGTCATCGGTGACCGGCACGTACTGCGCGCGGCCCAGGTCCTTGAAGTGTGCGTGTTCCGGGCCCACCCCTGGGTAGTCGAGTCCCGCCGAGATCGAGTGCGCTTCGAAAATCTGGCCCGCGTCGTCCTGCAGTGTGTAGGAGTAGCTCCCGTGGAGAACTCCGGGGGTGCCCGCCGACAGCGGGGCCCCGTGCGGTCCGCGCTCGACGCCGGCGCCGCCGGCTTCAGCGCCCACGAAGGCGACCGCCGAATCGTCCCGGAAGGGCCAGAAGAGGCCCATGGCATTGCTGCCACCCCCGACGCACGCGATCAGCAGATCGGGCAGGCGACCCTCAGCTTCGAGGATCTGCGCGCGCGCCTCCTCCCCGATCACGCGTTGCAGATCGCGTACGATCTGCGGATAGGGGTGCGGGCCCGCGGTCGAGCCGATCACGTAGTAGGTGTGGCGCACGTTGGTGGCCCAGTCGCGGAGCGCCTCGTTCATGGCGTCCTTGAGCGTCCGGCTTCCCGACGAGACCGAGTGCACGCGCGCGCCCAGCAGCTCCATCCGAAAGACGTTCAGCGCCTGCCGCTCGATGTCCTTGGCGCCCATGTAGATCTCGCAGTCCAGGCCGTAGCGCGCGCACGCGGTGGCCGTGGCCACACCGTGCTGGCCCGCGCCGGTCTCGGCGATCACGCGCGGCTTACCCATGCGCTTCGCGATCAGCGCCTGTCCGAGCACGTTGTTGATCTTGTGCGCCCCGGTGTGGGCCAGGTCCTCGCGCTTCAGGTAGACGCGCAGTCCGAGCTCAGCAGACATTCGCTCCGCGAAGTAGAGCGGCGTGGGCCGTCCCGCGTAGCTTTTGAGTAGGCTTCGGAGTTCGCCCCAGAAGGCTTCGTCGTCAATCAGCGCCTGGTAGGCCTCGTCGAGTTCCGAGAGCGCCGGCATCAGGGTCTCGGGAACGAAGCGGCCTCCGTAGGGGCCATAGTAGCCGCTGGCGTCGGGCTCGCTCCTCGGCTCTACGCCCTCGCGCGCGCGGCGCACGAATTCACGCACGCGCTCGGGATCCTTGCAGCCCGGGGCCGATTCGAGTGTCGAAGACGCGTCGACGCCGTGCGGTCGGGCGACGCGCACCGCGTCCGCCACGTTCTCGGGCGAGAGCCCGCCCGCGATCCAGACCCGGCGTCCCGCGGCCACCAGCTTGCGCGCGAGTTCGAAGTTCCAGGTCGTGCCACTCCCACCGCCCGAGGGGTGGTCGATCAGCAGGTCGACCGAGGGGTAAGCGGCGGCGCGTTCCTCCAGGCTCGCGTCTCCGGGTAGCGCCTTCAGCACCGGTACCGGAAGCGCGGCCGCGTACTCGGGCGGTTCGTCGCCGTGGAGCTGGACCGCGTCGAGGCCGATCTCGGCGACGAGCCCGAGCACCTGTTCCAAGGGCGCGTCGCGGAACACGCCAACCCGGACCGCCACGCCTACGGCGGCGCTCGAAATCTCGCGCGCGGCCTCCGGATCGAGCGCACGCGGTGTGCCCGGTACGAAGTTGAGCCCGATCGCATCCGCGCCGGCTTCGAGCGCGACGCGCGCATCCCGGGCACTCGTGATTCCGCAGATCTTGACCTGCATCAGTCCACTCCCCGGAGCGCCCGAAGCGCGGCCCCGGGATCCGGAGCCTGCATCAGCACCTCGCCCACCAGAAACGCGTCGGTGCCGGCCGCGCCGAGTTCGCGCAGGACCGCGGCCTCGCGCAGCCCGCTCTCACTCACGACGCAGCGGCCCGCAGCCCGGGATGCGAGTTCACGCGTAACACCCAGGTTGGTCGCGAAGCTGTGCAGATCGCGGTTGTTGATCCCGACGAGTTCGACCCCGGCCTCGAGCGCGCGCTCGAGTTCCTGGGCGGTGTGGACCTCGACCAGCGCGGCGAGGCCGAGTTCCCGCGCGCAGCCGAGCAGTTCTTGGAGCCTCGCGTCTTCGAGCGCGGCCACGATCAGCAGTGCGGCATCCGCGCCCGCGGCCCGGGCCTCGAGCAGTTGGATCGGGTCGAGGGTGAAGTCCTTGCGCAGCACCGGAAGCGCGCAGGCCGCCCGTGCCTTCCTGAGATCCTCGAGGCAACCGCCGAAGAAGTCACGGTCGGTCAGCACCGAGAGCGCCACCGCGCCGGCCCCCGCATAGGCGCGTGCGATCTCGTCCGCGGCGGCGCCGGCCCGGATCGTGCCCCGGGAAGGAGACGCGCGCTTGAACTCCGCGATCACGCGGGGCTCCGCGCCGGGGTGACGCAGCGCCGCCAGGAAGTCACGCACCGGCGGCGCCCCCGTGGCCTCACGTGCGAGCGCGCCCTCTCCGGGGCTGCTTCTGAGCGCCGTCACCTCCTCGCGTTTGCGGGCCAGGATGTCATCGAGCACGCTCACTTGCCTGCGCCTTCGCGGCGCGTGAACGCGGTCCAGCGCTCGAGCAGATCCCGAGCCCGTCCCGAGTCGACTGCATCACCCGCGCGTTCCAGTGCCCCGGGCAGGTCGGGTTCGGCGCCGGCCGCGCAGAGCGCGGCCCCTGCGTTTAGCAGCACGACGTCCCGGCGTGGGCCGGGCTCCCCGGCCAGGATTGCGCGGGCGATCGCCGCATTCTCGGTCGCCTCGCCCCCCTTGAGATCTTCGGGCCGAGCGCGCGGGACCAGCTTGCCCGGCTCGAGCGTCTGCCGCACGATCTCGCCGTCGCGTTCGAAGCAGATCTCGCTAGGTGCGCAGGTCGAGAGTTCGTCGAGGCCGTCCTGCCCGTGTACAACCCAGGCGCCCTCGACACCGAGCGCGTGCAACGCCCGTACGGTCGGCTGCATCAGCCCGGGATCGGCGACCCCGACGAGTTGGTGGCGTACGTGCATCGGGTTCGTGAGCGGACCGACGCGGTTGAACAGGGTCGGAATCCCGAGCCGTGCCCGAATCGGCCCGACGCGCGCCATCGCGGGATGGCAGGCGCGCGCGAACAGGAATCCGATTCCGACCTCGGTCACCGCGGCGGCCATGCGGGCCGGTGCGAGTTCCAGCGAAATCCCGAGCGCCTCGAGCACCTCCGCGCTGCCGCAGCGGCTGGTAGCGGCGCGGTTGCCGTGCTTGGCGACCGGAACTCCGGCTCCGGCCACCACGATCGCGGCGACGGTCGAGATATTGAAAGTTCCGGCACCGTCGCCGCCGGTCCCGCAGGTGTCGACCGCGTCGGGCGGAGCTTCGGGGAGTTTGATCGCGTGGTCGCGCATGGCCTGCGCAGCCCCGATCACTTCCTCGAGCGTTTCGCCGCGCGTGTGCAGCGCCGCGAGCAGCGCCGCGATCTGAAGGTCGTCGCCCTCTCCTGCCATGATCGCACCGATCACGGCCCGGATCTCGTCGCGTGAGAGTTCCTGCCCGGCCGAGACGCTGCGCAGCGCCTGGCCGATCATGCCGCTCCTCCGGCGGAATGGCTCGCGTCGAGGAAGTTCAGCAGCAGGGCCTTGCCCTTGCCGGTCAGAATCGATTCGGGATGGAACTGCACGCCGAAGACCGGGAACTCCGTGTGCGCGATCCCCATCACCTCGCCGTCCTCGGTCCAGGCCGTAACCTCGAACTCGGCCGGGAGCGTGGCGCGGTCGATCGCGAGCGAGTGATAGCGGGTGGCTTCGAAGGGATCCGGCAGCCCGGAGAAGAGTCCGGTTGCGGAGTGATGGATCGCCGAGGTCTTGCCGTGCATGAGCGTCCGCGCGGGTACGATTGCGGCCCCGTACGCGGCTCCGATCGACTGGTGACCCAGGCAGACCCCCAGGATCGGAATCCGTCCCGCGTAGTGCCGGACCACCTCCACGCTCACCCCGGCCTCGCGCGGCGTGCAGGGCCCGGGAGAGATCACGATCGCGTCCGGGCGCTGCTCTCCGATCGCGGCGACCTCGATTGCGTCGTTACGCACGACCTCGCTCCGCGCGCCGAGTTCGCCCAGGTACTGCACCAGGTTGAAGGTGAAGGAGTCGTAGTTGTCGATCACGAGCAACTTCAAGCTGTGCTCTCCCGGTCCGCCTGCTGGACCGCACGCATCAGAGCGCGGGCCTTGTGGAAGCTCTCCTGGTATTCGGTTTCGGGGTCGGAGTCGGCGACCACGCCGCCACCCGCCTGTACGTGAATCTTGCCGTCCTTGATCAGCATGGTGCGGATTGCGATGCAGACGTCCATGTTGCCGCGGAAGTCGAGATAGCCAACCGCACCGCCGTAGAGCCCGCGACGCGTCGGCTCGAGTTCGTCGATGATCTCCATCGCACGGACCTTGGGCGCGCCCGAGAGGGTCCCGGCCGGGAAGGTCGCGCGCAACAGATCGATCGCGTCCTGTCCCGGCACTAACCGCCCGCGCACGTTCGAGACGATGTGCATCACGTGAGAGTAGCGCTCGACCACGTGGAACTCGTCGACCCGGACGCTCCCGATTTCGGCTACGCGCCCCACGTCGTTGCGGCCGAGGTCGACCAGCATCAGGTGCTCGGCGAGTTCCTTGGGATCGGCGAGCAACTCGCGCTCGAGTTCGCGATCCCGGGCCGGCGTGTCGCCGCGCGGTCGCGTGCCCGCAATCGGACGCAGCGTGATCTCGTCTCCCTCGAGCCTCACCAGAATTTCGGGGGAAGATCCGAGCACCGTGTGGTCTTCGCAGCGCAGAAAAAACAGATACGGAGACGGGTTGATCACGCGCAGCCGCCTATAGATCTCGAACGGGTCGCTCTGGAGTGGCAGCGTGAGACGCTGCGACGGGACCACCTGGAATACGTCGCCGGCTTCGATGTACTCCTTCGCGCGCTTGACCATCTCGTGGTAGCGCTCGCGTGTCACGTTCGAACTCATCTCGAGTTCGTCCGCCGTCTCCTCCGAGGCGGACGGGAATGCGGCTTCGCTCGGCTCGGGGGCCGGGGCCGGCTTCCCGAGCCGTTCGAGGACCCGCTCGAGTTCGGCGAGTCCCGCCGCGTACGCGGCATCGCAAATGCTGTCGCTGGCTCCGCGCGCGAGCGCCGGCGTCAGAACGACGACCGAGAGCCGCTGCTGCCGGCGGTCGTGTTCTAGAATCACTTCAGGAAACGTGAAAAAGCACTCTGGAATCTTCAGGTCGTCGGGATTCTCGTCCGGAAGCCGCTCCACGTAGCGCACCCAGTCGTAGGACAGGTAGCCGACCGCGCCGCCCGCGAAGCGCGGCAGGCCCGGGATCTCGACCGGGCGCTCCGCCTCGAGCAGGCGCCGAAGCGCCGAAAGCGGGTCGCCCTCTGGGCCGGCAGCGAGTTCGCTTCGCTCGATTCCGGAGGCGCGCTGAACCTCGAGCACGCCGGCCCGCGCGACGAAGCGGACGCGTGTCCCAAACCCCATGAGACTCAGGCGGCCGCGGCCCTCGCTCTCCTCGGCCGATTCGAACAGGAACGAAGCTCGGCCGTCGTCGAGCTTTCGGAACAGGCCGACCGGGGTTTCGAGATCCGCTAGGACTTCGCGGAGAAGAGGAACCGGGCGCCCGGCGCGGGCCAGCGCGCGAAAGCTGTCGCGGTCGGGGCGGACCATGGCGCGTTCCTCATGACAGGCGGAGGTTCCCACGCCGGCCCGCGGTCGTCAAGCGGTGCCCCGCATGTGCAGGCCTGGGCTGGGCGTCAGTGCCGGGCCTGGCTTCCGCGCACGTCTTCGCTTCCGAGTCCGAGCCCGGCGAGTCGGAGTTCGACCGTGACCTGTGTCGTCGGGGGTCGCGTGGTCTCGATGGCCTGGACGATCAGGTCCCAGCAGTCGCAGCTGGAATGCAGCGCGAAGCCCAGCCGGCCCCGGAGCGCGTTGTCGTTCTCGAAGTCGAAGCTGAGCCCGCCGAACAGATCGAGACGGCGCAGGGCTGCGAAGTTTCCCGAGAGCCTGAGTTGGTTCACGTGCTTGAACCCGGCATCAAAGTCCTCGAACGCGGGGTCCAGCGGAAAGTCTTCGAATACGATCGGCAGCTTCTTGAGGTAGCGATAGTCGAGCCCGAGGGAGTGCCCGGATGCGCCCGACCAACGGAAGCCGCCGAGCAGTTCGTCGAGTTCCCGGTCCTTGAGGTCGTAGCCCAACTCGAACTCGAACTCGAGGTTGTCGCTCGGGTAGAAGCTCGCCTCGACGAAGGCGGCCGCAATCCGGCTCCGCTCGAAATCGTAGCCCGAACCGATTTCGAGTTCGCCCACGAACTGCGCGGTCCCGCTGCCGTCGCCCCGGAAGCGGAAGAAGCGATTCCCGACGCCCAGGATCAGCAGGCGCGCTGCATCGATCCGGTCGGACTGACTGCGCAGCAGCACGCGCGGGTCGAAGGTGATCAGGCGTTCCGGAGTCACGGAGCCCTCGGGGATGAAGAGCGGGTTCGACGCCTGGGAGTCGTGCGAGATCCAGTTGAAGCTCGCGTGTGGCTCGAGCAGGTGCCGCACGACGCCCTCCCCGCGCTGAAACTCGCGCGCCAGGCGAATCCGGGCGTCGAAGCGCCCCGTGTAGAGCGTGCGTCGCGCAGAGGAGGCTTCGTTGGAAAAGTAGAGGGTCTCGCGGAGTCCGATCTCGCTCAGCGTCTCGATCGGGCCTGCCCGAAGAGGCAGGCTCAGCCGCGGGTAGAGGTCGATCCGGTATCCCGAGTCTGCGAGCAACTCCCCTTCCTGGAAGATGTCGTCGCCCTCGAAGCCTCCGAAGCTGCCGAAGTCATCGCGGTGATTGTCCGCGCCGTCGAAGATCCCGGTCTGGGGATTGGGTTCTCGCGCGTCGAAGACGCCGTCGGCGCCGGTATCGAAGAACTGCTTGCCGACGGCCGACAGCCCGTTGTGCGTGTCGCCGCTGTGCTCCTGATAGAAATAGGTGTAGCGAGAGTCGAACCCGAACCGGAGAGCCGGCAGGCCGAAGGTTCGCGGGACACCGAGCAGGCCCAGGTCTGGAAGGCGCTGGAGCAGGAAGTCGTCTCGGTCCAGGTTGTCGGGGCTCTGCAGATCGTCCACCCAGGCGAGTTCGGCGTGGGCCGCGAAGCCGTGTTTCGCGACGCTGGCCCAGATCGACGAGCGCAGGAAGCGATCGTTACGCCACGCCGCCAACTCCCGGAAGTCGAGGACGTAATCGTTGTCGCTCGCCTGTTCCACGTCGAAGTTGAGTTGCGCACCGGGCCCGAGTGGATGCTGAAGACGCAGCCACCCGCCCCAGCGGTCGTCCGAATACGGGGTCTCGGGGTCGGTCTCGTCGACGGCGCGATCGCCGAGCAGGAGCCCGAAATCCGCTTCTGCCCAACTGCGCTCGCCGAACAGGTATTCGACCTGGGTCCCGAACTTGGGGCCGCGCTTCGTCATGTAGCTGGGGTGCAGAATCAGGTTCAGGTCCGGGCGCAGCGCCCAAAAGAACGGGAGGCCGATCTCGTATCCGTTCAGGGAATCGCTCGCGTAGGTCGGCATCAGAAATCCGCTCTGCCGCTTGGTCTTGACCGGAAAGAGCATGTAGGGGAGGTAGAGGAAAGGGACCTCAAGTGCCCGGAGCTGCACATTTTTCGCGAGGGCGTATCCCTCGACCTCGATGTCGGCCCGCTCGGCTTCGATCGACCACGGAGCCCGTTCGTCCGGGTCCTGGCAGCGGCAGGTCGTAAAGCTCGCGCGCTCGACCTGATAGGTCTGGGGCCCCGTCTTCTGCAGGACCTCGCCGCTCACCCGGAAGCCGGGTGCGGGCGTGTCGAGGGCGGCCATCGTCGCGAGCGCGGTCAGCTTCGAGAAGTCGACGGCCGCAAAGTCCGCCTCGATGGTATCCCCGTCCTCGGTGATCCGCACGTGTCCGGTGGCGATGCCGAGCTGGGTCTCGGCGCTGAAGCTGACCCAGTCGGCCTCGAGCCGTCCGCCCCCTTCCTGCTCGACGATAACGTGGCCCGTGGCTTCGTAGAGGTCGCGATCCTGCTCGTACGAGATCTGGTCCGCACGGATGTCGAACGGAATTTCGGGCCTCGCCGCGCGGGCCGCGCTGCCGGCCCCGAAGGCCAGCGCGGCCAGAAGCGTGAGCGCAAGGCACGGCTGGGCGACGCTGGGACGCACCGCGTCTTCGTATCCCGAAACTCGCCGGGAAGCAACTTGCAGGCCCCGCCTACGGGTTTCGGCGTCAGCCTTTGGACGCGCTTTCGGCGCACAGACTCCGGAGACCGGCGGGATCGGGCAGGCTGAGCCGGCCTCCGATGAGCCGTAGGTAACGCGCCTCGAACAGCAGCTGGACCAACCGGTAGGTCTCCTCGAGCGGCAGTTCGACCGCCGTCGCCAGATCCTGCAGGTCCGCGGCGGCCGGCAGCGGGCTGTGTGCGTCGGTTGTGGGCCCCGCGCGTTCGAGGATCGCGGCCGCCACCCGCCGGAGTTCGGGAGCCTCGAGCAGGGGTGAGTTGCCGGCCCGGAGATCCGGATCGTCGAGCGCGGCTTCGAGCACCCGGGCTAGGTGCCGGATCAGGCGCAGCGAGAACTCGCCGGGTTCGGCGCAGAGCGCCGTGAGCCGCTCGGCGTCGAGGGCCAGCGCCGTCACTTCGCTCTCGGCCACGGCCCCGAAGGGTTCGGGGCAGCCCCGGATCGCACCGAGCTCGCCGAACAGCTCGCCCGGGCCGAGCCGTTCGGGCGGATTCTTCTCCACCCGCACTTCGCCGCGGCGGATCACGAACAGCTCTCGGCAGGTCGATCCCGCCTCCAGGATCCGCTCTCCCGCTTCGAATTCCCGCTCGATGTCGGAAGGCTTCATGCTCGATTTCCCGGCTGGGCTGGGCTCGAGAACGTGATCGACCCCGATACGGGGGGGCTTGAGACCGAGGGCGGGTCCGGCTTCCGGGAGCGATGGCACAGACGCGGGCTTTGAGCGCCAGGCGTGCCCGCCGTTGCCCCTCGGGCCGGACCCGCCGGCCGGTCGGGGCGGTTAGACCGGCCCGATCAGCAGGTCTGCGAGCTTCCGCCGCTGGTGCGCGCCATCTCCGTAGAGTGCCTGGTTGTGCAGGCTGCGCTTGAAAAACAGGTGCACGTCACACTCCCAGGTAAAGCCGATCCCACCGTGGAGCTGAACCGAGCGGTCCGAGATGAAGGCGCCGGCATCCGACGCCGCGCTCTTGGCCATGCGCGCGGCCGTGGGCGCATCGTCGCGCTCCTGATCGATACAGCAGGCCGCGTGGTAGAGCAGGGAGCGCGCGCGATCGATCGCGATCATCGCGTTCACGAGCGGGTGCTTGACGGCCTGGAAGAAGCCGAGCGGATGATCGAACTGTTTGCGGTTTCGGGCGTACTCGACCGTGGTCTGGAGCTGCCACTCACTGGTGCCGCAGAGGTCGGCCGCAACCGCGACCAGCAGCGCCGGCCAGGCACGCTCGAGCACTGCGGCGGCGTCGCGGCTCGCGATGCTGGACGCCGGGACCCGAACCTCGTCGAAGCGCACGCTGGCCTGGTCGCGGGTCAGGTCGTGAATGTGATCCTGCGTGAGGCTGAGGCCGGCAGCGTCAACCGGGACGATACACAGGAGAAGTTCGTCTCTCGCCTGTGCCGTGGTCACGAGCAGGTCGGCCTTGAAGGCGTCCTGTACGAAGTGCGCGCGCCCCGAGAGGACCACCCCGGCGTCTCCCGCATCCCGGGCCGTGACATCGCAGGCCCCGGGCTCCCAGTTGCCCTTCGCATCTGTGATCGCGAGCGATGCCGAGGCGCCGTCGACGATTCGGACGAGTGTCGCGCGTGCGGCTTCGGAGTCGGCGGCGCGCAGTGCGAAGCTGGCGTTCAGCGTCGCGAGGAAGGGCGACGGCACGGCGTGCCGACCGAGTTCCTCGACCAGGGCCGCGATCCCGGCCATCTTGAAGCCCACGCCGCCCGCGGCCTCGGGGGCCGCCAGCCCGTTCCAGCCGAGTTCGCCCATCTGCTTCCAGAGATCCGGGTCCCAATGCGTCGGTTCTCCGCGCTCGTACACGGCCGTATGATCCCGGGCGACCAGATCACGCAGCTTTTCAATCGGCAGTTGCTCGTCCAGGAACTTGCGGGCTAGGTCTCGCAGCATCTCCTCGTCGGAGCCGAAGCCGAAGTCCCTGGGTGGAGTCGCGATCGCCATGCCGGATCCCCTACTTTGACTTCGCAAGCCCGAGCACGCGCTCGCCCAGGATGTTCCGCTGGATCTCGTTCGACCCGGCCGCAATCGTGTACCCGTACGAGTTCATGTAGGCGAGCGGCCAGTAACCGGCGTTCGGGGC
>JABSQV010000137.1 GCA_013215565.1 Myxococcales bacterium | reverse complement strand
TGCGCGCGCATGTGCGCAAGTGCGCACGCGCGCACGCGCGCACGCGCGCACGCGCGCACGCGCGTACGCACGCGCACACGTAACCACGCGCACACGCGGGCACGCGCGCTTGCGAGGATGCCCGCGCAAGCGCGGACGCGCGCACGTGCGCACATACGCACGCGCGCATGCGCGCGCACGCGCACGCACGCACGCACGCACGCACGCGCGCACGCACGCGCGCACGAACCCACGCGCGCACGCGCGCACACGCGCACGTGCGCAAGCGCGGACACGCGCATTGGGGCACGCACATACGGACGCACGCAAGCACGTGCGCACGCACGCGCGCACACACGCGCACACGCGCGCACGCGCGCACGTGCACAGGCACGCCCGCGTGCACGTTCGCATGCGCGCACGTGGGCATGCGCGGACGCGCGCCCGAGCGGACGAGCGAGCGCAAGAGCGCACGCGCGGACGTGCGCACGCGGACAGACGCGCACGCATGCACACGTACACGCGCTCGCGCACGCACACACACGCGCACGCACGCACGCGCGTACGGGCGAATGCACCCGAACACGCGCGCACATGTGCACGCGCGCATGCGCGCGCAGGCACGCACGCACACACCCACGCGCGCACGTGGGTACGTGCGAACGCGCGCACGCGCGCACGCGCGCACGCGCGCAAGCGCAGACGTGCGCGTACGCGTGCACGCGCGCACGTGCGCACGCGCGCAAGCGCGCAAACGCGCACGCGCGCACGCGTACACGCTCCCACGCGGGAACGTGCGCACACGCTCACGTGCGCACGTACGCACACACCCTTGCGGGAACGCGAGCACGCGCGCGCGCGCATGTACGCACGCGAGCACGCGAGCACGGGCGCACGCGCGCACGCGCACGCGCGCGCGTGCGCACGTATGCACCCACGCGCGCGCGCGCGCTTGCACGTGGGGACGCACACACGCACGCCCGCGCGCACGAGTGCACGGGCGCAAGCACAGACGCCCGCGCACGCGCGCACGCGCGCACGTGCGCACGTGGACACGCGCGGACGCGCCCACCCGGCAACGATGCGCGCACGCCCGCGGGTACACACGCGCGCACGAACGCACGCGTGCATGCGCGCGCGCGCACGCGCGCACGTGCGCACGTGCGCACGCACGCACGTGCACACGCACGCATGCACGTGCGCACTCGCACACGGACGCACACACGCCCGCGCACACGCGCGCATGCGCGCACGCGCGCACGCGCTGACTCGCGACCGAGCTCCCACGGGTCCTCGCGCACGCGCGCCCACAAGCGCGCAAGCGCAGACGTGCGCACGCGCGCACGCGCGCACGCGCGTACACTTGCACATGCGCCCGCGCGCACGCAAGCGCGCTCGCACGCACGCGCACGCGGGTACACACGTGTATCCGCGCGCACGGGTTCACTCCGTCCCGCGCGCACGGGTGCACACGCGGACTCGCGCACATACGCACGCACGCACGCACGCACGCGCGCGCGCACGCGTCCACGTGCGCACGCGCGCCAGCGCGCACGCGCGCACGCGCGAACGTACGCGCACAAAAGCACGCACACGGGTGCGCACACGCGCACGCTCGCACGCGCGCATTATCGGGCGTGCGCACGCAAGCACGCCCGCACGCGCGCACGGGCGCAGGCGCACACGCGCGCACTCGCAGATGCGCGACCGCGCGGCCGCGCAGACGCGAGCGCGCACGTGCGCCCGCGCGCATGCACGCACGTGCGCACGGGCGCACGCGCATGAACGCTCGTGCGCACGTGCTGACGCGCTCACACGGGCACGAACATGCGCACGCGGGCACCCACACCCGCGCACACGCGCGCACGCGCGCACGCGCGTACGTGAGCGCACGCGCGCACGCGCGCACGTGCGCGCGCGCGCGCGCATATGCGGACACACGCACGCGTGCAAGCACGCACGCGAGAATCTGCGCACGCATGCGTTCACACGCACACGTGCGCACTCACGAACGGACGCACGCCCGCACGCGCGTATGTACGCACGTACACACTCGCACACATGCGCGTACCCGCGCACTTGCGCACGCGCTCCCGCACGCCCACACGCCGCCCGCAAAAAATTTAATATATATA
>JABSQV010000136.1 GCA_013215565.1 Myxococcales bacterium | reverse complement strand
TAGCGTTCTCTTCCGGGAAGAAGTGCGCGCCCAGAATCGACGCAAAGTATCCGTATATGGCGAAGTCGTACCACTCCAGGGCGTTCCCGATCGTCGCTGCGACGATGATTCGGCGGGTACTTGATCGGTCGCTTGTGGACGGTTGATTCTTCATGAGAACAAACCCTTTTTGGAACGCCTGGACCGCCCCACGGCTCTCACAACGACGAACGCAACTTCTACTTTACAGAACCCGCCCGCAATCGGAGCCTGAACCCAGGCCCAAAAGCCCGCCTATTTCTCCTATCCTTCTGCGAAGCCACCGCGAGCAACGTGACCTCGTACTTCCCTATACTCCAAGCGATGAAGCGGATCGTTTGGTTACTCATCACTGCGGTGGTCGTTCTGATCACGGCCTGTGACGGCCCACCTCCGCAACGCGCAACCCGCGTGGGTTACACCGAGCGCGAATGGACCGACCCGACTCGGCCCGCGTGGAACGGCGCGACAGACTGGCCGATCCCGGCCGGCATCTGGTACCCCGCCACCGAAGAGGCGACCGAAGCACCGGTCGTGATCGGACCGCCAGGACTGCCCTTTCTACGGCGAGGTTGGGTCGCCCGTGATGCTCCACCCGCGGGCGCTGCAAGGGACCTTCCGCTGATTCTCCTGTCACACGGAACGGGCGGGTCGCGCAACGACCTCTCCTGGCTCGCGGAGAGACTGGTCCAGGACGGGTATGTGGTCGCAGCCGTAACGCACCACGGCAACTCGATCCAATCCGACGACCTCACGGCACAAGGCTTCTTTCTCTTCTGGGAACGAGCCCGCGAGATGACGGTCCTGCTCGACCGGATCCTCCAAGACGACGTCTTCGGTCCGCGTATCGACGGCACGCGCATTGGCGCAGCGGGCTTCTCCCTCGGCGGGAACACGATGGCGCTGCTCGCCGGAGGCCGACTCGACATCGAGGCCTACTACGCGTACTGCCAGGGACCCGAAGCCGAGGCGGCCAATTGCGAACCCCCTCCCGAATCGCCCTTCACGGTGGCCGACCTCGAGAAGCTGATCGAGAGCAATGCGAGGGTTCGCGCCTCGATCGAAAGCGCCAGCGATGATTGGCGCGAAAACAGGATTCGCGCGGTCTATGCCATCGCGCCTGCGGCACTCGCCGCGATGCCTCGAAGCGGAGCGGCACAAATCGACATTCCGCTTCGCGTCGCCGTTGGGGATCAGGACACGATGGCTCCCTTGGCGACCAACGCACGGCCCGTTGCCGAATCGGCTCCACAAGCCGAACTATGGGTCCTTCCCGGCGTAGACCACTACACGTTCCTGGGTCCCTGCGGCTGGGCGGGAAAACTGGTGCTGGGCGAGATCTGCGCCGAATCGCAACAACTGCCACGAGTTCAGACCCTCGAACGCGTGGCCGCAGATGCATCCGCGTTCTTTGGCCGCACCCTTCGCTAGTTCCGACGCCAGCCCATTACGCCAAACCCGCATGACGGACCGATTCGAAACGACCCTGCGGACCGACGTCCGGAGCCGATCGAAGCTCCCGACGAGCGCATTGCCGGGACCGCAGCCGACCCTGAAGCGGAAGCTGCGCTACGCGATGCAGCGTGCCCGCTGGGCGCGCTGAGCCCGCGAGAGCGCGCCGCGGTCGTCCTGAAGGACGGGTTCGACCTCCCGCACGAGGAGATCGCCGAGATCCTCGGAACGACCGCCAGCGCCGTACGCGTCGCCCTTCACCGAGGACGCCGTCACCTATCGGAGCTGCGCGAGCGACCCGCGACGACGTCTCGCGTGTCGGTCGAGCTGGTCGACCGCTTCGTCGACGCCTATCGGCGACACGACGTGGATGCGGTGAAGGCGCTGCTCCTCGAAGACGTGGAGGCCGAGGTGTTCCCCTCCGGTGTCGGCTGGGGACGCGAATACCACGCCGAGAAGGGCTGGCTCCATGGCTGCTTCTACCACCACATCCAGAAGCGAGAACAGGAGCGGGATCCGTTCCCAAACCGCCTGGAGGCCGCGACGGTCCTCGGCGAGCGCGTCGTGCTGGTCTTCCGTGACTACGGCAAGGGCGAGGCCCTCGAAGAGGTGTGGATGTTCGAGGAGAGCGAGGCCGGAATCGCCCGTATCCGCGATTACTGCTTCTCCCCCGATCTCGTCCACTGGGTTGCCGAACACCAGGGTATCCCGTTTCGGCCGGTCGCCTACCGATTCCGCGAGGGCATCTACCCGGATCTCCAGGAATCGTCCGATCCGAAGTAACTTTTCGGGGTGCTCACCCGTCTTTCAATTGAACCACAGCGGAGGACCCCATGACCGAGCCCCGACACGCACTGATCACGACGTTTGGCGACCCCTTCCCGGGTTGCGAAGCCGCCACCATCGAGCTGCAGGCGAGGTCTACGGCCCACCTGATGGAGCTCGAAGCCAGCGGCCGGCTCTCTCACGTGCACGCCTGGATCACGCTCACCGGAAACCGCTCGAGGCTCTCGAGTATGCAGGTCGTCGAAGGCGATCGAGAGCAGATCCAGGAGCTGTTCTGGAGCAAGCAGTGGAAGACCGACATGGGCCACGCTCGCTCGCTGCTGCAGGAGGTCTGCGTCGAGTTCGCGATCGGCGGATCACCCGCATCGCTCGCGGGACCGCTCTCGGTCTACGGAGAGGCCGCCGCGTCCGTCACGCGTTGAGCCCGCGTGCTCGCGCCTAGCGAATCCAGGGCTTGTTCTTCCTATCCACCCCAACCTGTCCCTCGGTTATTGGACCGCCTGTCGTATACTGATGGCCGGCTACGGGCGGCTCGAGCACCACGTGGCGCGGACCTTCCAGAAGGGCTCGTTCGGCCAGGAGGATCTGCGGCGACAAGCTCCGGTGGGCACGCGCACGGCGCCCGCTGACAGATAGAGGCATCGAGGCGAAAGAGAGGAACGCGAAGCCATGGCCAAGATCCTGCTGGTCGAGGACAACGAGATGAACCGCGACATGCTGTCGCGGAGGCTCCAGAAGCGCGGCTTCGATGTAGAGGTGGCGGTCGACGGTGCGGAAGGCGTGGCCTCGGCGAGAGAGCAGCGGCCCGATCTCATCCTGATGGACATGAGCCTACCCGGGCTGGACGGTTGGGAGGCGACGCGCCGGATCAAGGCCGACGCCGGGCTGGCCGGAACCCCGGTGATCGCGCTCACGGCCCACGCCATGGAGGGTGACCGGGAGAAGGCCCTCGAGGCGGGCTGCGACGACTTCGACACCAAGCCGGTGGAGTTGCCGCGGCTGCTAGAGAAGATGGCGAAGCTGCTCGGCTCGTAGGAAGACAGTGTTCCAGCATGCATGAGCACGGAGTGCCGCTCATAGATCATCCGCAAGGCAAGCGTGCAGCCAAACCGTTGCCCGCCGAGGTGGACCTGCTGTGCCTCTTCCTGCTCTGGATGGAGGGAGTGGCGGTCGTCATGGGGGTGATCTTCTGGGCGAGCTTCGCCCTGACCCGCAGCCCGTTCTCGCTCGGGCTGGCGATCATCTTTTGCGGGTGTTGGCCGGTGATTCGCTACGGCCGACGCCTGGCGGAACGCGGCCGCCCCGGTGCGGGCCTCATCCTGTTCTCCACGCTGCTCTGGATGGTGGCCCTGGCCGTGTCCGCCCGCGGCTCTCTCGCTCTGGCGCTCGCCCTCCCGCTCGCCGTGCTGCCCATGGCGGTGGCAACGCCGCTGGTGTCCCGACGCCAGCTCGGCGCACTGGCCGGCGTCTCGCTCGGCGCCTGCGTGCTTTGCGCGGCGGCCGCGGTGTTCGGGCCGCTCTTTCCGTCGACGTTGACCGAGCAGCAACTCGGGCTGCTCGTTGGGGCGCTGGTCCCAATCGTTCTCGGTCTCGTACTGCTCGGGTTGTGGATCGTCGGCGTGCGGATCCGCGAGACTCTGGCCGAGACGCAGCAGGCGAATCGGGCACTGGCGGAATCGGAGCGCGCGCTGGAGCGCAAGGTGGAGCAGCGCACGCAAGAGCTGGCGCGCACGGTCGAGGAGATTTCGGACATCAGCGAAGTCTCGCGCACCGTCAATGCCACGCTGGACCTGGACCGGGTGATCGAGGCCATCAACGACGGGCTGCGCAAGGTCTTCTCCTTCGACCAGATGGGCGTCTTTCTGCTCGACGTGGCGGGGGAACGGCTCCGGCTGGATCGACACGCCGGCGTCGCATTCCCAGCGGAGCTGGATCTGCGCAACGTCGGGATCCCGCTGGCGGAGCAGGAGAGCAAGCTGGTGATCGCGGTCCGGGGGCGGAGAACCGTCTACGCACCGACGATCGACGCGGCCACCGTGCAGTCGCTGAGCCCGACGGACCGCGCGATCTACGAGGCGAACCCGATGCAATCGCTGCTGCTCTGCCCCCTGGAGAACCAGGGGCAGGGTACCGGCTGCATCTTCTTCGCGAGCATCCACGACCGTTTCGCGCTCGACGAGGCCGAGATCGAGACGATCCAGCGCTACGTCATGCCCCTCGGCACGGCGATCCAGAACGCGCGTCTCTTCGCCGAGACGGAGCTGGCGGAGGCGGTCGCCCAGGAGGCGAACCAGGCCAAGAGCGCCTTCTTGGCCAACATGAGCCACGAGCTGCGCACGCCGCTGAACGCCATCATCGGCTACAGCGAGATGCTCCAGGAGGAGGCGCAGGACGACGGCAACGAGAGCTACCTCCCTGATCTCGGCAAGATCCTGGTCTCGGGCCGTCATCTGCTGGAGCTGATCAACGGCGTGCTCGATCTCGCGAAGATCGAGTCGGGCAAGATGGAGGTCCACCTCGAGGACTTCGACGTGGCGGAGTTGGTGAAGGGCGTGGAGGGCACCGTCTTGCCCCTGGTACGCAAGAACGCGAACCAGATCGAGCTGAGCGGACTCGACGACCTTGGCCGCATGCAGAGCGACGTGACCAAGCTGCGCCAGATGCTCTTCAACCTGCTCAGCAACGCCTGCAAGTTCACCCAGGAGGGTGTGGTTCGGCTGGAGGTCG
>JABSQV010000135.1 GCA_013215565.1 Myxococcales bacterium | reverse complement strand
TGGCTCTCGGATGGATCGGGTATCACGAGCGGACGGATCAGTCTTCTTCAGCGCGAGGCAGGCGCTGTACTTCGGAAGAGGTAGCCAGCGTGAGCAACTCCAGCGGGCATGACCAGAACGGCTCTTCGTCCGGGTTGCAGGAGCCGCCCCGAGTTCGCTCTGTGTCGCGGCGTGCGTTCCTCACCGCCGCAGCCACTGCGACGGCCGGTGGTGTTGCCGCAATCGTCGGCGGTCGCACTGTCACTGGATTGAGTCGGCCGGCATCGAGGACACCCCGCCGCTCGCTCCCCTGCAAGGCGACCACACCGCCGACGTAGTCATCGTCGGCGGCGCTCTCCTGGGGTGGGCGCCAGCCCTTCTACGATGTGCGGAACTTCTTCAACCTGTTCCGCCTCACAGCGGACTACCGGGTCCTTCTGAGCGGCGGTGACGGGTTCTACTACTATGGGGGTGCCGCGGTGAACGGCGACGGGCATCCGGACTACAGGCGGTTGGAGCGCGTGATCCGACAGTTGTTCCCAGTGCTCGCCGGCGGCGACTCCGGTCACGGTGTGACCGTCGCGGTCCTCGCCGGGCGGCTCCTGCGAGCCCTGGTTGCGGGCGAGCCGCTCGACCCGGTGTACGATTTCGTGCTCAACCGGAAGCCACCGCGCTCTCCCGGAGAGCCGCTTACCTCCTTGGGCTTCGGCCTCGGCAAGCGCTATATGCACTGGAAGGATGCGCGGTAGTACCCCAGAGTGTCCTGGGTCACGGCCTCAGGCAGTGGCCGTCTATCCTACGAGACTTCCGAAGCGCCCGATTTATGGAGACCGCCCCTTGAGCATTGAGAACTGGATCTACAAGACCCTCAACCCTGTCATGACGACGCTGCTGCGCTCACCGCTGCACGGCATCGCGAGCAGCAGCATCGCGCTCTTGCACTTTCGAGGTCGCAAGAGCGGGCGCGAGTTCGTGACACCCCTCAGCTACACCCGCGAGAACGACACCGTCCGCTTCCTGTCGGCGCACAGCACGCGCTGGTGGATGAACCTTCGCGGCGAGCCGGCACCGGTCTCGATCGAGATCGCGAGAGAGACGTACACGGGAAAGGCTCGGCTCTGGGATGGCGACAGCGAGCAGCTGCGCGAAGGCGTGCACCGCTTTCTCTCTGCGCTCCCTCGCGACGCCAAGGTCTACGGCATCAAGCTCGACGAGAGCAGGAGGCCTCTAGAAGAGAGCCTCGCGAAGGCCGCCCCCGAGCTCGTGCTGGTCGAAGTCGAACTCGACTGAGCCTCGGATCGGAGACTGGCCAGCGTGGTCACGAATCCCCGTCTTCTATTACCTAGCCTCGGCGGGCGATGGCTGGGAGCCTAGCCTGCCATCTGACATATAGAGCCCTTTGGAGACCGTGATGACTAAGCAGATCAAACCACCCCACGGCACGGCAAAACCCGATCCGGCTGCGATTTCACGGCACGCCCCCTGCCGAAATCGAACGCAGGTCCAGCGCCGCGCTTGTGTTTCCGATCCTCACCGCTCCGAACGCCGGCTCGCCCCGATGCCAATCGCCTTGACGGCGGATCCCTGAACACGGAGAAATGGGGAATGCGCGCCCCGCTCTACTCCGAGCATGCGGCCGAGATCCTCGAGCCCGATGTGATCGAGGACCCTCATCCCTTGTTTGCGCGGCTTCGGAGCGAGCACCCGATTTCGTGCATCGGAGAAACCGGCGTTCACCTGGTGGCCACCTGGGACAGGATCGAGGAAGTCCTGAGCCGGGAAGACGATTTTTCGGCAAACCTGACGGGGGTGCTGGTGCAAGGCGAAGATGGCCTGCCCGCCGTCCTCGAACTACCGATGACCCAGGCCAACCAGGTCATCGCGACCGCTGACGAGCCCCGACACTCCGTACACCGACGCCTGGTTCAGCCTCGCATGACCGCGAAGCGGATCGGCCAGCTCGAGGAACGGGTCCGGCTCTGGGTGCGTGCAGCCCTGGACTCGTGGTTCCAGGGCGGAGCCGGCGACTTCGTACCGATCTCGGAGACCGTTCCCGCACGCGCGGTCGCGACCGTGCTGGGGCTGCCCGACGCCGACCTGGAGCGTCATCGAGCGTGGGCCATGATGGGAGGCGAAATGCTTGCGGGCAAGGTGGCGCCCGCGCAGATGGCCGCACTGAGGGCCGAAACCGGCCGCATGGCACGCTACCTGGCAGAGCAACTGGACGACGCCCGTCGCTCGTCACAGACTGAATCCGAGGCTTGCTTGCTAGGAATACTGAATCAAGGGGTCGAAGCGCGTAAAATCGATCTCGCGGAAGCCATCGGAATTGCGATCGTGCTGTTTGGCGCCGGCGGCGAATCGACCAGCGCCCTGATCGGCTCCAGCATGCGCCTTCTGGCCGCCGACCCGGAACTCAGGGCGCAGTTGCGAAGTTCACCCGACAGCATCCCCAGATTCGTCGAGGAGACCCTGAGGCTCGAGCCGCCTTTCAAGTTCCACTACCGCTCAGTCCGTCGCTCGTGCAAACTCGGGGGCTACCTGTTAGGCCCCGGGGATCGCTTGATGCTCCTTTGGGCTTCGGCGAACCGCGACGCGAGCCACTTCGATGCTCCCGACGAAATCCGCCTCGACCGCGCGCATCCGAGACAACATATGAGCCTGGGTCGCGGGAGCCACTTTTGCCCGGGCGCCCACCTGGCCCGTCTGGAAGCCCGGATCCTGGTGGAAGAGGTTCTCTCCCGGGACAATGACATCGGACTCGACCCGGACGATCCTCCGCGCCACGCCTCCACGATCTTCGTGCGCAGGCTCGAGCGGCTTCCGATCCTCGCCACGGCGCTGCCGCGCGCCGACCCGGTCTCGATCTGACAGAGCGCCCGGTACCGAAAGCTGACCCGGGACCAAGAACCTGCCAACTACTGCATATAAGCCTTACCGCCAATGATCTTGTACGCGGGCACGCCGCGGATCAGCATTTCCCGGGCGAAGATCGCGTCGCAACCCGGGCAGACACCCGGCGCTCGAGTCATGTCCTTGACAATCCTTTCCTTGAAGCACTTGACCAGGGCGCCTTTTCCGCCCTTGCGATACTTGAACAGCAGAGCACGACACTTGCTGCAATAGACCTCGACCGTTTGGGTCGGTCCTTTCCTATTCGGCCGTGCCATGCCGCGCCCTGCCCTCTTGCGGACCTTCCAGTAGATCAAG
>JABSQV010000134.1 GCA_013215565.1 Myxococcales bacterium | reverse complement strand
GCGGAGATCCCGTCGGGCGTCCCGCCTCTGGACGAGGCCTTCGGTGTGGCGGACGCCGGCTGCAAGGTGCGCATCATCCGCAAGGGCAACTCCGCGATCGAACTGTTCGAGTTCAACGCGCCGGAGGAAGGCGAGACCGCACGGCCTGTGAACCGGACCGGCATCACCCACATCGCGCTCGCCACCGACGACTACCAGAAGGACTACGACCATCTCGTCGCCAACGGCGTCAGCTTCAACAGCCCGCCCATGGGCGAGTCGCCCGCGCGTTGGAGTTACGGCCGCGACCCCTTCGGCAACGTGATCGAATTGCTCGAGAACGCGCCCGCAGGCCCCACCTCGCTGCGCTTCGAGGACTAGCAGGGCGGCGCCGGGCTAGAGCGTCCGGCGCAGGAACTCGACCATGCGCTCGATGGCCGGTCGTGCAGCGGGCAGGAACTCCATCTGGACGTAGCCGTGAGGCATGTCCGCGTCCACGAAGTGCTCGTGTGCAACCCCCTCGGCCTCGAGTGCCTTGACCAGGCTCTCGGCCTGGGCCACGAGCGGGTCCGCCGAGCCCACGACCACGTGGCTTGGGGGCAGCTTTGCGGCTGCGTGGAGCGGACTCACGCGCGGGTCGCGCATGCGTTCCTCCCGGCCCTCGCTTCCCAGGTAGGAGCCGACCATCAACTCGACCATCTTCTCGCCGGCGTCCGCGGGCAACTCCGGGCCCTGTGGCATCTCGGGTACGGGCATGTCGCCCATGCTCGCGAAGTCGAACACGCCGTAGATCAAGAGCGCGGCCCTGGGGCAGGCCGGGTCGCCAGCGAGCGCCGCTGCGGCCGCCGCGGAGAGGTTGCCGCCCGCACTGTCGCCGCCCACGGCCAGACGCGCGGGGTCGCCGCCCCAGCGCGCGCACTCCGTGTGGGCCCAGCGGATCGCGGCCACGCAGTCTTCGAAGGGCGTGGGGAACGGGTGCTCGGGTGCCATGCGATAGTCGACGTTCAAGACCAGAAACCCCGCCTCGGCGAAGCGGTAGCCGAGCTTGCGGTGCGTCGCCGGGCTGCCGCAGATCCAGCCGCCGCCGTGGAGGTAGACGAGCACCGGGTGCGGGCCGTCGCCTTGCGGTACCACCACGTCCGCCGTGACGCCGTCGCATATCGCGACGGCTTCGTGGAACGCGCCCACCTCGGGCAGGTCGACGTTTAGCAGGTCGCCCACACGATCGAGCATCTCGCGCATCTCGAGCGCGCTCGACGGCGGCTTCCCGCCCATCATTTCGAGGAGTGGATTCGGGGTCGCTTGACTCATGGGGCCCTCCGTCTCGATGCGCGCATCTTATACGACCCGCAGCATTCGATCGCGGGGTTTCTCCGTTGCGAACCGTCCTCGGGGCTCCAGGACATGTACGCTATTCTGCGGCTCGTACGGATCGGCAGCATCGGGGGGCGTTTCGACTTCCGATCACAGTACGCGTGTGAGATCGCCTCGCTCGGTTCTTGATCGGGACCGGCAAGAATCGGGAGAAAGCATGATCCACTTCGGTGTTCTCGGCGCGGCGAGGATCGTCCCAAACGCGCTCGTGAATCCCTGCGCGGATGACGAAAGAGCGTCCATTCGGTGCATTGCTGCCAGGGACCGCTCGAGAGCAGAGAGCTTCGCCAAGGAACACGGCATTCCGGTCGTGTGCGATGACTATCGCGAGCTGATCGAGGACGCTTCGATCGACGCCGTCTACAATCCGTTGCCGATCTCGCTGCATCACTCGTGGACCATCAATGCGCTCGGGGCCGGCAAACACGTCCTGTGCGAGAAGTCGTTCGCATCGAATGCGAAGCAGGCCGAGGAAATGGCCAGGGTTGCCGGCGAAACGGGTCTGGTCCTGATGGATGCCTTCCACTACCGCTACCACCCGGTATTCATTCGTGCTCGGGAGATCGTCGAATCCGGCATGCTGGGGCGGGTGCGCACGGTCGAGGGCGTGTTCCATGCGCCGGTGACCGATCCCGAAGACATCCGGATGAACTATGCGACCGGCGGGGGCGTCACCATGGACATCGGCTGCTATCCCGTTTCCTGGGCGCGGCATATTACCGCTGAGGAACCGGAGGAGGTCACAGCCACAGCGGAGGTCGGGCCGCCCAACGTCGACATCTGTCTCGAAGCCAGATTCCGATTCCCGAGCGGTATCGAAGCGACCGTGTCCGGCGATATGCGTTCAGGGTCCAGGTTTCGGATGGAATTGAAGGTGACGGGTGAAAAAGGGGAGATGCTCGTCAGAAACCCGCTTGCACCCCAGCTGGGTCACAGTATCGAACTCGACGTCCAGGGTGAGAAGACCGCCGAAGAGCTGGATCGCCGGACTTCCTATGCCTACCAGTTGGATGCGTTCATCGATGCGATCGAAGCGGGCAAGCCGCTTCTCACAGGCGCCGAGGACGCGGTCAAGCAGATGCGTTTGATCGACCGGTGTTATGAAGCAGCGGGCTTACCGCTGCGCGGTCTGGACCTGTAAGCGATTCCGGTTCCCGCTGCCCCTCGCCGCGCGGCCCTGCCCGGGCCTGGCCAGACTTCGATCCAGCCGAAGGCCCCGATCCGGAATTCGCGTCGAAACCCAAAACGTCGCTCGTTTCGCCTATTCTCGAGCCCTCGGGAAACGAATCCACGCGTAGGAGAGAGGTCGATGTGGATCCTTGTCGCAGCAGCCTCCGGTGCCCTCGCGGTGGCGGCGGGCGCCTTCGGGGCCCACGGCCTTCGGGCGCAGGCGACTCTCGAGCAGGTACAGTCGTGGACGACCGCGAGTCAGTACCACCTGCTGCACAGCGTAGCGCTGCTCGCCCTCGGCCTGTACGCGGCGCAATCGGGGCGTGGGGTTCAGTGGCCGGCGACCCTTTTCACAATCGGGATCGTGCTCTTCTCGGGCTCGATCTACCTGCTGGTGCTGACGCCCTTCAGGTGGCTTGGTCCCGTCACGCCGGTTGGCGGCCTCTTCCTGGTTTCCGGTTGGGTGTCGCTGCTCCTGCTTGCGCGAAACTGACCTGCCAGCCTGGATGACATGAGCATCGCGCCCTAAGGCCCCGACCCACCGAAAGCCAGGAGGAGTTAGATGCCTCTTCAACGTTCACAGAAAAACCGGATGATTGCGGGCGTCTGCGGGGGACTGGCCTGTTCGCTCGGATGGGAGCCGACCCTGGTGCGCATCCTCTACGTTGGCGCCTCGCTGCTTTCCGCGGCGTTCCCGGGCGCGCTCGTGTACATCGTCCTGTGGGTGCTGATGCCGGAATCAGACGAGTACTGAAGCGCTCCAGTGCCCGAGTGGTCAACGCGGATCAGCGAAACCCGGCTGCATTCACTCCACGGCCCTGCCGGCGCCTGTCCGTCTTCCATCGACGCGATCATCGCCCGGCCGTGGCGGGCGATGCTTCTGGTTGTCGGGCTTCTGGCGTGCGGGTCCGCGGAGCGGCCCCCGAACCTCCTGCTGCTCGTAGCGGACGATCTCGGTGTCGACATGCTGGCTGCGTATGGACTCGGAGGCGACCTGCCGCTCACACCCAACGTCGACGCACTCGCGAACTCGGGCGTCCTGTTCCGGAACGTCTGGTCGACCCCGATCTGTTCACCGACGCGCGCCGGCATCCTGACAGGCCGCTACTCGTTCCGAACCGGCCTCGGAACGATCGTGAAGATTGGCGGAGACTTCGACCTGCAACCGGGCGAGGTTACGCTTCCCGAGATGCTGGACGCGCACGCGCCCGTTCCCTATCGGCACGCTGCGTTCGGCAAGTGGCATCTCTCCGCCGATCCTGATGACCTGGAGGCGCCGAACCGGTCGGGCTTCTCTCATTTCGATGGAAGCCTCTTCAACTTTATCGGAGAGGGCTCGTATTACGAGTGGCCGAGAGTCGTGGATGGGCGAGCGATCGACTCGGATCGCTACGCCACCACGCAGACGGTCGATTCGGTGGTCGAATGGGTGAAGCGGAGCGAGGAGCCGTGGCTTGCCTACGTGGCCTTCCATGCTCCGCATTCTCCGTACGAAGATCCTCCGGCCAAACTGCATCAGGTCGACCTGTCGGGAGAAGACGCGCGCTCCCGCTACAAGGCGATGGTGGAAGCACTCGATACCGAGATCGGAAGACTTCTTGCCGAACTCGGTCCGGAGATTCTGGCGCGGACCGTCGTCTTCTTTGTCGGCGACAACGGTACCCCCCCGCGCGTGACCGTCCCGCCATTCTTACCGGAACACGCGAAGCCCACCATGTATCAGGGTGGAATAGCGGTGCCTCTGATCGTCAGCGGCAGTGGAGTGGTTGCTCCGGGAAGAGCGTCGGATGCATTCGTCCACACGACGGACATCTTCGCGACGGTGGCCGAGCTCGCCGGAATTGATCCGCTCGAACTGGAGGCCTCGGGACCGACCCTCGACTCCGTCAGCTTTGCGGCCTATCTGGCGGATCCGAACGCGGCGTCGAAGCGCGACACGCTGTTCACGGAGCGCTTCCGGCCAATGGGGGGGAATCCGAACTTCCTTGAATTCGCCATTCGCGGCCCGCGCTACAAACTCATCGCCTCCTATTCGAAGGAGGTGGGGGACGGGTCGCGCTGGACCGGCTCGGAACGCTTCTTTGACCTCGTGAACGACCCGCATGAAACGATCAACCTGATGGAAGGCGCTGGTCTCGATCCCCAGCTCGAGCGTCGTCATGCAGAACTCCTGGCGGAGCACGACCGCATCCTGCGCCGTCGCTGAGGACCCGACTGGGACGGCATGCAGGCGGTGGTCGCGGAGCAACGAGCGAAGGAACTTCCGCCGCGCTCCTGAGTCATCCGTCGACGGGTCCGACCGGGCCGCGCGGTCGCAGCGTGTATGCTGGGGCCCCACCGGGGGTCTAGGCGGTATGGAATACACCGAGATCGACGACGCGATCGGGCGCAACGGGCTGCGGCTCGTGCTGACCGCCGGGGTCCCCGGGCCGTGGGGCGAGTCGGCCAAGGGGATCCTCAGGGTGAAGAAGATTCCCTACCTACCGGTGCGCCAGAACGCCGGCCAGCACGATGAGGGGCTGCTCGGCTGGACGCGGCAGACGAGCGCGCCCGTGGCGATGTACCAGGGCGAGCGCCCGCGCAGCGGCTGGGCCGAGATCCTGTTGCTGGCCGAGCGCCTCGAGCCGCAGCCGGCGCTGCTGCCGGCGGAGCCCGGCGAGCGCGCCCTGGCGCTGGGACTTGCGCACGAGATCTGCGGGGAGCAGGGCCTGGGCTGGACGCGCCGGTTGATGCTGTTCAAGGATGCGCCCGTCGAGCGCAACAGCATGCCCTGGAAGTATGGATGCGACGATCGCGGGTCGGTCGAGGGCGCGGAGGCGCGCGCCGTCGAGATCCTCGACCTGCTGGCCGGCCAGCTGCATCGGCAGCACGAGGCGGGTCGGCGTTTCCTGGTGGGCGAGAGCCTTTCGGCGGTAGACATCTACTGGGCGTGCTTCTCGAACCTCCTGGTACCGCTGCCACACGCGCAGAGCCCGATGCCCGAAATGATCCGGAACGCCTACGGGAGCTGGCGCGACGCACCCGTCGATCCGGCCCTGATCGCGCACCGCGACGAGGTCTTCGAGGCACACCTCGGCCTCCCCCAGGAATTCTGACCCGCGCGCGATGGGTGACCCCGGACTCGATCCCTTCCAGGCGCGAACGGCCGAGGAGCGCCACGCCGTCTACGCGCGCCTCCGCCGCGAGTCGCCCGTGAGCCGGCTGCCGTCGGGTGCCTGGTTCGTGGCGAGTCGTTCGGGTGTGCGGACCGTGCTCCTGAACGTGGAGCATTTCGTCGGAAGTTTCGGGAACCGGGGCGATCTTCCCGAAGAGGAGACGGTGATCGCGGCGATCCCGGAGCCGCGCCACGGGCTGATCCGCAAGATCCTGAATTCGGGGCTCGCGTTCCACCACGCGTCGAAGCTCGAGCCCTTTGTGCGCGAGACGACCGCCCGGCTGCTCGAGGACACCCTCGAAACCGCGCGCAACCAGGGTGAGGCCGAACTCTGCGCGAGCCTCTCGCGGCCGCTCCCGTGCGCCGTGATCGCACGTGCGATCGGTATTCCCGATGACGATGTCGAGCGCTTCGCGACCTGGTCCGACGAGTTGTTGACGCGCCAGACCGACGTGGGCGCGAGCCCCAGGCTCGGTGAAATGCATCACGAGTTCGTGGACTACGTGGACGAGCAAATTCGAGTACGGGTCGAGTCCGACGCGCCGCCCCAGGACCTGGTCACGCGCCTGCTCGAGACCGAGGTCGAAGGCGAACGGCTCAGCCGGCGGGCGGTCCGTACCCAGGTCCTGATGCTGATCCTCGCAGGAAACGAGACCACGCGGAACCTGATCGGGAACCTGCTCTGGCGTCTCGCCTGCGACCCCGATCTCGCCGCCCAGCTAAGAGCGGATCCCGCTCAGGTCGAAGTGGCCATCGAAGAATCGCTGCGCCTCGACACGCCGGTGCAGTTCCTGGTACGGACCTGCACGCGCCCGATTGAGGTCGACGGCGTGAAGTTGGACGCTGACGACCGCGTCATCATTGGGGTCGCCTCCGCGAATCGGGACGAGCAGGTCTTTGAGACCCCGGACCGCTTCCGTCTCGATCGGCCCAGGCTGCGCGAGCACGTGGGCTTCGGCGCAGGACCGCACGTCTGTCCCGGTGCGTTCCTCGCGCGGATGGAGGCGCGCATCGCGATCCAGGACTTCCTGGCGGCGGTGGAGCGGCTCGCGCTCGCGCCCGGATATACGCTCGATACCAACCCGGTGCCGTGGGCGTTCGGGCCGCAGACGCTGCGCGTCACCCTCGGTTGATCAGGCCCGGGGGTGTGGTCGGTACTCGCGGCCTGCCATGGTCGACATCCGTGGTCGAATGCTGCTAGATGTCGAGAGACCAACTAGCGAGGAACCCGCGATGAGCCAGAGCTTCTTCGACCCGGGCCGCTACAAGTGGCGCGAGGTCACGGGTGGACCCGAGTTCTCCTACAAGGTCCACCACGATTACACAATCCTCGGCTGCGACGCGGCTGCCGGTACGCTCGACATGCTGGTCCGGTGGGACGGAGACGGCGGTCATTGCCACGTCCACCGACATACCGCGACCACGACGGTGCTCGTGCTCGCGGGCGAGCAGCATCTCTGGGATCTCCATCCGGACGGCACACGCGGCGAGTACAAGGTGCGCCGTGCCGGCGACTACGCGCTCACGGTGGGCGATCGGCTGCCGCACCTCGAGCGAGGCGGCGATGAGGGCGGGATCGTGTTCTTCGGCAACCACTGCAGCGATGGCGTCCTCTACGAACTGTTCGATGACGACATGAAGGTTCTGGCAGAGGTGACGATCGAGGGTTTGCTGGCCGACTGGCAGGCAAACAGCTGAGCGATTCGTCGTTGCGCGCAGCTGGCCCGCCGCACTGCGAGCCGGGCTGCGGATTGGCATTCGACCCGCCGGTAGCCGTGGCAATCTGGAGGGACCGTAGATGTCAGTCGATTCAGTAACGCGGTCGCAGTCTGCCAAGCTGGGCTTCGATCCCGATGCCCTGCGCGAAAAATACAGGCAGGAGCGCGACAAGCGCATCCGTACGGACGGCAACGATCAGTACCTAGAGGCCGCCGGCGACTTTGGCCGGTACCTGGACGACCCCTACGTGAAGCCCGGGTTCACACGGGAAGCGCTCAGCGAAGAGGTCGAGGTCGCGATCATCGGGGGTGGATTCAGCGGGCTGCTCGCAGGCGCGCGTTTACGAGAGGCCGGCGTCGACAGCGTCCGGGTGATCGAGACCGGCAGTGACTTCGGCGGGACGTGGTACTGGAACCGTTACCCGGGCGCGCAGTGCGACATCGAGTCATACATTTATCTGCCGCTGCTCGAAGAACTCGACTATATCCCGCAGGAGAAGTACGCCTACCGTCCGGAGATCCAGGCGCACAGCCAGGCCATCGGCAGGCACTACGATCTCTACCGCAACGCGCTGTTCCAGACCCAGATGACCGAGATGCACTGGGACGAGGCCGCCGCGCGCTGGATTCTCTCCACCAACCACGGAGACCGGCTCCGGGCGCGCTTCGTGTGCATGGCGATCGGTCCGCTGAGTCGGCCAAAACTGCCCGGCATCCCGGGGCTGGCGAGCTTCGCGGGGAACTCCTTTCACACCAGCCGCTGGGACTACGCCTACACCGGCGGCGATGCCGACGGCAACCTCACGGGCCTTCGGGACAAGCGCGTGGGCGTGATCGGCACGGGGGCGACGGCCGTGCAATGCACGCCGCACCTCGGAGAAGCGGCCCAGCACCTCTACGTGTTCCAACGCACGCCTTCCTCGATCGACGAGCGCGGCAATCGTCCCACCGACCCGGAGTGGGTGAAGAGCCTGAAACCCGGCTGGCAACAGCATCGCATCGACAACTTCAGCATCCTGGTTTCGGGCGGCTTCCAGGAAGTGGACCTGGTGGGCGACGGCTGGACCGACATCATTCGAAACCTGTCGGGGCTGGCCGCAAGTGGAGAACTCGGAGGTTCGCCCGAGGAACTGGCCGCACAAGTCGAACTCGCGGACTTTCGGAAGATGGAGCAGATCCGCGCTCGCGTGGACGCGCTGGTAAGCGATCCCACGACCGCGGAGGCGCTCAAGCCCTACTACCGGCAGTTCTGCAAGCGCCCCTGTTTCCACGACGATTACCTGCCCACCTTCGAGCGTGCGAACGTGACCCTGGTCGATACCCAGGGGAAGGGCGTGGAGCGGATTACCGAGAACGCGGTGGTCGTCGACGGAAAAGCCTACCAGCTGGATTGCCTGATCTACGCCACCGGCTTCGAAGTCGGAACGGACTACACGCGCCGCGCGGGCTGCGAAATCTTCGGGCGGGACGGCCTCAGCCTGCACTCGAAATGGGCGGATCAGGTCTCGACCTTCCACGGCCTGTTGAGCCGCGGCTTTCCGAACTGCTTTTTCATGGGCGGAATCCAGTCCGGGATTACTCCGAACTTTACGGAGCTGTACAACGAGCAGAGTCAGCACATCGCGTACATCGTTGCGCAGGGCCTGGCGCGTGAGGCCCGGACCATCGAAACCTCTCAGGAAGCCGAAGCGGACTGGGTCCGCACGATTCAGGCCTCGACATTTGCGACCGGGAACTTCCAGTCGGACTGCACCCCGGGCTATTACAACAACGAGGGTAAGCCGGGCGAAGGGCCGGGCTGGTTCGGCGGGAATTTCGGCGGTGGCGCGCAGGATTTCTTCAAAATCCTCCGGGAGTGGCGCGCAAAGGGCGACCTGGAGGGACTCGAGGTCGTGTCGTCGCCGGGCTACTGACCCTCGGGGCGCGTCCCGATCACGCCCTCGGCCTCGAGTTCGCGAAGTTCCGCCTGCGACAGCCCCAGCAGTCCGCACAGAACCTGCTCGTTGTGCTGGCCGAGCATCGGGGCGGGGGTGCGGAGCCAGTGGTCGATGCTCGCGTAGCGGAAGGGCAGGGACGGTAGCGGCATCGCTCCGACGACCGGATGCTCGGGTGCTTCGAAGTAGCGACGCGCCCCGAACTGAGGATTCAGTTCGATGAGCTGGGAGGGGTGCGCGACTTCGGAGGCGGGAATTCCGCGCGCTCGCAGGTCCGCGACAAGCTTGGCGCGCTCGTGTTTACGCGTCCATTCGCAGAGTCGCTCGTCGATCGCATCCTGGGCTGCACGGCGTCCGGCCCGGGTTTCGAGCGCAGGGTCCATCGCCCAGTCGGGATCGCCGAGCACCGAGCGCAGCGCGCGCCACTGGGCATCCGTAGCGACCGACAGCGCCAGCCACGCTTCTGCTCCGGGTTGCCCGTCCTCGCACGGGTAGAGACCCTGTGGTGCCGCGAGCGCAGAGCGGTTCCCCTCGCGCTGCATTAGCTTTCCGTAAGCGCTCCACTCGAGGCCTTGCTCCGCCGCGGTGTTCAGCGCGGCTTCCACCATCGTGCTTTCCACGTGGTGCCCGTGGCCCGATGCCTCGCGTTCCTCGAGTGCCACGAAAAACGCGAAGGCCGCGTGCATGGCGGCCATCGGATCGCAAGGTCCCCGAAGAATCCGCGGTTGGTCATCGGCATGGCCGGTGACCCAGGCCAGCCCCGAGAGTTGCTCCATGGTCTGGGCGAAACCCGTGTTGTCTCGCCACGGACCCGACAGTCCGAACGCCGGCATGCGCATCATGATCGCGTTCGGGTTCAGTGCCTTCACACGCTCCCAGGTCAGACCGAAGTCTTCGAGGACGTGCGGCGTGAAGTTCTCGAGAATCGCATCGCACTCCGGGATCAGCTTTTCGATCAACTCGAGCCCGCTCGGCTGTGCGAGGTCGAGGGTGATCGCGAGCTTGTTGCTGTTGGTGTGCATGAAGTGCGGGCTGGCTTCCCACCAGTCGCCGTAGTGGCCGGCCATCATGTTTCCGATCGAGCGCATTCCGTCGGGGCGTGTTGCCGATTCGACGTGGATGACTTCGGCGCCGAACGTCGCGAGGATGTGCGAAGCCGCGGGACCCGCCCACCAGGCCGTCATGTCGAGGATCCGGACCCCGGCCAGTGGGCGTGTATCGGCTGAACGGGCTGCGCGGTTCGGGCGCTGCGATCGGAAGGCGGCGGTCTCCGTGTCTGCCCCCAGGCGTGGAACGAGACCCGGAGGCGCGGGGTCGACGTCGTCGATCCGGTAGGGCCTCCTCGGCTGGACGAAGCGGCCTGCCGCATCGGGCTCGAACACTCCGCGTGCCTTCAATTGCTCGTGGGACTGCACGGTCTCGCCGTTACAGACCGGGGATACCGGAATCCGTCGCGCGGACGCGAGTTCGATGATGTCTGCAGTCTTCCTCGTCTTGAGCCAGGCGTGCATGATCTCGTTCCACTCGTCAAAACGCATCAGCCGGCCCGCAAACTGAGCCAGCCCTTCGTCCTCGAGTAAATCCGGACGTTCGATCAGGCGCAGAAACTCGTAGAAGTGCTTCTGCGAGTTCGTACAGAAGCCGACGTACCCGTCGGCGGTCGGCTCGATCGACGGCGTCTCTCCCGCCTGGCCGATGAGCGGATGCGGTGGATCCTGTGCCGCCCCGTTCATCAGCCGGTTCATCGTCTCGGAGTAGTTCGTGAACACGAAGTTCGCGCACTCGAGCATCGACAGATCGATGTGCTCTCCGCGTCCGGTTGCACGTGCGTGGAACACGGCCGGGAGCGCCGCGACCGCCCCGAAGGTCCCGGCCGCCCACTCGCTGACGCGGCCCCCGCCCTGGTAGGGCTGGGTCCCGGGCCGGCCCCGTCCCCCGATCGACCCCGACTCGGCTTGAAGCGTGAACTCGGTCGCGAGACGATCGGCCCAGGGCCCCTCCAGCCCGTAGGGCGTGATCGAAAGCACCACGAGGGATGGATGGGCCGCACGCAGGCCGGTCACGTTCAGGCGTTCGCCGGTGTCGGATTCCAGTCCGTGGCCTTCGATGACGAGGTCGGCTTCGGCCAGGAGCGCTTCGACGTGTGGCTGCGCGGCGGTTCCGACGACCGACTGCTTGCCGGCGTTCAGGAAGCCGAAGAGCGCGGAGTCCTCGCCGCCGAGGTCGGCGCCCGTAGCCGACCAGCGGCGCAGTGAGTCACCCTCCGGCGACTCGACCTTGATGACCTCGGCGCCCGCGTCGACGAAGAGCTTCGAACAATAAGGACCCGCAATCTGGTCCGAAAACTCGAGCACCCGGATTCCGGATAGACTCTTGTGCATCACGACACCTTCGGCCGCCCCGGCGCCGAGTACCGGTTGGCCGCGGATCCGGGGGCATCAGGCAGAGGATAGGCGAAACCAGCGGGCTTTTGGGCCTCGGCCGGTAAGCGTCCTGTCCGT
>JABSQV010000133.1 GCA_013215565.1 Myxococcales bacterium | reverse complement strand
TAAAATAATATTTTTTTTTGATAATTATTATATATAATATAATATCTAATATTGTATATAAAAAACATATTTTCATTTAAAGGGATAAAAGATATTATATTATATAAACTCTAAAAATTTTCCTTTTTATAAAATAAAAAATATATGTCAAACTCACCTATAAAAAAAAGGACTCCCATTCCTTTAAAGAAAATATTTATAAAATCAAAAGAACAAATATTAAAAGAAAAAAAAAGAGATAAAACATTCATTAATATTATTCAAGAACTTTCTAATAAATGGAGACAAATCAAGGCTTTATATAAAGCATTAAAAATTGAAAATAAACATTGGAAAGTTTCTTGGGCTAAAAGAAATGTCTATGATTTTTCAAAAGAGTTAATAAGATTAAGAAAATTAGAAAGGACAAAACTAAAAGGAAAAAAAGTTCCTAAAAAAATTGAAGTGGAAATAAGAGGTATTTCTTCAGAATATAAAGGACAAAGAGTAGATTTATATAATAGATATGTAAAATTAGTAAAAAAATTAAATAATAGAATAATCGGTAAAAAAATAAAAATATATCCTTTGAATACAAAAGGATTAAATATCCCTAAATTAGAAAAATTAATAAAAAAATATAAAAGACCAAAGTTTAAAATAAAAAAAAGAATAAAAAAAATAAAGATACCAAGTAAAACAATTATAGATAAAGATTTAGGGAAAATTGTAATACCTGAAAAAGAAACAACACACTATTATTATACAAAAACTTTTCTATCTTATAAAAATCCTCGTGAAGATAATAGCATTGATTCATCTGAAATAAGGACTTTATTCCCTTGGGTAAATAGTATTTTAGCAAAACATAGTCCAACAGATTTTTTCATAATAAAATTAAGAGGTGATAGAGTAGATGAAAAAAATGAAATCACTCACGAACAGCGAGTTAATTCAAAAGATTTTGGTGATATGGAAAAAAAATTAATAAAAAAGGATGAAGAATCAAAATTTAAAAGAAAAAAAAAACATTACGACAACGGAAAAATATTTAGAAAACAATTTCAATTTGATTATTTAATAAGACACGCAACAGCATTTAATAGAGGAGGTTATTATTACAGAATAAATGAAATAGAAGTTTTAATAATCCCTGAACGTTCGGGAGGTTGTAACGAAAAATCAAATAAAGTTTTTGAAACTGGTGATTTCAAATTAATATCAAGAAAATCGAAAAATAATAACTGTTTCTTTTCAAATATTAAAGAAAGTTGTAAATTTGATAGAAGTAAAAATAATATTAGAAAACATTTCAAATTAAGAATTAATGAAGGAATACCAGTTAAAACAGGGTTAGAGATATTTAAAAAATATAGAATCAAAAATAATTCTAATAAACAATTAAGAATAATAAATACAGAAGACAATTTTGATGGAATGACTTGTAATCAAGATGTATGGGACAAAATAAAAGATGAAGATAAAACAATGTTATATATGATAGAAAACCATTACTTTGAAATTTCAAGCGAATCGTATCAAAGGAAAAAATGTCCTAAATGTTTTAAAATATATAAATTCAAACATTCTTGTATTTTAGATAAATATTCGAGATGTAAAGAATGTAATCAACCGCATCCTCCGAAAAATAATTGTGACCCAATTCAATTAACATATTTTCAATCACAAATAAAGAAAAACGGTAGAAGATGGCTTATAGATAGATACAAAAAAGAAATAAAAAATAAACATAAAATAATACATTATGATCTAGAAACCCACATTAAAAATAAATTATCGGTTCAAACTCCTTGTGTAGTGGGTTTTATTGAAAGTGGGTATCAATCAGTAAAGGTTAAGAAAGAATTTCTTTCAACCAATAATTTTTCTTATTACAGTGGAAATGATTGTTTAGAAACATTTATAGATTATTTATTAAAACCATATAAAAAATGGGAAAAAGAAAAAGAAGAATTTATTAAGGTTGAAAGAAAGAAATTCTTTCTTAACCATAAGGACAATTCGAAAACACTCACGAAAGAACAAAAGAAAAAGTTGGATAAAATAGTAAAAGAAAAATTTAAAGAACCTGAAAAAATTTATGTTAATGCGTATAACGGATCGAACTTTGACCATTATATGATTGTAAATAAAATGTTAAAAAGAGGTTTAAAATTTGACCATTTCTGTCTAAACAATGGTTCT
>JABSQV010000132.1 GCA_013215565.1 Myxococcales bacterium | reverse complement strand
CGTCCCGCTCGATCGAGACCGGCACGATCAGCCGGTTGAAGACGCCGAGTCCCTGTACCAACTGCTCGCCAATCACGGGCGCCCGCAGTGCGAGCAGCGCGATGGGCGTATCATCGGGACCGGCGGGCACGAAGCCGATCGTATTCATGACGACCAGCGCCCGGATCCGGTCGGGGTCCTTCACGGCCATGCCGAGACCGATCGGACCACCCCAGTCCTGGAGCACCAGCGTCAGATTCTTGAGGTCGAGCGCTTCGACCAGGGCAGAGATGTCCTCGACGTGACCGGCGGCCGAGTAGTCCTCGGGCCGCGGCATCTTCTCCGAGAGTCCAAAGCCAATCAGGTCCGGTGCGATGACCCGATGCGAACCCGAGAGTCCCTTCAGAAAGTTCCGGTAGAGAAACGACCAGGTGGGATTCCCATGCAGGCACAGGATCGGATCGCCCTCCCCGGCCTCTACGTAATGCATACGCCCGTGCGGAGTCTCTACGAAGCGGTGCTCGAACGGATACTCCTGCTCGAGCCCGAGCCGCGCGATCACGAGGTCGGCTTCCTCGGGGGTCTCGGGCTGGCTCGCAACCTTGGGCGCGGTCGAGGCTACGACATAGACTCCGAGACCCACTGTATACGCGAGGACGGCGAGCCCCCCGACCCCCACCAGCGCCGTCAGAACAAGTCTACTGAGCCTCACGCCTCCTAGGATATCACTCCAAAGGCTTTTCGATAGTCACGGCCAGTTCTCCGTCCACAAGGCCGACGCGCACCGTCCCGTGCTCGGTGGCTTCTCCCGAAAGCAGCGCCCGCGCGATCCGCGTCTCCACTTCGCGCTGAATGAACCGCCGCAACGGCCGGGCGCCATAGACCGGGTCGAAGCCCTGCCTTGCGATCAACTCCTGCGCCGGCGCGGAAATCTCGAGCGAGATCTTTTGATCGGCGAGCCGACGACGTACCTCGTCGAGCATCAGGCCCACGATCTGCTGAATCTCTTCGAACTGGAGCGGACTGAAGAGAATCGTATCGTCCACCCGATTCAGGAACTCCGGCCGGAACTGTGCCTGCAACTCGGCCATGACCGCGTCCCGTGCGGAATCGCGGAGCCGGCCCTGGGCATCGACGCCCTCGAGCAGCTGTGGCGACCCGATGTTGCTCGTCATGATAATGACCGTGTTTCGAAAGCTCACTGCGCGGCCGTGCGAGTCGGTCACGCGCCCGTGGTCCAGAATCTGGAGCAGCACGTTGAACACATCGTGGTGCGCCTTTTCGATCTCGTCGAAGAGCACGACGGAATAGGGCTTGCGGCGAACCGCTTCGGAGAGCTGGCCACCCTCCTCGTAACCCACGTAGCCCGGAGGCGCTCCGAGCAGCCGCGAGACGGAGTGGCGCTCCATGTACTCGCTCATGTCGATGCGAATGATGTTCTCGTCGGAATCGAAGAGCGAGTCGGCCAGCGCCCGCGCGAGTTCGGTCTTGCCCACGCCCGTCGGGCCCAGGAAGATGAACGAACCGAGCGGACGCCGGGGGTCCTGTACGCCGGCGCGGGCACGCAGGATTGCATCGCTCACCAACTGGACGGCCTCGTCCTGACCGACGATCCGCTCGTGCAGCAGCTGATCGAGCTTGAGGAGCTTTTCCCGCTCGCCCTCGGCGAGGCGCCGAAGCGGGATCCCGGTCCATCGCGAGACGACCTCGCCGATCTCTCCCTCGGTGACCTCCTCGCGAAGCAGCCGCTTGCCCCCGAACTGGCCCTCGATCCGCTCGGTCTCGGTTTGGAGTTCCTGCTCGAGCGCCGGCAGGGTTCCGTACTGGAGTTCGGCCAGCTTGTTCAGTTCGTAGTTGCGCTCGGCGAGTTCGAGCTCGTGGCGCGTCTTCTCGATCCGCTCCCGGATCTCCTGGGCCTTACGCAGCTCCTGCTTCTCGACGTCCCACTGGGCGCGGAGGGCTGCAACCTTCTCCTGCTCCTCGGCGAGTTCGCGCCTGAGCTGCGCGAGCCGTTCCTTGGCACCGGAGTCGGTCTCCCTGGCCAGGGTCGCCTCTTCGATCTCGAGCTGCATCACGCGCCGCGTGGACTGGTCGAGTTCGGATGGCATTGAGTCGATCTCGGTCCGGATCATGGCGCAGGCCTCGTCCACCAGGTCGATCGCCTTGTCGGGCAGGAAGCGGTCGCTGATGTAACGATCCGACAGCGTCGCCGCCGCCACCAGCGAGCCGTCGAGAATCCTCACTCCGTGGTGGAGTTCGAAGCGTTCACGCAGACCCCGTAGGATCGAAATCGTGTCCTCTACGCTCGGCGGTTCACAGACTACGGTCTGAAAGCGCCGCTCCAGAGCACCATCCTTCTCGATCTGTTTTCGGTACTCGTCGAGCGTCGTCGCCCCGATGCAGTGCAACTCTCCGCGCGCGAGCATCGGCTTGAGTAGATTTCCGGCATCCATGGCGCCTTCGGCCGCACCCGCACCCACGATCGTGTGGAGTTCATCAATGAAGAGCAGGACCTGGCCTTCGCTTTCTTTGACCTCTTTCAGGACCGCCTTGAGGCGTTCTTCGAACTCCCCCCGGTACTTGCTCCCCGCGATCAGCGCCCCGAGGTCGAGCGAGATCACGCGCCGATCCTTGAGCGCCTCGGGAACATCTCCGCGCACGATGCGTTGCGCGAGTCCCTCAACGATCGCGGTCTTACCGACGCCGGGCTCACCGATCAGGACCGGGTTGTTCTTGGTTCTGCGCGACAGAATCCGGATCACGCGCAGGATCTCGTCATCGCGCCCGATCACGGGATCGAGCTTGCCCTCCCGCGCCGCCTCGACCAGGTCGCGCCCGTATTTCTCGAGGGTCTCGTAGGTCCCCTCGGGGGACGGACTCGTCACTCGCTGCTTGCCGCGAACTTCACCGAGCGCCGCCAGGAATCGCTCGAGCGAGATCCCCAACTCGGCCAGAATCCGGCCCGCGGCGGTCGAGTTCCCCTCGTCCAGAAACCCGAGCACCAGATGCTCGACGGACACGAACTCATCGTTCAGACGCTCTGCCTCTGCCTGCGCGAATTGAACCAGGCGATCGAGCCGCTGGCTGACGTACACCTTGCCCGGCTCGATCCCGGGCCCCCGCGTCCGCGGGCGCCTTTCCAGGTCCGCCTCGACACGCCTTGCGACGTCCCGGGCCGGGACGCTCATCTTCTCGAAGAGCCGCGGGACCAGACCCCCGTCCTGCTGGAGCAGCGCCAGCAGCAGGTGCTCGCCATCCACCTCGGTGTGTGCGTGGCGCGTTGCGAGGTCCTGGCCAGTCTGCAGGGCTTGCTGGCTCTTCTCCGTGAGTCGGCTGAGGTCCATCGTGCGTAGGTCCTTCTTGCTGGGCGTCGAACTCCGTGTCGAGACGGCGATCTTTGCGGGCTGCCTAAAATCTGGGCACCGTCCGCGCGCTGTCAACAGCCGGAGTCCGGGAATGCCACCCCCTCCCGGATAGTCTACTCTGGGCCCGGTTCGCCCGTGGTGGGTGTAGCTCAGTTGGTTAGAGCGCCGGATTGTGGTTCCGGAAGTCGGGGGTTCAAATCCCCTCACTCACCCCAGGCGGACGCCTCCCTCTGACCTAACGGCACTCCGGGGGACTTTCGGTCAGGCCCGCTCGATGCCGCTCCGAACCCAGTTCTCGAGGCGTTCCTGCTGGCCCGAGACCGGGGCGGGGCCGGTGTCGCTGGCGTGCGCCTGCTGCCAGAGGTCCACCAGACTGCGCTCACCCGCCTGGATCGAGCGTCCCGACTCGCTCTGCCAACCCGCATAACGCGCGTCGACGGCCGCCTGCAGACGCCCCTCCTCGATCAGGAGGGCCGCCGCCAGCAGCGCGCGGGCGAGCGTGTCCATGCCCCCGATGTGCGCGTGAAACAGGTCGACCGGATCGATGCTCTGACGCCGCAGCTTCGCATCGAAGTTGAATCCCCCCGTAGTCAGGCCGCCGCCGCGTAGGATCTCGTACAGCGCTAGCGTTAGTTCCTCAACGCTGTTCGGGAACTGGTCGGTGTCCCAGCCGTTCTGGGGATCGCCGCGGTTGGCGTCGACGCTGCCCAGGCACTGGTTCGCAACCGCGTAGGCCAGTTCGTGCTGAAAACTCTGCCCAGCGAGCGTCGCGTGGTTGACCTCGATGTTCAGCTTGATCTCGCGCTCGAGCCCGAACTTGCGCAGGAAGGCCAGCACGTGAGCCGCGTCGCGGTCGTACTGGTGCTGGGTCGGCTCGTGTGGCTTGGGTTCGATCAACAGCGTGCCCTCGAATCCGATGCGATGTTTGTGCTCGACCACGAGCTGCATGAAGCGGCCGAGTTGCTCCGCCTCACGCGCCAGATCGGTGTTGAGCAGCGTCTCGTAGCCCTCGCGTCCGCCCCAGAGCACATAGTTCGCGCCGCCGAGCCGGTGCGTGACTTCGAGGCAGTGCTTGACCTGGGCCGCGGCGTGCACGAAGACGGCCGGATCGGGGTTGGTGGCCGCGCCGGCCGCGTAGCGCGGATGGCCGAACAGGTTGGCGGTCCCCCAGAGAAGCCGGACTCCGCTCTCCTGCATGCGCAGCGCAATCCGGTCGACCATGTGGTCGAGGTTCGCGCAGGACTCGCGAAACGTAACGCCTTCGGGCGCGACATCCCGATCGTGAAAGCAGAAGAAGGGTGCGCCGAGTTTCTCTAGGAACTCAAAGGCGACCTCGAGCTTGTGTTCGGCCTGTGCCATTGCGTCGCCCGTATCGCGCAGCCACGGACGATCAAAGGTGCCATCGCCGAATACGTCGCTCCCGGGCCAGCAGAAGCTGTGCCAGTAGCAGACCGCAATCCGGAGCTGATCCTGCATACGCTTTCCGAGCACCCGCCGCTCGGGGTCGTAGTGCCGGAAGGCCAGGTCGTCAGAACTCCCGGGGCCCGCGTAGGAGATGCGCTCGATCTCGGGAAAGAAGGGTGTGGGCATCGGTTCAGGTCTCCTCGCTCTCGTCAGCTCTCGTCGGTCGAAAAGTGGTCGCGCAGCGCAGGGTACAGCGCCCGGTAGCGCCGCAGCCGATCGGCATAGGCATCGACCAGTAGAGGGTCGGGGGCGGCCACGAAGTCCTCGGGCAGGGGCCGGCAGACCTGGCCGGGCGATGCGCCCGTGACCGCGAGCCGGGCGAGGCGCGCGGCGCCCAGCGCGGGGCCGGCCTCGCCGCCCCGGCGGTAGGCGAGCGGCCGGCCGAGCACACTCGCGATGATGCGGCCCCAGAGCGCGCTACGCGCGCCCCCGCCGATTACGGATACGCTCCCGATGCGGCTCCCGGCGGCGAGTAGCACTTCCTCGGCGTCCGCGAACGCGAAGGCCACGCCCTCGAGCACCGCACGCCCGAGGGCGGCGCGGTCGGTCTCGTGGTCGAGGCCCAGGAATACGCCCGTGGCCCGGGGATCGTTGTGCGGCGTTCGTTCCCCCGAAAGGTAGGGCAGGAACAGCAGGCGTTCGCTCGGACGGTCGCGCGCGCCGATCTCTTCGAGCAGGGCCGCCTCGTCGCGCGCGCCGGTGGCGCCCGCGATCCAACTCAGACAACTCGCGGCCGAGAGCAGCACCGACATCTGGTGCCAGCGCGCGGGCAGCGCGTGACAGAAGGCGTGTACGGCCCGCTCCGGATTGGGAAGGAAGGCGTCGCCCGCCACGAAGTAGACGCCCGAGGTCCCGAGCGAGATCAGGGCGCTCCCGGGTTCGACGACACCCGCCCCGATCGCACCCGCGGCCTGATCGCCCGCGCCCGCCACAACCGGCACGCGTTCGCAGCCCCAGGCCCGCGCCACTTGTTCGCGCAGCCGCCCGGTCGGCTGCGGTCCCTCGTACAGCTTCGGCATCGCCTCGAGCCCGAGGCCACACCCCTCGAGCATCCGCTCCGACCAGCAGCGCTTCGCGACGTCGACCCAGAGCGTACCCGACGCGTCGGAGAGATCAGTCGCGTGATCGCCCGTCATGCAGAGACGCAGGTAATCCTTCGGCAGCAGTACGCGCGCCACCCGCGCAAACAACTCGGGCTGGTGTCGGCGTATCCACAGAAGCTTGGGCGCGGTAAACCCGGGCATCGCGAGATTGCCCGTGATCTCGCGCGAGTCGGGCACGGCTCGCTCCAGCGCCTCGCACTCGGCCTGGCTGCGCCCGTCGTTCCACAGGATGGCGGGACAGATGGGCCGGTCCCCGCGGTCGAGCAGCGTCGCCCCGTGCATCTGGCCCGAGAGACCGATTCCGCGCAGACCCGCCAGACCCTGCGGGACCCGGTCGCGAAGTCCACTCACCGCAGCGTCGGCGGCGCGCCACCAGCTGTCCGGGTCCTGCTCGGACCACAGCGCCTGTGGTCGGCTCAGCTCGAGCGGAGCCGGCACCTCCGCAAGCACGCGCTCCTCGTCGTCGACCAGCAGCGCCTTCACAGCCGAGGTGCCGAGATCGATGCCTAGGAACACGGCGTCCCTGCAAAGACGCGCTCCACGCGCGTGGTCGCGAGCGCGCAATCCGCTTCCGAGCCAGGCAGCCGGCGCGCGGCGACGTCACGCAGTGTCTTCATTGAGCCTCCGCGGCGTGCTTGCGCCAGGCCGCAATCTATGACAACGATGTCGGTGCAACAAGCCGGCGCCTTCCGACCCGTGCCGCAGTCCCATCGGAGCGCCGCGAAGGGAGCGCCCGGTGTTGACGAGCCAGCAACGCGACGCCTGGAAGCGCGACGGCTTCTTCATTGTGCCCGGCTTCGAGAGTCCGGCTCAGTGCAAGGCCATGCACGCGCGGGCCGTCGAACTGGCACGCGAGGCCGGAGGTGCCGGAATGGCGGGCCGCGCCATCGTTCAGCCCGAGACGAAGGCCAGCTCCGATTCGCGCGGGCCCGAGGACGGCGTCTCGAAGATCTTTAAGCTCCACCGAGACGAGCCCGTGTACCGGGGTTTCATCCAGGACGAGCGCGTGCTCGATCTCGCGGCCGGGCTGATCGGACCGAGCCTCGACTGCTTCCTCTCTCAATTCATCTTCAAGAACCCGGGCGCGCTGGGTCAGCCCTGGCACCAGGACGCCTTCTACTTCCGCTTCGACCGCACGCCGCAGCTGGGTCTCTGGCTCGCGGTCACCGAAGCCACGCGCGAGAACGGCTGCCTGCAGGTCCTGCCCGGATCGCACCGGGAGCGCGTACACGCACACCGGACCGATCGGCGACCCGGAGCGAACCTCGGCTATCTCGAAATCGTAGACCACGACATGTCGGCCTCGGCTGTGGTCGAGATGAAGCCCGGCGACCTGCTGGTCTTCCACAGCCAACTGATGCACCGCTCCACCGACAACGGAAGTTCCGGACTCCGCGCGGCCATGGTCTACCACCTCGCCGAGGCCGGTACCGTCGATCGCGACGAGAAGCCAGCACCGATCAACGACTGGATGCCGGTTCGACGCCGGATCGAGACCCGGATCGAGATCGCCGCGCCCCGCGCGCGGGTGCTCGAGGTCCTGGTCGACGGCGCGCGCTACCCGGACTGGAACCCCTACCTGGTGAAGATCGTGGGTGCGATCAAGTCCGGCGGACGGATCCTGGCCCACAGCCGCGGGGCCGACGGGCAGGAACTTCCAATTCCGGTCGAGGTGCTGAGGGTCGACGAAGCCGGGATGCGCTGGCAGGGCGGCCTCCCGGATCGGACCCAGTTCAAGGGCGATCACTTCTTCGCCCTCGAAGCACTCGCGCCCGACCGCACGCGGCTCCGCCACTACGAGAACTTCACCGGTACACTCGTCGGCGACATCATCGTGCCCCGAGAGGTCGAGATCCGGGAGAATTTCGAACGCATGAACGCCGGCCTGCGCGCCTTCTGCGAGAACCGCTGAGGCGCCGGCCGGCCCCGAGCAAGAGGACCTTCATTGCCCATCCCCAAGGGCGCCAGCGCGGCGCAGCAGCAAGCACGCATCGACGAACTGCTCGGCGAACTCTCTCTCGAGGAAAAGGTCGCCATGCTCTCGGGCCACGGATTCATGAAGCAGGTGGCCGAGGACGGGGGCCGCTACTGCGCACGCCTGTATCACATCGGCGCCGGCAACGAACGGCTGGGCATTCCACCCCTGCTATTCAACGACGGTCCGCGCGGCGTGGCCATGGGCAGTTCGACCTGCTTTCCGGTGTCGATGGCGCGCGGGGCCAGCTTCGACGTCGATCTCGAGCAGCGCATCGGCGATGCGATCGGGCGTGAGCTGCGCGCGTACGGCGGGAACTTGTTCGGCGGGGTCTGCATCAATCTGCTCCGGCATCCCGCCTGGGGGCGCGCGCAGGAGACCTACGGCGAGGACCCCTTCCTGCTCGGCGAAATGGGTGCGGCCCTCACGCGCGGCGTGCAGCACCACAACGTGATTGCTACACCCAAGCACTTCGCGGCCAACAGCATGGAGAACGCGCGCTTTACGGTCGACGTAAAGGCCGACGAGCGGACCCTGCGCGAGGTCTACCTGCCGCATTTCAAGCGTTGTATCGATGCGGGCGCGGGCGCCGTGATGAGCGCCTACAACCAGCTAAACGGCAGCTACTGCGGCCACAACAGCGAACTGCTGACGCGGATCCTGAAGCAGGAGTGGGGCTTCGAGGGATTCGTCTACTCGGATTTCATCCTGGGCTGCCGGGGCTGGGACGCATTTGCTGCCGGTCTCGACGTCGAAGCTCCCGACACGCATCAGTTCGGCGATCACCTGCTCGAGGCGGTCCGGCGCGGCGACGTGGAAACAGAGCGGATCGACGATGGCGTGCGTCGCGTGCTTCGCAGCCTGTTCCGAACACTGGCCGCACCCGATCCCGAGGATTATGGGCCCGAAGTGGTGGCCTGCAGCGCCCACGTCGCCCTGGCGCGCGAAGCCGCCGAGAAGAGCATTGTGCTGCTCCGAAATCAGGCGCTGCTGCCCTTCGACGCGACCTCGATGCGCCGTCTGCTCGTCGTCGGGCCGCTCGCGGACACCCCAAACCTCGGCGACTACGGCTCCAGCCGCGTCTATCCGCCCGAGGTCGTGACACCCCTCGAGGGTGTTCGCCAGGGCGCGCCCGAGGGCTGCGAGATCCAGTACGACCGGGGAGCTGACCTCGCGCAGCTGCGCGCGCGCGCGGCTGAAGCGGACGCCGTCTTGGTGGTGGTCGGCAATACGCACCGCGAAGAGGGCGAATTCATTCCGGGCGCGTCGGGCGATCTCTCGGCGGGCGCGAGCGGTAGCAGCGGGGGCGATCGGATCGATCTCACGCTCGGGGCAGAGGCCGAAGCCCTGATCGAAGCCGCGGCCGCCGCCCACCCAAGCGTGGTGGTCGCGGTGATGTCGGGCTCGGCAGTGCTGATGGAGCGCTGGCGCGGTCGCGTCGGCGGCATCCTGATGCTCTGGTACCCCGGCATGCAGGGAGGCACGGCGCTCGCCGACCTCCTGTTCGGCCGCGTGAATCCCTCCGGCCGTTTGCCGTTCTCGATTCCCGTAAACGCCGAGCACCTGCCCTTCTTCGACCGTGATGCCGAGACCATCACCTACGATCTCTGGCACGGATACACAAAGCTCGAGCGGGACGAGGTCGCACCGGCCTTTCCATTCGGCTTTGGCCTCAGCTACACGGAGTTCGACTTCGGAGCACCCGGAGTTCGCTTCGATGTCGAGCGGGATCTCGTCGAGGTCGTGATCCAGGTCCGCAACATCGGCGACCGCGCAGGAGACGCAGTACTCCAGGTCTACGCCGGGGGTGAGACACCCGCCGAGGACCAGCCACGGAAGCGGCTCTGCGGGTTTCGTCGCGTGGCTCTCGCGACGGGCGCGGCCGAGACGGTGAGCGTCACGCTGCAGTTGCGCGACCTGGCGACCTTCGACCCCGAGACCGCATGCTGGCGGCTGCACACGACACGCTGGCGTATTTCGGCTGGAGCGTCCTCGAACGACTCAGATCTTTCTACAGCCACCCTCTCGCTGCCTGAGCGAAGCTGGGACTTGTAGCAACAGCGACCAGGCGAGGCGTCGCGCTGCGAGGACCGACGACGAATGAGGGTCGTCGCCGCGGGCCAGACGCAACTGTTGATCGCGCTCGTCGATGTCCTGTCCGAGTGGCTTCGAGCTACGAAAGTCGACGAGCGCCGCCCGCGAAGGCACTCGAACTGCCGGCCGCTTCCCTACAGGCTGGCTCGGCCGTGGGGCAGCCACCAGTCGATCTCGGGGCCCTTGGGGACCAGTCCGGACCGCGACCAGTAGATGCCCTTGAACGCATCGACGTCGACGGTCTCCGCCACGCCCGGATACTGGTACAGGTCGCGCGCGTATGCCCAGAGATGCTCGAAGTCTACGAGCCGCTGGCGATTGCAGCGAAACAGGCCGTAGTAGGCAAGGTCGAAGCGAAGCAGTGTACTCAAGAACCGCCAATCCGCCTCGGTCAGCGTATTTCCAACCAGGAAGCGCTGCCGGCCCAGCAGTTCCTCGAGTTCGTCGAGGGTCGCGAACAGCGCTTCGTACGCCGCCTCGTAGGCCTCCTGCGTACCGGCAAAACCGCAACGGTAGACCCCGTTGTTCACGTGGGCATAGACGGTCTCGTTGATGGCATCGATCTCGGAACGCAGCGCTTCGGGGTAGTAGTCGAGATCGGCACGCCCCCAGGCGTCGAATTCGCGATTCAGCATGCGAATGATCTCTGAGGACTCGTTGTTCACGATCGTCTGCCGCTGCTTGTCCCAGAGCACCGGAACCGTGACCCGCCCCGTGAACTTCGGATCCGCGCAGGTGTAGACCTGGTGCACCTGGTCGAGGCCCGTGAAGTCGTCGAGCGAACGGCCATCTTCGCCGCGGAAGGTCCAGCCCTCGGGCCCGGCCGCGGGATTCGTGCACGACATCGAGATCACTTCGTCGAGTTCCTTCAGACGCCGGAACAAGACCGTGCGGTAGGCCCACGGGCAGCCGACGTTGACGTACAGGTGATAACGCCCGGGCTCCGCCTTGAACCCCGAGGACCCGTCGGCCGTGATCCAGCGCCGCCAGGGGCTTTCAGACCGAACGAAGCTCCCGTCTGCGCTGCGAATCCGAAGGTCCTCCGAACTCCAGACGCCGTCGATCAGCTGACCCATCGCGATCCTCCCGAAATCCTACGATACCAGGATCGTGGACCGGGCCCGGTGATGCTTGTCGGTCCCGCAGAACCCGCGTGGCCTCCGGACCCCTCGCCCGGGCTTCGAGATCGGTCTCAACTCCGGCGCAGCGGTCGGCCGGGGCGCGCGCCAGTGTGGGCGCCATCCCGGACCACTGCATTCCCGTTGACGAAGACGTGCGGCAGGCCGGCAGGATAACGACGGGGATCGTCGAAGGTCGCGGTGTCGGTGACGGCTCCCGGGTCGAACAGGACGAGGTCCGCGAACGCACCCTCGCGAATGTAACCGCGCCCGGCCAGCCGGAACTTGTCGGCCGCCAGCCCGGTCATGCGCCGCACCGCGTCGGCGAGCGAGAGCACGCCCTGGTCCCGCGCATACCGCCCGAGCACGCGGGGGAAGGTGCCGTAGAGCCGGGGGTGGGGTTTGCCCGGCGACGGGATTCCGTCCGATCCGATCATGGTGGCCGGGTGCGCGAGCACCGTCTGCACGTCCTCCTCGCACATGCTGTGGATGACCGCGATCGCGGCGGGCGCCTGCTCGAGCACCCGGCGGCCGGCGCCCTCGGCGTCGAGCCCGAAGCGCCTGGCGAGATCGCTCAGGCTGCGCCCCTCGTAGTCCGGATGGCCGGGTGCGGACGAGACCACGACATCGCTCCCGCGCATGCGCCCGAGTCCTCCCCCTTCGCGATCCTCGAAAGCGTTTTGCAGGACCGCTGCGAGCATCGTGCTTCCCGCGGTGTAGGGGTACTGGTCCGCGGTTACGTCCGCGCCGCCGGCGCGCGCCGCGTCGATCCGCTTGATCGACTCGCTCACGAGTCCCCACGCATCGCGACCCGACGCCTTGTGGTGCGAGATCTGAACCGGCACCTCGACGCTCGCACCGATCCGGAGCGTTTCGAGGACCGAATCGACGAGTCCCCTGCCCTCGTCCCGCATGTGGGTCGCATACAGCCCGCCCGCGGCCGCGAGTTCCCGGGCGAGTTCGATCAGCTCCTGGCTCGAAGCGTTGCGCCCGGGCTCGTAAATCAGTCCGGTGGAGTAGCCAACCGCCCCGGCCTCGAGCCCCTCGCGCACCGCGTCCCGCATGCGCGCGAGCTCGCGGGCGTCCGGTCCGCGCTTCTGATCGGCCACGCAGCCGGCGCGCACGCTGCCGTGTCCCACCAGAACCGCGACGTTCAGGCTCGGCGCCGCACGCTCGAGCGCCTCGAAGTAGCCTGCGTAGCCCTCCCAGGGCTCGAAGCTCGCGCCCGGATGGAAGGCCTGCGCCATCATCACTCCCGGGCCGAAGGGCGCCGCCCCGAACCCACAGTTCCCGACGACGTCGGTCGTGACCCCCTGCATGACCTTGAAGTCCATCTCGGGCTCCAGGATCACGGCGAAGTCGTCGTGGCTGTGCACGTCGATGAAGCCGGGCGCGAGCGCGAGCCCGCGCGCGTCGAGTTCAGCGCCGGCCCGAACCGGGCGCTCGCCCACGGCCGCGACCCGGTCTCCGCGCAGCGCTACGTCGGCCTCGAACGGCTCTCCCCCGCTCCCGTCGTAGACCGTGGCCCCTCGAATCCAGAGGTCATAGCGCTCACCGGCCATGCCGGAGAGGATACAACGGCCGGCTGCGCCGCCGAGTGCTAACTCTCGGGCTCGGGCGTCTCTTCGCCGGCAGCGGCTGCTTCGGCCGCGGCGACGGCTTCGACCGCGGCCTTGCGTCGAACCGAGTTCACGGTCGGGATATCCTTCCAGCGCGTCTTGATCATCTCAGCCCGCTTGAGGACCTTGCTCACGAGGCCGCCCGCGTCTTCCGCAACCGCATCCGTCGCCGGCGCCGGGCGGATATCGAATTCTTCGAGCCTACGCGCAAGCTTGGCCAGCACCTGTTCCGGGTCGCGGAAGAACTCCGATCCCCGAACCCGTACGAAGTCCCAGCCGAGCCGCTGAAGCGTCGCCTGCCGGTCCGTCTCCTCCGCCAGCATCTCCATCGAGTGGGGCCGATCGCCGTCGCACTGAATGCCCACGCGACTCCCTGCCTCGCCCTCGACCACCAGGTCGATCACGTACTCTCCGACCTGGTACCGCTGCGTGACCCGGTGACCGGCTGCCTTCAGCCCCATGAACACGCCCTTTTCGAGATCGCAGTTGAACCGCTGCTTCTCCTTGATCGGCCTGGGACGCAGACCCTCCGGGTTCTCGGCGTGCGAGATCAGCCGGAGCCTCAGATCGCCGTGCTTGAGGTCGCGTCCCGGGTCGAGCGAGTGCACGACCCAGAGCTGGTCGCGCGCGCGGCTCGCCGCGACGTTGAAGACCTTCTTCGCATCGTCGCGCTGTCGCAGGCTCAGCGGCTTCTCGGCGGGCGAGTTCACGACGGAAAGCAGCATGATGTCGCGCTCGTCCCCCTGAAACTGTGAGGCGTTTCCGCAGAGGATGTGTCGCTTCTGATACTCCGACGCCGTCAGGCGAACCCGCAGCACGGAGTCGATGTAGAGGGCCTGGTCGGTTCCGAGCAGGCAGATCACACCGATCGTACAGTTCTGGTACTCCTCGAGCCGGCAGATGGCGGAAACCAGGGCCGCGACCTCGAGCGCCTCTTCCCGGTTGATCCCGTTCGACTCCCTGCCCCTCGGAACGCGGTGGGCCACCAGCGGCGGCTTCACGCGGCTCGACGTTGACTCTCTCAGCGCGCGGATCTCACCGCCGTAGCAGAGGTGATTGCTGAACTGGATGATGTCCGGAACACAACGGAAGTGCTCGACCAGACGGATCGTCGCCCCGAAAGATTGCCTCGCCAGATCATAGACCGAGGTCTTCCCGTCGTAGAGGTGCTTGTTCGGAACGTCCTTCAGGATTTCGTCGATCAGTCCGTGGATGCGATCCCCTCGCTGACCGACCGCGTACGGGCTTACCTGTTCGTGATCGCCGACCACGACGATCTCCTTCGCGAGCGCGAAGGCGACCAGTCCGAGTACGTCACTCTGGCTGGCCTCGTCAATGATGACCACGTCGAAGCGGGTGGTCGCGAGATCGAAGCACTCGACGACACGGGAGAGGGGCATGATCCAGACGGGCACCGCGCTCCGGCACTCCGCCAGGGTCCGCTTCGCCTCCTCCTTGAGACGGCCGACGTGCTTTCCGGTTCCCTTGCCGATCTTCTTGTGCAGCCCGAGCCAGCCGTTGAGCGCCTGCTGCTCGCGCAGTCCAGTTCGCTGGAGCTGCGCGCGCCACGAGAGCTTCTCGACGTAGTCGGCCGTGACCGCGAACAGCCTCTCAGTCACGGTGTCGAGCTTCTCCTGGAGTTGATCCAGGTCGACCCGGGCCTGGGCCGTGAGCCGCTGCTCCCACTGCCGGTAGCGCCAGGCGAGATCCGCGTCCCCGGGGAGTTCCGCCCGAGCGTGCAAGTCTCTTCGGTCTCGAATCGCGGCCGCCCAGGTCTCGGCCCCGGCCGCGAGCTGCTCGAGGAGCACCCGACGCCGCTCGAAGCCAGGCAGGAGCTCCGCCAGCTGGGACAGGCGCTCAAGCGCTCCGGTGTAGCTGTCGTAGTTGCCCTTCTTGATCCCGGCTCGAAGCTGCTTGACGACGGGATAGATCCCGTCCTCACTCGAGAACGGCTCGAGGGCCGCCAACCAGGCCTTCCTCACCCTCTCGAGTTCCATGAAGCGCAAAAAACGCAATCTCGGCTCGATCAGGGGCTCGACGTGCTCGCTCACGATCTCGCGCGTGCGCTGCAGTTCGGGCTTCGGTGACCGACCCGCAACCTTGCGCGAGAGACGGGTCCAGTCGAGCCCGAGTTCCTCGATCCGGGCCTCGTAGGCTTCCCAGGTCTTCGGGAACCAATCGAGCGCCATTGCAATCGCGTCGGCATGGCGCTGGGCCGTCTTCTCCGGCCGGGCACCGAGTTCCGCGAACGCGGGCGCCCCGGCCGTGGCCAGCTGTCGATCCCAGCGCTGCGCGAGCCGCGCGCGAAATGCGGCGATCTCCAGTTGCTGCAGGATCGCGCGGAACTGAAGCGCTTCCGTGGGTGGGCCCGTATCGACACGGCAGGACTGGATGAACTCGCTCCAGCCCGACTTCCGCAGCAGCGTGAGTTTTCCGAGCTCCTTTCCCGCCTCGAGGTACTCGAGAATTGCGCCACAGGTCTCCTGGAGTTCCGCCGGCGAGGTCTCGGATTCGACGACGGGCCCGTGCTCGAGCGTGAGCGGGATCCGTTCGGCCACCTCGCTGGCACACTCGCCGATCAGCTCGACCAGTTCACGCCAGCTGTCGGCACGCTCGCCGCCGGCCCGCCCGGCCTCGAGGCAATCCGCGATCCACTCCTGGTCGTTCTCGACGATCCAGCTCACGTCCTCGCCCGCGAGCGCCTCGGCGACGCGGCCCGTCATCTCCCGAAGCTGCTCCAGCGACTCGGGCTTCTGTTCGTCGTGGGTCCAGAACTCGGCGCCGGTCTTGAGGCTCGACTTCTCGAGTTCCGTGCGTTCGTCGTAGTGCGCGGCGAAGGCCTTCGCGACGGGCAGAAGCTCGAGTTCGGGCATCCGCGAGTCGAGGAGCCTCTCGTCCTCGGGCGTTAGGCTGCCGTTCGTCGCGTAGAGTTCCTCGAGTTCGGACACCGAGAGCGGCGGTGCCGCATCCTCGGCGAGCGGCCCCGGGATCCAGTCGGCGGATCCGCGAAGCTCGCCGAGCTTCCTCGCGGCCTCGGAGGGGCTCACTGCCTGTCCCAGGAACTCGAGCGGCTCGTACTCTGCCTTGACCGCCTCGAACAGACGCGTCCGCAGCCCCTCGCGTTCCTGCCTGAGCTTCTCGCGACTTTCCGCGAGCCGCTCAATCTCGCGCGTGAGCTTCTTGTCGCTCGTCGACGCCAGGTAATTCACGATTCCGCTGATCGATTCCTCGAGCTGACGGCTGCTCTCCTCGTCGCTCTCGAGCAGGCTCACGCAGAGCGACCGCAGCGGCGGGGCAAGCTTGTCACGCACCACGCGCAGCGCCTTGGAGGCGTGGCTTGTGACCAGGATGCTTTTGTCCTGCGCGAGCAGGTGTCCGATCAGGTTCGCGATCGTGTGACTCTTTCCCGTCCCTGGGGGGCCCTGAACGATCACGGCCCCAGTTTCCGCGAGTCTGCGGATGACCTGCTCCTGCTCGGTGTTTGCGTGATTCGTCAGAAGCAGATCGATCGGGGGTGCATCGTCGCTTCGCTCCTCCGAGCGCCCGGTGTCGACGCCAACGATCCGGTGAAGAGATTCCGGGATCTCCTCGAGTTCGGGGATCGTCGCCAGGTAGCGGGAGATGTTCTCGACCAGCCCGTAGTTCCGGTTTCCCAGGTAGAGCTGCGGCTGTCGATAGAGCCGCGTACCGGAGGCGTTCTCGGCCTCGAGCGCGTTCTCGAAGTACTGTCCGTTGGTCCAGTGTCGCTGGATGAGGTCCTTCAGGAACTCGCTCGTCGAGGCTCCGCCCAGGGGGTGGGCGTGCGCCTGCGCGAGCGCATCGGCGGTGGCCTGGATCGCGTCCCCGTCGAGGCCGACGTGCCGGAGCAGTGGAAGGTATGCCTCGGGGCTGTCGTGGGAATCGAGGATCGTGAACTCGGGGATGCCAGCGTCGAAGCGGAGTTCGACGCGCTGGATGAGAACCGGGTGCACCACCTGGCCGGCCTCGTGATCGAGCACCAGGATCCCGTCCGCGAGGAAGAGTTGGTACTTCTCGGACTCGCGCTGGAGCCTGACGTGAAGCTCGAAGAGTTCCGAGAAGACCCCGAGTGCCTCGATCGAGCTGCGCTCCTCGAGGACCCAGGCGTTCTTTGCGTCGAGAAAGTCCGCAAGCGCCGCGACCCGATCCTCGGAGTCGTCGAAGGACTCGACCCCGTCGTTGCTCTTGCGGGTCTTCCTGGCGATCGACTCGGGATCGGCATCTACCGCGTCCCAGCCTTTCCTGAGCCAGTTCTTGATGACGACCGAGGGCTCCGGGCAATCGGTCTCGGGGGGACGACCGACCCGAATCACGAACGCGCCCGGACCCACCTCCCGCTCGGATCCGGGATCGCCCGGACGCGCGTAGCCCCGCACGAGTTGAGGCGATTCGGGAAGCTCGTCGAGCCGAAGACGCCACGGCCGCTCGGCGAGCCGCACAACGGGGGGGGTTCGGACGCGGTGGAGTTCCTGGAGATAGCGGAAGATCCGCTCGACTCGCGTCCGTACGATCTTTGTAGGCTGGCTGGCAGACATCTATGTCCTCAGGCTTCGGGGTGAGATGGTTGCCTTCTTATCGGATTCTGCGGCGAGAGATTCAGCGACGGGTCGAGGCGGAAAGCAGACAGGCTCGCCACCCCGCGCAAGCCGCCGGCGCGTGCCCCGTACGCCCGCCGTAACCAGATTTACAGGGGCGCAGGAAGGGAACGAAGGGCACCCGAAATGATTGGAGTTTCGGGCCCGGGCGGGGGTTGGGGTTGGGGGGATGCGGGCTCCTCCCCGATGGAAGGCCCCCGGCCCGAGCTGCCGAAGCTCAAGCGTGGCCGGCTTCGATGCCCCCGCTGGCGGGAAGATAGAGCGAGACGCAACTGCCGATGCCGGGAGTGCTCCGGACAACGACACCCCCCGCGTGGCTGCGCAGGATTCCGGCCACCGCGGCGAGGCCGAGGCCGCGTCCCGGAAACTTGGTCGAGTAGAAGGGCTCGAAGATCCGCTCTCGGGTCTCTTCGTCCATGCCGACGCCCTGATCGGAGACGTCGATCCGCAGGTAGCGTCCGGCCAGCAGTTCGCCCTCGATCTCGAGTTCGCTTACCTGTTCGAGCCCGAGCGTCTCCACCTGCGCGCTCACGCGGATCGTGCCCGACTCGGCCCGCATCGCCTCCGCGGCATTGAGCAGGACACTGACAATCGCCTGCCGCAGCTGTGGCGGATCGACGATCACGGTCGGAAGCGCCGGGTCCAACTGGATCTCGAGCTTGATCTCCTCAGAAAAGGATCGGGAAGCGAGGTCGCGCGCCCCGTTCACCAGTTCGCTGACCTCGGTCTCGCGCTTCTCGGTCTGCACGCTTCCGGCGTAGAGCAGGAGTTGATGGACCAACTCGCTGGCCCGGAGCGCACAGACTTCGATCTCGCGCAGCAGTTCCTGCTGAGTCGAGCCCGGTTCTGCCGACTCGAGGGCAAGATCGGTGTTTCCGAGCACCCCCTGCAGCAGGTTGTTGAAGTCGTGTGCGATCCCGCCCGCCATCACGCCGAGACTCTCGAGCTTCTGCGCCCGGAGCAGCGAGGCTTCGCCGGCGCGCATCGCTTCGGCCGCCGCGTAGAGCGCCGTCTGATCCTCCAACGAGAGACTCCAGGCACGCAGAGCGCCGCGGCCACTCAGGATTGGAACCACCCGGATGCGCAGCCAGCCGCTGCCGGATTCCCCGAAACGAAACAGGTGCCCGTCGGCGGGCTGCTCCCCGGCGGTCAGGGCTTTCTGCAGCGCGCGGTCATCGAGTTCTGATTGCGATGCATCCAGCGGGTGCAGCACCTGGGCCAGCCGCTCGAATGGGCGCGCGTCGACCGGCGGGACGCGCGCCCCCAGCATCCCGATCGCGGGCTCGTTGGCGTAGAGCAGATCGCCCGTCGGGCCCACAACCATAATTCCGACGGGCTGCTGGCGCAGCACCTCGGTCAGCGCCACCGGACCCAACGCAAACAGCCGGCTCCCATAGATTCCGTAAATCACCAGCAGGCTGGTCACAGCGATGCCGATCGAGGTCGGGTCGAACGGAAGTTCTACGGGCGCCAGCACATGTACGGCGCTCGCGGACGCAGTGGCCAGGGTGGCGAACAGCAGGATCAGGAGCCGCCGGCGCACCACGCCGCGGCCCGCACGATACGAGAGGAAGCCGTAGACCGAGGCCGTCGCGACATTGACCGAGTAACCCTCGACGGCGTGGAGCCACCAGAAGAAGTGGTAGCTGCTCGCTTCACTCGGATGCGGGGTCAGGAACTGTCCGTGCCAGGGATTCGTCAGGAATACCAGCCACAGCGCAGACGAGATCCCGACCGGGACGTACACCCACCAGCGGCGCGTGAAGCGCAGCCCCAGCTCGTGCGCATCCGAATAGCGCAGTGCCAGCACCCACCACGCGGCGGGTATGAAGATCACGCCGGTGTAGAGCACGATGAGCCCGGCCCAGTTCGCGGCCGGAGCGGTGACGACCTGGGAGATCAGGTCGCCGACCGTCCACAGCAGAGCCGTGATCAGGGCCGCATAAAGCGCGGGCGCGAGGGGCCGGAGGGGCCGGCGCATCAGCACGTAGCCGTTGAGGTAGAGGTTGAGCGCCACGGCGAGTGCAGTAGGGATGATCCACAGGCTCACCTTGCTGCGTCCCGCGAGATGGAACTCGTTCGCGGCAGTCTGCGCACGGCCGCAGCATACCGCAGGCGGAGCCGAGACTCGCTCACCTCGGGTCTCCCGCGCGCAGCTGGCGCCTAGAAATCGAGATCGGGCGCGCCCAGGCGGCGCAACTTCTCGACGAAGGTCGTCCGCTTGAGGCCCAGCAGCTTCGCGGCATTCGACTTATTCCCGAGACAGCGTTCCAGTGCTTGGTCGATCAAGGAGCGCTCCAGCGTGGCGAGCGCGGAGGAGAGTTCGAGCCCCCCAGCGGGCAGCCGCAGCGCGGCGTCTTCCTCGCGCCCGACGCCCACCTGGAAGCGTGCTGTCTCCAGATCCGCCAGGTCGAACTCCGGGCCATCTCCGAGCACCAGGATCCGCTCGACGAGATTTTCGAGTTCCCGTACGTTCCCGGGCCAGTCGTGCTTCGCCAGTTCCGCAAGTGTCGCTGGCGTGAACTCGCACGAACGTCCGTTGGACGCGCCCCCAAACCGGCGCAGGAAGTGCGCGATCAACAGCGGCAGGTCCTCGATATGGTTGCGTAAAGGCGGAACTTCGACGGGAACCACGTTCAGCCGGTAGTAGAGATCCGCCCGGAACTTCTCGGTCCGGATCATCTCGGGCAGATCCCGGTTCGTGGCCGCGATCACGCGGGTATCGACGTGCACGGTCACGTCGGAACCCACCGGTTCGAACTCCTGCTCCTGGAGCACCCGCAGCACCTTGGACTGCATCTCGAGGCTCATGTCCCCGACCTCGTCGAGGAGCAGCGTCCCCCCGTCGGCCAGCGCGAAGCGCCCGGGTCGGCTCGAGGTCGCACCCGTAAAGGCCCCGGCCACCGAACCAAAGAGCTCGGCCTCGAGCAGCGAGGCCGGGACGGCCGAGCAATTCAGCGACACCAGGGCCCGCTCGGAACGTCCGCCCCGCTCGTGGATTTCGCGGACCACCAACTCCTTGCCGGTCCCGCTCTCCCCGGTCACGAGCACCGTCGCGTCTGACCGGGCCACCTGGTCGATGACGCGGCGCAACTGTCGAATCTCGACGGAGTCGCCCAGGAGCCGGCGCTGCGAATTGACCTCGCGGAGCTGCTGGCGCAGTTCGTCGTTTTCGAGCTTGAGCGACCGGGCTTCGAGCGCGCAACGCAGGTCCGCCTCGACCTCTTCGAGCGTGTGAGGCTTGACCAGGAACTGGTACGCCCCGGCCCGCATCGCCTGAACCGCGGTGCGCACGTCTCTCTGACCTGTGATGATCAGGCACGGGAGACCTGGATGCAGCTCGAGCAGGCGCTCCATCACCTTGATCCCGCTCATGTCAGGCAGCACGAGGTCCAGAATCGCGGCATCGATGGGGTGCGTGGCAGCCACGTCGAGCCCCTCGTTTCCCGTTGCGCAGGGCAGCGGCGTACACCCGAGGCCTTGTAGCTGGCGCGTGAAGAGCCTGAGCAGCCGCGGGTCGTCGTCTACGACCAGGATCCTGGCCTGCGCGAGTCTATCCACGGGTCCCCACCTCTCCAGAACGTGTCGGCCTTCGACTGGGGGCATTATGACTCAAGAAGCAGGCCTCGGTATGGACCCGGCTCCCGGCGGACGGGAATCGGAAAGGACGGTGTGCAGGATCTCTCTCAGCTGCATCCGGCGGAATGGTTTCAATAGCACGCCCGCAAACCCCTCCGCCAGCAGTTCCTGAGGCTGCATGCCCGAGGCGTAGCCGCTCGTGGCTACGACCGGAACCTGGCTGTCCGCGGCCCTGAGCGCCGCGAACAGCTCGCGCCCCCCCATCCGCGGCATGATCAGGTCCGTGACGACGGCCACGATCTCGCCCGACCAGCAGCGGTAGACCTCGAGGGCCTCGATGCCGTCGGCCGCGGTCAGCACTTTGTACCCCATTCGCTCGAGCAGCTTCGCCCCCACTTCGAGCACACCCCGCGCGTCGTCCACGAACAGCACGGTCCCGGTTCCGGCTCCCAGCTCGGTCTCGACAGGAGGCTCTGGAGCTGCCTCGCTGGCCGACGCGAGAGGCAGATAGAGTTCGAAGCTGGAGCCGCGGCCCGGGGCGCTCTCTGCCGAAATCCAGCCTGCGTGTGCCTGCATACAGCCATACACCATCGCCAGACCCAGTCCGGTCCCCTTCCCCGGATCCTTGGTCGTGTAGAAGGGGTCGTAGATCCGGTCCAGCGCCTCGGGCATGATGCCCTCCCCGGTGTCCCGAACCCGGATTCTCGCAAACCGGCCGGGACGCCCGCCCGTCTGCAGACACGCGTCGCCCGGGCACACCTCGATGGCCTCCGCGTCGAAGCTGAGTTCTCCGCCCCCAGGCATGGCGTCGCGCGCATTGATGCCGAGGTTGAGCAGTGCCTGCTCGAGCAGTCCGCTGTCACAGCGGATGGGCGGAGTCTCCGATGCAACGCTCGTCCGGAGCGCGATCGTTGCGGGGATGGACGCGCGCAGCATGCTGCTCAGGGACTCGAAAACGGTTTCGATCCTCGCCGCTCGGAAGCTCGCGGAGAGCTGCGGACGGCTGAAGCTGAGCAGCTGCCGTGCGAGACTCGCGGCCCGCTCGGCGTTCACTTCGGCTTCCCGGAGCTCTGCCAGCACCGGCACGCCGGGCTCGAGCTGGAGGCGCGCGAGCTCCAGACTCCCGATCACGCCGGTGAGCAGATTGTTGAAGTCGTGCGCGATGCCGCCGGCCAGGGTGCCGATGGCCTCGAGCTTCTGGGCCTGCCGGACCTGGGCTTCGAGTCGATCCCGCGCCTTCTCGGCCCGCCTGCGCTCCGTGATATCGACCAACTGAAGCATCAGTGCCCATCTGCTCCCGTACTCCAACGGGAACGCCGAAACTTCCACCCAGCAGGGCTCGCCATCCTTGCGCACGAGCAAGAGTTCGTAGACCTCGAAGCCAACCGATTCCCCTCGCTGCCGTGCGGCCTCCAACAGCGATAAGCGCTCGCGCTCGGCGGGAGCCACCAGGTCGAGAAGGGAAAGCGTTCGGAGTTCTTCCTCCGAGTACCCGGTGATCCGTACGGCGGCTGCATTGCTGAACAGGATGTGACCCTCGCCCGAGACCAGCACGCCGAAGCGCGCCTTCGCCAGGATCTGCTGGTAGCGTTCTTCGCTGCCGCGCAGCATCTCGGTCATGCGCCGCTGCTCGGTGGTATCCCAGGCCGTACCCGTCAGGCCCACGATCTCGCCCGCCGGATCTCGTACGACTACGGCATTCACCAGCAGGTGAACCAGCGAGCCGCCCTTGTGTACGATATTCATCTCGAAACCGGGATCTAGCGGCAGCTCTTCGATCCGGGCGAACTCCCCGCGCAAACGCGCGCGGTCTCGCTCCGCAACGAACTCGAGAAAGGAGTGGCCGATCATTTCCTCGGGAGCGAAGCCCATGTGCGCGCGGACCGCCTGATTGACGAAGTTCAACTTGCCGTCGGCGTCCATCGACCAGATCACGTCGTTGGCCGTCTCGACGAGTGCCCGGTACTTGCCCTCGCTCGCGCGGAGTTCCTGCGCCGAGAGCTGCTCGACGGTCACGTCGCGCAGCCGGAGCGCATATCCTCGGACCGCCTCAAAACGATTCAAGATCCGCGTGGGCTCGATCCGTAGCCAGCGATCGCGCTCGGGTCCGTAGCGGTAGACAGGTCCATCAGCCGGAGCCGAGAGCGAGGGGTCCGTGAGCATCTGGGCGAGTTTCCGCGGATCGATCACTCCGCGAGGATCGGATGGATGCCCGAGCTCCGCCGCCAGCAGCCGCCAGAAGTCGACGTTCGGCCGCAGCTCACGGACGTCCATGAAGCCGGCGCAGGCAGGGTTCGAATACACGATGCGGCCTTGCGGGTCCAGCACGACCATGCCGTCGGTGTCGTGCCGGACAGACTCGAACCAGCCAGCGGTCTGCAGCCTGAAGATCCCGCTGTAGACTCCGCCCGTGTAGAGAACAGCCGCGATCGTGACTCCAATGATCACCGGATCGAAGCTGGTGGCCACCGACGGTTCGGAGCCAAGAGCCGCAATCATCGCCGGAATCGGCGCAACCCACATCAAGAACAGGGCGCGCTGGCCGCCCCGGCCCCGGTTCCGTACCAAGACAACGCCGTACAACAGCAGCGAGGCCGCGACCCAGAGTGAACCGATCACCGCCTGCAACCACCATCCCCAGCGGTAGCTCTCGCCTCCCCCGCTGAGCGGGAGCAAGAACTGGTGGTGCCAGGGGTTCGTAAGCATCAGCAACCAGAGGCCGAACGCCAGCAGCAGCGGAAGCCGAGCCCAACTGCGGCTCACTCGCAACAAGTGGTGGCCCAGGAAGCTGGCGTAACGCTTCGCGAGCAGCAGCAGAAGCGGCGGCAGGAAGATCACGCCCGAGTAGAACGCGGCGTCCGACAGGCGCGCGCTCCAAGTCCTGGAAGAGACCGCCCGGCCCAGATCTCCCAGCACCACCGAGTCTGCAGCCCAGAGGACCCCGAGTAGGACCACGGCCAGCGGGCGGACGGGTCTGCGGACGAAGGCGATCGCCGCGAGCACCGAGATCACGAGCAGCGCCGCGACCCGATCTGGCGGGACCCCTTCCATCAACAGGTTCTCCTCTCTGCCCGCATCAGAGTACCCGGCTGGAGACAGGCCGGACGATCTCGAACCCCGGCTGAAACCGCGCCCGCTGCGAACCGTCCGAGCACAGGGAACTGGTCCTCGACGCTGAGGGACACGAGTCCTCCCTCCGGGGTCACAAGTGGGAGGTCACAAGCAGAGGGTCACAGGTCCGGGGCCACCGGTCCGGGTTGCAGAGAAGCGGCGGGCCGCGTCGCCCTTCCCAAATCGAATATATGAGATGGAAGTCCCCACCGCTATGTCCGAAGTGAAGCTCCGCCCAGAGACGCGAAGCGCGAATGGCCAGGGTTGAACAAGGCGGCCCCCAGTGAACATACTCGCCGGCGATCGTGGCTCGTTCCGGCGAGTGACCGGAACGCGCCGCGGTACCCCACGGGAGAGACGCAGTCCGCACATGGCGCGCCCCCCCCGGCTTGGGTCGAGCATTCGCCGACCGCTGTGCAGCGCCTCCGCAAACTCGAGGCTCCTATTGTTCGAACATGATGACCTGTCGGGCCACTTCGCCATCGATCACGGCCTGGAACGCGTCATTCACGTCTTCCAGTTTCAGCCTCGCCGAAACCATGTCATCGAGGTTCAGCTTTCCGTTCAGGTAGAAGTCGACGTAGCGCGGCATGTCGATCCGGAACCGATTCGACCCCATGTTCGATCCCTGGATTTTCTTCTCGAACAGGAAGTCCACGCCGTTCAGTTCCACCTTGGTACCAAGCGGGATCATGCCGATCACGGTGGCGGTTCCACCGTTCGCAAGCATCTCAAAGGCCTGTTCCGTCGATGACTTGAGACCGATCGCCTCGAACGAATACTCCACCCCTCCCTGGGTCAACTCTTTGACCTGAGCGACGGGATCTCCTTCCGACGCGTTGACGAGGTCCGTGGCGCCGAGCTTCTGGGCGATTTCGAGCTTTCCGGCGCGCGTATCGACCGCGATCACGCGCCCGGCGCCCGCGATTCGGGCTCCCTGGACCGCCGAGAGCCCCACACCGCCACAGCCGATCACGGCCACGGTGCTGCCCGCCTCGATCCGGGCCGTGTTGAGGACGGCCCCGAGCCCGGTGGTGACCCCGCAGCCGATCAGGGCGGCGCGGTCGAGCGGCATATCATCACGGACCTTCACGATTGCGTGCTCGTGGACGAGCATGCCCTCTGCGTACGAAGAGAGATCGAGGAACTGGTGCACGGTCTCGCCCTTCTGGCTGATCCGAGGCGGGTCCGTAGGCGCGCGCCGCGTCTCGGACTTGTCGCAGAGCACAGGGCGGCCGCTCAGGCAGTACTTGCAGTGGCCGCAGAAGACCGAGAGGCAGGTGATCACGTGATCGCCGGGCTTCACGTACTTCACCTCGGAGCCGACCTCCTCGATGACCCCGGCGGACTCGTGCCCGAGCACGGTCGGCATCGGGTAGAGATAGGAGCCCTGGAAGAAGTGGATGTCGCTGCGGCAGACGCCGGCTGCCACGGTCCGAATGAGGACCTCGTGAGGCCCCGGCGCGCTGAGTTCGACGTCCTCGATGGTGAGCGGTTGCTGAACGCCTCGAAGCACTGCAGCCTTCATGCGGATTTCCCTCCCCTCCCCGGCTCCGGAATGCCGGGCTGCGGCTCATTCTGGGGGCGCCGAGGTCTCGAGGTCAATCCGCGAGCCGCCTGCGAAGCTCGGACGGCGTTCACCCCGCCGCAGACGTGAAGCGGGCGGGCGAGAAGGGCTCGAGACGCGGGTCCCGCTCGCCTCGCACCAGCAGATCCGCGATCGCGAGTGCAGTAAGCGGCGCGAGCAGCACGCCGTGACGGTGGTGCCCGACGGCAACCGAGAACCCTTCGACCCCCGGAATCCGCCCGATCAGGGGCAATCGATCCGGCGCGACGGAGCGAAGTCCGGCGCGCGCATCGCGGAAGCCGCAGGCCTCGAGCGCGGGGACGAGCCGCAGGGCCTGGCCCGTAAGCGTCGCGAGGCCGCCGGCCGTATTGCGCACCTCGAACCCGACACGTTCCTGCGTCGCGCCCACCAGCAGGCCGTCCTTTCCCGTGGGAACCAGATAGCTCCCGTGCCCCCAGACAATCGCCGCGAGCTGCGGTTCCGGGGCATCCAGACACAGAATCTGGCCGCGCAGGGGTTCGACCGGCACCGTCCACCCAATCCAGTCGGACGCAGATCCAGCCCAGGCGCCCGTGCAGAGCACGACCTCAGCCGCGGTATGCACGGCGTCGGAGGTCTGCACCCCGCTCACGCGTGCGCCCTCCCGCACCAATCCCGTGACCTCGCTTCCGAGTTCGAAGCGCACCCGGCCACGCGCGGCGGCCGCCGCCGCGAAGGCGCGCACCAGCGCGACCGAATCGACCCGGGCCTCGCGCGGGTTCCAGACCGCGCCCGCGATTCCGGGATCGAGCCGCGGCTCGAGTTCGAGCGCAGCCTCGCGCGAGAGCCAGCAGCTACCGTGCGGGGCCAGCACTTCCGCGCGCTTGCACAAAAGCGGCGCTTCCGCTTCCGAACTCGCGTGCAGGACTCCGCTCTGAGCGTACCCGGGATCGATGCCCGAGAGTTCGCGCGCTTCTTCCGCGAACGGGACGAAGAGCGAAAGCGAGCACAGGCCCGGCTCGAGCATCGCCTCGGGTTCCGCGATGAGCGTCTCGGTCACAGGGGCGAGCATGCCCGCGGCCACCCGCGAGGCGTGACGCCCCAGTTGGTCCCGCTCGATCAGGAGCACCGAGAGCCCTTCCCGCGCCAGCGCGAACGCGATCGCAGCGCCGATCACGCCACCGCCGATCAGGATCGCGTCGTGTCGGGCCACGCGGAGATTCTAGAGAGTGCGCGTGTACAATGCCGCCCGATGCTCCGGGCCGCACACCGCAGAACCCTGCACCTCGAGGACCGGGGCGTCGAGATCGCACTGCTCGAGTTCGGGAATCCCGAGCATCCGCTCGCCCTGCTTCACCACGCGAACGGCTTCTGTGCGGCGCTCTGGGCCGAGGTCGCCGGACCGCTCTCCGAACGCTACCGGGTCGTCGCAATGGACGCACGCGGCCACGGCGACTCCTCGAAGCCGCCCCCGCCCGAGGCCTACGCGTGGACCCTGTTCGCGGACGACCTCGCAAGCGTTGCCCGGGCACTCGTCGCCGAGCACCCCCACGAGCGCGTCGCGTTCGCGATCGGACATTCCTTTGGCGGCACCTCAACGCTGGTCGCCGCCTCGCGGCACCCCGGGCTATTCGAGCGGATCGCGCTCGTAGATCCCGTGATCATGCCGCCGACTGACTCGGCCGCCGAGCTTCCACGCGCAACCCGGCCGCCGCTTGCGGAACTCGCGCTCAAGCGGCGCGCGATCTGGAACTCGCGGGACGAAGTCCGCAGATCGTGGTCGAAACCCGGACACGCCTTCGGGCACTGGACTGAAGCCGCGCTCGAACTCTACCTGCAGGAAGGCTTT
>JABSQV010000131.1 GCA_013215565.1 Myxococcales bacterium | reverse complement strand
CCCCCGGATGTAGCCGTACGCATTGCGCATGGTTGTCGTGCCGTTGGTCCCGTCGTGCGGGTTGTGCCAATGCCGCTTCGAGCCGACCTGGTTCTCTACGCTGATCGAGAGTCCTTGGAAGTCTCGGCGGGCGTGGAGCTTCCGCGATTTCTCCAGGGAACGTTTGCCGCCGATTACGTACTTCATCGGGGCGCAGCATCGCACAGGCCTGCGCCCGATGCGACTATGCTGACGCGCTAGTAGTGGATAGCGTTGCTCTACTCGCGAGCGTCTTCCAGGTCGTCTAGGCGGGCCTGCTTCTCGATGTCCTCGCCCCGGCACGTTTGGCGGTTGTGGCCTGCTACGCCACAGTCGCCGCAGCGCACCTCGGCCCGCCCCGCTGGACGGGACTTGCCCAGCTTGGCTCGCTTCGCTTTATCCCGCGAGGTCTGCTTTCGGTTGTGCCAGCGCCGGTGGACGCCACAGTGCCGGGCTGTCTCGCGAAGCCGGTGACACGACTCGCAGAACCCCAGCTCCCTACGGCGTTGGCGCCAGGCTTCGTGGGGGGTTACTTCAGACACGCTTGCGCGATTCGGTTCCACTCCGCCAGGGCTTCCTCGGGCGTGTGCATGTGGGGGCCGGCCGTGCCGCATTCGGGACAGTAGCCCCACAGGTCCAGGTACAGCTCGACCGTGTTCGTGCAACCGGGGCACGCGAGCATCTGTTGAGCGAGCAGCTCAAGGGGATCTGGTGGGGCCGTGGGTGTGAGCTTGGGGCGGCGGAGCTTCTTCATTCGGCGGCGCACTCTTCCTTGTCAGACTCGTCGTCTTCGTCGTCGCAATCCCAGCAACGGAGACACCGGTACGTCCCGTCCGGGTCGTTATTTGGGACTAGATGGCCTAGGCAGACGCCGCATCTGTAGTCAGTCATGGCCAAACTCACTCACGCACAGGGCGCAGTAGCTACAGTGCTCATCGTCGCATGGTTCGTATTCACCATCCTCGTAATCCGGAGCGTCATCGCATGGTCCGTTATCTATCAAGTGCTGACCGATTAGCGCCCTCGCCAGTGACAGGGACTCCCGGTCCCGTTCGTTTGCTTCGGCCATGGCCAACAAGTCATTGCTCATACTCAGCGATAAGCGGCACATCGCCATCGTTACGTTCCCTTGACCTTGGTCAAGCCTCTGCTGCATGAACTTGATTGATTCCTCAATCTCCAGGAACCGCGCCTGCCTATCATCTCGATCAGTCATCGCCAAATTGTCCCGCACTAGGTTGTTCCGCCCATCCGCTCGGTCATCTCCTGCCACACCGAGTCCGTCATCCACGACGCGCGATGGATCTCGTGAAGCGTAGCGTTCTTGGCTAGCACCTCGTCGTCGAGGGCCGTCGCTAGCGCATCGCGAATCCGCTCCTTTGCCTGCGTCAAGTCCTTGCCATGCGTGACGCAGTGGCAACCGTTGGGCTTGCCGAGCACTGTCGCCATAACCGCGTTGCCGTCGGGCTCGTAAGCTACGCTGAATATCATGCGGGCCATCCTAGCACGCCTACGGGCCTTGCTAGTCATGGCCGGTCCTCCTTGGCAGCTAGAATCTCGCTGATGTTGCCTGCGGCATTGGCGGCCGCTACGCCCCAATCGCTATCCAACTCCTCGTCGTAGTAGCGGATGCGGTCGCAAAGCCTGCGTGCCGATTCGAGCTGCGCACGCTCGCGCTTGTTCAGCACGGGTACGGGCGCTCCGCTCTTGTCTACGCCGGACCTCACACGCCCTCCAGCAAGCGAACCAGCTTCTTCGCCTCACGAACCGCTTTGCGCATGTGCATGTCGAATTCCTCTGTGGTCTCCGCTCGGTACTCGGCCCGAAACAAGCACGAGTCGATGGTGCGCCGGGCGGATGCGAGCCGCTGCTCTAGGTCACGCAGAGCAAGCTTGCCACGCTTCAACCTACTGGCCTCCCGCGTAGTGACTTTGCTCTCGGCGTCGGCAATCCATGTCCGTAGCTCGGTGTCGCTCAGGTCACCCATGACGCCGATGTTATTCGTAGCGACTGCTGCAGCCATGCCTAGCTCGACCTGTCGGTGCTGTAGCGCCTCGTAGCGTTTGAGCAGCTCATCCCTGTCGCTCACAGCTCCCCCCGAATCATCGCCGCGAAGCAGTTCATGATGCAACCCTCGGCACCTCCTAGGCTGGTCTCCGAACCACGGGCACAGATGTCCGGCGCCCCGTGCTTCCACACCCGGAAGAACCATGCGCCCTGGTATAACCAAGCCGCTGCTGAGCCCAACGATGACCCGTAGGTCAGTGCCCCGTCGGAGTGTTCGCCGTG
>JABSQV010000130.1 GCA_013215565.1 Myxococcales bacterium | reverse complement strand
GGGGCCGAGGGTAGTAAGGCTGTTTCGCCCGCTGCGCTTGCGGGGTCTGCCTTGGCGATCGCCGTGACGGCAAACACCGCCAAGGTGTCGGCCGCTGGGTCTGTCACTACGCATAGTGACGTAACAAGCGCGGGCAGTGGGGCGATCATAACTTCGGGCGAACGAAGCGCGATCTCAACGAACAGCGCCAAGGTGTCGGCTGACGGCTCGGTAACGACTCACAATGATGTCACCGATGCCGGATCTGGCGCGATCATAACCAGCGGCGAGCGCACAAAACTGTCCGGCATCGAGACCGGCGCAGACGTGACCGATGCCGCCAATGTTGCCGGGGCTGGCGCCGTTATGGCGAGCCTCGCCGATGTCAAAGGTGACATCCTTGTGGCGACCGCTGACGACACGGTGGCGCGTTTGGCGGTTGGCACTGATACCTACGTCCTGACTGCTGACAGCAGCGAAGCGAGCGGGCTGAAGTGGGCCGCTGGCGGTGGCGGCGGAACGACCGCAAAAATGGCGTGCTGTCCCTACGGGGCAAAGTCAGACAGCACCGGCAAGTTCCTGATTGCCAACGGAAAATCGACCGATGCCGACGATTCAAGCAAGCCGAAGACCCGGCACGCGGCTCCGTTGGCTGGGACACTGATCGCCCTGGTATACCAGACCAAAGAGGGCACAACCGATACACAAATGAAGGTCCATAAGAACGGCGCCTCGGCGCAGACGGTGACGCTGGACAACATCAACGCCACCTTCGGCGGGGCCGAGACGTTGAGCATTTCAGTGGTGGCTGGCGACAAGCTGGAAATCGAGTACGACGCCGACGACAAGCCTGGAGAATGCACCATGTATTTCGTATTAGAGTACAGCTTATGATCGCTGGGATTGTCAAGATTGGACCAGGCATTATCGCGCTGGAAGAGTTCCGGGTTGCCTCGACTCCAGCTGTGGCTGTGGCTGCATTCTGCAGCGAGCATGCCCCGCCATTGACTGAGGCTGACTATCTCGGCATTGACACGGGCTGGACCGTGATCCCCGATGCTGCCGATGGCTACGTGTGGGCGTGGGATTTCGGCACCTCGGCGCTCGTGCAGATGCGATCACCAGCGTACGAGTACCGCTTGTCGGTGCAAGTGCTTGGCCAGCCCTGGCTCGTTTCGAGCACCACCTGGGAGACAGTGGGCGCGGTCACTCTTGACCCGTCACCGCATGGCGACGTGACCAAGATGGCAGCCTCCCTGGCAGGCGAGGCGCTGATCACGGGCGCCGCCGAGATCCGCGTGGTCGAGGTGGACGCGTTTGGTGTAGTTGTCAACATGATGCCGACTCCGCTTCCGTTGCCCGATTCAGGTGGAGGGTACGACTATTGGCAGGCGATTACCACCGTACCTCCCCGGGCGGGCCACAATCGGTATGAGGTGCAGGCGCGGGTAGACTCACTCGGGAATACCGCGAGCGTACGTTTCACCTCGATGGCTTTGGTGATCGACGGATAGACCGGGCGGCGTCGAGTTGGCGCCGTTCCCATGCGTCTAGATCGAGCGCGTCCAGCCAGGTGCCATGCACTACGGCTGTGCCGCCGGGGCCGGCGATGTACACCCGCACCTCACCCTTGGTCGTGTGGTCCGCCCAGATGTCCCACGACCCGCCGAAGCGCTCAGATAATCGGTGGGCGAAGGTATCATCACGAGCGACCGGTGAAGGCCGCCCGTGGATTAGCGTGCGTGTAAGGTCGGCGATCATATTAAGGCAAGCCACCAGGCCACGCAGCGGGAAGCGCTCCCCAGTAGTCATCGGTTGGTATCGTGATCCGCAGTGCGCCATCGGCCAAGATCTCGTAAGGCGGCCCTCCGATGGCCAAGACCTCGTCTAGGTCGGTATCAAGGCAGGGCGCCGCCATTGCGAGCCCAGTCAATAGTGTGATCATGGTGTCTTCTCTCTCTCATTGTGCCCTTTTGGGCGTGGTTAAGGCTAGGGTGGAGGGCTCGACATCGGCCAAAAGAAATGTCCGATCAAGACGCCGATCCCGATCAGGACGAACCAGGATCGCGACCCCCAGGCGTGTATGGCGGCTGAGATGGTGTTCGCGGGGATATGGTCGGTCGCCAGGGCGATATCCCAGATCAACAGGGCGACAGCTAGGGCGAGCAAGATCAGCGCGGTCCGGTCGGTCGGGCTCATGATAGCGGCCCATAATAATGGGCGGCGGCGGCGAGGATCCCGGCGACCACCGTCCCAATGGTCGCAACGACTCGCCCGCGAAACCGCCACCGAGCAGCGGTCACGATCGAATCTTCCGTCAGCTGTGCCTGCCCGAGGTCGTCTTCGTTTCTCATTTGAATTACCTAATGTGATTGTCTGGCCTGTAGTATTGCAGGGACTATGCCACCGAAAACGGAGCTTGCTTCGTCGTCGTTTTGCGTTGGCGCAATGCATTGCGCGCAATGCATTGCGCCAACGCACAGGAGTGCAATGCTGGCCCCACAGCTGCTTAGTGATACACTCCGACAGGGGCCGGCATGCAACAACCGATCGATCGCGAGGTGCTTTGGGAGGAATCCAAGGATCTAGGGGATGAACTGGTGGATACCGGTGGTGACCCCGACAAGGTGGCCAAGGCGGTGGCCGAGTTCCTGGACGCCCTGGTGCCCCTTGATCTGCTGGTGCCAGGACTGCCTGGCATGGCGCTGGAGGTGGCTGACGGCCCGGTTCTGGAGGTGGTGTCGCGCACCCTGGGGGACCTGCTCAAGGGCGAGCCCGACAAGCGCGCCGAGCGGCGCAAGACTCGCAAGGCCAGGCGCGCTGCCAGACGGGCGCGCCGTGACAGCAAGGAGCGCACCGATGACCGATGAGCAGCCAGCCCCAGCCCCAGCCCCAGGCACGCCCACCACGCCCACCACGCCCACCACGCCCACCATGCAGTGGGTCTACCTGGCCAGCCTCCTGCTGGGTGTGCCCCTGGTCGGCGGTGGCGGGGCCTATGTGGGCAACACCCAAGCGGCGAAGGACGTGGCCGCTTTGGAGGAGAAGGTCGACGCCTTGGACGACAAGATTGACAGGCTATTAATTGGCTTTGTCCGTGCCCACCCATCTGTGCCTTTGGACTCACCATGATCGCGATCTTGTTGCTGGCCGCCTGCACTGCCGTCGCCCAGCCAGGACAGGGGGCCGACCACGGGCCGTGTACCACCGAGCAGATCGAGCAGCGGGTGGATGACACCACTGCCAAGATGGACGCGCTGCTGGCAGCCATGGGACAGCTGGCCGCTGAGATCGACACCGACACCCCCGCCGAAGCGGCGCCAGCCGAGGAAGCCCCGTCGGCTGACACCGATGCTGAGGCCGAGGCAGACACCGAGGACACCGAGGTGGTGGTGGAGGTTGACGCCGCCCCCTAGCAGGAGCCCGATATGGACCTGTCCAAGTTTGCTAGCCGGAAACTGATCGCCACTGTACTGGCCACCATCTTGGTGGCCGTGGCTGATCTCATGGGCGCGCCCCTGGATCCCGCCACACTGGAGACCATCCAGTCCATGCTGATGACCCTGGTGGGCGCTCAGGGCGGCGTTGACATGGTCAGCGCGTACAAGGTCGGCACGTCGATCGCAGGCACCGCCAAGGTGGTCAAGGCCGACGGTGGCTAGCACCCCCGACCCGCCTGAGCGCAACCCGCCTGAGTTGTCAAGGTCTGAGCTGTACCGTGCCCAGGCCAAGGAGACCAAGGCGGAGAACGTGCGCACCGATGAGCGCGTGGACGGCTTCGCCAAGGGTCACATCACAAGCCTGGAGAACACCAACGCGAGCCAGCGCCTGCAGCTGAGGTTGGCGCTCGCCTTCGCTGCGTTGCAGATGGCTGTGATCTGCGTCCTGGCTGGCCACGCCGTCGGGATCAAGATCCCAGGTCTCGGGCAGTTCTCAGGTGGCGGTGGTACTGTGGGCATCGAAGAAGGGGACGGCGAGTGAGCGTACACGCATGGCAGGCAGCCGGGATGGACAGCCCCGAGCACTGGGAGCGTCACGGCCTGGAGATGAGGATCCGACTGGCGGCGCAGCCGTACATGGACGGGTCCTGGGGCTACGACCTGCACGAGCCGGCGGTGCTCTGGACCCTGCCCGAGGACATGCGGGCCAGCAAGGTCGTGGGCCGCAGCAAGAAGACCAACTGCAGCACGCTGACGACCAGCCTGATAACGAGCGCCCACCCCACCAAGCCGTGGACGCTGCTGGAGTACGGTGACCTGCAGGTGTTCGGCGAGCGCCTACCGGCGACCGACACCCCGATCCAGGCCGTGGTCAGGATGGGCCTCGGCGAGGCCGTGGAGGGTTTCGTCAACCGCCGCATGCACCTGGTCCAGGGAGTGCGCCGGCTGCCCGGAGATCCGAAGGGCTTTAGCGCCCACGCCTACCTGGTCCGCAAGCGCAAAGACGGGACCCTGATGGTCATCGAGGCCACCAGCCTGAAAGGCGCCAACGGCCAACCCATCGGCCCGCGCTACCGTCGGGCCAGCATAGACGACCTACGCAAGCAGTACCCGGCGGCCCTGCACATCGCCGTCCTGGAGGACTGATGTCACGCGAGATCCAAGAGCATCGAGTCCCTGGTCCTGGCGGCCTTCCCGTCGCAGCCGTTGTCGAGTGGATCGATGACTACCGCACGATGGTTCTCCCCGATGACGGTGAGACCGACGCGACCTGCAACAACTGCCTGAACTTCGCGATCTTGCTCACCCGCACGGCAGAGCACCTCGGCGTAACCCTCGCAGCCGGCGAGGTGCCCATGTTCGGTCCACACCCCACCGAAGCCGACACCTGGGTCTTCTGGACTCTCGCCGAGCGGGATGACGATGACGGTGCCGCCAAGCTCTCGCCAGCCAACGTGCCCGACCTGGCCGGTGAGACCAACAGGCTCGACGCGGCTGTCACCATCGCGCTCAAGTACACCGAAGGCGCGGTGTAGCCGACCGCGTGTTACCATCTCGGCACTCAGGCGCTTGACGCTGCGATGACCCCGACGCCCACGATCCGTCCTATGGGAGCGCGCTATGTCCGACGCCAGTGAATTTCGTTTCGAGATGCGAGGGTACGATCCCTCTCCCAACGCCGACACTGAGGCCCACTCGAACGGCCCCGCTCGCACCAAACGGATCCTGAAAGAGCGGTTCCTCCAAGGGGCGGGCGACAAGCAGATGACCGGCCTGTTTGCCCAGGATACCGACGACGCCGGCACCGCCGAGATCGGAACCAGCGCGACGGTCTCGATCGATCTCCAGACGGCGCTCGACGCCCACGACGTTGCCACGGCGCTGACCGACACCCTACTCATCTTCATCGAGCACAAGGCGTCCAGCTCGGCGAGCGGTCTGACCGTCAACGCGAATGCCGCCAACGGGTTCACGAACCTGTTCGGCACGGCCGCCGGAATCAAGTTGCCCCCAGGAAGCATGCGGATCTTCTACGACCCGGTAGCCGACGCGATGGTCGTCAGCGGCACCAACAAGATCATCGATCTCGTTAATGACGATGGGTCCAACACGCTCGGCTACCGCATCGAGGTCTGGGGCCGGATCGGCTAGAGTCCGATGGTGAGTTGAGGCAGCTCAGAGAGCAGCCAGAACACCGCACCACCCACGACCCCAGCAACGATCCCTCCGACGATGACCTGCCGCAGCCACTTGCGCGGCGGTCGCAGTACGAGCCGCAACTCAGGCTCGCCCTTGCCGTCCACGACGGTCAAGGCCGCCACGACCTCCCACCCGCTCGAAAGCAGGGAGGAGAGTCGCGGGTCTTCGACCGACCGTGAGAGGCTCTCGACATCGAGCCCAACGGTGGTGCATTTCTCATCAGCCATTGGAGGCTCCCGACTCACGGACCTCGCGAGCTGCGGTGATCGCGGCACGCAGGCGGTCGAGACTCATCTTGGAGAATCCCTTGATCCCCTCTCCGCGGCAGACCTCTCGGAGCTCCTCACGGCTCATCTCCGCAAGCGGCTTCTCCTTGTCGTCGTCGACCCCGCCGTCAGGCAGGCCCAGCGCGATGGCATCGTCCACGACCTGCTCGGTGAGGACCCAGGCGTTGTTGGCCTTGCGGATTCCGGGGGCGCCTCGGGCGAATGCCTTCGACAGGGCGACCACGATGTTGCGCCACGTCGGGGTGCCGTTGTCGCTGGCCTCCTCGCCGTACTGGGCAGCGAGGACCCCACCCTCGTCCTCGATGACCAGCGACGAGATGATCTCCTCGGCGGGGTAGAGGACTCCGAAGTCGTCGACGAGGTGACCTCCATCGCGCTCACCTCGGTAGAGCCCATACACGTCGTTGCCGTCGGCCAGGCGGGCCGAGACAACGTCCCCGACCCTCGCCCCGCGTTCGAGCGGTAGGGGCTGCTGGCGGGGGTCCACGGTCACGGCGACGGTCTTACCCTGGACCATCAAGAGGTCGGCCGACTGCTTGCGGTCGAGGGCGTGGATTCGGATGCGGGCCGTGTAGCCCTGCGCTCGGTCGGTGAGGTTGAGCTGCAGCGACCGGATCTCGCCGGCCACCTTGTCGAGCACCATCACGCCCTTGTTGCTCTGGAGGGTCAGCCCGATCTCCTTCGCGACCGGCTTGACCTTGATGACCGCGCTGGCGATCTTGCTAGTCGCGCGGGACAGGTAGTCCTGCGCATGCGGGATCCCCGACTGCAGGACAGCGGCACCCTCGTTATCGAGCACGGCAACGAGATCGATATCCCACATGCGGCGCTCCTCGGTGCCGGGGTCGACACGTGGGGTCAGTTTGGTGAGTCGAGCGAGCCCCTCGCCCGCCACTGTGAAATCAACGATCATGGCTGTCCCTCCGGTTGTTTTTTGGGAACGCCAGGTAGTATCGGTGACGGCGCCGGATCGCTAAGTCGGCGGGACGATCAGCAGTTGCCCACCCGATGCGTCGGGCAGTAGCTCCCAGGCATCGGCGTACCTGCACGACAGCGGGCCGAACGCCAGAGTTGCCTTCGATCCAGGAATACCAAACTCCGACCGCACCTTTGTGAAGTGCCAGATCGCCGCCGGCCAATCGCGGGGCGGCTTGGCATTCGGACGCGGCGGATCGCGCTCGATGATGATGACCTCTGATGCATCCTGCTTGATCGCCGACGCCCCCTTAAAGTCGTTCATGGTGGGCACCGTCTGTCCACGCTCCAGGGTCTTGGGGTGGCAGACGAGGAAGATGGTCACCCCGTAGGTATAGGCCGTGAGGGCGAGGGCGCGGATGACCGCCTCGATGGTTCGGCGTTCATCGTCCGCGTCAGGGCTCACCAAGAACCCCAGATGATCGACCAGCACCATCTTCACCCCGAGCCGGCGGGCGCCGTACCGAATGCTCTCCATCAACACCTTGGGCTCGATCTGCCCGTAGTGGTCAACGACGTGCAACGGCATGTGCCCCAGCTCGCGGAGCGCCTCGCGCCTCTCGTCGGGTGTCACTCTGAGGAAGTCCCCGCCGAGCTGCATCCGGAGCAACTTCTGGATCGCGGCGACGGGCCTGTTCTCAAAGCTGGTGATCATGGTCGGGGTGCCGCGCCTGCAATCCTCCCAGCATGCCCAGGTGCCCGCCGTTGTGTTGTGGGTCACGATCCACCCGCGAGTCACGTAGAGATGTTTCGGATGGTCGACCGCGATGCACACACATTCGGCCTTGCCAGCATCGTGTACAGCCACGATCTTTCGCATCGGCTTCCAGACTCGTTTGATCCTGTCTCGCTTCCGCTCGATGGTGAACATGCGCTGGTGTAGGCCATTGGGAAGCACCACGATCACATTGTGGGCGAGCAATCCTTGATGCTTCTTCCCTCCGTATCTGTAGGTTGGGATCTTGGTATTTGTCCGAGTCGAGCCGCCGAGGCTGTGGGCCAGATCGCGCACGCCTTGAGCCAGCTTTTCAGACGATGTTGTGAAGATGCACCATCCTTTCGTTGAGGCGTAGCCGTCGGTGTCCATCAACCCTTGCAACAACTCCAATCTTTGGTTCACGGAACCCATCAGGTAGGTCTCAGGTACGAACTTGTCGCGGGCGCGCTTACCCCAGACCCCAAGGCCGCGAAGTGCGTGGGTCACTTGGTTTCGATCAGCGGTTCCGGCCGCAATGTTGCACCGCCTTGCCTTACTGGGGGTGTCGGACACAGACATTCGATGACCAGCAGGGAGCCGCGCTCGCACCCCGTCGATAACTTCTGAATCTGCGCTTGTGAACACCACGGCGCGGCGCGTCGTGCTCCCATCGCCAAGCAGGACACCCAACACGTAGGGATCGAGTGGGAGGTCAGTGTCGGGCCTGTCCGTAGGGTCAGCCAGCGGAACGCGCCAGCGGTATCGACCACCATCTCCGCGAAGTGAGGAAGCGATCTCGTCGATCGTGATCACCTTCCCAGCCTGGCCTCGCCTTACGTGTGTGTCGGTTCGAACGGACCACAGATGCTCGCGATCACAACGCACGCGAGTACCGTCGCTGAATTCCACCTCTCGGATCTCTCGCACCCCTTGCGGGAACACGCCTGACACCTTGGTGGGCTTGCCGTCAACGGCCACCACCTTATCGCCTGGAGATAGAGATCCGATGGGCACCCACTTTCCGCTTGGGGTCAGCACCGGTTCGTCGACAGGCTGGGCCTTACCTTGACCGGTGTCACCACCGAGGATGATCAGACCAGGCCGCCACCCTCCGAGCGAGCGGTTGATCGCCTTCGATGCCGTGGGTCGGCCGACCAACTCCTCAGGGTTGTCGATCAGTCGTTGGAGATCGCCCTCGTAGGCGTCGACCCGCTTCAACTTGATCCCGAACATCGGCTGAGACAACTCGATGCACCGGCCGACGCTCTCGACCGGGATCTCGTCGATGAGGCACTGCCCCGCATCCTTGCGCGGGAGGATCGCCCGAGAGCATCGGTCAAGCCCTATCTTCTCGGCGAAGGCTTTGGCGTGGGCGTTGCCCGCATCATCGTTGTCCGAGAGCAGGGTGAACCCCTCATAGGCTTCCAGGGCATCGAGCCATTCGTCCTTCCAGGTCGATGCCCCAGCGGTCCCGCTGACCACGCTCACCTGGTAGCCGTACTGCCACATGGCGATGACATCGAGCTCCCCCTCAGTGACCAGCACCGGGGAGCCGAGATCCATCCCCAGTCGGTCAGCGCCGAACAGGGGCAGCGGTCGGCCAGGGCAGACTCGGTACGCCTTCTTGGCTGGGGGGACGCTGCGGAAACGGACGTTTACAACCCTCTCGCTGTGATCTCGGAGTGGGATCGTCAGCCAGGGCTCGCCCTTGACCTGGATGCAGCCGAGACCCCATTCCTTGATCGTGTCGAGGGTGAACATCCGACCTTCCTGCAGGTACTGCATCACCGCGTCGGCACAGGCGTCGGGCTCGGGGTTGAGTCGCTCTGGGAGCTCGGTCGCCACCGACCGCGAGGCTCCTAGAAGTCGAATCGCACACTCCTCGGCGAGACCTTCCCGCCACGCGAACGGGCCACCGTTCCCCGATCGTTCCTTCGGAGGGCTGTCGCTGGGCACGCTGGGGGAACGATCGCGTCTGCGGTCTTGACCCATGAGCCCCTGAACCAACGACCCCGCCGAGCGGGTCTTGGCTCTGCCCTCGCCGCCAGCGGCAGCTGAGTCGCACCACCCTTCATCGCTGCACCAGTCGCGGATCTCGTGCCACTCACCCCCGGTGAGGTCACTGGAGCCCTTGCCGTACTTGACCCACGCGATCAGGTCGACGGCATCGCCCTTGACGTTGCACCGATGGCAGCGCCAACCGCGCTTGTCCTTCGCCGCTCCGATGGCACCGCGCCGATCGTCGCTACCTCGCTGGGACTCGCTGCAGGCTGGGCACGGTCCGTAGCTGTTCATTCGCATCGGCCTGAGGCCGAGGGTTGGGGCGACGGTCGTCAGGGTCCTCGACTTGACGTTGGCGATCCACGCCTGGCTCTGACTCATGAACCGCGCCCGAAGCGACCCATCGGACCCAGCTCGGTACCGCAGGGGTTCGAGGCGTCGGGCGTCGACTGCTTCTCCAACTCCTCGATCCAGATGAGGGCCGCCTCGACGCGCTTGCCGAGCTGGCCGACGCGGAAGAGGTTGTCGAGGTCCATGTAGGACTTCTTGCGCGGGTTGTCCCCTCGCATCCAGCGGGGGAGGCTGTCATTGCTCTCGGTCATGTAGCGGACCAGTGCGACCAGATCGGTCGCCGAGTACCCCAGCTCGAGGCGAGCCTTGATCAGCTTGTCCCGATCCTTGGTGAACCTGCAGAGGTTCGGACGAGGGCGGGTCTGCCGCCAGGTCTCCCAGATGAACTGGACTTCGATGGGTGTGGGCTTCGGCATCGTTCCTCTCTGGGCCTTGGTATCGGCTAGTGAACGAGACCGAATAGTGGCTTCTGGCCGTCCTCGCGCGGGATCGCCACGACCCAGAGCCTGCCCTGCTGATCCGTGTAGAGGTTCACCCGCCTGGAGTCCCAGATGTCGATGAAGCTCTCCTCGACATCGTGGAGATCCCATCCCTCGCGTGCCGCCGTCGTGTAGAGACCCTCTTTGGTGGATTCCCTCATCGTGGTGCCGGCGAGTCGATCCCGCAGCGGGCGCTTCACCCCATCCATCAGCACCTCGATGATGCCCTCCTTGGACAGGCCGACAGTCTCCGCCCCGACCAGTCTGGCCATCTTGCGAAGGATCCTCTCCGCCATGCCTCGCAGCTCGGCGACCCGCTGATCCCGTGGGGACAGCTCCGAGAAGATAGGGCTTGACCGATGCTCTCGGGTCTTCGCCATCGTTGACCGACGAACCCGAGCAGATGACTTCGGGGCATTGTCGTCGAAGACATCCATCAGCGCGTCGACCATCTCCCACTTCCCGTTCTGCCCCTTGGGCTTCGCCTTGAGTTGGGCGCAGAGGATGCGGAGGGTGCCACGGTTCAACTTGCTCAGCTCGGCGAGGCGCTCCTCTCGGGTCTGGGGTCTCGCCCGCTTGGCGAGGATCGCCGCGAGCGGCTCGGTCGAGGCGACGTGTTTGTAGTGCCCGCCGAGTTTCTCGTGGAGCTTCTTGACCACGTAGGTGAGCGACACATCATTTTTGAAGATGCCCTTGGATCCGGTGGCTCCGTAGGAGATCCTGTTCTTGCCATTCAACCCACCGCCACCCTCGGCCTTGTAGAAGGCTTTTCTGGTGGTGCGGTTCTCAAGGAGGACGTACCAATCCAGACCTCGCTTGGTCGCCTCGACCACATCCTCAACTCTGACCGGTCCCACTTCTATCGCTGCTCCTCCATTCCTCCAACCTGGGCACCCGGATGATCCAGGCGTGTTGAAGTTGAGCGTCCGCCACTTGCTGACCACAGGATCAACAGCGACAAGATTGTCTCGGTTGCATTGGTCGTAGGTCGGGCGCGCGGGCTGCAGACCCCGATACCGACACCGACGGCAAAGGTCTACAGGGTCGCCCACCGTTGCACCCCTGCGGCATCTGTCAGGTGGTCGGTGCGCCCCAGCCGTTGGAGGAGCACATCGAGATCGGTCACCAGCTTCGGCATCACCAACAGGCTCTCCCGCTTGGCGGCCTCCCGTTTCGGCATCACCTCTTCGCCAGTTCGCTTCGCCACGATCTTGCTGGCGCACTTCCCGGCGGCGACGGCTTGCAGTTTCCACCAGCTTCGACGGAAGCTGGGTTTGCGCCACTGCCCCGCCGTCGCCCATTCGGGCTTCCCTGATCGAGTCCATGCGCCGAGAGGTCCAACAAGGCCGCCAGCGAACTTCGCCAGCCCGAGCGACCCGCGCGCGTTCTGGCCCACGTAGACATCCTCACAGGCGACCCGCGAGATACCCCCGCCGATGATCCAGGGCTGCAGGTACTCGACCGCGAAACACGCGATGGCGTGAGCCGTGAGTAATCCGTGAGTCTGGGTCACGGTTTCGGTGTGGACGCCGCAGGCCGCGACATCGAACACCGCATCCTCGCCGACGCCCCGCTGTCTCCAACAGACCGCGGCGAGGGCCTGAGCGCCTTCGCCGAGGAGCATGGCTCCGGTCTTTGCGGGATCGATACCGAGCGAGGGCATCACAGGCTCCTAGCGTGTTCGGTGTCGTGACAGGGCTTGCAAAGCCAGCGAACAACCAAAGGCTTGGAGTAGTCATCATGGTGCGCCTGTGCTGGCGACGATCCGCATTCAGAGCATGGACGCCGCTGCAACAAGCCGTCACGGACAGCGTTCCCAACAGCTATGTGTGCGGCTCGCTTCTCTGGGTTCTTAGCCTGCCACCGCCTGGTGGCACGATTGTGGCTGGCACGAAAGGCAGGCGTTCCCTGGTAGGTCTTTCGTGCTTCCACCCGATGCGGCAGAACGCTTCGCGCCCGGTCGTATGATCGAGCACGATCCGGGCTCCTCTGGCGTCGTGCGCGCACCGCCTCTTTGTGGCATTCCTTGCATTTGGTGCGTGGCCTCGCGTAGAAGTCACCCACCGGCTTGGTTTCGCCACATGTGTTGCAGACGCGCACAGGCACCTCAGGATTAGAATGGAATGTCTGAGTCTGGGCCGCCACCGCCGCCCGTCGAGCCGCCACTGCTCGACGAGCCGCCCGAGCTGCTGCCCGAGGAGCTGCTGCCCCCGTGCTCCTCTTCCTGCTTCTCGACCCACTCGGCGAACTTGGCTTCGGCGTTCTGGATCATCTCGGCCCACTCGGGATCTTCGGCGCCCGAGTAGGACGCCCACTTGCCGGGGCGGGGGTACGAGTTGCCCTGGTACTCTTCCATCTCGACGGTCGCGATCATCGGACCCTTCGCCATGAACTTGGCGATGGCGTCGTCGTCGAAGGCGTCGAAGGGCTCGCCGTGACCGCACGCCTTGGCGAAGTTGCCCAGGCGCCAGCCCGCGTTGGCCGTGAGGAAGAACCGCGCGCGGCACTGCAGGTTCTCGTTGCCGTCGCCCTCCATGTCCTTGAGCACGACCAGGCCGATGTCGAGGATGGGGGTCCCGGTGCTGCTCTCCCAGCGTCGGAGACCGACGCCGTGGAACACCTTGCGCCCTTTGCCGACGCCTCCACTGCTGTTGGGATCGATGATCATGCTGCAACTCCTTTGGAATCTTCGGCCTTGCCGGCCTTGGTCTTGGTTTTGGTCTTGTCGGCCTTGCCGGCCTTGTCGGGCGCCCCAGCGGACGCGAGCTGGTCGAACCACGTCGACAGATCGGGCTCCTGAATGCCGCCCAGGGGATAGCACGGCTTCACCGTGAAGCGGGACGGGCCGTCGAACATGATCCGGTGGAAGATCTCTTCCTTGCCGTTCTCGTCCGCCTTCGCCTTCTTGAAGACGTACCCGCACCCGTTGAAGAATTGGGCGATCTCCTGCGGCAGCTTGCGACCGGAGAACGAGGGCTGGACGTAGCGGATCGCGCCGTCGCCGTCGGCCTGGGACTCGTCCGAGAGCGCGGTGGCCACGACGTGGTACTCCAGGTCGCGGAGGGTCCGCATGAACAGGCGCATCTTCTCGGTGAGGGTGCCCCAATCCTGCTTGGTCATGTGCCGGTTCTGAGCGTCCTTGCCGGCGAGGATCTCGTCTTGGAAGATCTTCTGCAGCTCGGTCAGCCCATCGAGCACGATGGTGCGGATCCCGTCGGGCAGCTCGCCCTTGACGGCCATCCGCATGAACGCGCGGACCTTCTCGGCCGTCGGGCAGTAGGCGATCACCGCGTCGGGGTTGCTGATGCGGATCGACTGCTGACCGTTTCGCTCGGTGAGGAGGAAGCAACAGTTCGGAGCCGTGGCCGCCGCGTAGGTCTTCCCCGCGCCGGACTTACCGTACAGCAGGATCTTGTAATGCAGGTTGGACGTGTCAATGTCCCCCGCTCGTTCGAAATTGAGGATCATGGTTCTCTTCTCCTTTGTTAGGTCGGGATCAGGTCGTCCTGACCGATGCTGGATGCGGGCACCCATCGCGTCGGATCACGGACCTTGAAGTTGTTGCGGACCAGATCGCCATCTTGCAGGCACGGTCCGGTGAACGAGCACCCGCCACCCGGCTGGGTGCAGATGGGCACGCGCGGGAATCGCTGGGCGATCTCGTAGGGCGTCGTCGCCGTCGCCGCCGACCGTCGCATCTCGGCGAGGCGGCGGGCGACCCCGTAGACCTCATGCCCGAATCGGTCGACCACCTCGGGTCCACAGGTGCTCCAGTTGCGTTGGTAGAGTTTCGTGTCGACCCTCTCCATCAGGTCGAGCATGTGATCCTCATAGGGGCCGCGGTCGAGCCCCAGTCGGTCCAACTCGTTGGCGAACCGCCACGACGGCGGTGCCGACTGCTTCGACATCGACAACCCCGGCGACCGCTCGATGGGCTGACCGTCGCCGCCGATCTCGTAGACCCACCGACCCTTCTCCTTGTAGGGCTCCCCGGTCTCGGGGTGCGGCACCTTGACCTTCTTGGGAGCGAGCTGCTTCGGATCGTGCTGCATGCTGTTGGACACGACATCGAACACGTACCCAGCCAGTCGTGCATCTCTCGGCACGCCCTCGATCAGCCCCGCCTTGACCGCGTGATTGATCGCCCAGGAGTAGCCCTGCACCTGGGGATCCAGCGAGAGGTTGTGCATCCTCCGCGTCGGCGACTTCGCCGTCTTGCCCTCCCAGAGCCACAGCTCTCTGGGATCCTCGCGATCGACCAACAGCAGGTCGAGGGTCACGGCGTAGTACCAGGGCCATCGGACCTGAACCGCGTTGGGACCGTTCGCCTCGGATGTACGGGCGACCCGCATCGTCTGACCCTCGCGGATCATCCACAGGCTCGGCCGGTAGACGGTCGAGGTCGACGGGTTCAGGATCGGCACGCCGAATCGGAGCTCCACCCCGATCGGCTTCAACTTCTGCAGCGGCCCGAAGCCGTAGGTGTGCGTGTAGCCCTCCCACGCGCGGCAGAGGCGCTGGTGATCGAGCGCGGCCTGGCCGGGTTCGATCTTCTCGTCACCCTCCAACTTGATCCAGGCTTGCAGTGCCCGGTCGGCGGGGCCGGTCGCCCAGCCCTTGCACTCATGGCACGTCACCGAAACAGTCTGCCCGTTCCCAACGCACCAGCAGCACACCCGATGACCGTTCGAGGGGTAGGGCTCATCGCGGATCATCCACCAGCGGTGCATATCCTCGAGGAGCTGATGCCACGCTCCCCCGTACCTGAGGGGCGGCTCATCGAGCGAGGTGACGAGCCCCTCGCCGTAGCCGAACCACCAGCGGAGTGGGCACGCGGCGCGGCCTCTCTCCGAATTTGAGATCATCATGGCGAGCATGGGCACGCCAGGCACGTCACCGTCATAGCGGTGGTGCCTCCTAACCAACGATGTCATCGATCACACTCTGTCTATATTTCTGATCACAGAGTATCGGTGAACGGCTCGGACCGAATGCCAGCTCGGACAAAAACTGTTCGCACAACCCAGAGCGCCCCTCCCAACGAGCCGCCCAGGCAGTCAGAAGAGGCGCAAGAGATGTCGTTCAGTTTGTCCCGCCCAGGACAGGCTTTCAGACACCCTCGGTATATCGCGAACCCGATCAGTCCGTAAACCCTCTCGCGATCGGCGCGGCACTCCTGATACAACGGAGCAGATCCAGAGTCGCCCTTGACGCCCACGCCCTCGCCCACCGTTGCACATCTGTGCCAGCAGCTCGACACCTTGCTCGCCGAGGTCGGTGAGCGATGCGGGCACGCGGTGCGGTGCCTGCTGAGGCGGATCGCGATCCACCGTCGGCAGCTCGTCGCCGGGTCTTGGTACACCGAGTTGTCGATCAGCTACCTCAGGCATGAGAGCGGGGTCGCCTATGCGACGGCGCGGACCGCCTGGAATCTGGTCCGCGATGTCCTCGGGTGGGCGTCGGTCCACATCAACGAGGCCAGGGAGATGGGAGTCGAGTTGCGCGACCGAGCGGGTCGGACCTGGGGTCAGCATCTCCTGGTCGACCCCAACGCGATCGAGGCATGCTCATCGTGGTCGGACACCGACGACGACACCGACGACGACACCGACGACTGGATCGAGGTCGTGCCCATCGAGCGTGGACCCAAGTCGATCACATGCTGCCCCTGGCACGATGATCGGAACCCGTCGATGGCGCTCTACCCCAACGCGGGAGGGCAGACGGGATCGGCCGTCTGCTTCGGTTGCGAGGCGTCGGGGTACTGGCGGCGATATCGGGGTCGGGTACAGCTCAGACGCTCTCGCGGACGAGCCCCTCGCCCAGATCTGGATCGGGGCATTGATACAGTACACATCCAGGAGCGCACCGCTCGCCGTGTCTCCGTGCTCCTCGGGCGAAGAGGACCGAGAGGAGTCCGCTACTCTCCCTCACGGTCGACCGGCCTGCTCACGGTCCTCCGAACAGCCGAACGGGGTCTCGGCACCGACCGGGCGTGGGGAACGCTGATCGATAGCAGCCGTCAGGCCGACCGCTCCGGGATCCCGCTCGCACATCTCCCCGATCTGTTCGTCGGGCTCGATGGGATGGCCCCGTCGAGCTGGCGAGAGGTTCACGGGCGCTGGGTGCCCGCTCGATGGGAGCCCGTGGAGACTCGCTGGCTCGCGGTCGACCTCGACGGGTTCACCGACGCGCCCTTCGACAATCGCGCCCTGGCGGACGCTGGGCGCGCCGTCGAGCTGTGGGCGGCCCAGCGGCCGGCGTGGTCGGGTCGGGTCGCTGTGGTGCGGACGAGCCACCTGGGGGTCCACGTTCTCGCCGAGTTGGCGACACCGCGAGCACACCCCCGACACTGGCGACGGTCGAGGGAGGCGATGGAGCTCCATGACCAGCTCGATGCAGTTGCCCTCCTCGAGGTCCGAGCCGCGGGGTTCGTCGGAGGCGCACCCGACCCCACGGCACGCGGGGCGGGCCGGATGGTCAGACGGCCGGGCCCGAGGTTCGACAAGGCCGGCATGCCCTGCTTCGCTCGGTTGGCGTTCGCCTCGTCAGGCTCTATAGCCGAGAGCGATGCGCCTATGGTAGTCGGCTCGTGCCGAATCGAGGCTCATGGTCTCGATCGTGTTCATGACACAATCGTCCCGAGTGACAACGACGGTGCCGTCGGTCTGGGGCTCGTAGGTCACGTAGTGGGTGTGGCCGGTGGAGATGGCTGCGGGGTTGCGGAGCGTGTACATGCTGTCCTCTCTGTTGGTAGGTCCAAGGTACAGAATGGAGAAGTGAACCACAACCACCAATCTTGGTTTTCTCGGTCAGCCCTCCGCCGCCGCCTTGGCGCGCAAGTAGATCCGCGCTCTCGCGATCCCGTCGAGCGGCGGGGCAGGCGGGGAGGAGCTGCTTGACCTGCTTGTCCATCGGGATGCTGGCGAGCGTGTAGTGGGCTGACGTTGCCATGGTGACCTCTCTGTTGGTGACGCCAAGGTACACATGGAGTGGGTACGAGCACAACCCGAAACCTCAGAGGCGCGGCATCGAAACTCGCCCTCCGGCAGGAGGATACGACCGACCCTCGCGTCCTGATCGTGAGAAGCCATCAGTCCAACGGGGTTTCCACGAAACCTAGAAATAACCTCCCGATCCTGGTTGCAAGTGTACGCAGCAGATGCGACCTTCCTCATGCCAAACAACAACAGAGAGGCACACGATGACGACCGACAAAACGCAGATGATGGACAACCTGGCCCTCGGCCTCGGCGCCCTCGTCTGGTGGGATCTTTTCAACACCAAGACGACCCCCGCCGCACTGCGAAAGATCCTGAAGTCCGAAGGCGAGAACCCGAGCGTGGTCCCCGATCTCAACAGCGTGTCCGAGATCCGCGACACGGCCCGAAGCTGGAAGCAGGGACGCGGCAACGCGGCGCGCTACCGCACCGAGGTCGTGTTCGAGGACGCCGACTCGCTGATGGTCGGCATCCTGACCCACAAGCGCGTCAACGACAAAGAGGTCAGGTGGGAGCAGGTCGATACCGTCGTGTTCGACAAGGCCATGGACAAGTGGACGACCGTCGGCAAGACCGAAGAGGCGACCCGCTTCATCGCCCAGGCCGACAGCGACCGGACGTACCTCGACCACGACTTCATCCGCCCCGTGCTCATCCAGGCGCCCCTCAAGGCGTTCGGCGCATTCTCGGTCCGTCAGCACTCGGGCGGGATCTACTACGTCCCGAAGCAGCACCAGGACGATGTCGAGAAGCTCGCCCGCATCGTCAGCAAGATCGGGGACAGCGCGTTGCACATCACCCACGTTTCCGACACCGAGGCCAGCCGCACCAGCATCGGCGGCGCGGCCAAGAACTTCCTGATGGGCAACGTCGCCGACGGCAAGAAGGTCCCGAGCGAGAGCCTCGCCGGGATCCGCGAGCGCCTCGCCGACTGGACCAAGAAGTCCAAAGAGCAACGCCCGCGCGCCGACTCCCTGGCGAAGGCGCTCGGTGAGCTGCGCACCCTCAAGTCCTATGCCGAGTTGTACTCCGAGAGCCTGCACCTGGGACTCGGCGAGCTGGAGACCGAGATCGACGATGCCGTCGAGCAGGCGAACGCGCTCCTCGGACTCGCGAAGGACGAGGGCGATGGCAAGCGCAAGGCGCGGGGTGTAAGCGAGAAGCTGAAGACCCAGATCAAAGCCGCCATCGACAAGCACGGCATGGAGCTGACCGTCGAGCAGCTCGCCGACTCCGGGTTTCCCGAGTGGGCTGGCAAGTACCGCACGTTCTGGACCCGCCACGCCGGCGCGACCCTGACCGAGGTGAACCTGCGCGGTCGCCTGTCCAAAAAGAAGGGCGGGACCACCGTCGTCTTCACCAAGCTGGACGCGCCCGCCCCCGCCCCGGTCGAGGCCGCGCCCGAAGCCGCCGCGTAGTACAGAGACCCGAGACCGAGATCGCCGCGTCGCCGGAGAGCACTCCGGGGGCGATGGCGAGGTGAGCCACCCGCCCAACTTTCTTGGTGGAGTACCCGATTAATGGGTATCCATTCGAGCTTGACTCCTCTACCTTGGAGTCACACCAACAGAGAGGACATCGAAATGACCGCCCCAGCCGCCCTGACCGCCCAGACCGCCCCCACCACCCTCGCCGCGCTCCAAGACCTGCGCGTCGACCTCGACCGCGCCTTCATCGAGCGCAGCCGCGAGGTGACCTGCCTGCTGGTCGCCTTGCTCGCGGGCGAGCACGTCCTGCTCCTCGGCCCTCCCGGCACGGCGAAGTCCGCGCTGACCAACGCCCTGACGGCCGCCCTCGGCGGGACGCCCTGGTCGTTGCTGTTCACCAAGTTCACCGTCCCCGAGGAGGTCTTCGGACCGATCAGCCTGCAGGGACTTGAGCAGGATCAGTACCGCCGCGTCACCGCTGGGTATCTGCCCGAGGCGACCGTCGCCTTCGCCGACGAGATCTTCAAAGCCAACAGCGCGATCCTCAACGGTCTGTTGACCGCCATCAACGAGCGCCAGTTCGACAACGGCGGCCAGCGGATCTCGATCCCGTTGGAGATGATGGTCGGTGCGTCGAACGAGCTCCCCGAGGACGAGAGCCTCGGCGCGCTGTTCGACCGGTTCGTCCTGCGTCGGTGGGTCGGGTACATCAGCGACCGCGACAAGCTGCGCGGTCTGCTGTCCTCGTCCGATGAGCCGAAGATCACGGCCTCGCTGACCATCGAGCAAGTCAACGACCTGCGCACCCAGACCGCAGCCGTCAACGTCGATGCCGTCATCGACGCGGTGCTCGACCTGCGCGAGAAACTCGCCATGGACCATGAGATCGTGGTCAGCGATCGACGCTGGTGCAAGGCCATCAAACTGATCAAGGGTCACGCGCTCCTCAACGGTCGCGCCGTCGCCACCCGTGAAGATCTCGACATCCTCTCCGACTGCCTCTGGGACGAGCCCGACCAGCGCGCGAGTGTTGACGCGGCGATCACCAAGTTGATCGATCCCGACATCAGCAAGGCGCGCAAGGCGCTCGATCTCGCGACGGCCGAATACCGAAAGGTTGACTTCGCCGCCAAGGGCCAGGCGTTCCTGCTCGCCGCGACCGGCGCGGCCGATATGCTTGAGGCATACAGCGACCAGATCGGGCTGCTCAACCAGACGAGCCGTGTCCTCGAGTGCTCGCAGAAGATCGACGCCATGCGCGAGCGGATCGCCCTCGAATTGAAGTCCCGCCTCCGCTTCTAGAAGTCGAGCCCCGACGCCGATCATCCGTTGCGTCGGGGTTGTGGTGTACCCAGTCATTGTGTACCATGGACCTACCAACAGAGAGAGTCCGATGTCCGCGAAACGCAAGCCCGCCGAGACCAGCACCCACGCCAAGCTCGCCTACGACACCAGCGAGTGGCAGCGCCTGCTGTTTGAGATCCGACGTGACCGCAGCAAGGCCGTAGGCAACGCGATCCTGCAGACCTCCAAGGTCATCGAGGAGGGCCTGGTCGAGCAGGAGGACAACAAGAACGCCGTCGCCCGCGTTCGGTCGTTCGCACACTCGACGGCCGACGCTCTCGGCACCGAGGTCTTCTCGCGACTGTACAACGAGCCCGCCAAGCTCGATGAGCCGAAGTGCCCGCGCTGGGTTCCGACGCTGCATGAGGCGCTCTCGCAGCTCCCCGAGTTCACCGAGCTGGCCTCCCGCGTTGTCGGCGATCCCGATCTCGCGGCCATCGCCTCTGCTTCGATGATGAGGGCGGCCAGCGAGCAGCTCGCCGACATCATGAAGGACGAGGACCAGAACGAGGATTTCGATGGCGACTGGGACAAGCTCAACGATCCCGTCCTCGACGAGAACGGTGAGGAGAGCGATCTGCCCACAGCCGTCGATATGATGCGGGCGGCGATGCGCGATGCCGCCGAGAAGGCGAACGAGGAGATCGTCGAGGTCAAGTCCGGACTCTCCGGTCTGTCCCCCGGTCTTGAAGTTGCACCTCCCGGCTACTCCCAGAAGGAGGACACGGGTCGCATGCAGCTCGCCGAGCACCTGATGTCGAACAAGCGACTCCGGGACGTGATCCGCAGGGCGGGACGCATCCAGCGGATCGCAGCATCCAAGAAGCGGGTCCGCACGACCGACGCCCGCACTGAGGTCGTCAGCATCGAGCGCGGCGCAGATCTGTCCCGAGTACTCCCGTCCCAGCTCGTTGGACTGCGGCACCCCAAGCTGCGCCTCCTCACTCTGGCGAAGGTCGTCGAGCGGTCGTTGCTCCAGTACGCGCTCGACGGGACCGAGGTGCTGGGTCGTGGTCCGATGACCGTCCTGCTCGACCGCTCGGGATCGATGTCGGGTCAACCTCATCAGCTGGCTTGCGCCATCGCCCTCTCCTGCATGCAGACCGCGATCAAGGAGAAGCGGGCCGTGACCTTCATCGGGTTCAACGGTGGGGTCTGCAGCGTGCATCGCCTCGACGAGAAGAGGCGCGCCTATCGCGTCGATGTCGACACCTACACGGGTCGAACCCGAGGCGAGACCGCACTCGGTGGCCCCGCCGACATCGCGCTGGAGTTGGTGACCGCTCGCGTTGGCGGCGGAACCGATTTCAACCCGCCCCTCAAGTACGCCCTGAACGGTCAGGCCGCCGACGACCGCTCCGACATCGTGTTCGTGACCGACGGGCACGCCTCGGCGAGCAGCTCGGTGATGGCCGAGCTGGCCAGGCGCCGCGAGGAGACCGGAATGCGGGTCTTCGGGCTCACGGTCGCCAGGGGCTCGATCACAGGTGCGATGCGCGAGATCTGCGATGAGGTCGTCGACCTCAAGAATCACGATGACAAAGAGCGAGGCGCGGCGAATGTCGTGCCGAGGAGGTAGCGATGAAGGAGCTGATGGCAGAGGCGCTCAGGGAGTTTGGCGCGCGGGTCGTTGACCAGCACGTCGGTCCGCGAGCAAGTGACGGAAGGTTCACCGAGGTGTGTGTTTACACCGCACGCGGCGGGCGGATGTTCATCACCCATGCGATGTACAAGAAGGCGTGGGTGCTCGATTGGTGGGACGTGTACATCCCGGCCGACTCCGCAGGGCAGAACGATCCCACAGAAACGCGGCAGCGCCTCATCGACTACCTGGGGTCGAACTAATGAACAGCGTCCCGCCCCCGGTGGTTGAGGCCATCATCCGCTCCCAGTTCGGCGGGGCGACCGATCCGGTCTTCATGCGGTCGGTGGCAGCATGATCGACGAGGACGACCTGACCCCCGAGGAAGCCAAGGCCATCGCCGCCCTGAGGCGCCTCGCCAAGACCTGGCCCGATACCCTGTGGCTATTCAGCGGAGGCGGAACGCTCTCTGTCATGAGGTGCGCCGAGGACGGCTCGCACGCCGTGGGTGACGATGGCGGCACGGATCCCGACTACGAGGTGTGCGACATCGATATCGACAATGATGGAGGTGGGTGGTGAAGGGAGATCCAGCCAGCTTGATCATGCTCTCCCTGGAGATCGCCCCGCTCACCGAGATCGCTCGATGGGAGCCGATGGAGAAGCTGGCCGAGGCGCTGATCGACACCCTGCAGGGCGACGGCGGTCTGACCCGATGGGACATCGACACCATGCGACGGTGGGCGCGACGGTGGCCCAGGATCCGACAAGAGATCAGGGACTTCTACGTCGAGCACTGCAACGATCCGATCGTGAGTCACTGCCTCCGACGACTGCTCGACGGAGGCCCCACACCCTCGGCGGCAGCACGCGGCGGGATGATCCATCTCTGGATCGAAACTCGCGGCTATGCCCCACCCTTCCCGCTCTGGTCTTCGATGCCGGAAAGGTCGCGGGATCCGGGTACACCTCGTACCCACAATCTGTTACCATCCGCCCAACCATCAGAGAGAGACAGCGACTAATGACCCGCCCAACAACCGAGAACCCGGCATGGGTTTTCATCCTGCAGCACGCCCAAGCCATCGAGCGGTACAGCCGCGCGAACATGTTCCGCATTCGCGGGATCGACCCCAACGACTTCCAGCAGGATCTCTGCCTCGATCTCGTCACCGCGTTCGATCTGTTCGACCCGACGCGCTCCGACAAGGCCAGGCCGTGCCCCTACTGCTCGTCCCAGGGCTGCAGGTCCTGGATCAAGTCGCGGGCGAGCCTGACCCGGCTGCGCCTGTTGCGGGTGCGCTCGCGGAACGTGGGGATCGAGCAGCGGCAGCGCACCAAGGTCACGTCCATGGACCCGATGTGCAATCTGGTCACCATGTTCGAGCGCCACCACGATGCGAACCAGCGGGTCGCCGAGCTGTACACCATCGCCAACGAGACCCAGACGGTCGCGATGCAGACCGTCCTCGAGGACTGGTCGACCGAGGACATCAACGAGAAGCTCGGGATCACCCGAGCCGCTCGCAACTGGCGACTCCGCAAGCTGCGGGACCGCACAAGAGAGCAAGGAGCAGCATGACCGCGAAGCCCACCCAGCAAGGTCGACCCCGCAACTGGATCTTCGCCGAGCTGCGCCGCAGATGGATCGAGGCCGAGCCCGGTCGGAGCTCCGTCAAGCTCGGAGAGCACCTGGGATTCCGCAAACAGACGATCAGCTCCTTCGCCACGGGTGCCGAGAAGCGCGTTCCGCCCTGGCCGGCTGTGTTCATCCTGCTCTCCGAGCTGGGGCTCGAGCTGCGGATCAACGCCGACGCGGGCGAGATCATCCTCACCAAGCGCAGCTCTCGCGCCTCTGCTGGTGACGCGACCTTCCAGATCACCCAAGAAGATATGACCGCCCCCTTCTGACCGCCCACCCCAGCCCATCGAGGTTCACATGCCCGCCCGCCGCCCAATCCTCATCGTCGCCCCTCAGGGTGTGCTCTGGCATCGTCGCCAGATCGCGCTCTCGATCCTCGCTCGCCACAACGGGCACGTCCCCTTTCTCGACCGCTCGCCCATCGCCCAGGCTGGCGACGGTCGAATGGAGCAACAACTCTGGCCTGAGGAGATCATCAACAAGATCGCCCATATGGTCGAGCGCGAGGGTGGCCGACTCTGGGTGCTTGATGCCATCGAGGAGGGAGCGACCAGCCCCGTCCTTCGCTGGTGGCAGCGCCGCGTCAACCGGACCCACCATCGCGTTCGACGTGGGATCTGGTCCGAGTGGGAGAACATGTTCTCGGCAGCTGGGATGCACGACCAGTGGTGGACCCGCAAGCAGGGAGGGCAGCGATGAGTCTCAGAGGCAGAGCTGGTGACGCCAGCAAAAAAGGGTTGACCGCGATGGACAAGGCCGGCGAGGGTCTGATGCGAGCGGGCAACGCTCTGACCCAGATCAGGCACGCCGCCGATGTGCTCAACGGGATCGCCGGCGCCATCGCCACCCAGGGCTACGCGCTGGTGGAGAAGGAGGGCGAGCGGTTCGTCGATCAGGTCGAGCGAGGTGCCGATCAGTTCGAGCGCGCCGTCGACCTGGCCGAGGCCGTCGCCCAACACCACGGGTGGGTCGAGATCCCCGAGACCGAGACCGAGACCGATGCTGCCGAATGAGCTGCTCTGGTGTCGAGAGTGCCAGCACCGACTGCTGGAGTTCCCGACCCAGGCGGGCTCGCTCGCAGGGTTCAGGCCGATCGGTCTCATGCCCAAGCGGCAGGTCAGAGACCGCGCCAAGGTGTCTGGGGAGGCCATCGTGATCTGTGTCTGCTCCCCGTGCTGGTTCGCGAAGTACGCGGCATGAGCCATCTGGTGACACCGACAGACCGATACCAATAGGCAGAGGTGAGCATGGGACGCCGAAAACCCCTGACCGAGAGACAGCGGAGACTCCGTGAGGAGCGGGAGCGCACCGAGCGCATCGAGCGCGAAGCCAAGACCAAGGCCCGCAACCTCACCTCTGCCTATTGGTATCGGTCTGTCGGTGTCACCAGATGGCTCATTGGAGCGCCCTCGAACAGGGCATCCCATTCTGAGAGGACCAACATGCCCAAAGCCAAACCCGCACTGCCGCCCACCGATGTCGAGGAGCTGATCAATCTGGTGAGCGATCAACTCTACCGGCGCGACAACGACTCCCGGCGACGGCGAGAGCTGCTCACCCGCGCGGCCCAGTTCGCCCAGGTCGCCGTTCGACTCAGGGACGAGAACCAGATCGGGCTGAAGCTGAAGCAGACCAAGACCCCCGACTGGATCATCCCCGAGGAGCTGCGCACCCACATGGCCGGGTGGCTCGAGGAGCAGGTGGCCGCGTTGGTGGCCGAGGCCAAGTCCGAGATCGGAGACTGGTGATGTCTGTACCGAGGGGCGCCCTGAAGCACCTGACCCGAGAGGTGCTGATCGAGATCTTCGTCGATTGCAGCGATGAGGACTGCCACGCCAATTCGGGGTGTGCGTCCGAGGGCAACACGGAAAGGCAGGTCGCCGAACAGGCCATCGCGGAGGGGTGGGTCTACCGCTCGGGGAAGTGGATCTGCGAGTGCTGCAAGCACCTGCCTGAGTACGCCGATGAGGGTTGAGCAGATCGACATCGGCGACCGGTTCAGCAACTCGACCGGGGTGTACCTCATCGTTGGGATCTGGCACCGCATGGGCAAGGCCGAGAAGGCGCCTCGGCGTGGGGTGCTGTCCTCGGCGGGCTTCCTGATGCATCGGATCGTCCGCTTCACCCCGATCCCGATCCTCGAGGTCGTCAAGCTGGAGCTCCATCTGCGGAACGGGTCCGACATCCTGATCACCCGCACCGCGTTCGTCCGCTGGTGCCAGCTCGACGGCGTGGAGGCAGTGTGAACTTCCAGCAGATGGCAGAAGACCGCGCGAAGCGGATCGAGCAGCGACGGGCCGATCCGAAGCCCATCATCCACGTGGTCAACGTCAAGCACCCGATCTCGACCTGGCCCACCCCTCACTGGCACTACGTCGGTCGCGGGATGCGTGGACGCAAGGCACTCCTCTACCCGAGGTCGCCGCTCGCCAACCCATTCAAGCTCAAGGACTGCAACGGGCGGGACGACTGCATCGGACGCTACCAGCGATGGCTCTGGCAGGAGATGGCGACACACGCTCCCGAGGTTGAGGCTGAGCTGTCCAAGGTGATGCGGTACTCGCTCACTCTCGATGGGATCTCTCTCGGGTGCTGGTGTGCTCCGCAGAGCTGCCACGCGGACGTGATCAAGGCTGCGGTCGAGTGGCTGTGGTCAGAGGGCACGGTGCCGAAGGACTGGACGGTGGATGAGATCCGATGACGGGTGCGCGATGATCTCGCACCCGGTGCGCGAAACCGCGCACCCATCGCGCGGCTCAGCGCAGGCTCGCCCAGATCGCGATAGAATTGGAGCGAGCAGGGACAACCCGATGTCGAAGACCAAGACCAAGAGCGCAGCAAAGAGCAAAAACCAACAGTCCGCGCCCGCATTGTCGGCCTCAAAACCCAGCTCTCTCGACATCAGGATCAAGTCGAAAAAGCACCCCGGAGAGCGTGCCCACGAACACCGAGCCCTACTGCTCTGGGCGATGCAGGACGAGGGAAAGCGGAGTTACCGAGTCGCTGCTGCCGCAGTTCATCGATCCGACTCGACGATCAGATCGTGGAAGAAGCGCAACGACTGGATCAGCCGCGTTGAGGAGCTGGGTGGGACAGCGCAGGCAATCGCCATGCGCGTATATCGCACCAAGTACCTGGGTCGTTGGGGACAGCGTGAGGTCGCTGCGGTCGAAGCCAATATGTCGGTGCCCTTCCTGCCGAACGAGGTCGCGCCCAAGCCTGGGCGGCAGGGTCAAGCAGCCAAGACCGTCAAGAGGCACCTGCTGGAGCGGGATGACAATCAGGTCACCGCCCACCGACACCTCGGCCTGCTGGATGCGGCGATCGGGACGCTTGCCCAGAAGGTCGCGAAAGGCGAGGCCACCTTGTCGATGCGCGACCTGCCTGGGTTCCTGCGCGCTCGCAACGAGCTGGCGGACATTCTGCTGCCCCCGGCTCAGACTGCGATGGGTGGCGGGATCGTCGAGACCGTGAGGGTGCGCATGGCCAAGCAGGCGAATACGTCAACCGTGACCGCGATGTACGAGGACACGCTGGAGCTGTCCGCGATCCTCGGCGCGCTGGTCACGCGGGAGCAAGTCGATCAGGACGGGCTCCATCAGGGTGGTGAGGTAGTCGAGCTGCCCAAGAAGGCGGCCGGAGGGGAATAGTCGCGGATGCCGCACTGCCTGGAGTCGCGCACCTATGCGCTGTCCGATGACGAGGTTGGACCGACCATCTGGGTGTTGGGGCCTGAGGAGTCGCGCACCGATGGGGATGGGCGCGCGAAATGACAACGGGTCGTGCCGAGATGACGTTGGAGGAGGCCATCGCCGTCATGGAGATCGAGCCGCCACCCCTCGGCAAGTGCAAGCTGTACACTGAGGCCGCCACTCTGCTCGACCACTGGAAGTCGGGACCGCTCAAGTCGCGCTACCGCGAGCTGATGAAGGAGTGCCATCCCGACCTCGCTGGGCCAGGTGCGACTGAGATGGAGCTCGCCCTGCGCGGCAAGCGGTCGCTCCACGTGATCTCGGCCTACGAGCACCTCATCGAACACCTTGAGGTCCGACGGCGAGAGCCAACGATCTCGCCCGCGACCGGGGCACCCATGCGCGGCGGTCGGCAGGGCTGGGTGAGGAACGGATCTGCCCAGAGCATCGTGGTCCAGGTCGTCATCGATCCGGATCTGATGCAAGAGGCTCTCGGCGACACCCTGCGCCGGCGAGTCAGGTACGGTGCCAGAGCTGGGTTCAGGCGGCCAGCGCCCAAGCCCGACTCGACCGACTGACGGCAGCGCCTGCAGACCGATACCTCCCAGCAGGAGGGCGTCATGACGAGCCAACAGCTTCGGATCAGCATCGCGGCCACCATCGGCCTGTTCATGGCTGGGTGTGTAGCGATCCTGATCTCCATCGGACCCAACGTCGCCAATCAGATCACCGACGACCCGATCGCCGAGTGGGAGCCTGTGGTCAACCCCAAGAACGTCCACGGCGGCTCGGGCTTCATCCCTGGGCTGTGGAGGGTGACGCTTGAAGACGGCACGACCTGCTACCTGGCCTACGGCTACCTCGACGACCTCGAATGCGTCGGTCCAAACCGATGAAGCTCTACCGCGTGGACATTCAGGTGTCGGCCTACGTGTTGGCCGAGAGCGAGGTGCGCGCCAAGTCGAGCGTCCATGACATCGTTTCGAGCGAGATGATGACCGACCACGCCGAGGCGCGTGAAGTCCAAACCGATGAACGTCGGATCAAGGGCTGGGACGGCGACACACTGGTGTATGGCGATCACAACTTTGGGAGCGATAGTCGAGAGGTCCGGTTGAAGACCGTGTGGCCCAGACCCGTCGCCTCTGGCAATTAACTCAACCCCATCCCCGAGTGGGTACATCCAGTACCCGTCGCTCACCGCAAATTTGGAGACATCATGGGCAAGCAATGGTTCGCATACGACGAGGAGGAGGGCTTCACCGCCCACGTGTCCGAAGAGGCAGCGCGCGCCGATGCCGAGGAGCGCCTCAAGTCGTGGAACACCGAGCTGGAGGGCGAGGATGGCGAGTCGATCGATCTCCACGATCCCCTCACGGTGTCCTGGGGCAAGATCCAGGGCCAGGCCACCGAGAGCGAGCACCCGGTCGACTACCACACCCCGCACTACAAGCTGGCGGACCTGTCGCCGTGAAGACCAGAACCGTCACCGTCCGTGAGGGTGAGTTCCTCGGCCCCGTCGATCGCGACTACGATCACACTCAGCACAATGCGGTCAATGCCGACCACGCGCGGCGAGGCTGGGAGACCATCCTCAAGATGAACGATGACCCCGAGGGGTGGCGGTACTGCCCGTCGGGGTTCTCCACGTTCGAGGTTCTCCACGTCGGGATGTGGGACGGGTGGCCGTTCTGGAGACCCACGCCGGCGATCGGGTACATCGGTCCTCTCGGCAGCGTCGAGTGGGCATTCTTCTACAACGTGCAGCCGCACAAGGTGACTCAGGTGAAGCCGTGAGCATGAGTGGATCGGTGCCCCGAGCGCCGGGTGAGCTGGAGATCGACGCTGGGTTCGTCTTGACGGCCACCGTCCTACTGACGGTGATCGGTGTCGCGGTCGTCGCCGCCAAGCTGAAGGAGTGGCTATGGGATTGGGACTGAGCGAGATCTGGAGACTGAGCGAGATCTGGACACAGGACCAAGCGGGTGACTGGAAGCGAGTCGATGGCTGGACGGTCGAGCAGCTCGGTGGGAGTTGGAGGGTGTTCGAGCCCATGCCCAGCGGCGTGGCAGTCGGGGGTGACTACGAGTCCGCGTTCGGCGCCAAGGCGGCGTGCGATCTGCTGACCCCACCACCCAAGACCGGCCTGCCCTCGCTGAAGCTCTCGCCGAGGGACATCGCCTCGATGGAGAAGCGCGGCGAGTCGAACCTGCATGAGGAGTTCGGCTACGACGAGGTCTCGGCGCTCATCGCTGACCGACTGGAGCTGCAGCGGTTCGCGGCAGAGCAGACCGATCGCCTCATCGCTGCCCAGCGCCGACTCGCCGAGGTCAAGATCGAATGACCCAGTTCCTGTGCAGCGCCATCGCGGTCTCGATCATCTGGTGGCTCGAATACACGATCCATCGCCGTGAGCATGCACGCCTCGAATCCGAGGTCTACCAACTGCGGCATCGGCTGTACCTCGCGGGTGAGGAGCCCTGGCCCGATCAGCGAGCAGAGCCCGTCGCCGCCAAGCTCGCCTCGACCAGACGGGCGCCACGACTCGTCCGCGGCGCCACGAACTGGCTCCAGTACGACGACGGGTTGAAGCTCCCCGTGTTCCCCGTCACCCAGGAGATGGTCGATCTGACCGGCCTGCCCCTCCGTGAGCTTGAGCGTCGGCTGGAGGAGATGCACCGAGCGGCTGACGCTCAGACCGATGAGGCGATACCAGAGGACAGAGTTTAGAGCACCGGCCTTTTAAGCCGAGAGTCGCAGGTTCGAGTCCTGCTGGACCCACCACTTCATAGAGAGGAAGCAGAACATGGGCAGCGACGAACAGGGGATCCTGCATCCGCAGATCGCACCCAAGGTGAACCCCAACCCGCTGCAGAAGCCGGGGACCGATGAGCTGCTTCGCAGGGTGACCACAGGCGGCCCAGACGACCCCGGTGACCGGATCTTCATCGCCGACACCAAGACCCTACGCCATCTCCTCGAGGTCGCCCAGGCCAGCCCCATGGGCCAGGCGCAGATCCCACGCTGCGGCATCCAGGTCGATCTGCATCAGCGCCGCGATGGCTCACGGTACGAGGTGTGGCGACTGGTCGGCGGCAAGCCGAAGCCCGTGCCGCTGCCGCCCATCGGCGAGGCCCTGCTGAGGGGCGGGACGATCATCGGATGAGCAGCGACGATCGAGATGAATGGACACCCTGGCTTGTCGACACGGCCTACTTCATGACGTTGGTGCTGGGCTTCTACTTCTACGGGCTCGGCGCCGTCGCCCTGCTCGCCCTCGCTCGGATGTCTGGACACTGGATGGGCACCGAGAGTGTTCGAAGAGGGATCGTCGAATGAGCGCACCAACTCGCGAGGCGTGGGCTGTCCGCAACGAGGACGGGCTCTGGTATCTGAACAAGAACAGCGGCTCGACCAAGTGGGTGCCGTTCGAGCGTGCCCAGATCTTCAACAAGCGCGGTCAGGCGACCAGCGCGGCCAACCGCACCAACAACGCTTGGGAGTTCAAGGAGACAGCCAAGATCCCTGCCGTCCCGGTGAAGCTGATCATCACCGTCGTCGAGCCGGCCTGATTACAGAGAGCCGATGATCCCGCTCGACACCCTGACCAAGATCGATGCCTGCTACGCCTGTGGGCGCCACTGCCTCGCCGAGAGGGCGATCGGGTTCACGTCGTCCTTCAAGCTGTACCAGTGCCCTCGCTGCACCCGCCGTGAGTTCGATCGCCTCTGGGCCGACGCCGTTCCGTTCGACCCGCCCAAGACCGTCGCGCCCTTCTGACTCACGGCGAGGCGCTCTGACCGATACCTGGGCGCAGGAGGCAGCATGCAGAACGTCACCAATCTCAGCGAGATCTTCTCCAAGCACGTCGGCGTCCCGATCGAGGACGTGCCCGAGGAGTTCCGTGACCACCGTGAGATGTCCACCGCGGCCTCACGGATCGCGTCGGGGCAACCCATCGAGGAGGGCGCGACCAAGATGGGCACGCTGGTCGGCAAGTTCGCCAAGAGCGTCGGCGCCGTCTGCCTGTACCAGCTCACCCCGTGTGTCGCCGTGAGGCATCGCGACGGCACACAGGACGTGTTCTGGGACGGCCTGTTCTGCATGAAGGACGGCAGCGTCGTGCCTGGCCCGAGTCATGGCGACCTCACTCGGGACGACACCGCGTCGGAGCTCCGACGGAAGGTCCGTGAGGGACTGCGGCTGTTCAGGACGGTCGGCGAACAGCCCGCACAGGGCAGCGAGTGGACGCACTCCGATGGCGAGACCTACACGGTCATCGGTCCCTGCACCATCGAGTGCCGCGACAACCCGATCGACGGATGTCCCGGCGTGGTCTACTCAGGCCCCAGCGGGATCCACTGCCGACCGCTCTCGGAGTTCACCGACGGCACGTTCTCGGCCGCCACCAAGTCGACCGAGCCGACCGACGGCGACGACGCCGGCTGGGCTGGGGCGGCGTCGTGAGCATGTACTACATCGAGGTGGACGGCGTTCCTGTTGCCGAGCCCGACGCGCTCAAGTGGGCGGCTTGGTTCAACGATGTTGATCGCCGAACCGTAGCTCGGACTGAAGTCGCGCCCGAGGTCGTGGTCTCGACCGTGTTTCTCGGGATCGATCATGCCTTCCAACGCGGGGCGGCACCCGTGCTCTACGAGACCATGGTATTCGGTGAGAGCGATGAGTTCGATCACATCGGTCGCCGCTACTGCACCCGCGAGCAGGCCGAGGCGGGTCACACCGAAGTGGTCAAGGGGTTGGCACATTGATGAGCCTGCTGCCAGCGATCCCACTCCCGATCAACGTGGTCGGGCTGCTCCTCAACGCCAAGGCGTACCGGGTCTACAAGACCGACGACGAGATGGTGGCTTGTGAGTGGATGGTCTGCATCCGCTCGATCGAGTTGATGCTCCTGTTCGAGAAGATCAGGGCCATCGAGGCGACCGGCGCCTTCACCATCGAGCCCCCGCCGCCAGTGCAGTTCGAGGCGAGTTGGACTGGGCTGATCTACGAGCCGATCAGGGCGACCGTCTGGGGCGATGTCCGCGTCCTGGTCTGGGACACGATCTCGGACGACCTGACCGATGAGGTCATCGAACGCATGTGGATGGAGAACGCGACCCACGGGCTGCTCTCCAAAGGCGCAACCGCCGAGGCTGGGATCCGAATCACCGAGACAAGGGTCTCCACCGTGAGCGGTACGACACCGTGATCTGCATCTACGTCCTGCAGACCCTGCCCCCCGGTGCCGAGGAGCACCTGCTGCGCAAACTCGCCGAGTTGCTCGCCTTCGACGGTCATGCCTACATCGCCGTGAGGGCGAACATGGTCGATAGCGGTCCTCTCGGCGAGGTGACCGAGAGCGGGACGTTCAAGGCTGCGCTTGAGGGCACAGCCCACGCTGACCTCGACAAGCAGATCCAGTCGGTCTGCGAGTCGGTGGCCCAGGGCTCTGAGGGATGATGCCGATGACCTGGCCGATGTGGGTCGCGGGCTTCGCCATTGTTCGCAACAACTCGGCGAGGAGAGGGCACGCCTCTCCTCGGGCGGACGACTTCCCGCTCGAACACCAGAACGAGGTCGGGGTGCGCGGGTGACTGTCTCCCAGCCACCCCGGCTGCTTCCGTGAGGAGATGACCGTGAGCACCGAAGATGAAGACCCGCCCGTCCTGAGCATCGCACCAGAGCCCGAGCCCGAGCCCGAGCCCGAGCCCGAGCCCGAGCCCGAGCCCGAGCCTCGAACGATCAAGATCAGCGCGGCAGAGATGGTCGCCCAGGCCGTCGTCACCCACTGGCTCTCGACTCTCGGCACCGATGCGCGTGCCACCCTGTCCCACAATGACTGCAACTCGTTGTACACCTCGGTCAAGATCTCGCTTGAGTCCCTTGAGGACGGCAAGCTCCAAACAGCCTTCATGAGCAGGCTGTGGACCCAACTCGACCCCAGCCTCGGAGAAGACAAATGAGCGGAAACATCGAACGCAAGCCGTGGGAGGCATTCAGGGACTCGGGACTGCTGTGGTGGGTGAACCGCTCGCTGCACCTCTTCGGGATGTGCATCGTCCTCGAGGAGGAAGAGGACGGCACAGTCACCGATGCCTACCCGGCCCGAACGAGCTGGCGGGGCTTCAGCGGTCCCGACGAGGCCGACGGGTTCTTGAAGGTCACGGGCTACCTGGCCCAGGCCGGCGGGGTGCTGCTCGGCGAGGTCTCGTCCCCCTTGGGGCTGGCCGACGCGCTCGACGGGATCCCGATGCGCGTGGAGTGCATCGAGTGCGGCACGATGGTCGACCCTCCCGAAGACGACTCCGATCCGATATGCTCGGAGTGCCAAGAGGAATCCGATGCCGAAGAAAAGTGAGGACAAGGCCAGGGGTAACGTGCCCGACACCGCGAGCAAGCTGTCCCAGCGCGAGGTTGATCCCAAGCGCAGGGATCGCATGAAGATCCCCGAGGGCGGGCCGGACATCGTTGGGGGAAGCACCCTCCGCCCAAAGCGGCGGCGGGCGCTCGCCGAGCTGTGAAGCAGGTCGGGTTCTCGCGGTACGTGCATCGGTCAGCTCTGAGCGAGCTGGCCCCCGGTGAGCAGGCCGCGGCAGGGCGAGCCTCTGGGCGAAGGCGCTCGCCGATGCAGGGCTGCAGATCGAGGGGCACGCACTAATCGAGGTCTGACCGAGAAAGTCAGGTTTGCCGGTATCCATTCCACTGGAAGACCAGTAGGATGGACCTACCAACAGAGAGCAGACAATGACCCTCACGAAAGCAGCCCGCACAGCCCTCGCCCTCCTGCAAGATGGCTGGGCCTCCCCGACGGCGGCCAGACGGGCAGCGCCGAGCTGTACCACCCGACGGACGGAATCGTCTTCAAGCACAGCCTGTCGGTCATCGAGCAGCTCTCCGAAGCCAAGCTCATTGACGGTCACTTCATCTACCAGGTTGGGTTCTGACCGGGGCCGGCAAGCAGTTCGGCAAGGGCACGCCCGAGCCGAAGAAGCGCGCCAAGTCGGGCACCCTCCGCGCCCGCGTCGTTGAGTTGCTGGGCCGTGTCGGTTCGATGACCGTCAAAGAGATCATGGTCGAGTTGGACATCGAGTCCGCCCGCCGCGAGTCGCTGACTCGCACTCTGCGGTCCAGGCGCGACCTGTTCGAGACCCGAGGGTTCAGCGGCCAGGTGAGGGTTTGGGGTTCCGCTGCCTAAATCGAGGAAACGACCTAGACGGCATCGAAGTCGGCACGATCGACAAGCGGGATGACGAGGGCTGGAACTTCCACCCGAGCATCGACGGCGGCCTCTGCTCCTTCTACGTCGAGACCAACGGTCGCTAGAATCCGAGAAAGGCACCGAGAAACCTCGGTTTGCCGGTATACAAGAGATGGGTACTCCGATAGGATGGACCTACCAACAGAGAGGCACACAATGTCGAAGCGCAACAAAGCAGTCTATATACTTCGCGGCTCCGAAGACGGGAACCTCGGCGTGTTCAAGTCGGTCGAGACCGCCTGGCTCGCCGCCATCAACTACGTGTCCGAAGACAACAACGCGGCCGTTGCTGCCGCGCGTGATTCGGGTGTCGCCGAGGGCGTCACCACGACCGTCGTGACCTCCTACGATGAGAAGACCGAGACCTACACGTTCGCCGATGTCCAGGCCGACCTCAAGGTCGTCAAGCGCGAGTTCCGTCGGCGTCAAGGCCGCGCCATCATGACCTTTGAGGGCGACGGGTACGGCAGCGCCACGATCGAGTCCTTCATCCTCGGCGGAGACTGCCTCTAATGCTCAACCCCAATCCCTACGGCTGCGACATCTGCGGCTCCTACGACTACGGCGACTGTGACCAGTCGGTCCACATCCGATTCGATGAGGACCAGCGCCTTGAGCTGCTCGCCGAGTCGGTCGTCTGCACCCAGTGCCACGAGACCATCACCGATGACGGATGCCCCTGCGGCGCTGTCGAGCCCTACGAGGTGTCCGATGTTGAAGGCTGATCCCAGCTACACCCTGAACGACGTCCTGTCGATCCTCGGCCTGTTCCACTACCGAGCTACCGACTCCGAGTCGACGGGCAAGCACCACATCTGCGAGCCCGACGGCACGATCGTGTTCACCGGTCGAGCGAACGAGGTCTGGGACTGGCTGCGTCGCGGCAAGGCTGGCACTCCGATGAGCCGCGCCGTCACCAAGAAGGCTCTCCTCGCCCTGGTCGAGGAGATGCTGGACGCGGGTGCCGCCCACTGCATCAACACCGAGTGCTGCCCTGGCGGGTGGCCCGACGCGATGGAGCAGGACACCGATCTCGCCAAGGCCGTCATCATTGACCTGATCAAGCGCACCCCAGCCAAGTCCCTCAAGGCGGCCGCCCGTCGCCTCGACTACCTCGACCCGCCGGGGCACTTCAACTTCAACCACAGCCCTCCCGACATCCCCGTCGACCGCGAGCCCCAGTCATGAACCTCGACCCGACCAGCTGCCGAACCGTCGACATCGAGCTCCATCGCCTCTTTCGGATCGCACACTGGCGATCGATGGAGCCGGTGCGCATCCTGAGGCAGCGAGTCAACGCGCTCCTCGGCATCGTCGGCCGTCGACATCGGGGAGCGGTCGCCGGCGGGTCTGTCGCTCGCGCCCTGCTCGGGATGGACACCCTCACCTGTGACCTCGACCTCTTCATGCCGGGGAAGGCGTTCGGCGAGGTGTTCGATCTGCTGCAGCTTGCAGGGGCCACCCAGTCGCCCAACTCCGAGAGCACGCCCAGCGAGCACCGAGCCAAGCTGCTGGTGCCCAGCGTCGGCGAGGTCGACTTGATCCAGTGCAAGTCGGTCGCCGATGCCATCGCGCGGTTCGATGTGCGCGCCTGCGCGGTCGCGACCGACGGGGCTGTGCTCATGGCAGTCCGCGGCGCGCTCGATGACCTGCGGGCGCGGGAGTTGATCCCGATGCATGAGATCGGCTCGATGCGGTTCAAGAAGTACACCGCGACCTTCGGCCTGGACCCGCGAGGGTTCAAGGGCGACATCGACATCGCCCTCAGGCAGGGCCACCCTGGCTGGATCTTCGACCCGCGCTCAGACCCTGGCCGCGATGAGATCCTGGGACGAAACCTCAACATCGAGATCAACATCATCAGGGAAGCATCATGACCCGCGCCTACAAGATCACCATGGCCATCTTGGTCTCCGCCCTCGCCCTGTTCGTCCTGTTCGACTCGATGGTCTACGTCCTCGAGCGGCTCCCGTGAGGGCTGACAATGCCAAGCCCCCGATGACCATCGCGCTTGAGGTGGTCGCCGAGGCGTATCCCAACACGTTCGTTTCCCGGGTGGTCGAGTGGAGCGAGCGGACCAGCATCGTCGCCGTCGTCCTGCGAGGTGGTCGATCGCTGATCGTCGATACTGATACCAAGCAGATGTGGCCACCGAGGAGCGGGCCGTGAGCACCCTGACGATCAGCGACGGCAAGGGCGACTGGTACCAGATTGGTGAATCACCTCTGGTCCGATCCTCGTATTCGAGACCGACCTGGCCTGGTCTCGGGCTGTCGACTACAGCCGAGAGCGTCATCGACTTCCCGCACACCGTCGAGATGAAGATCACCAATATGGAGTGGGACTTCACCGCGCTCGACGACCTGGGGGCGATCATGCTCACCCATCCAGCATGGCAACCCACTGCCATGGCGCTCTACCTCGCGCGCCTCCTGCCTCGCCGAGTACATTCCCTTTGAATCGAAGGTCTGGGAGGCCGTCATGAGAATTCTGATCACGTTGCTACTGGGTGGGTGTTCTGCACCCGAGCTGGTCGAGCCCGTCATCGGCAAGACCCCGACCGAACCCGTCGCCGATGCCGATACCGATGCCGATACCGATGTCGATACCGATGTCGACACCGGCACGGGTGAGCAGATCGTCCACCCGGTCGATCTGCTGTTCTCGGTCGATGTCGGAGGGTGGGCATACGAGCAGGATCGACTCGCCGAGGCCATCCCCTCGCTGGTCGCCGAGCTGGAAGGCGTCGACTGGACCGCGACGGTCATCACCGGCAACAGCTCGCAGATCGAGGCGCGGGTCTGGGGCAGCGACGATCCGGCCGAGCTGGGCCAGGCCGTCGTCCTTGGGCTCGGGGCTGCATCCGATCAGGGGATGTCGATGATCCTCGCGACCCTGCGCAGGCATGAGATCGTCAGGCCCGGATCGACACTGAGCATCGTCGTCCTCTCGGCCCACAGCGATGAGTCCATCTCCGCCAACGCCTTCATGGCCGAGGCGCTGTCCTACACCGATCGGGTGATGCTCTCGTCCATCGTCAGCGGTGATCCGCTGTGCCCGACCGCCCAGCAGGTCGGCTGGTCCCAGATCGAGGTCGCCAATTTGGCCGGCGGGGTCCACCAGGACATCTGCGCCCCGAGCTACGATCAGGGACTCACCGAGCACGCCATCAGGACGTTGGCGCTCTGATGAAGTGGGTCGAGCTGTGCTGTGGATCGGCCGCCGTGACCCTACGTCTGATCGGCGGTGCCCGGGCCGTGCCCCCAGTCTCGTACCAGGGAGCCAAACGCAAGTACGCGAGGGCGATCCTTGAGTCGCTGGGGCTGCGAGCTGGTGAGGGTGCCGACGCGGTGATGCTCTGTGAGGTTGGCCCATGGGGCGAGGCGTGGTCGCACATCGTTGGTGGGTTCGATCTCGGGTTCGAGATGAACCCGTGGAACGCTGGCAACGACGCCGAACAGGTCGAGACCTGGATCCAACTCCGCAAGCAGCTCCCCAAGATGGACCCAGGCCCCGCCCGAGCTGCCGCGTGGTTGTGGCTCCTTCAGAGGTCGTTCGGCTGCAAGGGTCCGCACGCTGGGATGGCCTCTCGGCGAATCACCCTCGGACCCAAGAGCAAGCAGGGCGAGTGGAGGCACACTCTCGATGCTCCCAAGCCGAGGTTGCGGAAACTCGAGGCAGTGCCCTGGCCGGAGAACACGCTGGTCCACCACGGCGATGCCCGAGACATCGAGCCGTTCGGCGATGCCGTCGTCTAAATAAAGTCGGGTGAAACCGAGTTGGCCGGTATCCAAGTCGCGGATCTCCAAGTAGGATGGACCTACCAACAGAGAGGACAACATGACCGCCACCACTACCGAAGCCCTTACCGCCATGACCGACGACGATGAGGCCGCCGCCGCCCACATCATTGCCGCCATGACCGACGACGACATCGCCGAATACACCCGCGAGGGGTGGTATGACGGCGTCTCGGCCATGCTGGTGGACCAATGGGGCCGCCTGGATCTCGACGAGGTACTCGACGCGATGGACGCACAGATTTCTCGGCGGTCGGAAATGATCGGGGAATAACCTGGATTGCCGGTATCCAATGAGATGTCGATCCTCTATATTGGACCTACCAACAGAGAGCAGACAATGACCACGACGAACATCGACCAGCTTTGAGATCGTCACGCCCTACGCTGACTCTGTCAAGGTCATCAACAACGACTGAAGGGTTGGCGAGAATCCATCCGCCGCCGCCTCTACTGAGAGGCGGCGGCCGCCGAGGTGCCCACTCGCTTCGGGTAGGGCTGCGCCATGTCCGCGATCCGGGCATGCAGTTCCTTGTCCCGCTTCCGGAGCACCTTAACGTACCGGTGTTTCGGGTTCGTGATCTGCTCGACCCAGCCCGCGTCCCTCATCGCCTGAACCCACTGGGCGCGCTGACCTTTGAGCCAGCCGCCGCTGTTCGACGGGAACCCCCGCTGCTCAACGAGGTTGCCGGGGGTCTTCTGATCGAGGATCTTGCCCTCGGGACTGACCCACTGCCGCGTCGAGCTGCCCTTGCCGATGTAGGTCCAACCGCACGCCTGGTAGATTGTCCCGATCTCCCCAGCGTCGGTATCTGCGTAGGCGACGGTCAGCCGACCGTGCTCGGCGAGGTGACGGCAGGACCACGACACCAACTTGGAGTTGGCCCCCGTTGGTGCCCAGTGGACGCATGCCCCTCTGGCGAAGGTCAACATCTCCTGAGTCTCCATGCCGAACATCTTCGCCGTGTTGGTGCCCCCAGTGCATCCAACGCCTGAGCAGGTCACCCCAGCGCAGTAGGGACCAAAGAAGATCCCGTAGTGGCGACCCGTCGACACCATCGTGCCGAGCCACTCGTACTTGAAGATGATGTGTTCGGCGAGTCGACGGGTGACGGGGATCACGCGGGCTCGCTTGAGCTTCAAGTCGACGGGCGGCGCGCCCTCATGCAGGTAGCGATCTCGGAGCTGCTTCTGCCACGCCTCGCCCTCGCACTTGCCTTGGAAGGTCACTCGACCATCGTGCTCTTGGACGAACCTCTCGGCCTGCTTGACGTTGCGCTCGGTGCCTGGGGTGGTCATGCGATCTGTACCTCGATGTCTTCCTCACCGTCCCAGGCGAGCAGTTGATCCTGGATCTCATTCAGTCGCTCGTTGGTGCAGCGGATCTCGATGTAGTGCTCAGACTCCAACGACTTCGGCGGCTTCGGCTTCTGCTTCGGGAGGAACTGTTCGAGGTTGCCTTTGAGCACCTCCAACTCGTTGCCGGCCCAACCCAGACCCGACAGGTCGACATCCTGCTCAGCGAGGGCCTGGATCTCTCCCTGCAGCCCTTCGAAGTTCCAGTCGGCCAACTCACCGAGTCGATTGTCGGCCAGGGCGAGTGCCTTCGCCTCTGCTTCGGTCAGGTGCGACATCCAGCGGACAGGTACCTCGGCGAGGCCCAGCTTGGTCGCGGCCTTGAGCCGAGTGTGCCCAGCGATAACCATGGGGGTCTCGGGCTTCCACGCGACGATCGGAGCTCCGAACCCGAACCGCTCGATCGACAACGCCACCGGGTCGACCGCCTTCTCATTGTCGCGGGGGTTGCCGACCCAGGGTTCAAGCAACTCTCGTTTGACCCACTTCGCGGCCTGGTCTTCCTCGACTGGCTCTGCCTTCGCTGCCTTCGACACTCTGCACCTCCTGGGCGTCCCTGATTGGTGTACCACGTTGGCCCATGCTACGGTGATCGGGCGATGACCCGGTAGTGGGGCCTTGGGTACCCCCCAGGGAAAGGCGGAGCAGGCCCGACCTCGTCGCTCCATCTACAACCCAATGAGGCCGCCCATCTTGACTTCGGTCGGGCTGGGCGGCACCTTTGGTGAATGCTCGACCAGTACCACTCGACGATGGCGAAGCTCTCTGCCGAGCATCCCGTCCTGGGTCTCGCGCTGTCGCATCATCAATCGACTCGCGGCACGCCAATGTCGTTCGTCGACAAGCCGTACCTCATCGAGTTGTACGCCGATGCCGCCAACTGCAACGACTGGGTGATCCGCAAGGCCGTGCAGACAGGGATGTCCGAACTGTCGGTCCAGATCGCGCTTCAGAAGGCTGGGTGGCAAGGTCGCATCGTTGCCTATGTGCTTCCGACCTACTCGATCCGAGATCGGTTCGTGAAGCAGCGGGTGGATCCCCTCCTGCGATTCGTGCCCGCATACCGTGAGCGGTGCCCCGGCGGCATGACCATGGGCAACGAAAAGGCCAAGAAGGCGAGGACGGGGAGCCTGAAGCTCAAGAAGTTCGGCGCGGGCTCGATGCTGTTCCTCGGATCGAACACCCCCGGCGACTTCGTGGAGTTCTCGGCCGACCTGCTGATCGTGGACGAGTTCGACCACTGCGATCCAGAGAACCTCGCCAAGGCCAAGGACCGACTCAGAGAGAGCCCCTACCCCCAGATGATCCGACTGGGGAACCCGACGCTGCCCAACGTCGGGATCTCGCGCCTCTACGATGAGAGCGATCGCCGTCGCTGGTACATGCAGTGCGGACACTGTGGCGAGCGCCAGCCCGTGGACTGGTTCATCAACGTGGTCCGAAGGGACGAGGGCACTGGGCAGTGGTTGCCTCGCGACCACAAGGGGTGGGCGGGCGCCCAGGCCCACAACCACGTCCAGGGCAACTGGGAGGGCGGCCCCGACATCCGACCCGTGTGTCGGCGATGCACCGAGCCCTTCGATCGGGTCGCTGCTGGAGCACTCTGGGTCGCCGAGGGGGAGGGCTCGACACGCGGCTATTGGATGTCGCGACTCGATGTCCTGTCTCAGCGCCTCACCGACCTGTACCTGGAGTGGCTCAAGGCGCAGGGCGACCCGACCAAGCTCGCCGCGTTCTACTGCTCGGTGCTGGGGATCCCATTCGAGTACTCCGGGGCGAGGCTGGACCAGTCGATGCTGGAGGCCGCCGCCATCGGGGACAACCTCGACTACTCGGGCGGGGACCAATATCGACGGCTGACCGTGACCGCGGGGATCGATGTGGGCTCGGTGATGAACCTGTCCATCAGCGTCATCGAGGCCGCCAAGGGCCAGAACGGCAAGCCCGACGCGAGCCTGCCCCCGGTGCGCCGAGCTGTGCTGGTGCAGGCGTGCCGCACCTTCGACGAGGTGCAGGATGCGCTGATCCGCTACCACGTCAAGTCATGCGTGATCGACGCCCAGCCCGAGACCCACAAGGCGCAAGAGCTGAGGGACTACTTCATCAACAACGGGGGCGCCCAGGTCTGGCTCTGTCGGTTCTTCCCGACACCGCGAGTTGGTGCGCTGCCTTACGGGATGCAACTCAAGTACCGGATCCAAGAAGTCAGGGTGGACAGGACGGCCGTGTTCGATGTGTCGTTCGCCGACATTCAGGAGAGGCGCCGCACGTTCCCCGCCGACGTGTTCACCGTGCTCGGATGGAGCGATCAGATGCGCGCCCCGGTCAGAGTGCTCAACGAGGACAAGGGCCGGATCGTCTGGCATGAAGGCAGCGCCGCCGACCACTTCCGCCTGGCCGATGTCTACGACCGGATCGCCTACGACCTCTTGCAACAGGGTGGCTCGTACTCGGCGCTCTGATCTCAGGGCCGGCGCGACTTACTGGGCTCCTCGCACATCGCTGGTGTAGCTGTTCGCGATGACCCGTTCCGCGCGCCGACCCCTCGACCAGAGGTTGGACGTCCCTGCCCTCCCACACCGCTTAGTACCAACAGAGAGGGGGTCGGGCAGGAACGCCGCTTCGGGGATGCCTTCGCCTTCACGATGGGCACTGGATGGTATCACCCAGCACGGTCAACCGTGAACCACGATGAACGGTCCCCGTACACCCGCGTTGAATTGCTCGGCGACTGCCAGGGCTTGCTTGATCCGGTTGATGGGCTTGCGTCGAGAGACCGCCATCGCTCCGATCGCGTAGGTCGCTCCAGAGCCCACAGCATCGAACCCAGCCATCGACTCCCCGACCTGGAAGTCTGAACCGATGCAGAACAGGCGTCCGTTGACGCCAACGAGGAACTGGCCGCCCTCCTCGCGGCTATTCTCGATCTTGGTGTAGCCAGCTTTGTCGAACGCCTTTCGGATCGACTCCACGAACTCGACCACCATGAACTCCATCAGCCAGTCCAAGCGGTCGGTGTCAGATAGTGTCGACGGATCGGGCGGTGTTGGGAGAGTCGCCATGTACTGAAGCACCTGCCCCATCCGGTACGATGTGGTGAAGCCGATCAAGTATCCGTCCCGCTTGAAGACCTTTTTGTCAGCTCGCAGGGTCACGTTCCAGTTCCCATCCACCCCGGCGCTGTCGCCACCGAGGTAGACCTTGTCGTCTTCGACCAGTCCGATGATGCAGGTCAAGTTCGCCTACCAATGTAGCGAACATCTCTCACGGGCTCCCTAACCCTTTCAATGCGCATGTTGAGGTTCAACAGATCGCGTCGAATGACCCTGGATGCACTTTGCAGCGCATGGGAACGCGCCTGCCTGGCGGTGGGTAAGACGCCAAAGCATTCCTTGATGATCTCTGAGCGGAGCGCGCCATTTGGGCGTGAGATCAGCGAGGACAACCTCGCCTCACGATCTCGTTTGCCCATCTGCCGCCTGTCGGTCCATTCGAACGTCAGTGTTTCAGATCCCACGGCTCGCCTCCATCACCCCAGCGATATCGGGCGGGGTCCACCCTTCGGGTTTCTGCACCTTGCCGTTCTCGTCGAGGACGCGGACGTTTCCGTTGCAACACCCCTCGGCGTGACAAGGGGTCAGCCCTCCAACATCCCCGGTGCCCGTTCCGAGGCATGAGGAACAGGGCGGGAACTTAGCCATATTGGACCGTTGAACCTCGTCGCTCACCAAGTCGAGCGGGATCCCAAACTCGATGGCCGTACCAGCGGTGACATAGGCCAGATCGGCCAGGCCGTCAGCGACCTCGACGACATCTCCCCGAGCCATCGCGTCCAGGGTCTCGGCCAACTCCTCGACCATCAGCCGCGCCCTCAGGGCCAGGGTGCCCTTGCCGATGCGCGCCAGCAGCCTGGCCTCCCCATCGAGCACCTCGGCGACGGCAGCGATCTCGGCCGCCTCGTCGCCATCGTCGATGACCGTCCAGGGCTCCCCGATCCCGAGTTGACCCACCGTGTGGAATTCGCGGACCTGATCCATCAATGCTCTCATTCTTGCTCCCAAATGATGCCGTGCTCCAAGAGCGTGGCTGTGATCTGTTCCTCGGTCATGCCGATCCGCCTGAGCGAGTCGGCCATGACGGCAGCGGATCGCTCGCTGGCTTCGGTCGCCCCCGGCATGACCTCAAGCGACACGGTCTCCCAGTCGATGACGATCATGCCCTTCTCGGTCTCGAAACACGACACCGAGAAGGATGCGATCAGCAACTTGCCGACCCAGATCCCGCTGCGGTCTCCCGCCGCGTTGGTCTGCATCGACACGTCGGAGTGCCGCAGCTTCTCAGGCCGCTCGCCTCGCTCCCAGAAACTCCACCCCGCGCTGTCCACGATCTTGCGCAGCTCGGACCCACCACCGAGCGCCCTGCGGATCTGCTCGACCGGGGAGGCGGCTGGCGATGCTGCCCTCGCCAGCTTGTCCACAGACTTGCCCGCAGCCTCGGCCGACCGACCGAACCCTTTCAACGCACCAAGGATCGAGTCCCACCCCGTGTACCTGTCCTGGTCGCCCATGCTACGCCTCGGCCACGGGGCCGCCGGGGTTGAACGCCACGTCGGCGACGATCTCCTCGTCCTGGGCCGCGTCCTTGAGGAAGCGGATGAACTCGTTGGTCACCCCGCCGTGCAAGGTCGCCCTGGCCGCGCGCTTGTTCCCAGCTCGGGCGTGCTCGGCCAGTTTGCGAGCGACCACAGCGGCACCGATGAGCTGCATCGACTTGCGGAGCAGCTTGCCTCGGATGTCGTAGGTGGGCCAGGCTCCGAACATCTCGGTCTTCCACCCACCGACGTGATCGATGCACAGATCGAGCGCGTCGGACAACCTCTGCAGGCTGCGGACGTGCATCAGCGCGATCTTGGCGCTGGGGCCGGTCGTGATCACCGGGACGGCCGCCAAGGTCTCGTACTGCTCGATCATGGTCATCAGGGTGAGCCACGGACAGTCTTCATCTCCAGACATTTTGCAGGCTCTCGGGTTCTTGGGCATCGTTCACCTCGCCCAGAGGTATCGCCAAACACCGCTTGCCGTCAGGCTCACCGCCCACCACGGAACCCGATACCAGCGCGCAGGAGGTGACCTTGTCGACTGACCAACGAGCGATCACATGGCTCCCTGGCGAGGGGGATGACGAGGGCTGGATGATCGGGGGGCTCGACAGCGAGCCCAACGTGCAGGCGATGATCGACTACCGGCGATGGCAGATCCGGCGCGGTGCCGATGTCGTCAAGAAGGGCACGGTTCAGGACTGGATGGTCGATCGAGCATCGAGGAGACAGCAGCGAGTGGTCGGATTGGTCGAGCACGTCACCAGGGTCGCCGAGGTCAACCTGCGAAAAGAGTCCCCAGAAACTTAGGTCTGCCGGTGTCCAATCGACTCTCTGCCGCGTAGGATGGACCTACCAACAGAGAGAACATCATGCCGACACGCACACCGACCGCCCCCTCCGCTGACGACTCCAAAGGGACCACGCTGACCACTGACGGTCACTGGCTCTCCGAGTTCGATGTCGAGCCCGCCCCGACCTACGCCGAGCTGCTCGCTGAGTCGCGCGCCCTCCTCGCTGAGTCGCGCGCCATGCGCATCGCCTATGACGATCGCCGCCGCACTTCTTGCGTGAGGATCGTGATCCCGCCCTTCTGATAAGTGCGAATCTTCTGGCGGCCCTCCTTTCGCCATTGTTTCCGTAACTTCTCAATTGCTGTTTTTTGTTCACTCATCGGCGGCCCCAATGTTCACGAGTCGCGCCTCGTCCGTCGTCGACACTAGCCGCGCCTCACCTTGTGGCAGGCAGTCGTCAACGACGACGCGGACGCCGAAGAGCCCGCCGCCGCTTCCCAGCGGGGAAGGTGCCTCGACGGCGGCGGGCCGGTCAAGTGTATCAGTCGCAGCGTAGGCGGGCATATGTGGACGTAGCTCCCCGCCCGACTCCCACGGCTACCGCTCCTAGAGCCTGACCTGGGCGAGCAGACCCAGCGCGTCCCGATGTCGAGCTGGGTCCAGCTCGGCACCGATGTAGCGCCGCTCCTCAAGTAGACAGACCTCGGCGACCGAGCCGAGCCCCGCGTACATATCGAGGACGAGATCCCCAGGCTTGGTCCAACGTCGCACCCACTGCCGCATCCACCCGACGGGCTTTCGGCTGTGCTTCCCCGGAGCCTCATGCCATGCGTTTCGGAGCGGTGACGATCTATCGCAGTACGCTGTGCCTTTCGTGTAAATCAGCACGGGCTCGCTGCACCCTGACCAGTGAAAACCAGGACCATAGTGGCCTTCATCGTTTGGGTCGCTTTTGAACCATGCACCACCAGTGATCGGGCGGCCCCACCTTTTGAGTTTGAGATCCCACTCAGGGAGGAACACCGGCCACGTCGCCCACAGAGCAAGGCGTGGGCACCCTTTGGGGATGAGCGCGAAGTGGTCCCGGATCACACTCACCGGGAGCCCATCGTAGTGCTCCGAGGCGTTCATGGGTTGGTCGCCGGGAAGTCTGGGCGGAGCTTGGTTGTAGGTCCACGGCGGATCAGCGATCACTAATGCGGGCGTTTCATCGAGCGAGGTGAGGAGGTCAACCACATCACAGCATCGCAGATCGATGCCGGGAGGCAGGCCGGGTGGGGTGGGCGCGTTGAACAGCCTGATCTGGGTCATCGTTTCTTTCCGTCCTTCCAGCCCACGCCGATGATCCACCCCGCCTTGTTCGCGGCCTGCTGTCGGACCATATCTGCGTAGAGCAACCCCAGCCGCGAGAGCTGGTCACGAACCTGGGGCGGCGGATCGGTCTGCTCAACGAGCACCGCGATCCAGAGCCAGCGCCGCTGGGCGTCGAACGACGACACGGCGCCGAGGGCATCGGTCCACTTGGGGTCGTTCTCCAGACCCCGCGGCGTGGTCGCCATGATGTCGAGATCCATCGTCGCCAGCAGATCGGTCGCGACCTCGCGGGCGTAATCTTTCGTCCGCTGCTGGATCCCCTGGGGCTGGTGCTTGTTCCAGACCTGGGCGAACAGCCAGCGGATCAACAGAGGCCGCTGCCAGTCGAGCAGCTCGCCGAGCACATCGTTCGCCTTGCTGTTCTTTCGCCGCTTTCGCCGGTCGTTGAGCTGCTTGTTCGTGGGCGCCATGCTGCTTGGTATCAGTCGAGCTGATGGGCGAGAAGTTGGGTGATCGTGGTTTACAGTGAGTGGGTACACCCAGTACCTTGGAGACACCAACAGAGAGAACATCATGACCGTGACCGCCAGCTACCTGAACGACACCATCCGCCCGCTCGTCGCGATGACCAAGGCCGTCAACGACTGGCGGATCGACATCGAGCACCCGCTGGTCGGTAGCATCGCGGTGACCCGGATCGGCCGCCCCGATCAGATCATCCACTTCTATGCGACCCCCGGATGGGAGGGCGTCCGCGCCATCGTCGTCGCCATCGAGGTCATCGACAAGGACGGCAACGTCGACGGCATCGAGGCGTTCGACATCGAGGTCGATTGGTCGGGCGATGTCCTCGAGGACGTGATCCGATACCGACTCGCGATCACCAAGCTCGTCGAGTCCATCGCTCGCGGCGACTGGCGCGATGTCTACAGTCCCGAGCTGGTCTGATGTCGACCTTCATCTGCGCTTGGTGCCAGGCCGGCGAGGACGCGGTCCCCGATCCGCTGCCCGCCGATGCGATCGTCAGCCACGGGATGTGTGCCTCGTGTTGTCGCCTCGTCTTCGGGTTCGATCCCGAGGAAGAGGCTGAGGGCGACGAGCTGAAACCGATACCACCAACCAACGATGGAGGCCCCGATGGGCGTTGACACACTCTGGTTCCGAAGCCGCCCCAGCGATCGGGCGAACGTCATCCCGCGAGAGAAGGGTGTGAGTCGAGAGGGTATCGAGGTGCTCTACCACGACGGCATTCCAGACCACCTCGGTCTCCCGGCCGACCTCGTTCACCCGTCGGCGGGTCAGCAGTGCAAAGTCATCGCGGCGAAGCTCGACGTATGCCCCTTCTCGGATCACGACCACCAGTGTCGGCACTTCCTGCTTGAGACCGAGAACCCGCCCATCTGTGTTGCGGCCTGCGAGGTCAAGGATCAGTGGGCTGTCTACGAGCTGCCCCGTGGGTGAGCTGATCGCCGGGTTCGTGGTCGGGCTCGTTGCTGGATTCGGGTGGGGGGTCGTCATCGGCCAGCGCATGGGTGAGAAGCGCGAGCGGTCGCGGATCAGGTCTGCCGCGTCGGTCTTGATTCCGGAGATCCAGATCGACCCTACTGGGTCTGTGAGCGTCGACAAGCGACTGGGCGATCTGGACTGATCTCGGTCGATGCGCGGCTCTCGGCGCGCTCTCTCACCGCGTCAGAGCGAGCGATACGAGAAAGATCGCGAGCCGCTTGAAACCACCGAGCGAGACCAGACGTTCCAACTTCGGTATGCAGCTCTCAAAATAAAACCAAGGAAGTAGGCGATTAATCTCGAAAGTGGTTCACAACCAGCGGGTACTCCTGTAAATTGGACCTACCAACAGAGAGCAAGTCATGACCCGCATCGCCCGCCGCCCCAGCGCCCTCCGCCACGACAACGACCTCAACGCTCGCTGGGAAGCGCGCTCCGGTCGCCGCGTCAGCGCCTCGAACCCCGTCCGCGCGACCTGCGGCGCCTGCCTCCGCGATGACATCAAGGTCAGCAACGGAACGCTCAACCGCCACAACGACTTCACCACCCAGACGACTTGCGCCGGCACGAACAACATGCCGATGGAGCACGGCGACCACAGCATCGTCGCGTCCCTCAAGAGCCTCGACGCCCAGCGCGCCGTCCTCGTCACCCGCCTCGCCGTCTACGGCGCCGACAGTGACTTCGCCCAGCGCGTCGGAACGCTCGCCAACGATTTCGTCATCGGCATCGCCATCATCGATCGCGCCATCGTCACCGTCGAGACCCGCGTCCGCAGCTGGCGCAAGAACGCGATAAAGAACCTCTCCTGGGAAGACAGGCTGAAGGCCATCATCCGCGATTTCGATGGCCAGGCGACCGAAGAGACCATGGCCGCCCTTGAGTTCCCGACCACCGCCCGCAAGTACCGTCGTTTCTACACCACGCGCGGCGCGGCCCGCCACGCTTGCGAAATCCTCGGCGTCACCGCGACCCTCCGCAGCATCAAGGGCTCGAAAGTCCTGTTCGTCGAAGCCGCCTAGTCCTCGACATCGGCGCCTCTCCGTGTGAGCACTCCCGCTGCCGTGCTACCTTCGCAGGCAGGGAGGGCTCACAACATGACCGTCCGCGTCCTCGCAACGAACACCACCGGCGTGGTTCGACTCCGACGAAAGAAGGCTGAGAAGCCCGGTGGTCTCTGGATGCAGGGCGCAGCCGGTCACAGCCGACCGATGCTCGACACCCGAGACCGAGTTGGTCGGTCGGCGGGGTCTGCCCTCTTTGGTCTCGACACCAGCTACCAGCAGGGTCGGGTCAACCGCGTCCTGACGACCGAGCAGCTCTGGCTGGTCTACCAACGCTCACCCGATGTCCGAGCAGCCATCGACGCGATCGTCCGTCGGGTCGCGACCTGGGGCAACATGATTAAGCCCGAGTTGGACCCGGCCGAGGCGGGGTATGAGTCCGCGCTCGATGCCGCCCAGCAAGCCGAGCGGTTCCTGCAGGCGCCCAACGAGGACGGTGAGACCTGGCAAGAGGTGATGACCAAGTGGATCACCGACCTGCTGGTCTTCGATGCCGGGGTTATCGAGAACGTGTTTGACACCTCGATGGAGACCGACGAGGAGACAGGTCGGATCACAACCGGGGTCGGCGACAAACTTGAGGAGCTGGTCGCGCTGCGAGGTGGGGACATCCGACCTCTCGTCGACACCCACGGCCGGGTGATGGGCTACCAGCAAGATCTTCTCGGGACCGGGGCGATCGTTCCCCAGGTGCTGTCCCCGGAGCAACTCGGGCAGATCGCTCAGCACGATGGCACCCCAACCATCAACCCCCTCTTCTCGCCCAGGCAGATCGTCTACCTGCGGATGTTCGCCAACACCAGCGGCGTCGAGGGCGTGCCGCTCATCGAAACGATCCTCAACGAGATTACCACGATGCTGCGACAGGCTGAGCACACCATGCTCACCTTCGACGCCGACGAGATCCCTCCCGGCATTCTCGTTCTCACCGGCCTGGCCGGGATGGCGGCCGAGGCGGCCAAGGCCGACCTGCAGAAGATGCGGGGCAAGGACCACAAGATCCGCGTGGTCACATCGGCTGACCCGACCGCCACGGGCGCCAAGTGGGTCGAGCTGCGCCGCTCGAACAAGGACGTGGATTTCATCAACGTGGTCAAGGACGTTCGCCGCACGATCTGGCGAGTGTTCGGGGTCATGCCCGTCGAGATGGGAGCGAGCGAGGACATCCCGCGCGCCGTCGGCCAGGTGCAGCTTGAGGTCGGATCCTCTCACCTCATCAACCCGATCCTCGAACTGATCGAGGGCAAGATCAACGCCAGGATCTTGCCGCTGGTGCTCGACGCTCAGGGCAACTCTGGGGCGCCCGTCCGCTTCAGGTTCGACCGCGACGAGAAGCTGACCCCAGCCGAGCGTAAGGAAGTAGCCGACACGCTGGTCGCCTTGGTTCAGGAGGGTCTACTCACTCGCAACGAGGCGAGGAAGGAGATCGGCCAGCCCCCGCTCGGTGGCGGCGACATCGCGACCGTCGACACACCTCAGGGTCCAGTCCCTCTCCAGCTCCTCGTCAGCGCCGAGCGTATCATCGCCAACGTCCTCGGCCAGGATCCAGATCCTGATGACGATGACGACACCCCTCCCAGCGGCGGCGGCGGCGGCGGTGGCGGAGGCGGAGGGTCGGTCGATGACCCAGGGGCGGGGACCGAGAACCCCGAGGACGATGAAGCCCCCGGCGAGGTGCGCGCTGAGATCCAGCAGCGGGCGCTGATCGATGACCTCCCGAGCGAGTGGCAACCGCGCGGGATGTTCGCCAACGTTCGGACGCTGCAGCTTTCCGAGCTGTGGGAGCAGACCGCCCAATATGCGCGGAGGGTCGAACCTCTGTACGACCAAGCCACCCGAGATGTGCTCACCGCGGTCTCCTCTCGGTACACCACCAACTTCGACTCCGACGACGCCTTGGGTCTGACCCAGGCGATCGGTCGCGCGCTCGACAAGCTGGAGACCGACTGGGCATTGTCGACCAGCGGGGTCTACCGCGATGTGGGTCGGATCGGTCGCGATGCTGCCGCGAACTTCACCGGCCTGCCCGTCCTCGAGGACATCGATGCCCGGTCGGCCGCCTACGGGGATCGCGCCATGCGCTTCCTCTGCGACCCCGGCGGGCTGATCGCCGATCTGCGAGCGAGTCTTGCCGCCGTGGTCGGAGCTGTGACCGACGATGGTCAGACCCGATCCGCACTCAACGCCCGAGCGGTCAAGCCGGCCCCGGTCGGCCTCACCGCTGGTGCGAGCGCCGAGGAGGTCTTGCTCTCGATCGGCGCGGTGATGGAGTCTCAGAAGCACCGGATCAGCAACTGGTCGGGCAAGCTGGTCGAGTTGTCGAACCAGAGCTTCACCGAGGGGCTGCTCGACGGATCGGCCGAGGCCGGGACTGGCCCAGACGGTCAACCCGCCGCCGTCGAGTGGATGGTCGAGTGGGTCAACGTCGGGGACAACCGCATGTGCCCGACCTGCTCGATCGAGGGCGCCCGAGGGTTCGTTCCCGTGTCGCAGTTGTCCACGATGCCCGGTGGGGCGACCGAGTGCGGAGGCCGGTGCCGATGTGTCTTGGTCATGTGGACCAGGGACGAGGTGAACGCCGGCCGAGCCGTTCCGCTGTCTGGCGGGAACCGACCGCCTGTTTGACGAGACCTATGGGAGGGGGCTAGTCTGGCCGGGACGACGCCCGATGAGGCGCACCCTCTGCCGATGACAACCACAACCCCGCTTTGACGGAGGTTAGGGAGTCCGCATGAGCGCGCCACATCTCGCCTTCCTCGCTGGTCTTGACTGGAACACCCCGACGGGTCGCACGGCCGAGGGTCAGGCGTATTGGACGATCCGCTGCCGGGTGCCGTTCACGGTCCCGATGCAGTCCAGCGCCCGATCTGTTGAGGGTGGGACGATCCAACTCTCGGCGAACGCCGTCCAGCTCGATGTCGAGGCCAGTGCCCGCACCTCGTTCGTGGATCCCCCCGAGCGGGTGATCGATGACGACGGCGAGGGGATCCTGCTCGACCCGACAGCGACCGGGGAGCCGGGGACCGCTGATGAAGAGGCGTTCGGTCGCCAGCTCGTTGCAGGCATCGCCAGCAGCACCTCGGTCGACTTCTACGGGACCGAGATGTCCCTCCGCGCCCTCAAGATGATGGCGGGTCAGATGATCGTCGGTGGCGGGATCCCGTACCTGCCGCGACACAATCGAGGCATGAGCGGACCCATCGAGTGGGACGAGATCATCGGTCGGACGGTCCACGCTGAGGTCATCCCCGTCGATGGGGATCAGGTCCGAGCTCCACACAACGAGAGCGAGACCCACTTCCTCCTGCGCGCCACGATGGAGATCATCCCGATCCCAGAAGTCGTCGCCGACCGCGATGCGAGCGAGATCGCTGCCGCCTCACTCCTCAAGCGGGTCAAGCGCGGAGAGATCATCGGGCAGAGCATCGGCGGCTGGTTCACCCAGCTGCAGATCCTCCAGAACGAGGACGGGGATGTCGAGCGGGTCATCGTTCAGGGTGTCGACCTCGACCACCTGGCCGTCACCCGAGCGCCGGCCAACCCTGACGCCAACGCGATCACTCAGCTGCGGACCGCCATCGAGCGGAGCGCCTACGAGGTCCGCGCCAAGCGGATGATCGAGCACCTGGGCAACGGCACCCGAGTCTTCACCACCCCAGCGGTTGCCGAACGGGTCAGGGACATCCTCACCGAGCGCGTTGCCGAGGGCGAAGCCGATGAGGGCTTCCTCGCAGTGGTCACCGATGACAGCGGCGTGGCGATGCAGTTCGGTGAGCGGCATGTGGTCGCGGCCGAGGTCACGCCGAACACGGTGATCTACCAATACCTGAAGGGCGGCCGCACCGTGGACGACCTTGAGCCCGGCGAGCTGGTCGGCGACGATCCCGGTGCCGATGAGTCGCTCTCCAAGGAGGCCGAGGAGGGTGACTACGACGCCCCGATCGGAGCCAAGGCCGACAAGGATGGGGACGATGTCCCCGCCGCGCGCGCCGAGCCCGAGTCCGAGGGCGAGATCTACAACACCTACGAACAGATCGAGGCGGCCTGTGCCCGCTCCGAGGTTCGTGACGGTCGAGTGATCGTTTCCTGGGATGCCGACGCTCCCGAGGAAGCAGTAGCCGAGGCCGTTCTAGCGGCGGCGACCGGTTCTCTCGGACCTGCGGTTCAGGATGCGCTGAAGCACACCGTGACCCCGGCGCCCGAGGCAACATCTGTACCTGCCGACTCGCGCGAGAGCGCCGAGTCGGCTACCATCGGTGTCGACGCTCGGAGAAGCGCGCCACCGGACCCAAGTTCACCTATCGCCAATCAAGGCGATTCGTCCGAGGAGCATGCGATGCCCGTCAATGAAGAAACCCTCGCGGCTTTCCGCAGCCTGCTCGACGCGGCGTTGGCTCCCATGCTGACCGATATCGCGGCGCTCAAGGCGAGCGGCACTGCCGATCCCGCGCCGGCCGACCGCGCCGCGCCCACCCAGGTCGCCGAAGCGCGCAACCAGGCCGCCGCCGCCGTCGCCCGCGCCAAGGCGTCCGAGGATGCCCTCGCCGCGATGTGCGCTCGCCCCAACCGGGTCGGCCGCTCCGCGCTGGCCATCCCCGACGGTCCCGCTGCCCAGGGTGCCTATGACACCCTCATCGGTCGCGCCCGCACCGACGCGCCGGCACTGGCCGCCGTCGCCCAGCAGCTCGTTCCCGAGCTGACCACGCGCACCGGCCTCGCCGGGGAGCAGCGTGTCCGCCTTGAGCAGGGACTCCACGCCCTCCTCGTCGCCGCCGAGCACGACGGCATCATCACCGACCCCAACGAGCGCGCCACCTGGCAGTAGCCAGGGGCTCCTTACGGAGAACCCATCATGAGCAATTCCCCCGCTTTCGCAGGTTTCGATCCGGCGCGCCGTCAACGCTTCGAACGAGCCCTCAACGTCGCTGGTGCTGGCACCGTCCTGCTCCAGACGAACATCAACCGCACCGTCCAGCAGATCCATCATCGGGAACTGGGAACGGCCGCCGTCTTGCCCCGCAAGCCGATGTCGGGCAACGCCGAGTACATCAACCGGCGCACCCCCGGCTCCTCGGCCGAGTGGATCGACGACACCACGGAGCCCACCGAGGGCACCGGCACGTATGTGCAGGTCTCGCTCCCGTGCAAGACCCTGATCGTTCGCGGCAAGGTCACTCGCAAGCTGCAGGCCACCGGGCGCTCCTACGGCGACGTGCTCGCCGGTGAGATCGTCGGGCGGACCGGCGACTTCTCCGAGACCTTCGAGGACGGCCTGGTCACGGGCGACATCGCGATCGACGCCGACCAGTTCGATGGGCTGATCACGCTCACCCAGGCCACCGCCTCGCAGATCATCCTGCAGACCACGACGGTGACCGGTGACGCGCTCACCCTCGACAAGCTGGACGAGACCATCGACGCGGTGAAGGGCTCGGGCAACCGATCCGATCTCGTCATCCTCGCCAGCCGCAAGGGTCGGCGACTCCTGAACGCGCAGCTCCAGGCTCAGCAGCAGTTCAACGACATGGTCGAGATCGCGGCCGGCTTCCGCGTCCGGACCTACGATGGGATCCCCCTAATCACCACGACGGGCATGCCCGATGTGCTGACCTTCAACGGGACCAAGGTCACCGCCTACAGCGGATCCGTGACGACCGCGATCATCGTGGTCAACACCCGCTACTGCTACATCGCCGAGTTGACCCCGCTCACCGTGATGCCGCTGGCGAAGTCCTCGAGCCAGTTCGACGAGTTCGACATCTTCTGGGACGGCGCGCTCACCCTCGCCAACACCCTGGGTGCCGCCATCCTCGTCGGGATCGCTGCCTAGACCTGACACCCTGTTTAGGTGTTGCGCCCGCCTCGGCATCCCGCTGGAGCGGGCGCCTCTGCGTTAGGATGGGATCGTGGCGGGCGGTCCGTAGCGGTGTTGGCGTGCCGTCCACGACCCAGAGGTCGAGGCCCTCGAAAGGGGGTGGGCGTTCGAATCCCCCAACCTCCCGCCACATCTTGGAGCTCCGATCCGGCAGCGGTCTCGGTCAACGATGCCCTGATCGACTCGGGGCACGCTGCCCCCTACATGGTCTGATCTGCAGACCCATGCTAATCTGCGATGGCGCGTGTGGAGCAGTTGGTAGCTCGCCAGGTTCATATTCTGGAGGCCGCGGGTTCGAGTCCCGCCACCGCAACCAATCCCAGGAGGCCAGATGCCCGTACCCGTACCGATGGACACACCGCCCGCCGAAGGCACCTACCATCGCGTGATGGTCCACACGATCGTCCCGATCGAGTCGAGCGCCAAGCCCCGATTCAACAGCTACTCCGCGAACATCGAGGCGAAGCGGATCAAGCACCCCAACGGTCAGAACTACATGACCATCTTCTTCCCGATCGGTACGCAGTTCGAAGCCGCTGCCGAGAACGCCCGCCGCACTGGTCGGTGGCGGGACGTGACCAACATGTGGGACAAGACGATGGGCGAGGATCTCTCCGCCCTGACATTCCGCGAGCTGCAGGTCAAGGCCAAGGATCTCAAGGTCTCGGGCGCTGGGTCTCGCGAGCAACTCCAGATCCGCATTCGCGAGGCACGCGCAGCCGCCGCGTAGGAGTAGTTCGTGGCAGGATTCACCACACTGGCGAAGGTCAAAGAGGAGCTGCGGATCCCCGCTGCGGACACGACCCATGACGCTCGCCTGACCACGATCGTCGCTGGGGTCAACGCCTACTTCTTCGGTCTGTTCCAACTCACCGACACCGACCCGACCTCGTACACCGAGACCTACGATGTCCTCGACTTCGGAACCGAGGGCTTCTGGCTCGTTCAGTACCCCGTGGTCCTCGCCACCGGGGTGACCGAGGTGAAGTTCGACGGCACGGTCCAAGATGCCGACACCTACTACCTGGGCCGCCCCCGCCCGATGGGGCTCCTCTGCTTCAAGACCAGCGCCGGGGCTCCGTTCTCCCTGCCCTGCGGCCGACAGCACATCGAGGTCACCCACACGGCGGGGTGGGCCGCTGGGGATGAGAACCTCGTTGCCCTCTGTGGTGCCGCGACCATTCTCGCTGCCTACCGCTTCAACACTGGCGGGTCCAAGCTGGGGCTCGACTCGGAGAAGATCGGGCAGTACAGCTACAAGTTGGCGGCCGGTGTTGCCGGCGCCGGCGTTGGGGCTGGTGGATCGGGACGCGGATATCTGCCGCCCGATGTCAGCCTGATCCTCGGTGGCCTCATTCGACCCTTCGCCCCAGGCTCATAGGAGATCCCATGTTCGTGATGGAGCGCCAAGCGCGCGCAAGAGACAGGAAGATCATTCGGACCGCGTCCGAGAACGTCGAGCTGATCGCCGTGGATGGCGGCAAGGTCCGCGTCGCCGTCAACCATCGCGCGACCGTTGCGATCCTCAAGCGGCTGCACGGGTTCGTCGAGGTCGAGGCCGTCAAGCCCGAGCCCAAGAAGACTGAGCCCAAGAAGACCGCTGAGCCGTCCCGCCGCGATGAGCTGCTGGCGATGGAGTCGGGCAGCAGGAACCAGCTCGCACGGACCCTGAAGATCAAGGGTCGGAGCAAGATGGGCGACGAGGAGTTGGTCGATGCGATCCTCGAGGCCGAGAGCATCGGGTAGACCCGCGAACCCGATACCCGCCGACAGGAGCCGCCCAGCATGACCGCCCACCCACGCCCGCAATGTGACAGCACCTATGGTGGGCGCCGATGTCACCGCGATCCGCATGAGGACGGGGACCACGACTGGACGGCCCCAGACGGCGAGGCCGAGAATTGGCCCCGCGAGCTGGACAGCTGGCTCGATGGTGATCTGGGTCGCGTGCCTCACGCAGTAGAGCCCGAGGTGATCGAGCTGCCGAAGCTCGATCTGGGCGTGTCGGCGCTGGGGATGTTGCAGCTCTCGGATATCGTCGACATCTGCCCAGATCTCGGGTGCGGCGGCCAGATGGCACAGATGGGCGCCTGCAAGCAATGCACCATTTGCGGGTTCGGCGGGAGCTGCGGCTGACGTGTTACCCTGGCGATCTCGGAGGTCTCCATGCCACGTCTTGGCTTCATCGACTCGCTGACCCACCCCCGACGCGATGAGCTGCTCCGATGCGGCGTGATCTTCGCCGTCGACGCCGACGGCAAGAAGAGGTGGGGCCGAGCGCGCGTGGTCGACCTGTCCTCGTCCAAGGACTGTGAGCGGCTGCTCGGGACTGGGGTCACGGTCGTCTATGGCGGGGATGAAGCATTCCTCGCCCGTCAGGTCTCCCGAGTCGTCGACCAGGCGGTACTGGTGATCACGACTTCGCAACCCACCCCCAAGGGAAAGCTGACCAAGGCGCTCGCCAAGTTCGACGGCACCTTCACCGTGTACCATCTCGTCCAGGGATCGGGGGCGACCGCCCTCGACGTTCACCCCGGCGCGATCATCGAAACGCCGAAGGAGTTGATGGCCCCCTTCCAGCCGCGCCGAGCCGAGCGCGTGCCGCGCCGCCCAGTCGCCCTCGCTCCCCAACCGCAGGCGCAGGCCGCCGCGAAGCCGAAGACCGCGCCAGCCGCCGCCGAGCCGGCACCAGCGAAGCCCAAGACCAAGCGCCCGAAGCCGAAGCCCGCCCCGAAGCCGAAGCCCGTGGACGCCCCGAAGGAAAGCTAGGTTCGCCGGTATCCAATCTGTGATCTGCCAAGTAGGATGGACCTACCAACAGAGAGCAGATCATGACCGACACCGACAACCTCCGCGAGCAGTACAAGTCCACCCTGGTCAACGCGCGCATCGATGCGCGGCTCGCCAGCAAGTACCGTTCTAGTTCGCGTCGGCGCCCTTGTTCTCTCGAACCTCGATCTCCCAGTGGTGGGGGGTCAAGCTCGCACCGTGCAGGTCTGGCTGGCCATGCACCTTGAATTGGTCGCCGTTGCTCTGGTCGAGGATCACGTCGCCGCGCCTGGGATCCCACACGGTCGTGTAGTCGACGTAGAACCGGGTTTTCTCAACCGCCCCTCGTCCAGCGGGTGAGTTGGGCCAGCTCGCCCGACCCCGATCGAACCGAGCTGGCCAATCGGTGATGACTGTCGCCGCCGAGTGCTCTCGCGATCCGTCGCTGCCGACCGACCTGGCCGTGATGGTCGGGACCGTGGCCTCGTCGGTCAGATCCGTCGTGGTGAAGGCGGGGGTGTCGAGCCCGCCCGCATCGAACCGCTTGGTCGTGGCCTGGGTGAGCGCGATCCCGTTGAAGGTCAGCACCTCGCTGTCAGGCACCCCGCCGACCAGCCCGAGCACGGTGACGGTCCCCGTGTTCGAGGTGCCCCCGCTGATCGCGACCTCGATGTGGCTATCGACGGGCGGCTGGACATCTGCCGAGTGCGAGGCGGCAGCGACCACCGGGGTGAGCACATCGGACGATCGCCTCTTCACCGTGATCAGGCGGTCAGACATTCCCGTGATGGACATAGGCACCTCCATCGCCATCGTAGCCCGTGATCTTGAGCCGACTACCCCTAGCGTGGTACACGGGTAGCAACCTGACGCCAGCGAGGCGAAACATGACCAAGACCGAGAGCGGGCCACCGGCCCCTGAGTATGACTACCTGATCGTGTTCGCGACCGACGACCCCGAGAAGGCCGCCAACCAGCTCCTGTCGGTTATGCAGACCCTCGGCGACAAGACCGCGCACATCGTTGCCGTGGGGATCGGGGAGTACGGCGATCACGTCGAGATGGTCGCGGCCAGGGTCACGGCTCCGCAGGGCAGCGCGATCATGGGACTCGATTTCGAGGGCACCGAGCTGGAGGCGCTCGACTACGTGGTCCGAGGCGCGAAGCTGCCCCCAAGGGTCGTCATGATCTCCGCCGACGCGGTTCTGCCGATCGGGTGGTTGCAGGGTCTGGAGCAGGGCATGTTCCCGACCAGCATCCTGCTCGGCACCGACAAGCAGATGCCCGCGCTGGGCTACGGCGCCATCGGCATCGTCGGACCCGTGACCGACCAGAGCGCCAACCCATCCCAGCGCGTGCCTCTCACCGAGGAGGAAGCGGCGATGGGTCTCGAGGAGTACGCGGCGGCGCGCGCCTCGCACTTCAAGGACGTGGTCGGTGCGGCCGATGAGGTCGACGGCCTGGCTGTGATGATGAAGGCAGAGCTGGTCGCGAAGTTGGTCGCCGACGACGGACACGTCCTCGACACCAAGTTGGGCGACTGGGCGATGTCTGATCTGTGCCTGCGTGCCGATCGGGCTGGCTTCAGGACGGCCGTGGTCGAGGGGTGCTTCATCAGCAGCATGGCTCCCGTGGCTCAGGGTCATCGCAAGCCGGGATCGATCCGAGAGCGGATCGACTTCTACGACAAGCACGACACCGACGACGATCCGACCATCTGCGCGGTGTACCGCTGCGGGATCAAGACCTGGCACGATCTGCAACTCCTGCGGATGTCCCTCCGACGGGCATCGAAGCTGTGTCCCCGGTTCGCGATCCTGCTGCTGAACAACCCGCTGGATATGCAGGGCGACCCCGAGTTCGCCCAGGCCCGCGAGCAGGAACTCCTCGACGAGGACATGGTGGCGCTGCTCAAGGTCTGCGACGGCGGCACGGCCAAGGCCATCGCGAGGCAGTTCGGCAAGTGGGTTCGTTCGAAGGTCGGGCACAAGGGCAACAACACGGTCAAAGTGCAGGTCTGGGACAAGGACCGGGACGTGTCGGCCGAGCGCGGCAAGCTGATGGAGATGGCCCAGTCGGTCGGCGGCACCTGGGCGCTGGCTCTGGAGAAGGATGAGCTGGTCGAAGACCGCGTCAACCGAGACCACCTTCTGAGGTTGTGCTCTCACCCCGACCCGAGAGTCAGGGCGTGGGATCTCTCGTTCGTCCACCACTGGGACACGGGTCGGCTCTGCAGGGTCGATGCACCCTTCGGCGACGACAACACCTGGACGGGCGGACCGACTCACGCGACCCGACTGTGGCGACTCGACGGTCGCGGGTGGCTCAAGGACCAGCCGTCCTGGGCTCCCTACTTCGCTCCCGAGAGCACGCGGATCGCCTCGATCCGTCTGCGGCGGTACGGGCTGATGCGACCGCAGGATCGGGACCGGCGAGGTCTGGGCGCCGAGTCGCAGGACTCGATGAGGATGCAGGCGTGGCACCCGCGCAACGGGATCGGGCTGCACATGCTGACCTACGGCAAGGAGTTGCCCGAAGACATCGCCCGTTGGCTCGATGTGCTCCACGGGGTCATTGACACATCGGCGCTGGTCTGGACCGATGAGTGGGCTGAGCATGACAAACTCTGGACGATGAAGCCTGGGAGCCTCGACAGGTCCATCGACCCTGGCGGGTACGAGGACGGTGAGGATGGTTGGTTCCCGACCGGGCCGTCCCATGCTCTTGCTGCGGTGGCCTGGAAGCACGGGTGCCGGTGGGTTCACCAACCGCTTGACAATCACATCGCCGAGGCGAGGAACGCGGGGATCGACTCCCTGCTCGCCGCGAAGGGCACCGAGGACCACAAGGGCCTGGGCTGGGCTCTCTTTTTCGATCCCGATGAGTGGCTCCACGAGCACCTGGCCGACGCCCGCGCCCTTCGACGGATGGCCGAGAGCGATCGGTCAGGGTGGCTGGTGCAGACCGCGAACTACCGCGCCGAGAACGAGACCCCCACGATCAGCGACTCGGTGCGCATGACCAAGCTGGTGCCCGAGATGCGGATGGACGGTCGGGTGCATGAGGGCTTCAACAATGCCCGGTCGGCGATGGTCGCGCGCAACCAGCACCCCCGTTGGGCTTACGCCCCGTTCGTCCTGCAGCACCGGGGGATGTCGTTCGGCGAGGATCGCATGGGCGAGAAGCTGGACCACTACGAGGGGCTCCTCAGATTGGAGCTCGCTGAGCGACCCCACAATCCCGGCGCCTGGGTCTCCCTGGCGTGGCACTACATGAACGATGGGCACACTGAGCTGGGACTCGAATGCCTCGATCGCGCCATCGCCTGCGCGGGCACCTCGTACCTGCCTTTCAAGGAGAAAGCGTTCCACCACCTTCGCGAGGCACGCGAGCTGATCGATCAGTGCATGGCGCGCCTGGAGCCCGCCCATCAGTTCCATCGCCTAGGCTCTGAGGTGCAGCGGTTCATGGGCAAGTACGCCCCTCCCCATCCCGTGATCGCTCGACGCGAGGATCGGGAGCCGATGGCGCTCCCCGAGTGGACCCCGCCAGCGCCGAAGACCGAGCCGGGGTACGATCAGCCAGAATGATGCACTTCGATGCCGGCGCTCTGAATGTCTCCATCCAGCAGCTACAGAAGATCGGGTCGCTCGAACAGAAGGCGGCTGAGGCAGCGGTGCAGGTTGCGGGTCGGCTGCTGGAGAGCAGGATCCGCAAGAACATGAGCCTGCGGGACCACAGCCCCGAGCAGCTCGCCCGACTGGGCCACCCCTACGCGCGGCGGCACGGCAGCATCGGCATTCACGCGGCGGCGAGCAACAAGACCCTCCTGAATCCCGAGATGCGGGTCCACACCCAGAAGGGCACATTGCTCAACGCCCTCAGGACCAACTTCTCGCGGTCGCCTCCCAATTTCGCGATCAAGCTCGATGCCGGGATCGCACCTCACGCTGTCTACGTGGTGAAGGGGACCAGGGTGATGCTGGGTCGCGACATTCTGTGGAACACGGCGGCCGCGCCCGCCACCCAGAAGGCGACCATGCGAGTCATCGTCAAGGAGCTGGGTAGCCGACTTCGGTCCAAGGCCGCCCTGCGCTTCACTCCCCGCGGACCGGGATCGGGGCTGAATATCTGATGGGACGAGCAGAGACCAGAACCGTTCGACTCCTGATCCGGAAGACCTTGCTGGGCAGCGACGAGATCCAGACGCTCGTTGGCGGCCGGGTGTTCGGCTCTCGCCTCGAGGACGCCAAGGCGATCGAGCAGCTCGGCGAGGGTCCGATCCTGGTGTTTGAGTTCTTGTCGGGCAACGCGAGGAGCGGTGGGTACGTCGCTGGGCAGACGTTCGAGCTGTACGGGTACAGCAAGCGGTCGCTGGATCAGGCGGCCGAGATCTACGACACCGCCTTCGAGGTCTTGCATGAGTCGCGGCTGGCTGTGGCCGGGGTCGCGATGTGCGGGGTCTCGCGCGAGATCCAGCGACCCGTCGAGGGCCACGTCGACAACCTCGACGCCTGGTTCATGCGCGGTCGGTGGATCGCGACCACAGCCACAGGCACGTAGGAGCTCCGATGCGCACCCGACCCGGAATCGAGATGAGCAGGAATGTCGCCAAGGCCACCACGATCGTTCTGTGCCCATCTGGGTGTCGGTCGATCGTTCTGAGGCTCCGCGACGAGGAGGGGGTCTACCCCACAACGATCCGCGACACGATCGGAACCACAGAAGACAAGACCGGCGACTGCCCCGGCTGCGGCGAGAGCTTCAGGATCGCGGTCACCACGGAGACACGATGAGCCACGACCCCAACGCCGAGAAGAAGATGGAGCGCCGGATCGGTGCGATGGAGCGCGACATCGCGTCCCTGGGTCGAGCGTTCCTCCCAGGCGAGCGGAGCCAGCGTGAGGACTCTGGCAAGGTCATGAAGGACGCGCGGTGGAACTGCAAGAAGTGCAACGCCCTGCTGGCCTGGTACGACCAGAGCACCGACATCCTGCGGATCAGGTACAAGGACCACCTTGTCTACAGCCGCGTCGGCGGGGTCGGCGCCGAGCAGCTCATCGAGGCTGTTTTGGAGGGCGTGAGTCTCGCGGGTGCCGCGCTCGATGACGATCAGTGTCGGACGATCGCGCAACAGGTCGCCGACGTGGTGACCCCCGGCTTCATGCAGATCATCTGCCGGGGGTGTGGCGAGATCAACACCGAGGCGTACATGAGCGAGGAGGAGATCGAGGCCGCCCAGGCCATCGCCAAATAATCGGGCAATAGCCCTCAGGGGCACGCCGTGCTATCGTCCACGTGACGACGCTCGGCGAAGCGCACCGCACCTCGACCCTAAACTCCGCAAGGAGGGTGCCCGTGCCCCTGAACCTCCCCACCGTCACCCGCGAGGACATCAGCTTTGGTCCCGCGAGGTTGTTCCTCGGAGCCGTTGGCTCCACTCCCTCCGTTGATGTCGGCGCGATCACCGAAGACGGCATCACCGTCGAGTTCGCCTCCGAGCAACGCGACATCATGCAGGGCAACCCCAAGCTGATCGAGCTGACCTTCATCCAGTCCCAGTCGGTCATGGTCAAGGTGACCAGCATCGAGTGGAACTTCGACTCACTGACCTTCGCCTTGGGCGCGGGCAACACGACCGTGACGGGCTCTGACGAGACCTTCACTTTCGGCGGCGAGCCCTGTGTCACCGAGGTGGCGCTCCACGTCCAACATCAGATGTGCCAGTCCTCGAACACCATGAACGTCTATGTCTGGCGCGCCGTTGGTGAGGGCAACACCTCGCTGCCGTTCACCCACGACGAGCACCAGTTCGAATACAACTTCAAGGCGCTCCGGGCCGACACCGACTGGGCGGGCGTGTCCCTCGCGACCAACGCTCAGCTGATCAAGGTCGAGCGGCTGCTTTGATCCTGGTGCTCAGGACCCCTTCTGGGATACGGTGACCTCGAATGAGGCCCACCGAGGCCCAGGAGGACATCATGGGACTCGATATCCCGACACCCGCCCAGCCCGAGAAGGGCGCCGAGACCGACGAGCTGTCCGACGAGCTGTCCGACGCCGAGTTGGACGAGCAGCCCGGCGAGGCACTCGATGCCGAGCTGCTCGATCCCGACGAGGAGTCGGATGCCGAGATGACGCTGCGATCAGCGGCCGAGGCGATGCGCGATCTGTTCGATCAGCTCGACCCGCCCGACACGATCGAGGTCTTCGACCCGGCCGGCAACAGCTACATCTGCAAGTCGGCACTCCCGGCGCGCGGCCAGATCAGAGTGGTCCGTCAACTCGAAACGCTGCTCCAGGTCCAGATCGATGGGGACGACATCCAGACGAGGATGCAGGGCGGGTTCGGCGCCATCGCCGAGGCGCTGGTGCAACTCGCATCCAGCGAAACGGTCCTGACTGCACTGGCCAACGCGTTCGAGGCCGCCCACCCCGGCGTGGTTGCACAGGCCAACCAGAAACTCGCCGATGAGACCGGCACCTCTGCGTCCGACGCGGCCGATCTGTTCGCCGCAGAGGAGTTGGTCGCCGGCCTCGTCCCTTTCTTAGCCCGGTCGGGGGCAAGGCTGACCGACCTCGTGGCGCAACTGATGGGAAGCCGGCAAAGCGAGTAGGGCCGGAAGACATCGAGGAGGTGCTCGGTGCGCTGATCGCATCCGGGCACGACCTCGACGATCTGCTGGATCGCTATAGCTGGGAGAGCATCGCGCTCCAGTCGCGGTGCGTCATGCGGCACAAGGTCGGACTGATCAACCTCGTCGCCGAGCCCATCCTCTCTGTGCTGGGTGCCGGATATTCGGGTTCCAAGGTCGCTGATAACGACCGGCCGACTCGACGACGGCGACGACGTGGACCCAACGATAAGTCCTTCTCGCTTGAAGAGGCGAAGGAGCAGAATCCCGAGCGCGCCGAGATGGGGCTGCTCCATGCGTTCCACCGCGCGGGCATCGCGGTGACCCAACGCAAGGCGGGAGGCGCTGACCCAGCGGGTTAGTGCTGACCGAGGCTGATACACTCGGCGGGAGAGGAGGACTCAAAGTGCCATCGTCGACCAACGTCGGGAAGCTCCTCGTCACCCTGTTTTTCAAGGACGACGACTTCCAGAAGGGGATGGCGCGCGCCGGCCGCACGATGAAAATCAGCGGCGACGGCATGATCAATGTCGCCAGCCGGGTCCAGTCCGGAGTCTCCACGGCCTTCAAGGTCGCCGGGGCAGCGATGACCGCATTCGGCGTGGCGAGCATCGCGGTCGGGTCTGGGTTCGAGCACCAGATGGCTGTGGTCAGCGCCATCACCAACAAGACGGGCGAGGATCTGCAGCCGCTGATCGACAAGGCGCGGGAGTTGGGTGCCTCGACTGAATTCACCGCCACCCAGGCCGGCGAAGGGCTTGAGGCGCTCGCCCGTGCCGGTCTGTCCGCTGAGCAGTCGATGACGGCCGCAGGAGATGCCCTGCGGTTCGCTGGGGTCAACGGCGCCCAGCTTGGCGACTCGGCGAACCTGGTCGCCGCGACCATGAAGCAGTTCGGGCTGGACGCGACCCAGAGCACCCGCATCGTCGATGTGTTCTCCAAGTCGATGCGATCCTCCCTGTTGGATTTCGAGTCGATCCGAGAGGCGATGAAGTTCGCAGGCACCGCCGGCGCGTCCTTCGGCATGAGCATCGAGGAGACCACGGCCGCCGTCGCCGCGTTCCGCGACCTGGGCCTGGAGGGCTCGCTCGCAGGCACCAACTTCCGTATGTCGATGATCCAGGCCGCCAAGGGCACTGACCAGCAGGCCGCCGCCCTCAAGAAGTACGGACTCCAACTCAAGGACATCAACCCGGAGACCAACAGCTTCAACGAGATCATGGGCAAGATGGCGGACGTGGGTCTGACCGCCAGCGATGCGATCACCATCTTCGGTGCGCGGTCGGGCGCGAACATCGCCAAGCTCACCGGGGCGATCCGCACCGGGCAGATCGATCTGGTCGGCTTCACCGAGAGCATGAAGGACTCGGCGGGCACGACCGAGGACATGTGGAACACGACTGGGGAGACCGTCCAGTTCCAGGCCAAGGTGATGATCTCGGCGCTGCAGGATCTCCTGATCGAGACCTTCGACACGTTCAAGGGTCCACTGCGCGAGATGATCGCTGCGATCCCACTGGTCCTGAACGAGACCAGCGCCGCCCTCAAGTCGGAGTCGGGGGCCATCTCCAAGGTCGTCAAGGACACCCTCGGCGACATCACCACGTTCCTGCTCAACAACTCGACCGAGATCGCCAACAGCTTTGTGACAATGGTCAAGCTGACCGTCGACTTCACCGCTGCGATGTCCCCGCTGATCAAGGCGTTCATCTTCCTGTCCGGTCACGTCGAGAAGGTGCTGCTGGCGATGGGTGTGCTGTTCGTGACCACGGGTGCCATTGCGATGTCTGGCGCGGTCACGTCCCTCGGTGCCGCGTTTGGTGTTGCAGGTACAGCCGTGACGGCATTCGGTGTCACTCTCACGGTCAGCACGGGTGGCTTGTTCGCCATCGCCGCAGCCATCGCAGCCGTGGTCGCCGCCATCGCGATCTACATCGGCAAGGTCAAGGCCGCCCGCGATGAGACCGAGCTCCTCCGCGCCGCCCAGGAGCGGCTGACCGCAGAAGCCGAGCAGCTCGCCCAGGCCGAGGAGAAGCGCCTCGCCCCAGCTCTGGAGAAGCAACAGGCGGCAGCGCGCAAGGCGCTGGAGACCGACGAGTCGCTGACCGATGCCCAGCGGCGACGGCTTGAGGCTGTCCTCGCCCTATCGGTCGAGACCGCTCGCCTGCAGATCAACCAGGGCAAGTTGATCGAGTCGGGCGGGGAGTTGCTCACCGTCGAGGACTTGATCCGCAAGGGCGGCAAGGACGGGATCACGGTCATCCGGGCACAGGCCGACGCCCTGAACGAGAACGTCAAGATCCTCGACAAGCAGATCGCCGCAGCCCAAGAAGTGGCGACGGCGATGGAGGACAAGAACCAGCACACCCAGGACACGATCGCGCGCCAAGTCATCGCCAACAAGCTGGGGCGCGACGACATCCAGAACATGCAGGACGCCCAGGCCGCGATCGATCAACTCACTGCGAAGCGGACCGAGGAGAGCCGTCGAGCCGTCGCACTGCGGAACGAGATCTCGTCTGCCTCCCAGCGACTCCTGCAAGAGAACAAGCAGGTCCAACTTGAGGCGCACCAGGCCGAGAATCGGTCGATCGAGGATGTCGCCAAGACAGCGATCGAGGCCAGACAGAAGGCGGCCGAGGCCACCCAGGCGCTGATGCAAAGCCTCAGGGATGACGCGCTCAAGATCGCCGACGACGAGATCGAGCTGGCCCTCCGCGCTCGCGAGAAAAAGATCGAGGAGGTCAACAAAGCCTTCGACGAGGAGGTCAGGCTCGCCACAGAGCTGGGTGAGGAGACCCAGAAGATCGAGGAGAACCGGCGCGAGGCGCTGCAGCAGGTCAACGCCAACTTCATTGCCGAGGCAGAGAAGGAGGAGGAGGAGCACCAGGCCGAGCTGCGCCAGATCCGCATCGACGCCGAGAAGGAGGCTGGGGACATTCTCGCCGATCTGCGCGCCCAGGAGGTGTCGGTTGTCGAGGCGCTGGAGATCGACAAGTTCAACACCCTCGCCGAGCTGACCGAAGCGTCGGCCGAGACCCGAGCAGCGATCGAGGCCGAGTTCGACAAGCAGATCGCCCAGCACAAGCGCCAGACCCTGATCGCCGCGTTCGGCGACATCGGCATGGCTGCGGTCAACGCCTTCGGCATGGCCAGCGGTGCCGCCGTTGGTCTCGTCAGCTCCCTGACCGGCATGGACATCTCGCTCCGAGGGATCCTCGCGACGACCAAAGAGATCACCGCGGCCCTCATCGAGAGCGGCCAGGTAGGGCGCGGGGTCGGAGAGACCGGGAACACCAACGCGATGGTCGATCAGATGGTCGATGCCGCGATTGCATTCGTTGAGCAAGTCGCAGAGTCAGCGCCGATCATCATTGAGCGACTGGGGGAGCGGATCCCTGATCTCATTGCGTCGATCGCGGCTTCGCTTCCCGCGCTTGTTGAGGGGCTCGTCGCCGAACTGCCCCGTGTGCTCAAAGCCATCCTCGACGCCATCCCTGGCCTTGTGACCGCGCTGCTTGGTTCGATCGTCACAATCATCGACGTGATTCCTCTGCTTGTTCGCCAGCTACTCAAAGCCTTGCCCAGCATCATCACGGCGATCCTTGAGGGCATTCCCCAGATCATTCGTGCCATCGTTCGCGCGATCCCCCAGATCCTTGATGCCCTGATCGATAGCTTGCCTGCGATCATCCACGCGGTCATCGCTGGGATCCCAGGCATCGTCATGGCGCTCGTTCGAGCCGTCCCGCAGATCGTTGTCTCCGTCATCGAAGCCATCCCTCAGCTCATCGCCGCAATTCTGGGAGAGATCCCCTTCCTGATCACGACCATCATCGGCATGATCCCCAACATCATCATCGCCCTGGCCAACGCGCTGCCCGAGCTGCTCCCGGCGATCGTGATGTTGATCCCCGAGGTGGTTGTCGAGATCGTCAAGGCGCTCCCAGAGATCGTCTTCGCCCTCGTAGAAGGGATCGTCGTCGAACTGATCGGCAAGATGCCTCGGATCGTGTTCGCGCTGGTCGAGGGCATCCTTGAGTCTGTCCTTCAGATCGGCAAGGAGATCGGTAAGGCCATCGTGGCCATCATTCCCGGCATTGGCGGCAAGGATAAAAAGAACAAGAAGGGCGGTAAAGGGTTCGACTCCGATGACTCCGGGTTCATCAAGGACATCGGCGAAGCGATCGGGAGCCTGTTCAAGAAGGGCTCCTCGAGTGGGATCCAATACGTGCCCGCAACCATGCGCACCGTTCTCCACCCCGGCGAGGCTGTCCTCAACGCGGACGAGAACCGTGCCCGCATGGCTGGTGGACGCGCGGGGCCTGCACAGGCTGGCGCTGCCCTCGGTGCAGGCGCGGCGGCTGCAGGAGGAGGCTCAGGGCAACGCATCGAAGTGATGGTTGTTGCTGAGGGTCGCCTGCTTGACGCGGTACAAGTAGAGTCGATGCAACGAGGTCGGGCAACCGGCGTCAAGCGCATCATCCGTCGGGCTTCGGGAGCGAAGGTCGGATTCACCAGAGGGCGGTTCAATGCCTGGACCCCATAGGAAGGACACATGAGCATCATCGGTCAGCTTGGTTTTGGTGGGCTTCGCATCGCCGACGACGAGATCATCGTCGCCTCGGGAACGACCCCGACCTACACAACCGACACGCCCAACGCGAATACCGATCGGGCGCTGAACCACGCGAGCGCCATCGGCACCCACTCGGCGCGGCATGCCTGGACGGCCGCCAAGAGCGAGTTCTGGCTCCACTACCACTTCAAGAACCCCGCCAACAACACCAGCAACGACCTACACGTCCTCGGCTATGGAAAGTCGGGAACGCTGCTTGGTGGTGTGTCATTCGAGGACAGCACCAACAACATCACCATCCAGGTCGATGGGGTTGTCGTGGCGACCAGCGCGACACCGATCGCGAGCGCGACCTGGGAGTCGATCCACATCCACGTGATCATGGCCTCCCCGAGCGGCACCTTCGATGTGTACAAGAACGGCAACCTGGTGACCCCGGTGTTGAGCTTCAGCGGCAACACCGATCCCAACACCGACGTGACCGCCGACGAGTTTTACTGGACGATGCGGCAACTCAGTTCCCGAATTGCGAACCTGATCGCGATGGACCCCAACGACGCGACCGGGACCGTGGACGCCAACGACTTCTCGAATCCCCAGATCGCGGTATTCGTTCCTGATGCGGATAGCGTCACCTACGCGGAGTGGGCACCCGACTCCGGGAGTGTTGGGTTCTCTCGCATCAACGAGCGACCGTCGTCTGATCCCGACTATGTGGAGGCGACAGCGGTTGGCGAGCGATCGACATTCAGCCACGAACCGGCCTCGGGCATCGCCAGCGTTGTGACCAACGTGAAGTGGTCGGGGCGCATGACCCGCACGGGATCCGACGCTGGGGTGAACGTGATCCTGCGCCGCCGACACTCCGCGACCGACTACGATGAGTCGGCTGTGCCTGCCCCCGGCGCGGGCCAGGTCTCCAAGATGTGGAACGAACAGGGGGCAGGCGGGGCGTGGACCCCCACCGTTCTCGATGCCACCGAGTTCGGCGTGGTGTCCGAGACATAAGCCCAGAGGTCCTCAGTGCCCACCCAGCTAACCGCATCCAGAATCGAGGTTCTGCTCAACGCCACCAACGACGGCGAGCAGCTTGCAGCATCTCGTACCGAGGCCCTGCTCAGCCAGCAGGACGGCACCGGTCTGAATGCCTCACGCCTCGAGGTTCTCCTCCGGGGTGGGTTCCTGATGACCGCGAGCCGCATCGAGGTTCTGATGCAGCCCCTCCCGCCGGGGCCGCCTGATCCCTGCGCGGGCAAGCCTGGCAGCTACTTCATCATGCCGGATCAGCAACTCGTCGGCGAAGCCAACGTCCTGTCGGTCACCAGCGAGTCTGGACCCTACACGGGTGCCGCTGGGGCGAACACGAACAACCTGGGCAAGATGATTCCGATCCAAGCGGGTCGGTTGGGGACGGACGCCGAAGATCTGGTCTACAAGCTGGTCGCCCCAGGCGGGCGAGGCCGAGCTGAGTGGATCTGGCGTCGACAGGACGACACGGGCTCGGACTTCTTTGGGGCGAACGATCCCCGGATGTTCTACGAGTGGCACAGCCCGATCACGTCGACGGTGCCTGGATCGGACAACTGCGCGACGATCTACGCCAGCGAATTCAGGCGGCTGCTGGTCATTGGGATCGACGACACGACCGCGACCAGCACGGTGATCGTGGCGTATAGGGACGTTGACACCGATGGGTACGACGAGTGGACCACGACCAGCTTCTCCCTGACCAACAAGGTGCTCGCTGGGCATCACAATTGCCAGCTCGTCGAGCTGGCCGACAAACGCCTCGCCCTGATCGTCCGCGTGATCTCGACCGAGGACACGGCCGGGACTGACGACTTCGATGTGTACCACTCGCTCGATGGTGGTCTGACCTGGACGTTGGTCGCAGCCCAGATCGCGTTCCGCGCCGGCCTCACCGACGCCGTGGTGAGCGGGTCTCCCGGCGAGCGACCCAACAGTCGCCGCAACGCCCAGATCCGCGTGGCGGTCTCTGGGGAGCACATTCGACTGGCGTGGGTCGAGGACACGTTCGGCATCATTCGGACCCTGTACTCTGCCGACCGGGGGATCTCGTTCAAGGAGCTGTCAGGCGGGATCACGACTGGGCTGGTCCCCACCGACACCGACGACGTGAACCCGTTCGACCTCGTTGGGGTCGGCACCACTGGCCTGTTCCTCCTCATGAAGATGACCGGGGTGGCCGGCGAGGTGAACCAGCACACCGCTCGACGGGATGCGATCGGGTACACCACGGCGGTCACGACCACGACACCGGCCTCCGTCGCGGTCAGGCAGATCCTGCTCATCGACACCCCCGACTGGGTCTACAACTTCACGTGGTACGACGACCGGGCAGCGGGGATCATTGACGCCTGGATGATCCGGCGCTCGCGCCCCGAGACCGCCAACGACTTCGCTTCATGGGAAGAGAACCCCAAGATGGCAAACCAGCAAGGGACGTTGACGGTTCCCTGCCGGGTCTCGGCGCGCTGGATGGGCAACGCGATCTTCTTCTACGGCGCCCGCAAGAATGAGGGGACCGGGACCGACATCGTGGACGGCCTGGGCTACTACTGGGGCGGCTGGTCTCAGCGGTCCTTCGGCGAGTTCGGACCCTCGACCCGACTCGACTCGGCGGGGGCGAACCTCGTCCTGTTCGAGCACCTCTGGCACCAGGGTTGCGGTCGACCCGACGCCGCCGGCGCGTCCGTCTGGGTCGAGACCACGGCGGGTGGCGGCTCTGCCTCCGTGTCGATGGACTCGATGGAGCTCACCGGGGTGGGTGCCGCTGATGTCGTCCGCTACAGCAACGGTCCCCCACTCGGCGAGGACATCGGCAACCGATCGGTCACCAAGTTCTACGTCCGCCTCGACACCGGGGACAGCGTGGCGACCGCTGACAATGTTGCCGTCCGACTTCGCGGTACGGACGGCCAGGGCGGCAGTCTCGGGGTCGATGTGTCCCTCCGGGTCGCGCCAGCGGGGATCACGATCTTCGACAACACCGCCGCCTCGGTCCTGCAGGCCCTCGCGGTCCCAGGTGGGATGGACACGGGCTCGACGGGTGCCTTTTTCGAGGTCCGCTTCTCGATGCGCTTCCGGGCATCCGATCTCACGGTCAGGGCGTTGCTCGCGATCCGCAACACCCGCACCAACGTGTGGACCGTCGGGACGATCGTCGTCCTCGACAACTCGGTGGCCGTCACCAGCAGCTCCGACTTCGGGCACTTCGGCCAGGTGCAGGTCGACACGATGCGCTCCTGGTGGCGCGAGTTCTCGATCCTCTTCGGGTCCAACGGCCGAGAGCTGAGAGCCGGAAGTGTGTTTGTCAACCCCGACGATCTTCTGGGTCAGCAAACGACCGGGGTGCCGATCCACACCGAGAACGGGCTGCTGATCTCCTGGGCCGGGATCGGGGGCGCACTCAACGACGCCTTCAACGGCGAGGTCGAGCACCAGCACCCCGCCGAGGCCGTGCTCATCGACAGCCCCCGGATCGACTGGCGCTCCAGCTCGGTGGCCGCCCAGACCATGATCCTCGATGCAGATCCCGACGATGGGCTCTGCCGCTGGGACCACGACGCGATTGCCGTCTTCGGAACCAACGATCGGTTCATCACGGTCGAGTACGATGATAACGCTGCCTTCGCCAGCCCCGTCGCTGCAGGCACCATCGACACCACCGCGTTCGGCACAGGCACCCAGGCGCTGTTTGTCACCGCCGTCGAGGGTTGCACCCTGGAGACCAGCAACAACCCCATGTGGGTCGTCGGTGAGGTTGTTGGGCATTACGTCCGCATGACCTCGGGCACGGCCTCTGGGTTGACGTTCAAGGTCACTCGGCACGCCTCGCGGTTCTTGTTGCACTGCGGCGACGAGACCACCTCCCTGGCTGCGCAGGGCGTTCTCCCAGGCGACTCGTTTGTGGTCTTCGCGGATCATGGCGTGTTGGTTTACTCCTCCCCGATCAGCAACCTGCCCCAGCGGTACATGCGGCTCGGCTTCTCGGACTCTGACACGGCCGAGGACGATCACAGCCTCGGGCGTCTGGTCGTTGGTCGCCAGTTCGACATCGCCGTGCCGCTCGATTGGGCGTTCACCGATGACGAACAACCCAACATCACCCAGTACCGGACGCGGGGCGGGATCACCTGGGCCTTCCAAGAGGGGCCAGATCAGCGAACCATCATCGGTCGGATCGTCGGTGACGCTGAGCGGTGGCGGGATCGCTTCCGCTACGTGCTGCGGCAGATCGGGTACGAGAAGCGGAGCGTCGCCCTGGTCATCGACGATGAGCGTGGAGTCGAGACCGTGATCCTGGGACGGGTCAAGAGCGGATCGAGGCACGACAACGCGGCCTGGTATCGGGACGCCGATGGCAATCTCCGCAAGGCGGGGGACACCTCCCTGATGTTCACGGAAGAGACCTAATGACCAAATTGTTGAGATGGTATAATTCCCCGAAAGGAGGGGTTGTGGCCATAAAAGTCGAAATGAACGGTCGGGAGGTCTGAGTTGGGCAACCTGCAGGGCGAGATCCAGATCGCGCAATCCATCGAGCGGTGGAGTCCGCTCGACCACGCTCGACAGTCGGGCGGCCGCCTGCCTGTCTACTGGCGAGACATCCTCAACGCCGATCCGTACATGCGGAACGTGGTCATGGTCATCGAGTTGGTCTTCGGGGGCAAGGCTGGGGTCGCCCCGATCCGCATCTCGACCGAGCGGGTCCGATCGACATCTGCCCTGGCCGACACCAAGCACGACGCGCTCCCGCTGATCATGGAGGAGCCCGAATTCGCTGAGGAGTACAAGGTCGGCGAGGGGACCAGCACCGTGCGGTCGGTCGCCCTGACCCTCGACCCCAAGTTGGTGAACCCCGCCGAGCTGATCGCCCGGGGCATGATCCTGGCCGGCATCGGCGAGGTCAGCCTTGAGCCCATCGACAGGGTGTCCGACTACGATCGTCGGTACGTGATCCTGCGCGGGGACATGGGCGGCGGCGTTCGCTTCGGTGCGGTCCTCAACGAGGACGGTGATGACGACGGCACCCGAGAGGTCGTCGATGTGGAGCTGGTCGACCCGAAGGAGAGCGTGGCGACCAAGTTGCCCCCATGGGTCGTCGACGACTCGAGGTTCAGCACGGGGGTCCATCTCAGCGCCCAGGGCGAGCGGACCCCGTTGGTCGTCAACAGCTACGGCCGGATCCCCGCGGTTCGGATCACGACGACGACACCGGGCACCCAGGACTTCATTTTCGCCTGGGGCGACCTGTGGACGGTTGACACGACCACCGGAGTTATGGTCAACGGTGTCGAGGTCACCAGCGGCGATGCGACCTACGGCTGGACCCAGCTCAGCACGACCGATGAGAAGGGAGTCACCTACAGCTACATCCGGTTCACCAACGCGGCGACGGCCTGGGAGGACAACGACGCCGTCCACGTGACCACGACCGCGACCGATGACCAGCGCAACATCATCCAGGTGATCCGACACATCGTGGAGAGCTTCACCCCGCTCGGGGTCGACGGGGCCAGCGCCCAGTTGTTCTCGGACGCCGAGTCGCGCCTGCCGCTGGAGATCGTGCCCCAGATCCTCATCAACGGCGCCAGCGGCAACTCGGCGGGAAGCGCCCCCGACTGGATCGAGGGTCACCTGCTCGACTCGTACCCGATGATCACGATGGTCTGGGCGAACGGTGCCTACGGACCGATTTACACCGATTTCAGGACCGAGCCCGTCGCCCAGTGGGAGCTGGGGAAGTTCCCCCTCCTCGATCGGATCTTGCTGGTGCAGGAGATCCCGAAGACCGAGCTGTTCAACGAGTTCGTGTACCGGTTCGACTACGACCCGGTCCTCAACGTCTACCAGAAGGTGCTGGTCAGGGGTGCTGAGAACAGTGGGGTCTGCGAGTACTCCCAGACCCTCGTCGGTGAGCGACACGCCGAGGTAATCGAGTCGGTCTATGTGACCGACGAGGATGAGGCGGAGTTCGTGCTCGACTGGATGGTCGATCACATGGCGCTGCCGTCCTACCTCGTCGAGTGCGAAGCCCTCCCAAGGATCTTCCTCGAATACCGCAGGGGTGACACGATCTCCTTCTCGGCGCCCGAGTTCGGTTGGGTGAACGAGCCCGCCACCATCGAGAAGATGACCTACAAGCGCGGGCGGGTGGTCGTGGGGATCAGGGTCTGGACGCGGTTCATGAACATGCGCGGTGCTGCCGCTTCGGCCACGTAGGAGGCGCCCCAGTGCCCACAAGCAAGGATCGACCCGGAGCATGGAACGATGATGTGCTCTGGCTGCTGGCGCGAATCGCTGGGCTCACTGCGGGTCAGGGCAGGGGCACCGGATCGGCAGACATCCCGCGAGGCACTGCCGCGTCACCGGTGGCGCACTACATTCGGATCACCCCGACTGGCCTTGACAGCACCAGCGTGGTGACGCTTCAGATGCCTGCGACCACGACCAGCCAGTGGCGCCTGCTGTCAGCCCAGTGGCACCGCACAGCGGGGTCTGCGACGACCTGGGCGCCCCGTATCGGCCAGGCTGCCTCCTTTGCCAACGACGGGCCAGACGACCGGCTGGAGCTACCGTCACAAGCGTTTACAGATCCGATCCGAAAAGTCTACTGTCAGCCGATCCCGATGACTGCAGACGGCACGGGCAAACTGTATTTCAAGCCAGGGCTGAACGCTGGTGCTAACAACGATCTGGACCTGCAGTTCTGGTTCACGCAAGACTATGAGACCGAGGAAAGCACATAATGGCGCATCCTGATTTTGAAGGCTGCGATAGTACAGGCACCACGCCAGGGGATTTCCCCACGCCCGATGAGCCCAATCAGGTGCTGTATGCTGTCACCGCTGCGGCGTTCACCAAGGAGACCCCGTTAACCAGCGACGAAGCTGGCTGGCTTGTTAACGATTTCGGCCACATGATGGTCATAGGATAGCCAATGTCCGAAGCGCGGCATAGCAGGCAAACAATCGACGAGGGCATTCATATTATCCATGCCTTTGAGTATGTGAACACGACGGCGCGTGATGCCGCCACGTATAGCGCCGCAGACGAGGGCAAGGCTGCGCGGGTGGGGGCCTCGGCGCCATACGATTTCTACGTGCTCACGAACGCCACCGGCCCGGCCTGGGTGCAGATTGGGGCGGGCGGTGGCGGTGGTCAGACTGACACGGTGGCCGGCTCCAGCGGCATCACCAATGTGGGCACCAACGTGGACGCCGATCTAGCGCCCACCTATGGCACGACAGCAAGCACGATCTGCGAGGGCAACGACACACGGCTATCCGATGCGCGCACGCCGACGGCACATGCCGCCAGCCATCAGGACGGCGGAAGCGATGAGGTCGCCACCGCGACACCCGCAGCAGCGGCGATCCCGAAGGCAGACGTTAGCGGTACGCTGGACTCCTGGATCTCGGCAGCATCCGAAACGGTGGCCGGGATCATGGAGACGGCGACGGCGGCAGAGGTCGACACGGGCACCGACGCGGGGCGGGCGGTTTCGCCTTCGTCGTTGGCGGGCTCGACACTTGCGAGCGACGTGGCGACGAACAACGCCAAGGTCACGAACGCTACACATACGGGCGAGGTGACGGGCAGTGGGGCGCTCACGATCACAGCGGACGCGGTGACGAACGCCAAGCTGGCCGACGTGGCCACCGGTACGTTCAAGGGGCGCGTGACAGCCGCGACAGGCGACCCCGAGGACCTGACCGGAACGCAGGCCACAACGCTCCTGGACCCCTTTACCAGTGCGCTACAGGGCGTTGTGCCGGGCAGTGGCGGAGGCACCGCAAACTTTCTGCGTGCCGATGGCACATGGACAGCCCCACCGGGCGGAGGTGGCGGCGAGGCCAACACTGCCAGCAACGTCAACACGGCTGGCGTTGGTGTGTTCAAACAGAAGACCGGGGTTGACCTGGAGTTTCGCGGTGTCAAGGCAGCGAGTGCCAAGGCCACCGTGGTGCTGGACGCGGGCACCAACGAAATCCGCGTGGACGTGGCAGACGCCAGCGCTACCCAGGCAGGCGCGATCGAGATCGCCGACCAGGCCGAGGTGGATACCGGCACCGATACGACCCGCGCGATCGTGCCATCGACCCTGGCAGGATCTGCGCTGGCTGCGGATGTGGCCACCAACACGGCGAAGGTGAGCAACGCGACGCACACGGGCGACGTAACAGGGGCCACAGCGCTCACCATCGCTGCCAATGCCGTCACCCTGGCCAAGATGGCGACACTGGCCACAGCGCGCTTCCTGGGGCGCGTGACGGCTGGCGTGGGCGACCCGGAGGCGATGACCGGCACGCAGGCCACGACGCTGCTGGATCAATTCACATCGGTACTGCAGGGGCTAGTCCCTGGCAGCGGTGGAGGCACGGCGAACTTCCTCCGCGCCGATGGCGCCTGGGCGGCGCCACCCGGCGCAGGCGGCATCACTGGCCCAGGCTCATCGGTTGACCGTGGGCGGGTGGTCTGGAATGGCACTGGTGGCACCGCAATAGACGACACTGGGCTGCGCGACTATGGCGCCAGCGCGACAGACCCGGTGAGCCCCGTACCAGCAGATGGCGACACCTACCGAAACACGGCGTTGGATATGCAAATGTACTACGACGGAGCGCGCACGAAATGGCTGTCATCCAGCGCGGAGCAGATAGCCTTCGGGCGCGCCGGCAACGTTGGTGCAGGCGCCTACTATCGCGGCATCGACCGGCGCTCATTCTCGGCCTCGAAGGGGCGCGATGCCGAGCACAATGGCACCGTGGTCGCTATTTCGTACACGCGCAACGACACCGACGCCGCCACGTTTGAGGTGACTGCTGCCGGGGCGGCAATCGCTACGCTCGCCAGTTCAGCCACGAGCGGTTCAAGTTCGGCGTTGAATGGGGACTTTGCGCAGGGCCAAGTGCTGGGAGCACGGAATCAGAGCGGAGGCAATACAACGTCACAGGTTATGGGCTGGGCGACTATCAGGTGGCGCGCATGAGTACGGTGATCGCCAAGAATCAAACTGCGTCAGCGCTGCCGCTCGATCAGCTGCCGGTGCCAGACAACGAGATCCCGGCAAGCGGGCAGGTCACGCTGACTGATTTCGCTTCGGTATCAGAGATCCAAGAAGACGCCGAGTTGGCCGCGCATATTGCGGCAGCGGACGCGATTTTGAATATCGACGGCACCGATTTATCGGCGGCCGATTCTGCCGCTTGGGCGGTGCCGCTGACCGTTGCATCCACTGCCGAGGTTGACACCGGGGCCGAGGGTAGTAAGGCTGTTTCGCCCGCTGCGCTTGCGGGGTCTGCCTTGGCGATCGCCGTGACGGCAAACACCGCCAAGGTGTCGGCCGCTGGGTCTGTCACTACGCATAGTGACGTAACAAGCGCGGGCAGTGGG
>JABSQV010000013.1 GCA_013215565.1 Myxococcales bacterium | reverse complement strand
GAGCGGCGACTCGGGCGGGATGGTGTAGATCTCGAGCGGCACCGAGGCGGCGACCCACCAGGGACCCTGGGCTGAGACCGACTCGAACCAGATGCCCCGGTAACACAGGTAGAAGTGGTTCTCGAAACGGATCACCCGGTAGGGCGAGTTGATCGCGTAGTAGAGATCGGTCCTGAGGATCGGCTCGAACTTCGGCGGACCCGCGTAGCTCACGCGGACGGTCGCGGTCTTTCGGTCGATGGTGGCGGTGTGCGGCACCGCAGCGATCAGGACCGCCTCCTGGGCTTCGGGTGTTCCCGGGACCGCCACCAACACTCGCCCACGCGGAGAATCGGGCGGGATCCTCGCGAAGTCTGGAGGAAGGTCTCGCCCCGCGACCGCGCTCCAGTCCCCCTGCAAGGTCGGCGCGCGGAACCAGCGTCCACCGAAGAGCACGTAATAGCGATCGCTGTTCGAGTCGAAAAAGAGATCGTTCGGCGTGTTCTCGACGAACCGGAGCTTGGTCCCCTCGATCGGGGCGAGCGTCGGGGGACCCTCAGTCAGGATCACCGCGGCGGGTCGGGTACTCACGAAGACCCGCGGCAGCTTGTCGTCCGCCAACGGCTTCCCCGGCAGGTGGGCCCGGATTCTGCTCCAACTCGGTTGATCCGGGATCTTGCTGAACGCGTTCGGGAGCTGCCGCGCCGGGGTCCAGGGACCGCTGAGCTTCGGGGCCTCGAGCCAGCTCTCTCGATCGAGCAGGAACCAGCGCTCGAGTTTCGGATGATGCAGCAGGTTCCAGTTCGTATTGACCGCGTACTCGAGGCCGCTCTTCGCGAGCGGGATCAATACGGGTTTGCCATCGAGCACCACCAGGATTGCGCGTGCAGCGGAGTGAAAGATCAGTGGAGGCGAAAGCGAGAGCCGGGGCTCTCTGGCATCGCGCTTCTGGTCCTGCACAGCCGCAATCACACTCGCGAGCGGCAGGGTCGCGGACTTGCCCGCGAGACCCGCCGCGATCTTCTGTTTGAGAAGCTCGACCCTCGAACCCGGAACACCCGGGAAGCTCGCTCGAACGAGCCGAAGTTCGTCGACGTGCACGAGGCCCTTGACCCGATCCGTATCGGTGTGACCGGAGACCCAGATCGCTCCGAGAACGGGCTGCGCGACGCCCGGAAGCGTGCCCTCGACGGCGGCCCGGGCTTCGATCTCGCGGCGTTGTTTCCATTCGTCGATCTGAGGCTGGTGCAGGACCAGGTGCCCCCCCATCGGGCCCGTGAAGCTGCGGGGCCAGCGAGAATCCGGGGCGTCGGCCGCAAGGGCCGGTACCGCGACTGCGAGCGCGAGCGCAAAACACAGGTTCCGAAGCATCGACGGCATGCGCGGGCCTCTCCTGTTCGGCGGGTTCCGTTTGCTGATTGGGTCGGAGACGAGGACCGCTGTGGAAATCCCCGATGCGGGGACCATACGCCGCCTTCCGAATTTCCTGACGGCGCTCCACCGGCCGAACCCGAACGAAGTCTAGAGGGTCCGGACTGCCCTGCGAAGTCCCGGAGCCAGCGCAGCCGGCCGGGCAGCTTCGGCCCCGGCCGGCTGCCCTGTACCCGCGGGGCGGCAACTGGCAGGATCGGACCCCGCGATGCCACGGAGCCTTCGCGCGAAGGGAGGGAACGCCATGCCGAGCTGCGCGATCGGACTGCTGCTCCTGTTCCTGTTGGCCCTGCCGGGCCCGGGAGCCGCGGCGGACATGTCCCTGTTCGGCCCTCCCGAAAAACCCACCATCGTTTCGGTCGGCTTCGTACTGCTCGACCTCAACGCAATCAACGAACGCGCGGAAACCTTCGAATTCGAGGCACTCGTGACGCTTCGCTGGCACGATCCGCGGCAGGCCTTCGACCCCGCAGAGATCGGCGTCCATGAGAGGTACTACGAAGGCGAGTTCCACGTCGCCGAGACCTACGTCGGCTGGTGGCCGCAACTCGGACTCGAGAACGGCGCCGAAAGCTTCGATCGGCGGGGCGAGTTGCTCCGAATCCAGCCCGACGGATCCATGCGCTACGTCTACTTGCTTCACGCGACCGCAGAACGGCCCCTCGCGTTGCGGGCGTTCCCGTTCGACCGCCAGCAACTCGCGCTCTACATGCAGGTGTTGGGTCACCCCGCGGACCAGGTCGTACTCCGCACGCTTTCCGAGTCGACGGGCATGGTGAACGAACTCATGAACATCGCGGGCTGGGACCTAAAGGGCATCTCGACCACGATCGAGGAGTCGGACGTCCTCCACGGCTATCGCGTAAGCCAGCTCGTAACGCGACTCGACGTGGAACGTGAGCCCTTCCACCTGATCGCGCTCGTGGTACTGCCGCTCGCGCTACTGGTCATGCTGACCTGGACGGTCTTCTGGATGGATGAGGAATCGCTCTCCGACCGCATCAACATTTCGTTCATCGGGATTCTCTCGGTCGTCGCCTATCAGTTCATCGTCCAGGACACCATGCCCGCGATTTCCTACTTCACGCTGATGGATGCTTTCCTGATTTCGACGCTCCTGATCGTGGGCCTCGGCGTGGTCGTCAACCTGGTGGTCGACAAACTCAACCGGGCGGACCGGCGGGGCCTCGCGGATCGGGTCGACTACACCTGCCGCTGGGCATTCCCCCTCGCCTTTATTTCCGTGAACGGGGTCTGCGCACTGCTCTTGCTTTGACGGGCCGCCCCTCTCAGCCTGTAGGCAGCGCGAATCGCTTGGCGCACCGAATCGAAAAGACTATAAACGCTGACGGCCGCGAGTTCGGGCGAGGAAGTGGAGCTTCGCGCGCGCCCGCGCTCCGCACCGAACCCGGACGCAACACGAGGGGGACGTAATGGAGACCGCGACATCGAGCGCGCATTGGCTGCAAGCGCAGCGAGACGTACTGGCCCTCCACCGCGGCTGGTTCAAGCTGCTCGCCCTGGTTTGGATCGTACTCGGCTTCCTGGCAATCGTCGTCCCGTTTACGGCCGGGCTCGCGATCGATCTCCTGCTCGGCTGGCTCTTCATCTTGGGCGGCGCCATGCAACTCGTACACGTCGTTCGTGTGCGGGGATGGCGCGGCGTCGCGCTCGGGCTGCTCTCGGGAATTCTCTATCTCGGCAGCGGCCTGGTGCTGGTGCTATTTCCACTTCAAGGCGTCGCGGTCCTGACCTTGCTTCTCGCCGCGCTCTTCCTCGCCGACGGCGTTGTTTCGGTCGTGCTTGCGCTTCGGGTTCGCCCGCACCAGGCATGGGGCGCGATTCTGCTGAGCGGAATTCTGGGGATCCTGGTAGGTGGCCTGATCTGGTGGGAGTATCCGAGCAGCGCCGCCTGGGCCGTCGGCACCCTGGCCGGCATCAACATGATCTTCGGTGGCTTCGCCACCTGGCGCCTGACCTCTACCGCGGCCGCCGCCTGATCGGGGCCTTCAGCCGCGCCGACGCTCGAGGCGCAGAGCGGCAAGCGCGACCGATCCGATCAGCAGCGCGGCAATCCACACCCAGGCGTCTTCGAGGGCCGGAACCTCGGCCAGGCTCGCGGCCGGCACGTTGAGGTCCGCAAATACGAGCAGGTGGTCGGAGGCATCCAGGCTCGCGCTCGCCCCGGGCGGTGTTCCGGACTTCGGCAGTCCTCCCCCGAGACCCGCGTCCTGGGAGTCGTAGACCTCGGCCGCCACCCCGGCCCCGGCAATCGCGGCGCTCACTGCGAGATAATCCAGGCGCCGTCCCGAGGCCGGGCGCGTCGCATCCAGACCATCCAACTGCAAGGCAGTCACCAGGGTCGCGCCTGCACCGCCGGTCGCGACCAGGGGTGCAAACGGATCGTTCTCGATTCCGGGACCGAGCAACTGGGCCTCGAGATCGCTTCCCAGGTTGAACGAAGCCGGCAGTCCGCCCGGCAGGCTCGTGAACGGGTTCGGCGTCCGCGGCACGGAGTCCGACTCCTCGTTGGTGTCACCCAGAATCACGTAGGCGTCAGTCGCGCTGACGAGATCCTGGAGCGCCTGACGGATGCGAAGCGACTCCACCGCCCGACGGAACTCGTCGTCGTTGCCGGTCCCGGATTTCCAGTGCTGGGTCACGACGGTGAGATCGGACGCGTTTCCTGGCAGGTCCACGCGCACCTCGAGCAGGAAGCGCGTCAGGTCGTTGGCCGCGGGATCGCCCGAGAGGCTCGCGGAACTGTGTTGCGTCGCGGGTTCCGCGAACGGGAAACGGCTGAGGAGCGCGTTCCGCAGCGCCCCGAACGGACCGCTGGCCGCCACCGTCAGCTGTGGATAGCCGGCCGCCGCAGCCAGCGACTCCAGGTGGACACTATCGCTGCTGCTCGACACCTCGTTGAGTCCCACGATGTCGGCATCGACGTATTCGAGGACGTCCAGGGCCGCCTCGTACTGGATGCTCCCGGGCGCGCCGACGCTCTGGACGTTCCAGGTCGCGACCCGCACCACGGTCTGTGCGTGGGCAGCCGCGCTCGTGACCACGGCGAGCCAGAGCGCCAGCAGTTTGGCGGGGCCGAATCGAGCGGGACCAGTCACAGCGGGACCTGACGGCGACGCGCGCGGAGACCACGGGGAGTTTCGGGAACGCCGGGTTCGAGCGTCTTGGGGTGCGCGCGCCAGCCACGCGAACGAACCCTCGGCCTTCCCCGAGGCAATGATCCACAGCCGGGGCCGTGCTGCAACCCGCTTCCGCGGGTCCGGCCCCGGACCGATCGAGCCTGCCGAAGAATCCAGGAAATTTACAGGCCAGTATAAACTTGCAACTGACTGTATATTTATGCGAAACTGGGACGACTCGGAGGGCATGGGCCGGCATGCAGCGCGAAGCGATCAGCGATCTGTCCAGGCGGGAGCGCCGCAAACTCGAGGTACGCAACCGCATCCTCGACGCGTCCTTCGGGCTGTTCGAGGAACAGGGGTTCCAGGCGACCCGGGTCTCCGAGATCTGCGAGCGTGCGGACGTCGCCGAGAAGACCTTCTTCAACTACTTCCCGAACAAGCGAGACGTGCTCCGCGAAATCGCCGGGGCCGCGCTCGAGCAACTCCTGCTCGACATCGAGACGGCCCGCAAGCAGCCCGGCTCCACCCGGGATCGCCTGCTTTGCTTCTTCGGCCTGGTCGCGAACCGCACGGCCGAGGCCGGGCCGATGCGTCGCGAACTCCTCACCGAGATCATCTACGCCGGTCACGAGGCGGGCAGCGGCGGCGAGCAGGCGCGCAAGCTGCACGACGGATTCGCGGCGATCGTATGCGAGGGGATCGCGGCCGGCGACCTGTCGAAGGACCACAGCGCCGAAACGCTGACCGAAATGTTGATGGGCGCGTTCTACGTGCTGATGTTCAACTGGGCAAACCTCGACGCCTACCCGCTCGAGCGACAGGCGGAGGCCGCGGCACGTTTCCTGGCCGACGCAATGACGGTCCAGCCGCAGAGGAACAAGAGGAGCAGATCATGAAACAAGAACCCAACCGCGGACTCCCGCCTTCGATTCCCAACGGCTGGTTTGCGGTCGCGTGGAGCAAGGACTTGCTTCCGGGCGAGGTCAAGCGCCTGCGCTACTTCGACCAGGAACTCGCGATCTTCCGAACCCGCTCGGGTGAACCCAAGCTGCTCGATGCCTACTGTGCGCACCTTGGCGCACACCTGGCCGAGGGCGGCCGGGTCGTCGGCGAGTCGATCCAGTGCCCGTTCCACGGGTGGCGCTACGACGGCAGCGGAGCCTGCGTCGAGATTCCGTATTGCGACAAGGTTCCGGCCAAGGCGCGGGTCCGGGGCTGGGAGGTCATCGAGCGCAACCGGATGATCTTCGCCTGGCACCACGCCAAGGGGAAGCCTCCATCGTGGGAGGTCCCACTGATGCCGGAGTTCGAGGATCCCGAGTGGACGGACCCGCGCAGCTTCGACCTCGAGGTCGCGGTGCACATGCAGGACATGGCCGAGAACAACTGTGATCCGGTGCACTTCCAGTTCGTGCACGGGTCGCAGGAGACGCCGCCGTCCGAGATCGAGTTCGCCGAGGACGGACGTTTCTTCCGGATCGTGAGCCGCAGCGAGCAGGATACGCCCATGGGAAAGTTCGAGATGGTGCTCGAGCGCGAGACCTGGGGACTGGGGCTCTCGACCGTGCGCATGTGCGGCATCCCGAACGCGGGGCTACTGATGTTCTCGTCGACCTCGCCGATTGATTCCGGGAACACCCACTCGCGCTGGGCCTTCACTGTGACCAAGAACATGGCCGACGCCGCGGGCGAGGAATTCATCCGGGGAATGTCGCAGGGTGTCCAGCAGGACATACGCATCTGGCAGAACAAAATCTACCGCTCGCATCCTGTATTCTGTGAAGCGGACGAGTATCTGACGAAGTTCCGGCGCTGGACGCGCCAGTTCTACTCGGATCTCGACTGAGGGACCCGGCCGCTCGCCCAAAGGGAGAACAGACATGAGCCGCTATCTCGTGATCTCGTCCGACTGCCACGCGGGTCTGCCGCCCGAGCGCTACCGCGACTACCTCGAATCGAAGTACCACGAGGCCTTCGATGCGGCACTCCCGATCCAGATCCAGATGATGCAGGAGGCGTCCGAGAAGTTCCTGATCGCCGACATCAACCGCGAGTGGCGCAAGGGACGCGAGACCCAACTGACGGGAGCCTGGGACCACGAGGAACGCATCAAAGTGCTCGACGAGGACGGCGTGGCGGGCGAGGTGATCTTTCCGGATGGAATCACCGAGATGAATACCCCGCCCTTCGGTGCCGGGCTCGGCCTGCCGACCGAGGGCATCGTGCCGGAACTGCAGTGGGCGGGTTGCCGCGCACACAACCGCTGGATCGCGGAGTTCTGCCAGATGGCGCCCGAGCGCCGCGCCGGTCTCGCGATCGTGCCGGTCCTCTGGGACATCGACGATGCCGTGAAGGAGGTCCACTGGGCGAAAGAGAATGGGCTTCGCGGGATCCTGATTCCCTCCATGTGGGGCAACCAGCCGGCCTATCACCACCCGAGATACAATCCGTTTTGGAGCGCGTGCGAGGAACTCGATCTGGTCGTGAACCTGCACTCCGGTACGGCACCGATGCAGGACTACGGCACGCACACCGGAATGATGGGCATCTACATCAGCGAGGTGGTGTGGTGGTCGGCGCGCCCGCTCTGGTTCATGATCTGGGGCGGCGTGCTCGAGCGTCACCCGAAGCTCAAGGTCGCCATCACCGAGGCGACCGCGGTCTGGGTCCCGGAAACCCTCGCGCTACTCGACTTCCGCTACTCGGAAACCCACTACTCTTCGAAGCTCGGCGACTACCGCAGCCACATGAGTCTCAAGCCGAGCGAGTACTTTAAGCGCAACGTGTTCGTGGGTGCATCGTGCATGCCGCGGCGCGAGGTCGAGATGCGCGAGCAGATCGGACTCGAGAACATCATGTGGGGCACCGACTTTCCCCACCCCGAGGGCAGCTGGCCCTATACCCGCAGCCAGATGGTCGAGAGCTTCCGCGGATTTCCCGCGTCCGACCTGACCGCGATGCTCGGCGGAAATGCCGCCCGGGTTTACGGATTCGACAAAGAAAAGCTCGCTCCGATCGTCGACCGCATCGGACCCGAGGCCTCGGAGTTGGAATAGCTGCGTCCGAGGCCGAGGGAGCTATGCGGCCGGGGTCGTAAAGCCGTCCTTCACGGGTTCGAGCTTCTCGAAGAAGGGCGCGAGCTTCTGGTGCACCTCGTCCAGGGTCCAGCTCTCGCGGGTCTGGAAGACCTCTAACGGTTGGGGATGCTGGAGCACCTTGATCTCCTTGCCCCAGACGATGAACAGGTGGCCCGAGATCTTCTCCGAGCGAGGGCTGCAGAGATATGCGAAGAGCGGCAGTACGTGGTCGGGCGAGAAGGTATCGAAACCCTCTTCCGGCTTCTGGAATACCGCGGCGGTGGGGCCCGACATCGTCATGCGCGTGCGCGCGCGCGGCATCACTACGTTGGCCGTGACGCCGTACTTGATCATCAGCTGGGCAATCCCCATCGTGACCGACGTGATCCCGGCCTTGGCAGCCGCGTAGTTCGGCTGGCCGGGACTCCCGTAGAGCCAGGCCTCGGACGCCGTCGAGACCAGTCGGCCGTAGACGCGTCCACCCTCGCGCTTGCTCTTCTCGCGCCAGTAGTTGCACGCGAACTTGCTCGGCGCCACGTGTCCCTTGAGGTGCACGCGCACGACGTCGTCGAAATCCGCTTCGCTGATCGTAAACAAGGTCGCGTCGCGCATGATTCCGGCATTGTTAAGCAGGATGTGAAGGTCCCCGAAGTGATCGAGCGCCATCTGGATCAGGCCCTGCGCGTCATCCCAGTTCGAGACGTCCCCCGCATTTACGACGGCNACCCCGCCCGCCTGCTCGATCTCGTCCACCACGGCCTGGGCCTTGCTCGAATCCCGGCCCTCGCCCGCGAGTGTGGTCCCCACGTCATTCACCACCACGCTCGCACCCATGCTCGCGAGTTTCAGCGCGTGCAACCGCCCGATGCCGTCCGCAGCACCGGTGACGATCGCGACCTTTCCTTCGAGTTCCTGACTCATCGCTCGCTCCTTCCGCGACTCAGCGCCGTCGCTCGGCGATGCTGCCGGCGCCGACCGAGGCGCCGCAGCACATGCTGATGAAGGCTTGCCTAGAGCTGACCCAGGATCATGGCACTCGTGGGGACGCCGACCCCGGCCGTCACGAGTACGTGGTCGTTCTTTGCGGGCTGATTGACCGAGCTGCCCCGGATCAGCCGCACCCCCTCGTTCACCCCGTTGATCCCGTGAATGTAGGCCTCGGAAAGCTGGCCGCCGTGAGTGTTGGTGGGCAGGCGTCCCTCGCGGCCCAGCGCCCCGTCCTGGACGAAGTCCTTGCCCTCTCCGATCCCGCAAAAGCCAAAGGCCTCGAGCTGAAACAGCACGATCGAAGAGAATGCATCGTAAATGATGGCGGCGTCGATCTCCTCGGGTCCGAGTCCGCTCATCGCGTACACCTGGCGGGCCACGAGTTCCATCTCGGGAAGCCGCTCGATTTCGGGACGGTAGAAACTCGTCATCTGCTCCTGGTCGTCCGCCGAGCCCTGGGCGATTCCTCGGATCACGGCGCCCGGCTGCGCCAGGTCGGCGGCTCGCTCGCGCGTGGTCACCACGAAGGCACAGCCGCCGTCCGTTTCCTGGCAGCAGTCGTAGAGGCGAAGCGGGGAGCAGATCATGCGCGCGGTCTGGTGATCCTCCAGACTGAGCGGACGCCCGTGGAAGAAGGCGTTCGGGTTGTTCACGGCGTGTTCGCGCGTGGCGATGCTGACCTCGGCCAGGTCCGTGCTCTTGCACCCGGTCACGTGCATGTAGCGCTGCGTGAACATGGCCACCCACGAGGTCGGCGTGAGCAGCCCGAAGGGCATGTACCAGCCCCAGTGAACCAGGTCGCTGGTCACGATGTCCCCGGCAACACCCTGGCTATAGCGTTGACCGGAGCGACCGTTCAGGGCCCGGTAGCCGACCACGTAGTTCGCCGCGCCCGTCGCAACCGCCATTGCGGCCTGATGCACGATGCCGACCGCCGCACCGCCCCCGTAGGGAATGCGGCTGTAAAAGCTGAGATCGCCGCAGCCAACGCTGCGCGCCACCTCGATCTCGTCGTTGCTGTCGAGCGTAAAGGTGGTCATGCCGTCGACGTCGGCGGGTTCGAGGCCCGCATCCGCGATCGCGGCCTTTACGCACTCAGCCGCCAGTTGGAGTTCGGAGCGCCCCGAGTTCTTGGTGAAATCGGTCTGCCCGATTCCGACAATCACAGCCTCGTCTTTGAGCGAGATCGGCATTTCAACTCCCTGTTCTCTGCAGCTGCCTCTACAGCTGTCGCGCTAGGCTCGGAGCGCCACGCGCACCGTACCGGTCACGTGGTTGCCCCAGGAATTCTTTCCCGCCACCTCGACCACGATTTCGTCATCGCTCTTGGACGAGACCCTTCCGCTGAGCGTCATCGTGTCGCCGGGCAGGTTGGGGGTCCCGAGTTTGATCGCAAGCCCGCGAATCACGGCGTTGGCCCCGGCCCAGTCCGTCACGTAGCGGCCGATCAGCCCGTTCGTCGTGAGGATGTTCATGAAGACGTCCTGCAGACCCGCCGCCTGCGCGGCGCCGCGATCGTGATGGACGGGCGTGTAATCCCGGGAGGCCAGCGCACCGCCTACGATCAGGCTCGTCGTGAGCGGCAGCGCGAGCTGCGGTAGCGCATCGCCAACCTCGACCTCGGAGTGCCTGGGTTCCTTCGTCGTCATCGGATCTCCTGCGGCCCGCTCCGGGCCATGTCGCGTCCGAGTTCCAGGAGCTGCGGCGTAGCACCGCCGAGCGCGAGTTCGATGCGTTTGGACCAGAGAAAGTAGCGGTGGATCGGGTAGTCGAGATCGACGCCCATGCCCCCGTGCAGGTGCTGGGTCGCCGTACCGATCCGAGAGCCCGCATCCGCGGCCCAAAACTTCGCGACGCGCGCGTCGCGCGCAGCCGGCCGGCCCGCGGCGAGCTTCCAGGCCGCCTGCCAGGTGACCCAGCGCAGCGCGTCGAGGGCGATGTAACAGTCAGCCGAGCGGTGCTGCACCGCGGAGAGCGCCCCGAGCGGAGCCCCGAACTGCTGGCGCTCCTTCAGATAGTCGGTCGTGATCTCGAGCGCCCGTTCCGAGACGCCGAGCTGGATCGCAGCCAATCCCACGAGCGCGCGCTCGGTCACCCACTCGACGATGCCCTCGCCTTCGAGCACCCCGTCGGGCGCAATGTGCACGCCGGCGAGCGTAACTTCGAAGTCGGGCTCGTGCCGGGAGTTCTCGCGGCGGAGCAGCGTCACGCCCGGAGCCGCGGGATCCACGAGGAAAATCGCTTCGCTCGCGCCGCTCCGCGCGGGCACCAGCACGCGCTTCGCCAGTTGAACAGCGGGCACGTTGTGACACACACCATCGAGGACGGAGGTGTCTCCCTGGCGCCGCGAGGCGACCGGCTCGCCCGGCTCGAACGCGCCCGTCAACAGAACTTCGCCCTTCGCGAGCGGCGTCAGCCACTCCTTCATCTGGAGTTCCGATCCGAAGCGCGCCACAGTCAGACCACCGAGCACAAGCGCGGGATGGAGCGGCGCCGGCAGCAGGGCGCGTCCCGACTCGCGAAGTAACACGCAGAGTTCAAGAAAGCCCAGTCCCATTCCGCCCAACTCCTCGGGAACGGCGAGGCCGAGTAGATGTGCGTCCGCGAGCTTCGACCAGGTGGCGCGATCGAAGAACTCGCCCTCGGCATCGAGTTCCTTCAGGCGAGCCATGGACAGCTCCCCGCCCAGGATCTCGCGCGCAAGTTCGCCGAGCGCCGTCTGCTCTTCGCTGAAGTCGAAATCCATGCGGTCTCTTACTCCACCATGTAGAAGAAGGGAAGCTTGAGCCCTTCGTCCACATCGTCGAACATGCACTCGACTTTCATGCCGATGTGAATGTCCTCGGGCTCGACCCCGGCGATGTTGGCGCAGATGCGAGTGCCCTCTTCGAGATCGATCAGGCCGACCGGACACGGAAAGTCGTATCCCGGAATCGGTGGGTAGTGCAGCACCGTGAAGCTATACACGCTGCCGCGTCCCGAAGCCTCGATCGAGTCCCACTCGGTCGACTGGCAACTGCCGCACATTGGGCGCGGCGGATGACGCAGTTCGCCGCAGCCGCTGCACTTCTGGATCAGCAGTCGCCCCTCCTGGCAGGCCTCCCACCACCAGCCATTGTCGTGGCCGTAGGGACTGCGGATGCGCGTGGGCTTCGCGGGCGCGGCCGCGCTCTCCTGCGCAGCCTGAGCTTCCTGCGCGGGCTTGAACTTGAGCACGCGGAAGGAGAGATTGCCGACCTCTTCCCCCTGCTCGTCAGAGAATACGCTCCGGGTCACGATGAAGTAACCGATCCCGAGCGCCGTGGCCTTTTCCTCCGAGATCGACTCGATCGTGGTTTCGGCCGTGATCCGGTCGCCAGGACGCAGGTAGCGCGCGTACTCCTGCTCCGTATCGGTCGCGACCACGCCCGTATAGCCCGCCTCATCGAAGGCTGCGTGAAGCTTGCGCTGGTTGTTCTGCGGCAGGAGCCGCGTGGCGTCGTGCATCGGATAGCCGCGCATCTCCCAGCTCTGGAGCATGGTCGGAGGGGCGACGAGTCCGCCATGCACGGTCTCGGCGGCCGCATCCGCATCGAGGTACGCGGGATTCTGATCGCCCATCGCGTCGCACCAGTGCCGGATCATGGCCTCGTTCACGGCATCCGGACACAGGTAGGGCGGACCCTCCGGCAGCCCCACGAACTCGCGGATCCTGGCCTCGAATTCGGTCTTCTTCTTCTCGAGTTCCGACATGCTCTCCCTCTTCTCCGGGCTCAGGCGCGGGGACGGCTCCGGGGCAGCCCGAGTCCTGCCCTCGCGATGATATCGCGCTGCACCTCGTTGACGCCGCCGCCGAAGGTCAGCGTCGTGGCACTCCGGTAGGCAGCCTCGAGTCGGCCCCCAAAGAGCGCGCCGGGCTGACCCTGCAGCGCGATTCCGGACGCACCGACGATTTCGAGCAGCAGGTTGTAGGCCTCGACGAAGAATTCGGTTCCGATCACCTTGAGCGCCGAGGCCTCGGCCATGTTGGGAATGCCCCGGGTCAGGCTCCAGGCAGAGCGCCAGTTCAGCACCTGGAGCGCCTGCAGCCGCGCATACACGCGCGCCAGGTGAAGCTGGACCCACTGCTGCTCGAGCATAGGCCTGCCGTCGGCGTCCTGGACTTCGCCCGCCCACTCCCAGACCTCGTCGAGCAGCGCCTCCGCGTGGCCGGGCGTGGCCAGCGTGATGCGTTCGTGGTTGAGCTGCGCCGTGATCAGGCCCCAGCCCGAGTTCTCGGGCCCGACCATATTGTCGGCCGGTACGCGCACGTCGTGGTAGTAGGTGGCGTTCGTCCGTTCCCGTCCCAGCGTGTAGATCGGGGTGACAGAGAAGCCCTCCGCGTCGGTCGGCACCAGGAAGATGGAAATTCCCTTGTGCTTGGGAGCGTCCGGATCAGTCCGGGCCGCGAGCCAGATGTAGTCTGCCACCTGCGCGTGGGTGGTGAAGACCTTTTGCCCGTTGATCACGAACTCGTCGCCGTCTCGGACCGCCCGGGTCTGCAGCGACGCGAGGTCGGTCCCGGCGTTAGGCTCGGTGTAGCCCACCCCGAACATCAGCTCCCCGGAGAGAATTCTCGGCAGGTAGCGAGCCTTCTGATCCTCGCTCCCGTACTGCATCAGGGTCGGACCGATCGTGTTCACCGGAATGATGTGAAGCGGCGCCCGGGCGCGGTAGGTCTCGTCCCAGAAGATGAACTGCTCGATCGGGGTCCGGTCCTGCCCCCCGTACTTCTTTGGCCAGCCGATCCCGAGCCAGCCGTCCGCGCCCATTCGGCGCACGATCTCGCGGAAGACGGGGCCCCCCATCTCCTCGCGCTCGGCATCGAAGGCCCGGCTCAGCTCGGGTGTGAAGAGCTCGCGATAGTACGCGCGAATCTCGCGGCGGAGCGCCTTCTGCTCGGGGCTGAAATCGATGTGCATGAAGCGGCCTCGAGCAGCCCGAATCCAAGCGCTGGGCCCGGAATCGGGCTGGGACATGCGGCCTCCGAAACCCGCCGGCAGCCGCGACGGGCGCATCTTACCGCATCGCCGCCCCGGGGTGGCTCCGGCCGGACGGCTGATGGGGCTCTGCCGGCGGCGAGTCCGGGACCGGCCCTGTCCCTTCCCGCTCGCTCCCACATGCGTCTTCGAGTCCCATACAATTCTCTCCCCGCGCGGCCCGAGGCCGCGACGGCCAAGGAGAGTGTAATGATCCTCCTCGACCCCAGGCACCGCGACCGAACCTACCCGGACGAGCGCTCCGACGAAGTGATGCGCAAGACGATCGAGTTCTTCGAGTCGAAGGGGAAGCGTCGGCTCAAGCAGGACGACCGCGAGCGCACCTGGTACGCGGATTTCCTCGAGTTCGTGAAGAAGGAGCGGGTCTTCGCAACGATCCTGACGCCCGCCGGCTACGGCGCGGCGGACTCGCGCTGGGACACCTGGCGAATCTGCGAGTTCGCCGAAATCCTGGCCTTCTATGGACTGCACTACTGGTACACCTGGCAGGTCTCGGTCCTGGGGCTGGGTCCGATCTGGATGAGCAGGAACGAGGCCTTGAAGGAGCGTACCGCGAAGCTGCTCGAAGACGGCGGGATCTTCGCGTTCGGCCTCTCCGAGCGCGCACACGGGGCCGACGTCTACTCCTCAGAAATGCAGCTCACGCCGCAGTCCGACGGGAGCTACCTGGCCAGCGGCGAGAAGTACTACATCGGGAATGGAAACCGGGCCGCGCTGGTCTCGACCTTCGGAAAGCTCTCGGATTCCGGCGACTACGTCTTCTTCGCCGTCGACTCTCAACACGAACGCTTCGAGTGCATCCGCAACCTCGTCAACAGCCAGTCCTACGTCTCGAACTTCGCGCTCCACGACTACCCGATCTCGGAGGACGACATCCTCTCGAAAGGACGCGACGCCTGGGACGCCGCACTCAACACCGTGAACGTCGGAAAGTTCAACCTCGGCTGGGCCTCGATCGGGATCTGTACGCACGCGCTCTACGAGGCCTTTACCCACGCGGCCAACCGCCGCCTCTACGGCCAGGCGGTGACCGATTTCCCGCACGTGAAGCAGCTCTTCAGCGACGCCTACACGAGGCTGATCGCGATGAAGCTCGTCGCGCTCCGGGCCGCCGACTACATGCGTTCCGCCAGCCCCGACGACCGGCGTTACCTGCTCTACAACCCGGTCGTGAAGATGAAGGTCACGACCCAGGGAGAGGACGTGATCAACCACCTCTGGGACGTGATCGCGGCCAAGGGTTTCGAACGCGACACGTACTTCGAGATGGCGGCCCGCGACATTCGGGCGCTGCCCAAGCTCGAGGGAACCGTCCACGTCAACATCGCGCTCATTCTGAAGTTCATGCCGAACTACTTCTTGAACCCGGCCGAGTACCCCGAGATCCCGCGCCGCGACGACGCCGCGAACGACGACTTCCTGTTCGACCAGGGACCGACCAAGGGACTCGGGCACGTGCAGTTCCATCCCTACGAGCCGGTCTTCGAGGCCTGGGAACTACCGAACGTGAAGGTGTTCCAGGCACAGACCGCGGTGTTCAAGGAAATGCTCCAAAACGCGACCCCGGGCGACAGCCAGCAGAACGACATCGACTTCCTGCTGGCCGTAGGCGAACTCTTCACGCTCGTGGTCTACGCACAGCTCCTGCTCGAGAACGCCCGGATCTACGAACTGGACGCGTCGCTCGTGGACCAGATCTTCGATGTGGGGGTCCGGGACTTCTCGCGTTTCGCGCTCGGGCTCTACGGAAAGCCGAGCAGTACTCCGGAGCAGATGGAGCACTGCCTGCGCATGATCCACAAGCCTGTCGCCGACCCCGAGCGCGCCGCGCGGGTCTGGGACCAGCAGGTCCTGCCGCTCGCAAACCGCTACGAGATGAGTGCCTAGGACTCGCGCAAAGCGCGCTACCAGAGCGAGCCAGCGGAAAGCGTGAGGTCCTGCATGGTCATGCCGCGCGCCTCGTCGCGGCAGAGGAAGAGCGCGAGCGCGCCGAGTTCGGCCGGGTCGATCAGGCGGCCCTGTGGGTTCTGGGTCTTGACCTCCGCCAGGTACTCGTCCGTCCCCGAGCGCTTCTCGTTGCTCGCGATCTCGCCCATCCAGTCGCGGCCGAAGGAGGTGTCGACCCAGGTCGGGCTGAGGGAGTTGCAGGTCACGCCGTGGGGAGCACCCTCGAGCGCCACGCACCGCGTGAGCCCGACCACGCCCGCCTTCGACGCGCAGTAGGCGGCGCCCGTCGGCGCCCCGACCGAGGCCGCGGTCGAGGCGATGTTGATGATCCGGCCCCATTTTCGCTCGAGCATGCCCGGCAGCAGGCGCTGGATAGTGCGAAACGTCCCGGTCAGGTTGACCTCGATCACGCGGTCCCACAGCTCCGCCGGATGACCGGCGACGGTCTGCTCGACCGTGATCCCGGCGGCGTTGATCAGGATGTCTGCCGGCCCCAGCAGCGACTGGCTCGACGCGCACCACTCCTCGACCGAGTCCTGCGAACTCACATCGAGCCCGGCCGCGAAGCAGCGGACCCCGAGCGCCTCGATCGCGCGCTTCGCCTCGGAGAGCTCCGCTTCGCTCGGCAGAAACGCGACCTCTCCCGGGCGCTGTCGCCCACCCGCGAGCAGCGAGCCGAGCGCCAGGTCGGCGCCCGCACCCGCGAGCGCCAGCGCGATCGCACGCCCGATCCCCGAGCCGCCGCCCGTCACGAACGCGACCCGGCCCCTCAGAAATTCGTCGCCCATCCGAGCTTTCCTCCGCCCCCAGTCTAAGCGCAAAGGGCGGCGGGCGTTCAGGGACTCCGGGAACTCACCCCGGCCGGCCTGAGACCAGCCTCGCCAAAACGGGTTTCCGTGGAGTGGCCCGGACTAGGAGCCGGGGGCGGGAGCGGGTGAGAAGCTGCGCGTGATCCGGACCACGCTCTCGACGATCTCTCCGCTGTCCATCAGCGCCGGGAGTGCCCCCCAGAGGTCCGTTCGGTCGTTGCCGAAGGTGATCAGTCCCGAGTGCTGGGTCTTGTCCGCATCGATCACGGGATCGAGGTCGTAGACCCCGAGCGAGCGGCGAAGCCCGTCTATTTCGTCGTAGTCCCCGGTGAGGTAGACCCAACCCCTCTTCTCGCCGCCATTTCGCTCGATGTAGCCCCGCAGCGCCTCCGGGTCGTCGACCTCGGAGTCGATCGAGATCGAGATCAGCAGTACATCGCGGCCCATCCGCTCCCCGAACAACGCGTGGACCCGCCCCAGGTTCTGGGCGATTGGAAGGCAGACGTTGTAACAGGTCGTGTACATGAAGTTGACGATTACGGTGCGATCCTTCACGAGGTCGTCGTAAAATCGGACCTGTCTTTCGTCGTGCGTCGTGAGCAGTACGTTCGGGAAGCGATCCGATTGCTTCCGACGGCCCTCGGAGGCCCGAAGCGGGACCGGGTCGGCCTCGGACGCTGCCACGGCGGAGCCTTCCGCTGGCTCCGAGGACGCTTCGCGCTCCGCCCAGGCGGCAGTCAGCGCGATCTGCATGCCGAGCAGCGCCGTCACCGCCAGCAGACACAGCGCGAGTGGCGCTCGCGCCTGCTGGCCGGCAGCAGCGCTCCGTGTACGGATCCGTTTAGTCATCGTCGTGGAAGTCGCGCGCATCCTCGTCGGGCGGACCCGGGTCGATCTGTCCGTGGGGTGCTTCGGGGAAATCCGTCGACGGGAAGCCCACGTTGCGCTCTTCGAGCAGCTCCCTGTCGCCCTCTCGGTCGAAAAAGGGTGGCCCGAAATCAGGATTATCGGGCTGTGGATCGTTCACATCCTTGTTGGGATTATCCGTCTCGTTGCCGACCATCCCCGAGACCTCGATGTAGCTTGAGACACCGTCCGCGCTGAACGGCGAGTTGTGGGGACGGTTTCCATCGTTGAGGCTGGGCTCTCCCGCCGGCCTCGGGTCGAAGACGTTCATCATGCGCATGTCCTCATGCTCGAGGACGTGACAGTGGAACACGAAGGGACCCGTGAAGGTCCGGAACTTCATGAGGAACTCCGTCTCGCCGCCCGGCTCGAGTGGAGAGACGTCTACGTTGTTCACGAAGCCGGCCGGGAACTCGGGATTGAACTTCCCGGCCTTCTCATCGGATTTGCTCAAGAACTTCGGGATGCCGTTGTACTTGTAGATCTCGTGTGCTTCCAGGTGGATATGGATCGGGTGGGACCAGCCCCCAGACTTGTTCTGGAAGATCCAGCGCTCCGCGCTGTTCAGAATCGGCACCGAGTTGGTCGTTCGTGGCGAGAAGAACCGGTTGTTGATCTGCCATGCACCGTTTCTCCGGGTGAAGGTGAAGTAGCGGGTGGCCAGGACGTCTTTCTCCTTAATCGGGGTGAAGCAGCGGATCTTGTCGCCCGCCTCAACCGTGACGTCCTCGACCTCCTTGTATTTGTCCACGATGAACTTCACGAGCGGCGTCGGCTTCTCGGAGTCCGGGCCGTCGGCTCGCCGGCCGGACTTCTGCTGCATGATGTTATTGAGCCAGATGACGTCTCCGTGTTCGAACTTCGAGAAGTCGATGATCACGTCCACGCGCTCGGCCATCCAGACTGGGAAGGTCTCGCGTTCGACGGCCGTGTCGAGTTCCCAGGTGTCCTGACCGATCTGCACAAAGTTCAGTTTGCTCCCGTCTTCGGGCTTGAGCTCAAGCTGATAGACGCGCGCGTTCGAGGCGTTCAGGAAACGAAATCGGTACTTGCCGTTGCCAACCTTGTAATATGGCTGGAGCTTCCCGTTTACGCTGAACACATTTCCGAGGCGTCCGTTGTGATCGAAGAAATCATAGGGAAGGATCCCATTGCCCGCGGCAAGATCGATGACCTGATCCATCAGCGCCATGGGGACATCCTGGCCCGTTTTTCCGTAGAAGCTCGGGAGCATCTGGTTCCCGTACGCGTCCTTGGTCGTCATCGAGACTTCGTGATCATCCTGGATCAAGTAGAAGCCCGCGAGGCCCTGGCATACCAGATAGCCCGTGATGTCCATCCCATGCTCGTGGTACCACATGGTCGTCGGAAGATCCGACACCGAGTAGTTTCCGAGGCAGCCCTGCTCAGCGATTTGGAGCGGGGTGAGTCCCGCTCCCTCTGTATCCTCTAGTTCCTTCGTCAGTTTCTCCGTCACTGCCTTGGCCTGGTCGCGGGGCCCGACATTCGGGTAGTAGTAGTCCCGCTTCTTCTCGGGGAGAATGTAAAAGTCCGGATACCCATCCGAGTGGCAGGGCGTGTGGTCCCCGTGCAGATGGACCGAGCATTCCGTGGGCTCGTCCTTCGCGCCGGCGGGTCCCGGAGGCCGGAACTTGATCCGGTTGTGAACACGGATCACGGTGGGTTGCGTCTGTCGCGCGACGATTGTCGGCGCCGGGAACTCTCCCGTGACGCTCAGGCCCGTCGCTGGGTCCGGGTCCATGGGATCCTCAGTGGGGCATTCCACGCCGGCATCGCGGTACGCCAGGATGTCGGTCACGACATCGGGTGCCCACTCGTGGCGGGAGTTCCGGATCTCGAGCGCGTAGTGGGCTTCGCCGTTGCGCGTCTCCTGTCGGTAATACGTTTCCACATTGATCTTGTTCCGGTCGTCGTAGCGGTCCCAGGGGTAGGCGGCAGTCAGATGCTGGCAATCGCCGGCCTTCGGGTCAGGCGGATCCTCGCCCATGTTGGAATTCGATACGAAGTGCGTTGGATTGTTCCTCGAATATTCGGGCGCAATTCCGTGGTACACCCCTTTCGATCCCACCACCGCGCCATCGAAACCCAAACCCGGGCTGCCAGGGTAGGGATCCAGGGGAATAGGGTCCTGACCGACGTCGGGATCAGAGTTGGTCGGCATCACTACCCCGTCGGAGTCGATCACCTTCGCTATCTCGTTGCTGTCGAAACCCAGGACCTTCGGCAACCCAAATGTCTGCGTGAAGGGTTTGTAGGTGACGTTCGTCCCCGGAAACGTAACCAGGTCACTGGGTCCGGGATCGCTCGAGCCCGAAGCGTCGTTCGAAGCTTCAATTTTCCTACCGCGCTTGCCCCTGCCCTTGCCCGCAAGTCCAGCCCGGCCCAGCAACAGGCTCCCAGCACCCGCGATCGCTCCCGTCTTCAGAAAAAACCTTCGACTTAGACTCACGACAGTACTCCTCCTACAACACGATTCTCAGCAGCCACATCTGCTTCATTACGGCCACCAGAAGCCAGCGGACAGACACGATCGTTCAATCTCATTGGTGCACGGGTAGCGACAGCAGAATACATTGGAGCAACCTAGAATTGCTAAGACAACAACGGCATTATATATAAAACATTATAAAAGTCATTACTTTCAGGTCGAGTCGCTGGTCGATCGAGAAGTTTTCCCGCAAACGAGCGAGATTCTCATGCGCTGTGCGTCGTGCGCTCATGAACGAACCGGAGTCGACCGAAAAAACAGACGTCTGCATTGAAAGTTGCCGGTGTCCCCCGGACCTCGAAGCTGTGCTCGTCCGGGCATAGACGGAACAACGCGCCCAGGATTCGACTCGGAGCATCACAACATGACCGACCTCCAACCCCCGACTGCACCCGAACTCGAGGACTCGCTCGCCGAGTGCTTCACGGCCGAGCCCTCGGTCGCCCGCGCGCGGGAACTCCACGCCAGCTATCGCCGACTTATGCGAGAACAGTTTTTACAAGCGCTCGGGGCAGCCGCCGAGGGCCTCGATCTCGATCTCTCTCCACTCTCTCACCGGATCGAAGGCATCTCGCCGAACCAGCGGCTTTCGCCCGCCGCCTACGTCGCGCTTACGATGCTGACCGAAGCGCTTCGTTCGGGCGACGTCACGCGGGTCGGCGATCGGCTTCAGGCAATCTGGATCATGCCCGAGAGCGAGCTTCGCGATTCGGCATTCCGGATTCAGCCAGTCTTGACCGAGGCCTGGGAGACCCCATTCATTGACAGCGTCCGCAACGACCCGATCGAGGGGCTCTCGGAGGATGCGCGAATCGTCCGGCCCCTGCTGGCCCACGATCCCGGGCCGGAGATTTCCGCCTGTGAGGCTGCACTCGGCCTGCTCGAAGAGATCGACCCGGAACTCTCGGACGAGTTCCGCGAATACGTGAGCCGCGTAAAGCTCTTCGCCGGCCGCGGCTACCTGGGGTTTTCGTCCCCGGCTGCGTTCGGGGCGATCTTCATGCGGCTTTCGGATACGGACCCCGTGGCGCATTTCCTAGAACACCTCGTGCACGAACTGTCGCACCTCCACCTGAACGTACTGATGGCGCACGATCCGCTGCTCCGAAATCCTGCGGCTACAGGTTCCGCCCCGCTTCGCCCCGACCAGAGGCCCCTCTACCAGATCCTGCACGCCACCTTCGTGCTTGGCCGAAATCTCCGGGTCACGCGCCGCGTGGTCGAGCGGCATCCGGAACTGGGGTACGAGCGCGCACTCCGAGAGTTCGAGGAAAAATTCCTGGAAGGCTTCCGCACACTTCAGGAACAGGCGGAGTTCACCGAGCCGGGGCGACGGCTGTTTCAGAGCCTGGATGCGCTTCGCGACGGCGCCCCGGCGCTTCGCTGAATCAGCGAGCCTCAGTCACCGAAGTCGACCGGCAGGTTCACGGGTCGGCGGAACATTGCTGTCTCCTCGACTTCCTGGAGATCTTCACGGTAGCGCGCCGCTTCGGGCAGGAAGTCGAGCACTGCGTCGAGCATGCAGCGCAGCTCCTGGCGCGCGAGATTTGCGCCCAGGCAGTAATGCGGACCGTTTCCGAAGACCAGCAGCTCGCGTGGATCCCGTTCGATGTCGAAGACGTGCGGATCCTCGTAGATCGCGGGATCCCGACTCGCACCCCCGAAGCTCAACATAAGCATCTGTCCCTTGCGGATCTGGGTACCGCGCAGTTCGAAATCTCGAACCGCGTAGCGCGGGAGCCCACCGGGCCCCCCGAAGCCAAAACGCAGGATCTCGTTGATCGCGTTCGGGAGCAGGCTCCGATCGGCCCGGAGCCTCGTGATCGCGTCCGGGTGATCGAACAGCGTCCGCAGCGCGATCAGGCCCCCGATCGAGGTGGTCTCGCTGCCCGCGCTGATCAGTCCTGAGACCAGCATCACGATCTCTTCGGTCTGCAGTTGGTCGTCGAGGTTGGTGGCCTGCACGAGATCCGAGATCATGTCCTCGCGCGGCGAGTCGCGGCGCTCCTTGGCCATCTCACGCACCCAACTGGAGAGTTCGACAAAGGCGTCCTCCCCCTTCTTCTGCAGCGAGGGATCCACGAACTGAAAAAAGCCCCGGATCGTGTCCTGGGCGAGCTGGCGAAAGCGGTCTTCGTCGTCGCCGGCAGGCGGGACGCCCGTGATGCGGCTGATCACGGTATTGGGAATCGGGTCGGTGAATTCGCTGTGCAGATCGACGACACCGCGGCGGCCGTGCAGAGGCTGCGCAAAGCGGTCGATCACCTCCCGCACCTGATCCTCCATACGTGCCACCGCGCGCGGCGTGAGCGAGGCCGAGACAAGCTTGCGAACCCGCGCGTGCTCGGCGGGCGGAAGTGAGAAGAGTCCGTTGTCCGAGACCCAGCGCATGAAGCTGCCCTCTTCCGGGGCGACGTAGTTCTCCCAGACGCGCCGATCCGGCGTGGCGTATTCGGGGTCGTTGTAAAGACGCTTCACGTCGTCGTGGCGCGTGACGAACCAGAAGCCGAAGTTCGGAACCCAGTGCACGGGTTCCTGGCTGCGCAGCCGGTCGATCGCGGGATACGGATCGTCCGGAAACGCGGGGTCTAAAAACGGGGACGGCGGCGTCTCTGCGGGTTGACTCATGGGTCCTCCTGGCTCTCGCGTGCGCATCCTACCCGGGGCTCGCGAGCCGCCCCGACGCGGCCGCCGCGCCGGATCGACCACGCACCCAGGCCCGAGCCGGGGTCCGAGCTAGCGCTGAATCTTATTTGATTTCAACATCTTGCGTGGATGTTACCGGTTCCTGACGAATGTCATTGACATACGTAAGCGAAATCCGCTAAACCTGCAAGGGCTGGCACCCCAAAACCGAGAACCCGGCGAGGCAGGCGATGAAACTCGAATACGAACCCTTCTCCGAGCGCGTGAGGACCGACCCCTATCCCTACTACCGCGAACTCCGCGAACACGCGCCCGTGTACTGGGCCCCGGAAGCGGGAACCTGGGTGGTGTCGCGCTACGAAGACGTGCGCTTCGTGCTCAAGCACCACGAACTCTTCTCGTCGGACGCGATGGGCGGAATGCTCGCAGGCCAACCCGTGGTCGAGCCGCGCCCAGCGAGCCTGGACCGGATTTTGATCCTGATGGACCCGCCGGACCACGTCGGTGTCCGGAACCTCGTGAGCCGCGGATTCACACCCAACCGCATCGCGGCGGTGGAGGCGCGTCTGCGCGAAATCGTCGCGGAGACCATGACCCCGCTGCGCGACGCCGAGAGTTTCGACCTGGTCTCGGCGCTCGCCGTGCCGGTTCCGGTGACGATCATCGCCGAACTGCTCGGGGTCGAGATCGAACGCAGCGAGGACTTCAAGCAGTGGTCCGACGACATCGTCGCGGGCGTGACCGGCTCCCGGCGCTCCGTGGGCGTGCCGGATCAGGATTTCGGCGGGGCAATGGGCCAGTTCGAGGCCTATTTCGGCAAGTTGATGGAGAAACGAAGAAGCGATCCGCGCGAGGATTTGATCAGCGCGCTGACCCAGGCACAGGACGGCGAAGTGGGACTCAACCAGAGCGAGATGCTGGTCTTCCTGTTGACGCTGTTGATCGCTGGAAACGAGACGACCACCAACCTGATCGGCAGCATGGTCGAAGCGCTCTACGAGCATCCAGAACAGCTGGAGCGCGTGGTCCGGGACCGGAGCCTGATTCCCAGCCTGATCGAAGAAACGCTCCGCTACGCACCCCCGGTCCAGTTCCTGTGCCGCCGCACGCGCTGCGAGCTGGAACTCGCGGGAACGAAGCTTCCCGAAAATTCAGCCGTGCTTCCCTTGCTTGCGTCCGCGAACCGCGACGATCGCCAGTTCGAGCGAGGGGACGAGTTCGACCTCACGCGCGACGCGAGCGGCCACCTGAGCTTCGGCTTCGGGACCCACATCTGCATGGGCGCCGCGCTCGCGCGGCTCGAGGCGAGCGTCATCACAGAGGCCCTGATCGAGGAGTTGCCGCGATTCCGCCCGAGCTCCGAGCCGCTCGAGTACGTCGACTCCTTCATGATGCGGGGCCCGCGAAAGCTGGTGCTGGAACGCTGCTCCGCTTCGAGCGCGCGAGCGACCCGGCGTCCCCTCGCAGAGGCGCGCTGAGCCGTGGCGTTACGCACGGTTTCTTCCGGTCCGGAAGACTCCGGGTCCGGAGTTCCGAACCGCCGGCAACAGCAGCGCATCGAGACGCGGGAGCGGATCTTCGAAGCCTCGCTCGAAGAATTCCGGATGCAGGGCTTCTCGAACGCCCAGATCGACCGGATCGTCGAACGCGCCGGGGTCGCGCGCGGCACCTTCTACTTCCACTTTCCGACCAAGGAGCACGTGCTGATCGAGGCTCAGCGCCGCAGGGAACTCGATGTCATGGAGCGTCTGAACGCGCTGGGTCCCCCGCCCGCCTCGGTCACCGTGTACCTGACCCGGGTCCTCGAATCGATCCTCGCCGGGCTCGAGGAGGACGCGGGGCTCAGGCGCGAGATCATGACCATGTACCTGCGCGGATCCGTGAACCTGGAACTCGCGGCCGAGCCCCTGATCGTGGCGGTCGTGGACTACTTCGCGGACGCGGCGGAACGGGGCGCGATCCGGAGCGACGTCCCGCCGGAACTCCTGGCCGTGCGCTTCCTGAGCTCGCTCTACACCCTGGTGCCCGCGGGAAAGCCGGATCCGGCCGAACAGCGGGACGCGATCAAGTGGACGGTCGAGCTCTTTGTACACGGGGTCTCGGCCTGACGCGCTGCTGCGCGCCGGCGTCCCCGTCGGCCATCACGAGAGCCAGCGGCCGAGCGGTCCGCCGTACAGGGTCCGAGCAAAGCGTCGCAGGCCTTCGTCCGCCTTGGCCGAGTAGGGGTAGCGGTCGGCGGTCTGACGCCCGCCGAAGCGGTCGGTCAGGATTGGTTGCGCGAAGCAGTACCCCTTGAGACCAGTCTCGCCGTTCACCTGGCCGACCCCGCTCTCCTTCATCCCGCCGAACGGCGCTTCGAGCACGCCGTAGACCATGCTCATGTCGTTGATGCAGACGCCGCCCGCGTCGATCCGGCGGGCGAGTTCGAAGCCGCGCCGCGTGTCGCGCGTCCACACCATGGCCCCGAGCCCGTAGCGGCAGTCGTTGGCCATCCGCACCGCCTCGTCCTCGTCCGCCACGCGCATGATCGGAAGCACCGGACCGAAGGTCTCATCGCGCATGACCTGCATTTCGTGCGTGACTCCGGCGAGCACCGTCGGCTCGTAGAAGAGACCCTTCAGTTCCGGGTGACGGCGCCCCCCCGCGAGCACCCGGGCACCGCGCTCGACGGCGTCGTTCACGTGGTGCTCGATGATCTCGAGCTGGTCCTGCCAGAAGACCGCGCCCACGTCGAACTCGCCGGTCACACCCTGGCGGAGCTTCCCGGTTCGCTCCACGACCCGCTCGGTGAATTCGTCCGCCACCGACTCGACCACGTACACACGTTCGGTTCCCGAGCAGTAGTGGCCGGCGTTGAAGAAGGCCCCCGCCACGGCGGCGCCGGCCGCGCGATCGAGATCCGCATCCGCGCAGACAATCATGGGGTCCTTGCCTCCGAGTTCCAGCGTGCACGGAATCAACTGGCGCGCGCAGGCTTCCCCCACCCGCCGGCCCGTCGCCACGCTGCCGGTGAACGAGATCTTGTCGACGCCGGCTTCCACCAGTGCGGCACCCGTTTCGCCGTCGCCCGTCACGATCTCGAGCACGCCCTCGGGCAGCCCTGCGGCCCGGAACAACTCTCCGACCAGGGCGCCGGAACGCGGCGTGACCTCGGAGGGCTTCAGCACCACGCAGTTCCCGGCCATCAGGGCCTGGGCCGTAGGATTGATCGAAAGAACGAACGGGCCGTTCCAGGGGGTGATCACGCCGATCACGCCGAGCGGGCGATATACGATCCTGCAGCGCTTCATCACGCGCATGACCCCGTGAAGGCGGAGTTTCTGAGGCCGCAGAAGTCGCTCCGCGCGCTTCGCGTAATAGGTCAGCAGATCGGAGGCCGCGAAGATGGCCATCGACCGCGCTTCCGTCCGTGGCTTGCCCGACTCCGACACGATCACGTCGACGTAGCGATCCTGTTCGTCGAGCAGAATCGCCAGCGCGCGGCGCAGGTAGCGCGCGCGCTGGTCGAAGCTCAGCGCGGCCCACTCGGGCTGGGCCTTGCGCGCTCGACCAACGGCGTCGCGAACCTCGGCCGCCGACTGGACCTCGATCTCGCCGAGCGGCTCGAGCGTGGCCGGGTTCGCAAGCGACAGCCGGCGCCTCTCACTCGCGTTGTCTACGACGGAACGGACGATCGCCATCTTGTCTCCCTTCGAGGATGCGAAGACTCACGCAACACTCGCGACTCCGCGGCGCACAGCTTGGGAACCCAGACGGAACGCGCTAGAAGCGCGGGTGGAAGAAGGTGATTCCAACGTACTTCGGACCGCTCACCGGCGGAACTCCGCGATGGCTGAGCGTCCACTGAACCGGAAACAAGGCGAGTCGGCCCTCGACGCAAGCGATCTTTCGACCAGAAGCGCGAAATTCGGTCTCGCCGCCCCGTTCGACGGTATTGAGATACCACTGCGCGGCCAGCACCCGCGGAAAGGTCTCCTCGGAGGCGTTGTCGATGTGCCAGTCGAAGCCTTGGCCTGCGGCGTAACGGCGAATTCGATACGACTGGTCCCCGAGGCCACTTCCCGGAAACGAACACAGTGCCTCGACATCGCGCAGGTAGAGATCGAGATGACGGGCCAGGCTCCCATAGAGCAGTTCGTCCACATCTTCCCAGCCCGGACTCTGCGTCAATAACTCGGCCGCCTGCTTCAGATCGCTCTGGATCGACTCGCCCTGCGGCCCGCTTACGGTCCCCGAGAACTGGTGGTCTCGGTCTCGATCGAAGCGAGCAACCATGTCGGCGCACTCCGCGCTCGCGAGCGCTCCATCGTAGACTCGAACGAAGTCTTCCAATCCCGCGCGCCTCCGGGGCGATTATACCCGATGCCGAATCCGGTCCCGGACTTCGCTCCCGCTCTGGTTTCCGTGCTCGCGAACGGATCTTTGGCTGACTTCTCCGTCGACGCGCGAAACCGTCGCGATGGGACTCGACTGGATCGCGTGCCTGGTACTCGTGCTACAAGTTTCCCACATCGCACGCTCCGCGATCCGGGAACTCGAGGCACTGCATGGCGACGGCGACTCGCGATTCGTCGGCGAGCTCCGGCATCGCCGGACTCGCGTCCTCGCCCCCGAAGCCCCTGCTCACGCGGGCCGAAAAGCCTGGGCGCTGGACCTTTCCCAGTATTCCTGGAGGTATACGGGCGCGCCGCCATCGAGCAACTGACCCGGCTCCAGAAACTGGTAGATCCGCTGCAGGGTATGAACCTCGGTAGTATTGCGCCGCTCGAAGATGTGGTCCGGGCAGAGTTGGCTCGGATGCTCCAGGCCCGCCGCGCCCACGACCTCGGCCAGTGCCCCGACCGTGTTCCGGTGAAAGTTGTAGGCACGCGCACTCTTGTCCTTCACGTTCAGGGCCCGGCCGAGCCGGGCGTCCTGGGTCGCCACGCCCACCGGACAGGTATTCGTGTGGCAACTCTGTGACTGGAGACACCCGATCGAGAACATGAAGGCCCGTGCGGAGTTGCACCAATCCGCCCCCATTGCGATGGCTTTGGCCATCCGAAAGCCCGTCATGAGCTTGGCACTGGCCGCAATCTTGAGTTGATCGCGCAGACCACAACCCACGAGCCCGTTCTGCACCAGCAGCAGTCCCTCGTTCAGCGGAAATCCGATGTGGTTCGAGAACTCGACCGGAGCCGCCCCGGTCCCACCTTCGGCGCCGTCCACAGTGATGAAGTCGGGCAGAATCCGAGTCTCGAGCATGGCCTTGCAGATCGCGAAAAACTCGATCGGATAGCCGACGCAGAGCTTGAACCCGATCGGCTTCCCGCCGCTCAGCTCCCGGAGCCGGTTCACGAACTCGAGCAATCCGACCGGCGTCGAGAATGCACTGTGTCCGGACGGAGAAATACAGTCCTCCCCGACCGGCACACGCCGCGCCTCCGCGATCTCGGGCGTGACCTTCACCGCGGGAAGGATCCCGCCGTGACCCGGCTTTGCGCCCTGGGAAAGCTTGAGCTCGATCATCTTCACCTGGTCGAGCGTCGCCTGCTCGCGGAACATCTCGGGGTCGAATTGTCCGCCCGGCGTGCGGCAGCCGAAGTAGCCAGTCCCGATCTGCCAGATGAGATCTCCCCCGGGCTCTCGGTGATAGCGGCTGAGCCCACCCTCCCCCGTGCAGTGCGCGAAGTCGCCGCGTTTTGCAGCTGTGTTGAGGGCCAGGATCGCGTTGGCGCCGAGTGCCCCGAAGCTCATCGCGGAAATGTTGAGGATCGAGGCCGAGTAGGACTTGGAGCCACGGGCCTCCCCAACCTGCACGCGGAACGCTGCGACCGGATCCTCGGGGCGTTGCTTCGGCGAAAGCGAGTGATTCAGCCAGGTATAGCCATCCGCGTAGACATCGAGTTCCGTCCCGAAGGCCTTCTTGTCCTCGACGTTCTTGGCGCGTTCGTACATCAGCGCCCGGTAGTCGCGATCGAAGGGCCTCCCGCTGGTGTTGCTTTCGACGAAGTACTGATGAAGCTCCGGACCCGCTCCCTCCAGCAGGAAGCGCATGTGCCCGAGCACCGGGTAATTTCGAAGCAGACTGTGCCTGCGCTGGAGCAGGTCGTAGACGCCGAGCAACATGAGCGGCACGGTCAGCGCCCACACGTACCACAGGCGCCAGAGGTAGGGGTGCAGTTGAGTGGCATATCCCGAAACGACCGTGATCAGCAAAAGGCCCGGCAGCACGTAGCCGCGAATCTGATGGATCATGTTCATCTAACCGTTCCTCCCGCATCTGACCGTCCTGCAGCGCGCTAGTCTATCCGACCCGTCCGGGGTTGAGCCGCCGCAGCTTCTGGCTGCGCCACTGATGCAGCCCGAAGATCCCGATCGCGATCAGCGGCAGGGCCCAGTAGGGCCAGAGCGCCAGCACGGCGGGCCGTTCCGCGCCCACCCAAACCTCGAAGCTCTCCCGGGCCCCTGCGCGCGCACCGGTCACCTCGACTTCGATGCGCCAGCGACCCGGATCGGGCAGGTCGACAAGGGCCGAATAGAGCAGCCGGTTCGTGGAGTGTCCCCGGATCGCCGCAACTTCGAGGCTCCGCCCGCCCGCGCTCGGCACCAGGCGCAACTCCACCCGCCGATCGAGCATCGGCTCCAGGGTCTCGCGGTCCTGGACCATTACGCTCAAATCCACGGGTCCGGCCCGGAGCGGGGTGGGCGAAGAGAAGACCGTCAGGCGGAACTCGCCGCTGTCGACAACGAGGCGCGCGAGGCCGCCGTCCGCACGCGCCGAGAGCGGCACCAGCAGGGTCGCGAGAATCATCAGGGCCCGACCCCACATCTCAGAGCATCCCGGTGCCGCGCATCTGCATCGGCTGGAGCAGGATCCAGAAGCCCACGGCGTAGAGCAGCAGGGCCAGGATCCCCCAGGGAAGGAGCAGTCCGCCCGCGCGCCGCAAGCTCTTCGTACTCGTTCGTGCGACACGCCAGCCGAGATAGAGGGTGAGCAGAAGACCCGCGTCGAGCGCCAGGAGTTCGAGCGGCAGCAGCCATCCCGGCAGCGCAGCCATCCCGGCGCCGAACTCGCCTGCGAGCCCGAGCCAGGTCTCGGCCGCTCGCTGGATGGCCGGAAGTGCGGACGCCCGTGCGCTGACCAGGTGGAAACAGAAGTGAGCGAACCAGAGGCCGAAGCCCAGCGGAACGAGAATCAGCGCAAAGCGCCGCGCGAGCTCCGCCGCGCTCTGCTCGGGACGGCCGAGCGCGCGCCCGGCCCAGGTACACGCGGCCACGGCCAGGGCCGGCAGAAGCGTGAGCGAGGGGACCAGCAACGCGGCGGTCAGGAAGCCGGGCGACGAAACCCCGAGGCGCTGGGCGAGCTGTGTCTTCCACTCGGCAACGGGCGCAACCATCGCGGCCGCATTGGCGAACGCGCCGAAGACCACGACCAGTGCGAGTGCCGCAAAGTCGCTCCGCGCCGAGAGCCGCCCGATCGAGGCACGCATTGGGTCCCGAATCAGGTCCAGTCCGGGGACGACCGCGAGTACGCCCACGTTTTCGTGCGGGCAGGCCTGAACGCAATCCAGGCAGAAAGTGCAGTCGAGATTGCCCGATTTTAGAGGCTGAAACAGGTCGAGTTCACACCCGCGCTGCGTCGCATTTCCGCGAATACAGTCGTGGCTGCTGCAGCGAGCGCAGACCGCGCTGTCGCGCACCCGGATCTCGAGCGGGGACACCGTCGAAGCCACGAAGTGAAACTGCCCGATCGGGCAGAGATACTTGCAGAAACTCGCACCCCGAAAGAATCCATCGACCACGAACGCTGCGACGAAGTATCCGATCACGATCCAGGCAGTCCAGAACGGGCTGTCCCAGAGCGCGAAGACCTCGTAGGCCACCAGGTAGGCGACCAGCAAGGAGATCGCCAGCCACTTCGAGCGCAGGGCGGTCGGCCAGCTTCGGCCTCGGGGCAGCAGGCGCCGCCCGATCGCGCGCGGCAACATGAACGGGCAGGCCATACAGAAGAGGTTGCCGGCAACGAGCAGACCGATCACGACGAATCCACGCCAGTAGGTCCAGGGCAGCACACCGGCGAGATTGAGCGGACTGAGATCGGGGCCGGCCAGTCCGTCGAGCACGATCACGGCCGCGAGCAGCAGCATGGCGGTCTGCAGCCAGCGTCTGAAATAGCGCGCCCCCAGGATCCGGCCCAGGATTGGAACGCGCAGCAGGTCCCGTGGTGGAGCGGGAGCGCGCGACCGCGCGCTGGGGGAGACGGCGGGCGCTGACTCCACCGCGCGCAGCGTTCCGGGCCTCACCCCTCGCGACTGCAGCAGCCGGCCCAGCAGGATCCCGACCGGGAGCAGGAATGCGACCGAGCCGAGCACCCACATCAGCCCACCCGCGCTGGCCTGACCCTCGAGTGCCGTGATCCCGAAGAGCCGCGGGCCCGAGGCGTAGACCGGATACATCACGCCTTCCGAGAACGCGAACAGCGCCGAAAAGGCCGTGTTCTGGAGATCCGCCAGAACCAGATAGGGAAGTATGGCCCAGCGCGGCCAGCTCGATTGACTGGGCCAGGGCAGGATCACCGGATGCCAGAACATCAATGCGGTGACGACGAAGCAGGCGTGTTCGACCTCGTGCCAGAACGGCGAACGCAGCGCGAGCTGGTAGGCGGCGGGCGCGTGCCAGAGCCAGGTCGCAATCACGAACGAGAACCAGGCCACCAGCGGATGTGTCAGAAACCGGCCGAGCCGGCGCAGCGCGGGCCAGGCGAGCAGGGGCCCGAGACCCTGACGCTGTACGGTCACGGGCAGGCCGCGAAGCAGTGCGATCGCGGGCAGGCCCAACCACAAGAGCGGCGGCGCCAGCATCATCAGCAGCCAGTGCTGGAGCATGTGGACCTGCAGCAGCAGGTTCCCGAACGCATCCAGCGGAGAGCTGATTGCAACCCACAGCGTGAGCAGACCACCCCAGAACGCCGTCAGACGCCACGGCTTGAAGCGCTCCGGCTGCTGCGCCCGAAGCGCGCGCCAGCCGCGGAAGTACACGGCTCCCGTGAGCAGCAGCAGCAGGCTCAGAACGGGCGCAAAGGTCCACGAACCGAAAGCGGCTCCCGCTACCTCCCCCACGCCCGGGCTCCTTTAGGCGACGCGCCGCGGCCGTCGCTGTGCGATCATGCCACGGCCGTGACGGAGAAGGTTCGCGAAGCATCGCCCTTGACCGGCTTCGTGCTCGCGCTGCTGCTCGGTCCGCTGGCCGCACCCTCGCTCGGGGTGGGGGTCATGCTGGCGGCCCGGCGCGTAATCCACGGCGACTGGATCGAGGCGGAGTGGGCAGTGCTGCTCTGGCTGGGACCGACGCTGCCGCTCTACCTGGCGATTCTGCCTCTGCTTCCCATGCTGCTCTCGCGCGCGAGGAGGCGCGGGCCTCCCAGGAGTTTCGGGGTGCTGGCCATCATCATCGGGCTGCAGTTGCTAATCGATCTCGCCCTGTACGCGCGCGCGGGCTGAAGCAGGGCGCTGCGCGTCACAGAAAAGCTGCCGGGCTGCTCTAGCGCGCGCCCGGTACACCAATCGGACGCATGGTCCGCAGAAACGCGACCAGCGCCGTGGTTTCGTCCGGACTCAGGTGCTTTCCGTAGGCGGGCATGTTCCCGCCCCCCTGCAGGATCTGGCGCGTCAACTGATCGGCCGTGAGCCGGGTGGCCACGTCGTCGAGGGCCGGTCCGCGCTGGCCGCCCCTGCCTCCGAGTGCGTGGCAGTTCCGGCACTGCCTGGCCTGGATCAGGACCGCACCCTGGAGTTCGAGCGGCGAGCGCTCCTCGACATAGGCGACCGGGGTCGGTTCGCCGCTCCAGGCATCCATGTGCGGCGACCAGGGGGAGGAGATTCCGAGCCACGCCAGGGTCGAGATCGTGGTGCAGATCAGGACCACGCCGAGCACCGCGATCGGCCGGTCGGCCGGATGCTTCGCACCCTTCCCGGCGATGAACGGAATCAGGAAGAGCAGCAGGATCGCGACCGGCATCACGTAGACCAGCACGAAGGTCTCGATCTGGGGCGGCAGCAGCGCGAGCACGGCGAAGAGCGACAGGAAGTAGAAGTCGGGCCGAGGCACGGTGTCGATCAGGGTCGGGTCCGGCTCCCCGTTGGGACCGGCCGGCCCGAAAATCGCCGCGCAGAAGAGGATCGCGACGATCACGGCCGCGGAGAATACGATGTCCTTGTCCACGCCGTCCGGGAAGAACGGGATCCCCTCCTTCTCGATCAGGGCCGCGTACTCCTCGTCGTACTCTTCCGGCACGACGCCCTTTCCGCGCACCGGGAACTCGTTGATGCCGCGCTTCAGCACCAGCCGCAGGTGCACGGTCACGAACGCGATGATCAGACCGGGTACGACGAACACGTGCAGCGTGAAAAATCGTGAAAGGGTCTCCGCGCCGATGATCGGGCCCGCCAGAATCAAGTCCACCAGGGCGGTTCCGACGATCGGAATCCGCGCCATGATGGCCACGCCGATGCCGAGGCCCCAGTAGGCATCCTGATCGAAGCGCATGACCTGACCGGTGAAGGCCATGCCAATCGTCGCGATGAACAGCACGCAGCCGATCACCCAGGTCAACTCGCGCGGATACTTGTGCGCGCCCATCAGGAAGACCTGGATCATGTGGACGGTCATGAGCGCGACCATCACGTTCGATCCCCAGAAGTGTACGGCCCGCAGGAACCACCCGAGACTCTGCTGATAGTTCAGAAACTCGAGGCTCGTCCAGGCTTCGTCTGCGGAGGGCACGTAGACCAGCGCGAGACAGATGCCGGTTACGATCTGAAGCACGAAGCACACCAACGTCGCGCTTCCGAAGACGTACCACCAACTGGCCGAGTTCCGCGGAATCGGATGGCCCGCGGTCGTCCGGTAGAGGCTGCCGAGCTGCAGCCTCGACTCGAACCACTCGCCGATCCCCCGGAGATCCATTCTCAGACCGACTGTGCCAGCGTGGGAATCCGGCCCGCCCGGACCCAGAGTTCGTCGCGCTTGACCTTGTACTCGTATTCGTAGAGACCACGCGGCGGTGGGCCCGCGGCCACCTGACCGTCCTCGTAGTAAACGCCGCCGTGGCACGGGCACATGAACAGCCCCGACTCCTTGAACCAGCGTACGGGACAGCCGAGGTGCGCACAGTTGATCGCGAAGACCTGGAATTTGTTTCCCCGGATGTGTCGCACCCAGCACGGGATATCGGCCGTCTTACCGTCCCACGGCACTACGAAGGGGTTGCGGTAGGTCGCGAGACGCGTCTCGCCCTCGGGAAAGTCCGCAACCCGGGCGAGCGGAATCCACGCCTGCTTCGCCTTTCCGCGCAGTGCGGAAGCCACGAAGCCGAGTACCGGGATCGCGAACAGCGCCGCCGCCGCCGCATTGAGTCCGATCCCGAGCTTGAACAAAAAGCTCCGCCGCGTGATCGGCCCCTCGACCCCGTGGGGTGTCCGCCCGGCCGTCGGGTCTTCCGACATTGTCCTACCCTCCCCTCACTCCGAGGCACCCCGAGCCGGTTCCAGATCCGGGGGGCGGTGAGACGCGAGCCACGAGACCACGTCCGAGACCTCCTGCACCGAGAGCCGCAGTTCCGGCGGCGGTTCGCGCCAGTCGGGCATCCCCAGGTCGGGCCGCCCGCACACCACCACGGTGCGCAGCATCTGGTCGCTGACGAGGCCCAGGAACGCGGCCGCCACCACCGACCCGCCTTCCTCCCCCCCGTTTCCGTCCGCTCCGTGACACCCGGCGCAGGCACGCTGAAACGCCTCGCGGCCCCGGCCCGGGTCACCGAGCGCGTACCCGGCCGCCACTGCGTCCGCTTCGCTGTAGGGCGGAAGCACGCTCGCGTCGACGCGCGAGGGACGTGCCCAGCGCCGGCGCATGCCGCTCACGAGTGCCTCGACCTGTGGATCCATGAGCGACCCGCCCGCGGCCTTCGCGAACGCGGGCATGCCCGTTCCGGGAACGCCTTCGCGGATGACGTTCCGCAGTGCGGGGTCGGGGAGGAACGCCTGGAACAGCGGCGAAGCGAACTCGCGCGCCGGCCCGAGTTCGCCCTCGCTTCCGTGACAACCCGCGCAGTTGTTCGCATACAGCGTCGCGAAGTCCGTGATCTCGCGGGGATTCCGGGGACGATCCTGTTCGCGGGGCCGACCCGGCATCCAGTCACAGGCCGCCAGCGCAAGCGCCGCAGCCAACAGGAGTGTCGTCGTCGCTCCCGATCCCGGCCTCACGCCTCGGGTCCTTCGCGTGGGGGATCGTCGGGCCCTGACCGATCCAGACCGGTCCCCTCGAGCCCGGCGCGCACCGCGAGCGGCCAGGTCTGCAGCGTCTCCACGCGCTCGGTGCGCGAGATCACGAAGCCCGCCGCAAGTCCGAACGCGAACTGCGACGCCACGAACCAGACCCAGTCGATCCGCTCGTTGAGCGCCGGGTTCAGGATCCCGAGTGAAGACCAGACCACGGCCGACCAGAGCAGTGGAAAGACCAGGCCGCCGACCAGCACCGGTCGGCGCGGGAACATAGGCAGGATCGCGGCGTAGATCAGGCCCACCAGTATCGAAATCCCTAGGTGGATCACGGCGGCGAGCCCGAAGGCCGCCGGGAGAAAGCGGCTGAGTTCCGCCGGATCCGCGTGCGCGAGCGACGGGATCACCATCGCGGCCAGCAGATTGATCGGAACCCAGGGGCTCGCGTACGCGATCAGGCCGTAGGCCACCGCAACCACTGCCATCGCGGCCGCACCGACGAGTCCGCCGCGAATTCCGGCCGAATAACGATGGATGTCGACCGGAATCCGCACCCGGTGTCCTGCCTCTCCCACCGTCAGGTGCTCCACCGCGCCGGGCACGGGCACCACGGCGTGGGCACGCTGCTCTGGAGGGCGCAATGCGATCCGTTCTTCGCGCGGCTCAGGCAGGGTCTCCCGCCACCAGCCGACCACGGCCACGATCGCGGTGACGAATCCCACGCAGGTCACGAGCCCGCTGGTTACGAGGCCCGCAAAGGTCAGCGTCACGCCGAAGGCCGTCACAATGGGCCAGTGCGTGGGCGCCGGAAGATCGATGCCTTCGACGCGCTCAGGATCCTGCCAGCTCATCGCCCCACCACGTAAACCACAGTAAAGACCGCGATCCAGACCGCGTCCACGAAGTGCCAGTACCAGGAGAGCATCTCCACCCGCTCCGAGTCGCGCACGTGCACGTAGCCGAGCAGGCTCAGCACCAGCACCAGGGTCATGAGAACGATCCCGATCGTCACGTGCGCAGCGTGGGCGCCGACCAGCGAATAGAAAGTCGTGCCGAACAGGTTGGTCCGGATGGTCAGACCATGCTCGTAGATCAGGCCCGACCACTCCTGCGCGGTCGCGACCAGGAACAGCGCGCCTAGCACGATCGTCGCCAGGAACCAGAGGCCGAAGACGTTCGTCCTGTCTCGGCTCAACGCCCGGGTCGCGAGCCAGATGGTGATGCTGCTCGATAGCAGGCAGACAGTGGCCGCGATCGGGAGTTCGAGTACCTCCCCCGGATAGGGTCCGTTCAGGCTGCGCCCGATGTAAAACAGGTACACGACCAGAAAGCAACCGAAGAAGGTCGACTCGCTCGCGATCATGCCGAGCATACCAACGCGGCCCTTGGGCGACTTCGAGAACCCCGGCGCAACCGTCGTCTGGGCCGTCATTCGTGTATCCCATCGGGGTCGTCGGGATGCTTCAGGTCCCAGAGAGGCCGTCGGCTCTGTACCTCCGGGATCGTCTCGAAGTTGTAGCTCGGGGGCGGCGAGGTGGTCGACCACTCCAGGGTCCAGGCATCCCAGGGATCGTCGCCCGCGATCTGGCCCTTTCGCAGAGAGCGCCACACGTTGAACGCGAAGATCGCGACGGCCGCGATCTGAAACACCACGCCCACCGACGTCGCCTGATTCCAGATCTCCCAGCCCCGATCGGCCGGGTAGGTGTAGATGCGCCGGGGCATGCCGAGCAGACCCTGGACGTGCATCGTGGTGAACGTGATCTGAAAGCCGATCACCAACAGCCAGAAGTTCCACCTGCCGAGCGTCTCGCTGAGCCTCCGGCCGGTGACTTTCGGGAACCAGTAGTAAATGGCCCCGAAGATCGTGAACAGCAGGCCGCCCACGATCACGTAGTGGAAGTGCGCTACGACGAAGTAGGAATCACTCAGCTGCCAATCCAGCGGAGCAATCGCCAGGATGACTCCGGTCAGGCCCGCGACCACGAACTGTGCCAGGAAGGCCAAGCAGAAGAGCATGGGGGTATCGAAGCGGATCTTGCCCCCGTAGATGGTGCCGAGCCAGTTGAAGATTTTGATCCCGGTCGGTACTGCGACCAGCAGTGTCGAGCCCGTGAAGAAGATGTTCAGATCTCGCGAGAGCCCCACCGCGAACATGTGATGTGCCCAGACGCCAAGGCTCAGGACGCCGATGCCGACTGTGGCCGCGACCATGGCGGGATAACCAAAGAGCACCTTCCGAGAGAAGACCGGAATGATCTCTGACGCGTACGCGAAGCCAGGCAGCATGAGGATGTAGACCTCGGGATGGCCGAAGAACCAGAACAGGTGCTGCCATAACAGCGCCGAACCCCCGGCCTGCGCGTCGAAGAAATGCGCCCCGAGAAAGCGATCAAGGAGCAGCATGACCTGGGCGGCCGTCAGCGGTGGGATCACGAGCACCACCAGCACGGAAACCACGAGCATGATCCAGACCATCATCGGCATGCGCATCAGCGTCATGCCTTTGCAGCGCATCGTGAGCGTCGTGGCAATCAGATTGACCGAGGTGAGCATGGACCCGAAGCCACTGACCAGAATCGCCAGAATCCAGTAGTCGGTGCTGTTCCCTGGCGAGAAAGTCTTGGAGGTGAGGGGCGCGTACGCGAACCAGCCGATGTCGGGAGCCGAACCCGCCCCATACAGGCCCTCGGCACCCAGATAACTGTAGTAGAGCAGGAACCCGCCGAAGAGAAAGAGCCAGAAACCGAAGGCATTGAGTCGCGGAAACGCGAGATCACGCGCGCCGAGCATGAGAGGAATCACGAAGTTCGCGATGCCGAAGAGCATCGGCATCCCGAACAAGAAGATCATCGTGGTGCCGTGCATGGTGAAGAGCCGGTTGAAGGTCTGCGGCGAGATGAGGTGCGCTTCGGCCTGCGCAAGCTGCAGGCGGATGATCGAGATCTCGACTCCGCCGATGACCATGAAGAAGAGCGCCGACCCCACGTACAGGATTCCGATGCGCTTGTGATCGACGGTCGTCACCCAGCCGTGAAGGGCGTCGAGCCAGCCCTGACGGACCCCTCCGATTGCAACTGCTTCGCTGTCGATCACCGTCATGCTAAACGCCGTCCTACTGGAGCGTGAGCAGGTAGTCCGCTACCCGCTCCACCTCCGGATCGCCGAGGCCCATTGCAGGCATCAGCGCTCCGGGCTTGAAGTGATCCGGATCTTTCACCCACGCGATCAGGTTTTCGCGGTTGTTCGCCACGATCCCGGCGCCAATGGTCGCGCGGCTCATCAGGTGCGTAAGATCGGGGCCAAAGCTGCCATCGGCACGGGTCCCCGTAACGCGGTGGCAATTCACACAGGCCGTAGACAGGAAGCGGTTGCGACCGGCGCGTACCTCGGGGTCGTCGACCGCATCCTGCTGCTGGGATTGGACCCAGGCCTCGAACTCTTCAGGGGGATGGGCGATCACGCGAATCAGCATGTTCGCGTGCTGGGTTCCACAATACTCCGCGCATTGGCCCACAAAGAGACCCGACTCGCGAGGCTCAATCCACATGTGATTCTCGCGGTTGGGGATGACATCGGTCTTGCCCGCCAGCTGGGGAATCCAGAAACTGTGAATTACGTCGGCGGAGTGCAGGGTCAGAAAGGTCGGCCGGCCGCCCCCGGGACCACTCGTCGGAACGTGAAGCTCGTTGGCCGTCGTGATTCCGTACTCGGGGTAGCGGAACTCCCACCACCACTGGTGCCCGACCAGCGTCACGTCCAACCAGCCGGGCGGCGCGCTGTCCTTCTGGAGCGTCGCGATACTGCGCGTCGTGACGAGAAAGAGGACCGCTACGATGATGATGGGGACGATCGTCCACGCCATCTCGATCGGGCCGCTTGCGTAGACCTGGGCCGGCTCGCGGCCGTCGTCCTTGCGCCCGCGCCGATAGCGTACGATCCCGACGAGCAATAGCGTTTCGACGACAACGAAGATCGCGCCCGTGATCCCGATCACGAGCCACGAGAGTTCCAAAATCTCGGCTGCCGGAGTCGAGACCGGCGAAAACATGCTCGGGGGCTGAATGGATTCCGCGGCTGAAGCGGCTCCCGCAGCGCCAGCCAGCAGCACCACCGCGACCAGCCTGACCAGCGTGACCAGCGTGAGAGGCATCCGTTCCTTCTCGCGCCCGGAAGGGCCCGACAGCGGGCCGCAGTATACACCGGGCACTTCCGCGATACGCGGGCTGGTGCAACCTCTCGGTCGATCCAAAGCGCGTTGCTCGGATTGACTGACGGCTGGCGGCGCGATCAATGCGAGGAACTCCCGGGGGAAAGCTCACGCTAGCTGTCCGATTCCCAAGCGCAGCGGTGCGCTCGGTCTGAGACCCAAAGATCTCGACGCCGGTTCCGGGCCTGGGGTAGGATGGCGACGCAGTTTGTCGAGATGGGGGAACCACTCGCATTCGGAACTGTGAAGGGGCCGGCCTGGATTCGGAGAAGGACCCCGATTGCCATCGGAGTGTCCAGGCCCTGTGGTGAGCGGGGCCCGAAAAGCTGGCGCAAGGCGCGGACGAGCCCAGGGGCATTTTGAGGTGAGGCGGTGCAGCGCGTAGGGACCTTCTACCGGAGCGTGATCGGAAAGAAGGCGATCGTCGCCGCGACCGGGGCGATCCTGCTTGCGTTTCTGGTGTTTCACCTGATCGGCAACCTGAAGGCCTTCCTGCCGGATCCCGCTCCCGGCGTCTACGACATCGACCTGTATTCGAAGTTCCTGCGTACCGTCGGCGAGCCGCTCTTCCCGCGCACAACCGTGCTCTGGACCATTCGTTGCGTGCTGCTCGTGGCGCTGGGCCTCCACATCGCGTGCGTCGTCCAACTCGCCAAGCAGAACCGGGACGCCCGCCCTGTCGCATACATCCACAAGCCCGCGCGCCGGGAGGCAACCCCCTCGGCGCGCTGGATGCTCTACACCGGCTCCTTTCTGATCCTGTTCATCGTTCTGCATCTACTTCAGTTCACGACCGGAACGCTCGGCTCGACAGGCTTCGGTGAGAGCGTCTACGCAAACCTCTACCTCGCCTTCCACAAGCTCTACTTCGTGGGTTTCTACGCGGTCGCCATGCTGATTCTGGCGCTGCACCTCTTTCACGGTGCATGGAGCCTGTTCCAGTCGCTGGGACTGGATAATCCCGACCGGAATCTGGGGCTGAGACGCTTTGCCATGGCCGTGTCGATCGGGATCTTTCTCGCCTTCGCCTCGGTCCCGGCGGCCTTCTACTCCGGCCTCATGCAAGCGCCGAAGCCCGCAGCCCAACTCACACAACAGTTCGAGCAGCAGAGGTAGCTGCATGAATCTCGAGGCGAAGATCCCGGAAGCCCCGATCGAGCAGATGTGGGAGACCCACCTCGATCACCTGCGTCTGGTGGGCCCGCGCAACCGACCGCACTACCGCGTGATCGTCGTCGGCAGCGGTCTGGCCGGTGCGTCGGCCGCGGCCTCGATGGCCTCGATGGGCTACCAGGTCGACTGCTTCTGCTTTCAGGACAGCCCGCGGCGAGCGCATAGTATCGCGGCACAGGGCGGCATCAATGCCGCGAAGGACTATCGAAACGACGGAGACTCGGTCTACCGTCTGTTTTACGACACCCAGAAGGGTGGCGACTACCGCTCGCGCGAGGCCAACGTCTGGCGGCTGGCGCAACTCAGTACCCAGATCATCGACCAGGCCGTGGCGCAGGGGGTCCCCTTCGCGCGAGAGTACGGGGGAATGCTGGCCAACCGGTCCTTCGGCGGGGTCCTGGTGGAACGCACCTTCTACTGCCGCGGGGAGACCGGCCAGCAACTGCTGCTCGGGGCTTGCTCGGCTCTCGCGCAACAGATTGCTGCGGGAAGGGTTCGCATGTACCCCCGAACCGAGTTCCTCGACCTGGTCGTGATCGACGGCCGGGCGCGCGGCATCGTGGTCCGCGATCTGGTCACAGGCCAGATTTCGTCGCATGCCGCCGAGGCAGTGGTCCTCGCGACCGGCGGCTACTCGAACATCTACTACCTCTCGACCAACGCCAAGGGCTGTAATGTGACCGCCACCTGGCGCGCGCACAAGCGCGGTGCCGCCTTCGCCAACCCCTGCTTTAACCAGATCCACCCCACCTGCATTCCCGCGAGCGGCGAGCACCAGTCGAAGCTCACGCTGATGAGCGAATCGCTGCGCAACGACGGTCGGATCTGGGTTCCCCGAAACTCCGAAGACACCCGGGCACCGAGCGAAATCTCGGAAAAGGACCGCTACTACTACCTGGAAGAACGCTATCCACGATTCGGGAATCTGGTTCCGCGCGATGTCGCATCACGCAACGCCAAGAACGTCTGCGATGACGGCCTGGGTGTAGGTCCCACGGGGCACGGGGTCTACCTCGACTTCCGCGACGCGATCGCGGATCACGGCCGCGACTTGATCGATGATCGCTACGGGAACCTGTTCGAAATGTACGAACGGATTACCGGGGAGAGTCCGTGGAAGACGCCGATGCGCATCTACCCCGCGCCGCACTACACGATGGGCGGACTCTGGGTGGACTACGACCTGATGACCACGCTTCCCGGGCTCTTCGCGATCGGCGAGGCGAACTTCTCGGACCACGGCGCAAACCGGCTGGGAGCGAGTTCCATGATGCAGTGCCTGGCGGACGGCTATTTCATCATCCCGGTGACGATCGGAGACTACCTGAGCCGCCACCCCTACGGCGAGATCGACACCAATCACAGCGCGTTCTCCGATGTGGAGCGAGACGTCCGAGATCGAATCGATGGCCTGATTTCGATCCGCGGCTCCAGAAGTGCGGCGTCGATTCACCGCGAACTGGGACAAGTGATGCGCGACCACTGCGGCATCGCGCGGAATGCTACGGGCCTGCAGGCGGCCCTGGGCGAGATTCCGAAGCTCCGCGAACGCTTCCGAACAGAACTCTGTATTCCAGGCAGCGGATCCGACCTCAACCAGAGCCTCGAGGAAGCCGGGCGAGTCGAGGACTTTCTCGACTGCGCGGAACTGATGTGCCGCGATGCGCTGCTTCGAAACGAGTCCTGCGGCTGCCACTTCCGAGAAGAACACGCGACCGAGAAAGGGGAAGCCCTTCGAGACGACGTAAATTTTGCGCACGTCACAGTCTGGGAGCATGCCGGCGAAGGCGTAGTTCCTGAGCCCACCAAGGAACCCCTATCCTTTGACGCCCTGCCGCTCGCGCAGAGGAATTACAAGACGTGAATTTCACTCTGAAGATCTGGCGGCAGCGGAGCCACAGCGAGCCCGGGCAGATGGTCCGTTACGACGTGGACGGCGTTACGCCGGGCATGTCCTTCCTCGAAATGATGGACCTGCTCAACGAGCAGCTGACCGTGGGCGGCGAGGAACCCGTCGCTTTCGACTCGGATTGTCGCGAAGGCATCTGCGGAATGTGCTCGATGGTGATCAACGGACAAGCGCACGGTCCCGCGCGCGCCACCACGACCTGCCAGCTGTACATGCGCCAGTTCGAGGACGGGGAGGAAATCTCGGTAGAACCCTGGCGGGCCGCAGCCTTTCCGCTGCTGCGTGACCTCGTGGTCGATCGCTCCGCATTCGATCGGATCATGCAGGCGGGCGGCTACATCAGCGTCCACTCCGGACCGAAGCCCGAGCCGAACTCAATCCCGATCGAGAATGCGTTGGCCGAAGAGGCGCTGGATGCGGCCTGTTGCATCGGCTGCGGGGCCTGCGTCGCAGCCTGCCCGAACGGCGCCGCAATGCTCTATACCGCCGCTAAGGTCTCGCATCTGGGGATCCTGCCGCAGGGGCAGCCGGAGCGTTATACGCGTGTCACCAGGATGGTGGCGCAGATGGAACACGAGGGGTTCGGCAGCTGCCGGAACTACGCGGAGTGTGAGGCCGCATGCCCCAAGGAGATCAGCATCAAGTTTATCGGCCGCATGAACCGTGATTACCTGACAGCGACATTGCGACGGCCCATCAAACGCGACGGCCCCATGGATTCTCAGTGAGTAGCCCCCGTCTCGATTAGACTGAGGGCGGAGACCGAGCAATGTACGAACTGGAAAAGATCGCACCCGCATCGATTCCGGCGGCCATGGAAAAGGCTGAGCACTATCGGCTGACGGGAGAGTCGGCTTCGGCCGAGAGCATCTGCCTGGATGTGCTCGAGATGGAACCCGAAAACCAGCAGGGCCTGATCCTGCTGCTGCTCGCCCGGACTGACCAGTTTACCCTCGGCCTACCGGGCCAGGTGGAACGCTCGCGCGAGATCCTGCCGCGGCTCAGCAGCGCATACGACCGAGCCTATTACGGAGGCATCATCTGCGAGCGCCAGGGGAAATACCAACTGCGCCAGAGAGGCAGGCGCTCGGGCTTCGTGGCCTGGGAGTGGTTCCAGCACGCCATGGAGCAGTACCAAGAAGCCAAGCGATTGAGGCAGCCCGCGAACGACAATCCGATTCTGCGCTGGAACACCTGTGCGCGCCTGATCATGCGCAATCCGCACTGTATTCCCGACCCGGAAGAACACGAAGAACACATGATCGAGTAGGATCTCGCGCAGACGCGAGTTCCACTAGCATCCTCTAATCGAAATACCGGAGAGAAAGTCATGAGTCAGACGATCTCGGAGAGCCTGCTGGATGTCCTGGCCGAAGCTGGGGCAAGCGACATCTTCGGCGTCACCGGGGACGCCCTGAACCCATTCCTCGAGGCAATCCGCAAAGACGACCGCTTTCGCTGGATCGGGGTTCGGCACGAAGAACATGCGGGCTACGCCGCCTACGCCCAGGCCGAACTCACGGGCGGAATCGGAGTCTGCGCGGGTACGACCGGCCCGGGGGCGCTCCACCTGATCAACGGGCTCTACAACGCGAAGAAGGAGGGCGGCGGCGTCGTGGCGATCACCGGCCAGGTGCCGCGCAGCGAGCGTGGGAGCGACTTCCACAAGGAAATCGACCTGACCAAGATGTTCGACGACATCTGCGCGTACCAGGCCATCATCGACTCGCCCAAACAGGTCCCGCGGATGGTCGAGATCGCGGTGCAGAAGGCACTCAACGAGCACGCGGTCGTCCGGATCGAGCTGCCCTCCGACGTGATTTCCGCGAAGGTTCCGAGTCAGCACTTCAAGCACCCGTTGATCCACAGCGCGTCCATACTCGTGCCGTCAGATGCCGAGATCGAGAAGGCGGCAGAACTGATTCGTCGGGGAAAGCGGATCACGCTGTTCTGCGGGGTCGGTTGCCGCGACGCGCGTGACGAGGTGCTGGCGCTCTCCGAGCAGCTGGGTGCGCCGATCGTGCACACGCTCCGAGCCAAGGACATTTTTGACTATTCCGACGGAAACGTCGTGGGCATGACCGGCCTGATCGGAAACCCGGCAGGCTACCACGCCGTCTGGGATTGCGACGTGCTGCTGATGCTCGGCACCGACTTCCCATATGACGAGTTCATCCCCGACGGTATCTCCATCATCCAGGTGGACTCGCGGGTCGACCACATCGGCCGCCGGGCCCCGGTAACGCTGGGACTGGTGGGAACCGTGAGAGACACCCTCGCCGCCCTCGCGCCCAGAGCCCAGGGGGCGAACGACGCGGGCTTTCTCAAACACCTGATCGTGCTCCGCGATCGGTGGCTGGCTCAGATGGAACGGCAGGCCGATCTCTCCCGGACCGATGAACCACTCCATCCACAGCTCTTCGCCAGAGCCATCAGCGACCGGGCGACGGACGACGCCTTCTTCGCAGTCGACGTGGGAGAGTGCACGGTCTGGGTCGCGCGTCAGGTCCGGATGGACGGTGGCCGGCGTATGGCGGGATCCTTCAACCACGGGTCCCTCGGCGCGGGGCTCCCGGTCGCACTCGGGGCTGCGGCGCTCGACCCCTCGCGCCAGGTCTGGGCCTTCTGCGGTGACGGTGGCTTCGGAATGTCGATGAACGACTTCGTGACCGCGGTTCGTTTCGACTGGCCGATCAAGGTGATTGTCTTCAACAACAGCGAACTCGGCTTCGTCAAGATGGAGATGGAAGTTTCGGGCCTTCCGGTATTTCCCGCCGCGACGGAGCTCCTGAACCCCGACTTTGCGGCCTACGCAGAGGCCTGTGGCGGAGCCGGCGTCCGCGTCGAGCACGCGAAGGACATCGTGCCCGCGATCGAGCAGGCGATCGCGTCGCCCAAGCCTTTCATCATCGACGCAGTGGTGAGCCCGGGTGAGCTCACGATGCCACCCACGATCAGCGTCGGCGAGGCCTGGGGCTTCGGGATCTCCAAGGTCAAGGAGGCCCTGATGGGGCTCAAGGGCGACCACGATGTCTGGAAGGGCTGGCGCGACGAGTTCATGGCCAACGTCCGCCGCTAGCAGCGACCCCGGCGCGCGACGCGGGCTCTCGCGATCCGCTACTCGCCGATGAAGCGTGGCTTGCGCTTTTCGGCAAACGCGCGCGGCCCCTCACGCGCATCTTTCGAACTCATCACGGCCGCCGACACCTCGTTCTCAATCTCGAGTGCCCGTTCCAGCGTTTCCCCGCTCGAACGAACCACACCTTCCTTGATCTTGCGTACGGCCAGTGGACCGTTTTCGGCCAGCCGGAAGGCCAGTTCGCGCGCGCGGTTCATCAACTGGTCGGCGGGCACTACGTAGTTCAGCAATCCCATCTCGAGAGCCTGCTCCGCAGAAAACGAGTCGCCGATGAGCAGCATCTCCATTGCGCGCGCATACGGAATCTGGCGCGGGAGACGACTGATCGAGCCGCCACCCGGAAGCAGGCCGACGCGTGCCTCAGGAGTTCCGAATACCGCATGCTCGGCCGCTACCCGCAGGTCGCAGGCGTTCGTCAATTCGGTCCCGCCGCCGAGCGCATTTCCATTCACGGCCGCGATCACGGGCTTGTACAACTCGAAACCGCGGAGGATCGCGTCCGTGAACTGGCCCATGTCCGCGAGCAGGCGGTGGTCCCATTCGTCTTCGGGCTGACGCGCGCCCGTCACGAGCGGCATCGTGAGCTTCAGGTCGCCACCCGCGCAGAAGTCCTCGTCCCCGGCGCCCGTCAGAATCGCTACACGCAGTTCGGGGCTGTCCCGAAATTCGTGCCAGGCCTCGGCAAGCTGGACGAGCATCTGGGGGCTAAGAGAATTTCGCACGCTGGGACGATTCATGCGGAGCGTCATGATCCCATCGCTGCGCTCGACCGCCAGGTGCCGTTCCGGATCAGCCATCGCTCTCTCCTTTACGCGGGCGGACTTTCCTCGCCCCTTGCGACCCGCTGCGCCCAGCGATAGTCGGGCTTCCCCGCGGGCGATCGCTCGATCCGCTTCACTAGATGCAACTCGCGCGGTAGCTTGTAACCCGCAACCCGCTCGCGACAGTGCGCCTGAAGCTCTTCGAGCGTGGGCCGAGCATCGCCGCGCGGTTCGACGACTGCGACGACCCGGCTGCCCCAGCGCTCATCCGGAACACCAACGACGAGCGCGTCGTAGGCCTCGGGGTGAGACTTGAGCACCGCCTCGACCTCCTCCGGATAGATCTTCTCTCCGCCCGAATTGATCGAAACCGAGCCGCGCCCGAGCAGCGTAATGCTGCCGTCCGCTTCGACCTGCGCAAAGTCGCCCGGGATCGAATAACGCACCCCGTTTGCCGCGGTCAAATAGGTGGCTGCGCTCTTCTCGGGATCCTTGTAATACTCGACCGGAATATGCCCCGAGCGCGCGATCTTCCCGATCGCGCCCGAGCCGGGCTCGACCGGCAGAAGCTCTTCATCGAGCACCACGGTTCCCTCTCCGGGCTTGAAGGTGGGGCCGCCGCCGATTTGCACTGTGTTCCCCTTGGTGCAGAGCAGCATGCCGTTCGCACCCGCCTCCGAGGCCCCCACACTGTCGACGATCAACAGCTTCGGGAAATGCCGGAAGAAGTCGTCCTTGACCGTGGCCGAGAACACCGCCGCCGTGCTGGCCACCAGGAAGAGCGACGAGAGATCGTAATCCACGCCGTCTTCGTCGAGCGCTTCAGCCAGCGGCCGTCCCATCGCGTCGCCCGTGATCATCAACGACTGAACGCCCTCCTCCACCACGAGGCGCCAGACCTCGTGCGCGTCGAACTTCGCGATCGAGACACTCTTGTGCCCCAGGAAGCTCCGGCTCATCACCGACCACTGGCTGGCGCCGTGCATGAGCGGCGCCGGAGAAAAGAATGTCGTCGGCGCGCCGCTTCCGTGGCGTTCGATGATGTCTTCTGGCCGCTTCGCCTTCCATCCGCTCTGGTAATCGATGCCGCCCCCGAGAGCGAAGAACACGTCCTCGTGCCGCCACACCACGCCCTTGGGCATGCCGGTGGTCCCACCCGTATAGAGGATGTAGAGATCGTCGCCCGAGCGCTGTGGGAAGTCGCGTTCCGCCGAGCTTCCGGCCAGCGCCTGCTCGTAGCCTACCGCGTCGACCTCGGACCGGCCTGCGTCACTGCCGTCTTCGATCACGACCGCGTGGCTCAGTCCGGGTATGCTGGCCCGCACCTCGGCCACCTGTAGCGCGAACTGGCGCTGGAAGACGAGCGCCTTCAGATCGGCGTTGTCGAATACGTAGCTGAGTTCGTCCTTCACGTAGCGGTAATTGATGTTGATCCAGATCGCTCGGATCTTGAAAACCGCCCAGAGCGTTTCGACCCACTCCACGCAGTTCAGTGCGTAGATGCCGACGTGGTCGCCGGGCCCGATGCCGTTCTCGGAGAGATGGTGCGCGAGCCGGTTGGCGCGTTCTTCCATCTGAGCATAGGTGCGTCGCTCACCCTCGACCACGAGGCACTCTTCGTCGGGGAAGTGATCGACCGCGTTCTCGAACAGGTCTGCCAGGTTGAAGGTCATCGTGTCTCCTTGCGAAACTCCGCAACCGCTGCGGAACTCAAAGCCATTCGCAACGGGCGTCTACCGATTCTGCGAGCTCGGCTAAACACTCCTCTGCAGTCCCCCAGGCCAGTGAGCGCTCCTTGCCGCGCAGTGTAAAGAAGTAGAGGTCGTTCTCCTCGATCACACCATTTCCACCGTGAATCTGGTGGGCCAGCATCGTGACCTCGGGAACCGCCCGCGACGCTGCTGCCTTGGCCGCCGCGATCTGTCGCGGATCCAGGCGCCCCGCGTCGAGACCGGAAAGTGCCTCGAACGCCAGCAGTCGCGCGCTCGATACGCGCATGAACATGTTGGCGCAGTGGTGTCGAACCGCCTGGAAACTCCCGATCCGCTTTCCGAACTGTTCCCGAACCCCCGCGTACTCGACGGTCATGTCGAGCGCCTGCTGCATGTGACCCACGCACTGTACGGCGGAGAGGCTACGCCCGAGCGCGACCAGCTCGAGGTAGCCGTCTTCCCCGCTCACACGCTGAACGGGAGCATCGGAATAGACCACCGAGCACTGCGGGGTGCGGCCAATGTTCCGCAGCGTTTCGCACTCCACCCGGTCGGTCCGGGCGTCGACGAGGAAAAGGCCCAATTCGCCGGCATCGCGGGCCGCCACCAGGTGGTGCGTCGCGCACTGCCCGTAGTCGACGAAGCTCTTTTCTCCGCGTAGGCGGCCCTCGCGTACCTGGGCCTTCACGTCACCGAAGCGGTCGTTCGCCTCGAGCAGGGCCGGCACCGGTACGCATTCTCCCGACAGAATCAGGGGGATCCACTCCGAGGCAAGCTCCGCCGTGGCCCGGGACTGCATGACTCGCCCCGAGATCAGCGCCTCGAGCGCGGGGACGATCGCCGCACGGCGCGCAAATTCCTCGAGCAGCACGCCCGAATCTACGAGTCCGCCCGCAGCCCCTCCGAACTCCTCGCGAAACGGCAGTCCCAGCCAGCCCTGACGGCAGACCTCCTTCCAGAGAGGCTGATCCCAGGCGCCGTCGCGCTCGAGCTCTCGGATCCGGTCGAAAGGAAGCTCGCGCTCGAGAAAGTCGCGCACCGTCTGCTGCAGCAGTTCCTGCGTATCGTTCAGATCGAGATTCACGTGCGCCTCCTAGCGCGGCAGTCCAAGGCCGGCAAAACCGATGATGTCGCGCTGGATCTCGTTGGTGCCTCCCCCGAAGCGGAAGATCGGCGAGAGCCGGAAGTTGAACTCGGCGCGTCCCTCGAAGGGCGCCCGATCGCCTGACTCGGCGCTGAGCGCTCCGCTGCGCCCCAGCAGATCCATGGCGACGTTCGCGATGCGCGTCCGCAGTTCTGTCCCCGAGACCTTGGCCATCGACGCCTCCACGATCGGTGTGCCCCCCTTCGAGATGATCCAGGCATTCTGCAGCGCGAGCATCCGGTGCTCGCGGAGATCCAGTTCGAGTTCGGCCAGCCGCCCCCGCACGACCGGATCCGCGAGCCTGTCGGGCCGCTCCTCGCGCAGGTATTCGAGCAACTGGTCGTAGATTCGGGCGAGCCCGCCGGTCGCGGCCAGCCCCACCCGCTCGTGGTTGAGCGCATGCATGATCACGCCCCAGCCGGCGTTCACTCCACCTACGACGTTTTCGACCGGAACTCGCACGTCGTCGTAAAAGGTTTCGTTGGTATGTCCGCCATACATCGTGTAGAGCGGACGGATGGTCACGCCGGGCGTGTCTGTCGGCACGACGATGATCGAGATTCCGGCGTGGCGCGGGGCGTCCGGGTCGGTCCGCACGGCGAGCCAGATGTGCGTGGACACATCTGCGAGCGAGGTCCAGATCTTCTGGCCGTTGATCACCCACTCGTCCCCGTCGCGCTCGGCGCGGGTGCGCAGCGCGGCCAGATCCGTACCCGCATTTGGTTCGCTGTATCCAATGGCAAACACGAACTCACCGCGGTAGATGCCCGGCAGGTAGTGGCGTTTCTGTTGCTCCGTCCCGAAGGTCGCGATCGAGGGAGCGATCGAAGTGAAGGTGAGATTTCCGTACGGCATGCCCCAGTACTCCATCTCCTCGACGAAGATGAACTGGTAGAGCATGTTTCGGCCCTCACCCCCAACCTCCTTGGCCCAGCACATGCGCATCCAGCCACGCTCGGCGATCGCCTCGTGGAACTCGCGGATCCGGGGTCCCTGCCCGCCGTGGGTCGCCGCGTACTCGGCAATCAGTTCCGGGGTGCGCCACTGCTGGATGAAGCCACGCAACTCGTCCCGGAAATCGGTGTATTCGGGCGCCCATTCGAAGTCCATGGAGATCGCTCCTTCCCTTCCCCTCCCGCCCGATCCGGCTGAACCTGCGCCTGCCGCCCGGAGGAAGCCCACGTCCGCAAGCGGCCGCGGCGGGCGAAACGTATTCTGCACCATCCCCGCATCACTGGGCTGCTCAGACGCGCGTGTCGTGGTGCAATCCTCCCACTGGCACCCGTCGTGAGCGCGGCGCTAAGAGACCGGGAAGCGCGGCAGCCGCAGCGAACTCTTCGGGCACACACAGCGACCCGGGGTCGGCCTGCTCTGGTCGGCCGCGCGCGACTTCGAAACCCCGCGCTGCTGGCCCCTCTCGGACGGATCCGGCAAGCTGGCGGCGCGCTTGACGCGGGGCCCCTCCCGGGCCCTATGCTCGGCGGGCGCTGAGCGTTCTGCCCGGGCCGGGTTCCCCGGAAGCACGGGGGCTTCGGACGGCCGGTCGCTCACGGCGCGCGGGGAGGACGAAGCATGGGCCGGTTCGAGGGTAAGGTCGCCTTGATCACGGGGGCCGCGTCGGGCATCGGGGCCGCCTGCGCGCTGCGTTTCGCCGAGGAGGGCGCGGCGCTGGCCGGGCTCGACCTGCAGGATCCGGTCGGGGACGACTGGAAGCGCGCGGTCGAACTCGCACCCGAGTCCTGTTTCGAACTCGCCGACGTACGCGAGGACGCGCGACTCGCCGAGGTCGTCGCGGCCGTGCGCGAACGGCTCGGACGCATCGACGTCCTCGTGAACTCCGCCGGGGTGGCGGGCGGCGGCGCCGTGCACCAGGCCACGCCCGAAGACTGGGACTTCGTGCTCGACGTGAACCTCAAGGGAACCTATCTGACCTCGCACCACGTGCTTCCGGTGATGTTGGAGCAGCAGAGCGGGAACATCGTCAACATCGCGAGCGTCGAGGGCCTCGAGGGCTTCGCGGGCGGCAGCTCCTACAACGCCTCGAAGGGGGGCGTCGTACTGCTCACGCGGAACATGGCCATCGACTACGGGCGCAAGGGGATTCGCGTAAACGCGGTCTGCCCCGGCTTCATCGATACCCCTATGTTCCGCACGGTCTTCGACATGGAAGCGGTAAAGTCGATCCGGGAAGAGATCCGTGAGGCGCACCAGCTCGGACGTTTCGGAAAGCCCGTAGAAATCGCCAACGCCGTGCTCTTCCTCGCCTCGGACGAGGCTTCGTTCGTGACCGGGGTCGCGCTGCCCGTGGACGGCGGGTACACGGCCGGGCACCGGTTCTCGATCACGAAGCTGATGGGGCTCGAGTAGGAGACCTTGCCCTCGTCCCGCTCACCGCTGCACGACGTCGTGATCGTGGGCGCCTACAACACGCGCCAGGCGCGCGTGCTCGACCAGCCCGAACTCGAGGTGCTCTGGGACGCCGTCCACGGAGCACTCGCCTCCGCGGGACTTCCGCTTTCGGCCGTCGACGGCGTCAACGTGACCTCGTCGGTACGGCGCCTCAACGCGCGCGAGGCCGTGATGATGTTTGGCGCCCGGCCGAGCTGGACCGGAAACGAGATCGGAATCCCGGCCGTGATCGAGGCCGCGCTCGCAATCTCGGCCGGGCTCTGCGAGGTCGCCGTGATCGCGACCGCGCAGGCCGCCGAGTACACGGACAGGGCCGCGACTGCGCCCTGGACGCGTCCGAGCAACGAGTTCGTGGAGTGCTGGGGGCTGTTCACACCAGCCGAGTTCGCGCTCATGGCACGGCGCCACATGCACCTTTACGGCACGCAGCCGGCCGCACTCGCCGAGGTCGCGGCCACGATCCGTAACCACGGGGCCCGCCATCCCGAGGCCGTGCACCACGGCCGCTTCGTCACGCCGGACGAGGTTCTCGCCTCTCGCATGGTGGCCGATCCCTTCCACCTGCTCGACTGCGCGATCACCTCCGAGGGCGGCGCGGGGCTGGTGCTCACGCACCTGGACCGGGCCCGGGACCTGGACGTGGTACCGATCCACCTGCTCGGCGCCGGAACCGACAAGCAGGGCATGGCCTACGTCACGGCCCCGGTCTGGGACCGCTACGGCGAGGTCGGGCGGCGCGCGGGCGAGCAGGTCTTCGCCCAGGCAGGGCTCCGGCCCGCCGACGTCGACGTACTCGAGATCTACGATCCGTTCTCGTTCGAGATCATCCGGCAACTCGAGATCTTCGGCTTCTGCAAGACCGGCGAGGGCGGCGACTTCGTGATGGACGGCCGCATCGCCGTCGGAGGCGAACTTCCTGTGGTCACGAATGGCGGGCTGCTCTCGTTCAGCCACGCGGGGCTGGCCCAGCTGATCCAAAAGCCGATCAGCGCGGTGCAGCAACTGCGCGGCGAGATTCCCGACGCGCTCAAGGTCCCTGGCGCGAAGGTGGCGCTCACCTCGAACGGCGGCTCCGGGGCACTCTTCTGCGACGTGCTGCTCCTCGGCACGGAACTCACGGCATGACCCGGGCAAAGACCATCCCGCTCCCGCGGCCCACCGCGCTGTCTCGCCCACACTGGGACGGCTGCCGCGAGGGCGTGCTCCGGGTTCAGCGCTGTGATGCCTGCGGAAGCTACGAGTTCATCCCGCAGGCGGTCTGTACGAAGTGCCAGGCGGACGAGCTCGGGTGGGTCGAGAGTTCCGGCCGCGGCAGCGTCTACAGCCACACCACCGTGCACCGGCCGCCGCGCCCGGAATTCGACGCGCCCTACGTGGTGGCGATCGTCGAACTCGAAGAGGGCTGGCACATGCTCACCAACCTGGTGGACTGCGCGCCCGAGGACGTCGCGATCGGGCTCCCAGTCGAGGTCGACTTTCGGGCGGTCAGCGACGAGATCAGCCTGCCCTGCTTCCGCCCGCGCCGGAACGCCTAGGCCTGGGGCGCCTGCCTGCGCGCGAGTTCGGCCAGGATCTCCCGGTGCCGCTCGCGCGTGAGCCCGTAACGCGACAGGAAATAGACCAGGACGAAGAACAGGATCACGAGTCCCGGCCCGACGGCCATCCCCAGGCTGAAGAGTTTCTCGGGATCGACGCTGCCGGGGGCCGCGAGTCGCGGAAACGCGATCACGTCAAGCGCCACCCCGGCCAGGAGCCCGCCGATCCCCGAACTCGCCTTCGCACAGAAGGTCAGCGCGGAGAAGAACAGCCCCTCCTGCCGCTGGCCGGTCTCGAGTTCGTTCTCGTCGACGACGTCCGAGATCATCGACGAGATGATGATGCCGATCATCACGATCGCGGCGACGATGATGAATCCGTGCCCGATCATCAGGTAGAGCAGCAGGGGGTCGCGGTTCGCGGGCATCAGGTCGAGCAGGCGCAGAAAGACCGGAAACGGCCCGAACCCGACGGCGACGACCGCGAGGCCCACGGCCGTGGGCTTCTTGTCGAAGCGCTCGCTCAGCGGACGCGACGCCAGGACCCCCACCAGGACGGAGACACCGAATCCGAGCGTGATGAGCGTGATTTCGTCCGTCGTGAATTCCCAGAAGTAGGTGTTCATGTAGAGACCGACTACATCGTTGAATCCGCCAGCCACCGACGCGAAGAGCATGCCGAGCACCAGATTCCTGTAAGAACGGTTCCGAAATGCACCGACCAGTTCTTCGAAGAAACGTCGGGGCGTCAGCGTCTCCGGCCCGGCGCTTCTGAGCTTCGGGATCAGATAGTGCGTACCCAACGCACAGACCAGGATCGCGGCGAACATCATCAGCCCCGCCACCAGCGCAAAGTCCTGATAGGCCTCGGGTACCAGCCGCCCATCGACATCGCCGACCTTGCGGAAGAAGACCTGATAGCCGAGTACGCTCGCCGTGAGTCCCCCGACCCAGCCGAACAGGAAGCGGTAGGAGAACAGCGTCGTACGCTCGTCGTAGTGCGAGGTCATCTCGGGCACCATTGAGGCACTCGGGATCGCGTAGAGCGTCATCGATGCGCGCACACCGACCGCGAAAACGGCGAGCCACACAAACAGGCCCCCCTGGGAGATCCCGCCGGGCGGACTGAACAGAAAATAAAAGCAGACGCTCATCGGAAGCGCTGCCGCGTACATGTAGGGATGGCGGCGGCCCCAGCGCGAGTGGGTGTGATCCGATATCGATCCGACCAGGGGATCTGTGATCGCGTCGATCGTGAGCGCGATGAAGATCGCGAGCCCGGAAAGCGTTCCCGAAAGCCCCAGGACCTGGTTGTAGTAGAAGAGCAGGAAGACGTTGAAGGCGGTGTTCTTGGTCCCCTCGGAAACCGAACCCAGGCCGAAGAGGATCCGGGTTCTGAACCTAATTCCCTCCTCGGGCTGGGCCCCGGAAGTGGGTGAAGCGGATCCAGGCAGCGTCATGCGCGGCGCATCCTAGCAGGGAACCCTCGGAACCTGCGCGGGTCGGTCGGTGGGCCGAGTTCGGCTCGACGAGAGCACGGTACGGATACAGACGACGATCGCGTAGACTCGGAAGCCGGGAGGTTTCCGATGGCCGAGACAATCGATGATTACGAGAAGGTTTCGATTTATCCACTCGATCCCGAATTGCAGGAGCGTCTGCTCTCGTTACAACGGGAGTGCGTGTTCAACTGGAGCACGCGCGAAGGCTGGCCCATGGGGGTCATCATGTCGTGCCTCTGGAGAAACGGGCGACTCTGGCTGACGGCGGGCGCACACCGTCACCGGATTTCGGCCGTGCGTCGCGAGCCGCGGGTCTCGGTGGTCCTCACCAGTAGCGGCACCGAACTCGGCCCCGGCAAGACCGTCACGCTCAAGGGCCGCTGCGTGGTGCACGAGGACCGCGAGACCAAGGACTGGTTCTACCCGGAATTCTCGAAGCACCTGTATCCGAAGCCCGACCTGGCCGAGTCGTTCTGCAAGCAACTCGACTCGCCGCTGCGCGTGGTGCTCGAGGTGGTGCCCGAAAAGCGAATCAGCTACGACGGAGCCAAGATGTTTGCCCACGCGGCCGGGAAGCTCGACCCGAGCCAGCTCGGCGAGCCCAAGAGCTCCGATACGACGCGGCTTGCCCGCGAGATCGGTCGCCGGGGCCTCGGAGACTAGCCGCCGCGCACGCCGCTCGGAGCATAGAGGGCGGTCGCTGCAACCGCGCGGAGGGGGGTCGCGAGCCGGCGTCGGACGCTCCGGCCGCTCAGTCCTGGAGGGATGGCGGTGACGCACCCGGCCCGGCGGCGAGCGTGGCCCGGTAGAGGTCGTGCACGCGCGCGACCTGCGCGTCGAGATCTGGAAGCACCCAGCCTTGTGTATCGATCGCGGGGTGCACCACGACCGAGACACACCCCGGGCGCATCAGCCAGTTGCCTCCCGGCAATACGTCCTGCGAATTCAGGATCACGACCGGCACGATCGGAACGCCGGCCTGCATCGCCAGCCGAAACCCGCCCTTCTTGAAAGGCGCGAGCGCCCCGCCTTGCCCGCGTGTCCCCTCGGGTGCGATGGCGATCGAGAGCCCGGCCCGAAGCGTCTCGACTGCGGGGCTCAGGCTTCGAACCGCCTGCTCGTGATCGAGACGATCCACGAACACCGTCCCCGCAAAGGCGAACGCGGGCCCCAGCAACGGATTACGCCGCAACTCGCGCTTGGCAACTCCGACGAAGTCGCGCCTGAGCAACGCACAGATCAGGATCGGATCGACGCCGCTCTGGTGGTTGAGCAAGAACACGCAGGGACGCGCCATCTCGAGGTGGGCCGCTCCTCTGACTTCGAGGCGAATTCCGGCGGCGCGGAGTCCGAGCCGACCCCAGGTTCCGATCGCGCGATTCATGGCGGTGCGGCGATCGCGGCGCAAGAGCAGAACCAGCAGCCCCGTTGCGATCCCGGGCAGCACGGCTGCCAGGGTGAGAAGCGTGCGCACGAGCCGTTGGAGCAGACTCACGCGACCGCGAGATTCCCGCGCAGCCAGCTCTGGGCAACCGAGTGGCAGCCCGTTGCCCGCGCGGCCCTTGTCTTCATGCGCTCCTCCGCAAGCAGGCCGTCCCGCCCGAGCACGTCCGACCCGGAACTTCGGGGCTCGCTGCGCTGTCCGACACAGCATAGGGTCGAACCGGGCGCGGACGTCAAGCAAATCCCTCGAGAGCGCGCGCGCCACTCCAGCGAGCCAGAGGCCCGCTGCTTACTCCCGGCGATCTCGATCTCCGCGCGTCAGCCCGCTCCGCTGAGCGTGGGTTTTGGATAGACTTTTCGGCATATGCCAGGCAGCGAGCCCTTCCGGTTGCTCATCTTCCTCGTGGCGTGCAATCAACGGAGAACCCTCGAGGCAGTGCTCGACCGGATGCCCGAAGCACTCGTCGGCCGAAACGCGACAGAGATCCTGGTCATCGACGACGCCTCGCCAGACCGAACCTTCGAGGCCGGTCCCTCCTGGGCAGAAGACTGGGACATCTGCCCGATCACGGTGCTTCGCAATCCGAAACCACAGAGCTACGGGGGAAACGTCAAGCTCGGACTCGAGTACGGAATCAAGAATCGATTCGCCGCGGTCGTGCTGCTCCCCGCAGATGGAAATTGCACGCTCGAGTTCCTGCCCCGGATGGTGGAACCTCTCGTCGCCGGACGGGCGCAGGTCGTCATCGGATCGCGCTTCGAGGCCCCGGGCAACGCCTCTCCAGGGGGCATGCGATTGCATAGACGGCTCGGTAACCGCCTCGCAACCGCGCTCCAGAATCGACTGCTCGGCACTTCGTTCAGCGACTGTCACTCGGGCTATCGGGGATATTCACTCGAGATCCTCGAGAAGCTCCCGTTTCGGAACAACACGGACGAACTCCACTTCGATACCGAACTTCTGATCCAGTTGGTCCGTAGCGGCGCCCGCTTTGAGGAAGTCCCGATCCCAAGTGACCACGGAGACGAACTCGCCGATCAGCGGGGAACGCGGTATGCAAAGGATGCGATCCTGGCCACGGTCGCGTTCATCGTGCACTCGCTCGGCATCCGCTACCGTCGAAAGTACGATATCGCGGGGGGGCCGGCCGAGTACTCGGTCGAGCTCGGCTATGCCTCCTCGCACAGTTTCGCGATTGCGGCCGTTCCACCCGGCTCGCGCGTTCTCGAGTTCGGCTGTGGGCGCGGCTTCGTGTCGCGCGAACTGATCGCCCGGGGCTGCCATGTGGTCGGCATTGGCCGCTACCAGCCCGAACCCGGTAGCGTGAGCGAGTACCTCCACTGGCGGCTCGACCAGGGCCAGATCCCGGCTCGCCTCGCGGGCTACGACGCCGTGCTGCTGCTCGACATCATCGAACAACTCAAGAGCCCGGAGGATTTTCTGGCCGCTCTGCGTGACTCGGCCGAAGGCGCGGCCCCAATGCTGATTCTCACGACTCCCAACGCCGGCTTTCTGCCCGTGCGGCTGCTGCTGCTGCTGGGACAGTTGGGCGACGGCATCGAGGGGATTCTCGACCTGTCCCACACGCGGCTCTTCAGCTTCGCATCGATGCAGTCGCTGCTACAGCGGCTGGGCTACGAGGTGCTGGAGGTCCGCGGCGTACCCGCCTCCTACCCGAAGGCACTCGGCGACGGCTGGCTTTCGAAAATCCTGCTGGCCCTCAACGAGTTCGCAATCCGGCTCTCGAAAACGCTCTTTTCCCACCAGATCTATCTGCGCTTTCGCCCATAGCCAACCGCAGACCCGCTGCTCGGAGACCCGACCCCGCCAAATCGCAGCAGCGCGGGAGGTCCCGGGATCAAGGAGACGCCATGAAGCGAGTTCCGGTCCGCCTCAGGTGTTGCGCGCTCGATCGCGATCCGAGCGGAGGGCGCGCGTCCGAAACGATGCGAGCGCCAACAGCAGAACTCCGACTCCTAGCAACCAGATTCCGGCAGGCTCGGGGATCACGGTGGGCGCATCGAGATGAACCTGGATGTCGACGGAGTTCGCCGCGACACCAAAGAACGAGACCGCGAAGAGATCCCCTGTCGGGAATAGAGTCGTGCCCGTGGGACCGAGGTCCACGTCCGGAATCGTAAAGAAGAAGGCCGCGGAGCTATCCCCCTCGGCGAGGCCTCCACCTGGAAGCCCCGCGAAAGAGAAGTCCGCGAACTGGTTGAAGGTCCCGAAGCTGAAGACGGGATCGGACGGCCCGATCGGACCGCCGCTGGTCGGACCCGGTGACACAATCAGGACCCCGTCGCCGGGTCCGAGTTGGAAGGCCGCCATCGAGACCCGATCGATCGCGGTCGGGTTGAGGGTGTCCGGGTCCATCTGGACCTGGAAAATCAGTGTGAAGTCTGTTCCCAGGGTTGGGGCCGCTCCCCCCGCAAGCGCGGAAGTCCCACCTCCAGAGTCGAACAGTTCGTAGGCGAGACTCCCACTGAACCCGGGTGCCGAAATCCCACCGTCCGCCTCGAAGAAAGCAGCCGCCCCGGTCAGGATCTCCGCACCCTGGGCGACCGATTGAAACCCTATTCCCACAGTCAGGGCTACACAGATCGCCCTGACCATCCTCACGGCTAGACGAAGCAGGGTCGCCCTCACGAGGCTTCGCGGCGTCATTTCCATCCCCTCTGGCCCGAGTCACACTGCCGAGGCCGGCCTCCGCACAGCCGTAACCGCCTCACGGCGTTCTACTATATAAGTGTACACGACTGAGGTCTTTTGGAGGCGCTGGCCTTCAGCGGGATATCTACCTGATTTTACAGGGGAAACTTCAAAATCAGGCGGATCGGTGTATGAGAAGGGCGAAACCTGGCCGATTTTGGCCGACCTGCCCAACAGCAATTGCCTTTCCGATATAGTGATCTCGACACATAGAGCTGGCCGGGTGGACCGTGCGCGGTCCTTTCCTCCGGTCAGGCGTCTCATCTTTCACCACCTCCTGCCAGCGGGCCCGAACAACGGCGAGAGGGGGGCGGCGTGTGTTTTTCGAGGCAAGGGAGCTTCGGACACAGTCGCACGAGTCTGCCGGCCTCCGGGGCGCATCCCCCCCGGGAGGACGGGTTTTTTTGAGGCGGCGAGGGTAGGGGAAGGTGCAGACGACGTCGCTCCCGGTTCAGGGGCGGCGATCAGGAGAGATCAAATGATCCGACAGAATCCGCAGCGCGCGAACCGTTCGCGCGCCATGTGCTCGCTCGCACTCGCCTCGCTGCTCTGCCTGAGTTGGGCGCCCGGGGCCCTGGCAGCGCCATTGGAAACCGCGAGCGTCAGCTTCGAGAATCTGGACACGCCCCCCTTCTACTTCAAGGCGACGGTCGAGATCGAAGTCTACGAACCCGGCAACGCCTCGAGCCCGCTTTTCTCAGCCTCGGACTACACCTACGTTTATCGCCTCACGAACCTGCTCGCGCCCCCGCCGGCCGGCCAGGTCAACATTCCGCTCGACATATTCGAGATTGGGCTCGGCTCCGTCTCGACCGTGAGCCTCGCAACCAGCCTGGACGACCCGACCGGGGTCGCACCCTCCGCGATCACCACCTCGGAGACCAAGGTCAGCTTCAGCTTTTCCGCCTTGCCCCTGAATCCCGATGCCGTCTCGGATCCGCTGATTCTGCAGAGTTCATCCGCACCCGGGGACGTGAACGCGACCGTGGGTCTCAGTTCGTTCGTGGACGACCAGGTGGCGCGCGGACCCGCGGTGCTGCCGATGGCGAACTTCCCCTGTTTCGATGCAAACGTCGTCAAGATCCAGACCCACTTGTACAAGTCCGGGAAGGACAAGCTCAAAATCGCCAAGGGCGCCATCGACCTGGGCCTCGGGAACACCTTCGACCCCGCCACCGACGTGGTAAAACTCGATCTCGGAAATGGCCTCTTCGTCAAGACGCTTCCGGCGGGCTCGTTCGTGCAAAAGGGCAAGAAGCAACGCTTCCGCTACAAGAGTTCCGATGGCGCCACCCCCAAGATCCACTTTCACCTCAACTTCAAGAAGAAAGAGTGGGAGTTCAAGTTCGCGAAGGGCGACGCGGTGCCGTTCACGGCAGCCCAGAATCTGCCGATCGTCCTGACGATCGGCGGAGCCAAGGGCGAGACCGTGGTTCCACTCTATGAAAAGTCGTCGGGGTCGAAGAAGACCAAACTCCGCTTCAAGCGGCACCCACGGGTCGATTGTGGCGACGATGAAGATTCCGATTCCCACCCGACCTGCCACATCGGCTCGCACTCGCACCATCACAAACGCAGTTGTCTGTCCTTCCTGGAGGTCGTCTACAAGGCCGGGACCCCGGACCAGGAGACGCTGCAGAAGTTCTCGGACGACATCGGCCACCCGAGCACGTTTTTCGTGGCTGCTGAGGGGAAGAGCGGCAGCTTCCATAGTTCCTGCAGCCAGTGCCTGAGCTGTGGGCAGCTTGACGATAGCGGCCTCTTCCAGATCACGGGGATCGTCGACGCGAAAGGAACGCTCGCCGCTCACTGCGGGGTCGTCGACGCCTCTTGTACTTTGGATCTAGAGGACCCGGCTCCCTAGAGGCAACGAGCAAACGACAGGGCGGCGGCACACAAGCTGGATGGCCCGAGGGCGTGGAGTGAAGGCTTCACGCCCCCGGGCCCGGCCAGGCGACCACGCCGTCCGAAGCGAGTTCGGCAATCTGAGCCTCGCCATAGCCGAGTTCCGCGAGGATGGCGCGCGTCTGCTGGCCGAGTTCGCTCGGCCCACCCAGGCTAGGACGGTCCTCCGACAGGCACACCGTGGGCCCGTAACGCTCGTAGGGTCCGATCGAAGACGCACGCCCGGGACCGACCCGCGACCAGAAGTTCGCGTCACGCATCCACGCTTCGCCCTGGGCAAAACGGGCGAAGGGTCCGGGGCCCGTCTCGACACACCCTACCCCGCTCGCGCCGAGCAGTTCCTCCCACTCCCGGGCCGGTCGCTTCGAGAACTCCGCGGCGAGTTCGGCGGCCAGCACCCGATCGTGGGCGCGCCGAGCCACGGTGTCCCCGAAGCGCGCGTCGCGCGCGAGTTCGGGGCGGCCGAGCCCCGCGCAGAGCCTCCGGAAATCACGCTCGGACCCGGCCGAGACAAAGACCCAGCCGCTGCTGGCCTCGTAGAGGCGGTAGAGCGCCGATAGCCCCACCAGCTTCGCATCTGCGAGGGGACGCGGCGGACGGCCCTCGTAGTCGACGTAGTCGGCCGAGAGCGCGTACGCGTTCGAGCAGATCATGCGCGTCTCGATCGCCTGCCCATACCCACTGCGCTCCCGTGCGTAGAGCGCCATCAGCATCGCGGTGGTCGACGAGACTCCCGAACTCGGATCGGGGTGGGATTCGTTTGCGAGCTCGAGATAGCGAGAGAGCCGTCGCGCTTCCTGGTCCGAAATCGGCATCTGCGTGGGCTGTTCGACGGCCTCTCCCGCGACGGTCAGCGCGGCGCCGTTGAGCGCGCCGGCGCTGGGATGGTAAGCGGGCTTCGCGGCGCAGGGCCCGGTCGATCCGTAAGACGCTCCGTAAAGGTAGATCAAGCGCGGATTCAGCTCGCGCAGCGTCGAATAATCGATCCCGAGACGCTCCGGCACGCCGGGCCGATAGTTGTGCGCGAGAATGTCCGCACGCCGGACCAGTGCCTGCAGGATCTCGCGCCCCTGCTTCCGCTTGAGGTCGATCGCGAGGCTCTCCTTGCCCTGGACGGTCTTCAGGTGGGCACCCGCAACCTGGCGGATCGGATCGCCGGACAGCGGCTCGACCTTGATCACGCGCGCGCCCAGATCTGCCAGATAGGTGGTCGAGAGCGGGGTCGCGAGCCAGGTAGCGAGTTCCAGGGCCAGAATCCCCGATAACGGCCGCGTTCCTGCTGGAACCTCGGAAACCGTTCCGGCCGACGGCAGCGCTGGCTCCCAGGAGAGATCGCGGGCGGAGTCGAGTACGGGTGCGCTGCTGCCAAGCTGCGACGGATTCTCGCCGAAGGTCGCGAGCGGGCCGAGCTGGCGCGACCGCGCTCCGTCGCGGTCGACGACTTCGACCACGTCACCGTTGTGCAGGAGTTGCGGGTGCTGCATCGACTGCGCCGGACGCAGCAGCGGCTCGACCGCCATCAGCGTGTCGGCGTCGAAGATCACCTTCCACTCCGACCACGGCTTTTCGCGCACCCGTGCGAGCAACAGATCGCGAAATGCTCGCAGTTCCTGGGGCGTCGCCAGGGCCGGAGCTGCGGCGAAACGCTCGTCCTGCCAGATCCAGTCCAGCCCCAGGTTGTGGACGAAGGCGCGAAACTGCTGCGGGGAGAGCTGAGCGAACTGGATCCAGATCCCGTCCGAGGTACACGCTGCCGTGTAGGGAAGCCAGGGACTGTCCTCGATCCGGGCCGTCATCGGGTTGCCCGGCAGCCAGTGCACGATGTCGTAGACCGACAGCGCCTGCACCAGGCTGGTCTCGACCCTCTGCCCCCGTCCGGTGCGCTCGCGTACGTAGAGCGCTGCGAAAATTCCGTGCAGGGCCAGCTGGCTGGTGCAGTAACTCGTGAACGGAGCCCCCACGAAGACCGGGCGCTCCCCTCCCTGCATCATCGAGAACTCGGCCATGCGGCCGGCCTTCGCCGTCACGATCCCCTCCTGCGCAGGGTAGTTTGCGTAGGGGCCGGACCGGCCAAAGCCCGTGATCTCACACACGATCAGGCGCGGATTGCCGCGCGAGAGACGCGCGTAGTCGCACTCGAAGCGGTCGGTCGCCGCGGGCTTCAAGCTGGAGAGAACGACGTCGGCCCCGGCCGCCAGCCCGTGAATCCGCGAGCGACCCGCTTCGCTCGAGAGATCCGCGACCAGGCTCTGCTTTCCGCGGTTCCACATGCGAAAGCCGGGCAGTTCCCGATTCGGGTCGCCGGACGGCGGCTCGACCTTGGTCACGTGCGCGCCGTTGTCTGCCAGGATCATCCCGGCCAGGGAGGCAGAAATCCCGGATCCCATCTCGAGGACCCGCAGGCCTGGCGCGATCGTTTCCGTCACGGGCTCAGGCCAGGGGAAGCGAGTCCGGGAGTTCGTCCAAACCGTACAGATTTCGGCAGTTCGTGTGGAGCATCTTCTTCACCTCGTCCGCCGGAACTCCCCGAAAGTTCCGTTCGATGGTAATCCGCGAGTTGGGCCAGTCGGTTCCGCTGTGAGGATAGTCGGTGGACCACATGATCCCGTCGAGATTCATCCGGTGGCGCATCTCTACGCCGACCGAATCGAGCATGAACGTCGCAAAGAAGTTTCGATAGAAAATCTCGCTCGGCATCCGCGTCATCTTGTCGACTGCACCCGTGTACCAGCGGTAGCGGCGGAACATGTCATCGGCCTGCTCGAGCAGTGTTGGAATCCAGCCGATGTTTGCCTCGACGAGCACGATCTTGAGATCCGGAAACTCTTCGAAGATTCCCGAGAAGAGCACGTCGCAGACGACATCGAGGGTTTGGCCGCCCGCCTTGGTCCAGGCCGCGCGGCCGACGAAACGGAGCCCCGTCCAACTCTGGCCCGCATCCCCCTTGGCCTTCGGAGCATCCGGCAGGAAGCTCCCGATGTGGATCGCGATCGGGTAGCCCGCCTCCTGGGCAACCGACCAGAAGGCCCGGTCCTCGGACGCAGGATTCAGGCTTCCGTTCGGGAACGCCGAAATCACGGCTCCCCGGTGCCCGCTCTTGATCGCGCCTTCGAGTTCTGCAACCGCGTCTTCGATCCCGGTGGTCGGGATGATCGCCTGCGAAATCAGCCGCCCGTTGGAATCGCTGCAGAACTCGAGAATCCACTCGTTGTAGGCACGTACGCAAGCAAGCTGCAGCGGGCGCTCGCCCGAGTAGATCCGCGCGCCTTTGAGCGTCACGCTCGGATACAGCACCTGCGCGAAAATTCCGTCCGCGTCGAGGTCGCGCAATCGGGCCGCGGTCTCGAAGCTGCCGGGCCGCATCTCCGAATAGCGTCCCCCCACGGCCGAGAACTGGAAGAAGCTCTGGCCCGCCGTGGCCGTGAGACCCATCGGCCACTTCTCGCGGCCGCCATCGAAGCTCCAGATGTCTCCCCGCTCGGTCTCGAGCACCCGCGGCGCACGTTCCTTCCACTTGGCGGGAACCCGGTCCTGCCAGAGATTCGGCGGCTCGTTGACGTGCGCGTCCGAGTCGATGATCGGGTAGTCGATGCTGGCAGTGTCGAAGAAACGAGTCTGCATAGAGCCCCCTCGGTCTCGAAAGCCGTGATCCGAGCCCGGTGCAACGCCCCTTGCAGCATAGGGTCGGGCGGGGGCCCCGCGTCAAGCGCCCGGGGCGTCCGATCCCGTGCTTCCCTGGACCCGGAGGGTCTGGCAAGCTAGCCGCGGGCGGTTCCGGGACGCGACGCCGGCAACTCACCCCCCGGAAGCCCGAGCGAACCCAAGCCAGCGCTAGCGGAGGGAGCCCCGGATGGCAACGCGCGAGATCAGCCCCGAGCAGGGCCAGGCCCTGGAGGACGGGGCGCTCTTCGAGCGCCTCGTCGACAGCTGGCGGCGGCTAGGCCGGCTGGCCTACGACGAGCGATCGGTCGCAGCGGCGGGTTCGCTCGCCCGCGCGCAGGGCCTGCGTTACATGACCCGCTACCTCTCGGCGGGTTCGATCCTGGCGATGGAACTCGGCGACCCCGACTACCCCTATTTCGGCCGCTGGGCGGACCGCAGCTACAGCTGGGGCCTCAACAATCCCGACACGATCTACTCGTTCGCGGCGATTCGGGGTGACGCAAGCTACCGGATCTACGGGGATCGCGGGAGCTGTCACCACCTCGATCTTCAGGTACACGCTCCGCACTTCTGTGCGGCGCCCAAGTACCGGATCGTGGCGGGCGTCGACTGGCGCCAGCTCGCGTGGGAGGAAGACGGCTCGATAGAGATCGTCCTGAGTCCCGACCGGCACCCGGGCAACTGGGTCGAACTCGAGCCGGGGGCGGGTTCACTGTGCGTGCGCCAGTACTTCTATGACTGGGAGAGCGAGCGTCCGGCGAACCTCAGCATCGAGCGTGTAGGAGCCAGCTATCCGCCGCCGCCCGAGTCGCCCGCACAGATCGCGACGCAGGCGGAACTGCTGATGGTCTGGATGGACCGCGGGGCCTCGTTCTGGGACGCGATGGTTCGGAACTGCCTGAACGCCCCGCCGAACTCGTCACCCTTCCTCGATCCGGGAGAGAGCGAGTGGGGGGGCCTGCGCGGCCTTTCCTACGGCCTCGGGAACTACCACTGCCGGCCCGACGAGGCCGTGATTCTCGAAGTCACACCACCCCGCTGTCACTACTGGAGCTTCCAGCTCGCCACCGTCTACTGGGAATCGATGGACTGGTGGAGGCGCCAGACCTCGATCAACGGACATGCGGCCGTCCTGGATCCGGACGGGGTGTTCCGGGCCGTCATCGCACACCGGGACCCGGGCGTACCGAACTGGCTGGACGCGGGCGGACACGAGGTGGGGCTGTTGAACGGCCGCTACTTGCTGTCGAAAACCCTACCCGAACCCAGCCTGCGCGTGGTGCGCTTCGCGGACCTGCGCCGGAGCCTCCCCGAATCCACGCGCAGCGTGACACCCGAAGAGCGCAGCGAGTCCCTGCGACGCCGCCAGCGTTTCGCACAGAAGCGCGACGGCCTCTAGGCCCGGCCCCCGCCGCGGGGATTCGCTCACTCGTCGACGCCGTAACCGAGCGCCTCGAGTTGCTGCTTGCGGGCCTTGAGTAGCCCGGGACTCCGGGGCTCGATCGCGGGACCCATGCGAGCGCGCACCGCCTCGAGCGAGGCCCTCAGTTCGGCCAGGACGTGGGGCTCGGACTCCGCCAGGTTGGAACTCTCATCGGGGAGCCGGTACAAGAACTCCTCGCCCCCGGCGCGCAGGTACTTGAATTTCCCGTCCGAGATTCCCATACGCGCGACCTCGGAAGTCGGGGGATCGGTACGAAAGTAGCCGGGAGACGCGCCCGCTTCCGCGCCGGGTGCAAGCAGATCGCGCCCGGGCAGTGCGGGGTCGCGGGCGACCCCGGCAAGACCGAGCAGGGTCGCGCTCAAGTCGGTGAGTGCTGCGAGGTCCTCACGCACGCGCGGCGCCCGGCCCGGTACATGAATCAAGAGCGGAACCCGGAGCGTCGCCTCGTTCAGGTGCTCTCCATGCGCAAACCAGTAGTCGTCCTCGCCAAAGGACTCTCCGTGATCGGCAGCAAAGATCACGGCGGTGCGTTTCAGCACGCCGCGCGCCTGGAGCCAGCCCAGCAGACGCCCCAGCTGCTCGTCCATGTAGCTGACCTCGCCGTCGTAGCCGGCACGGTAGAAGCCGACATCGCGATGCGGCTCCAGAAACTGATAGTCCGGCAGCCCCCCCAGTCCGCGAGGATCAAGCTCGAGCGAGCGCCTTCCTCCGGAGGCCGCGTGTTCGCGCTCGAGGTAGCGCGCCCTGCGATCCCCGGGGGGCGTGTAGGGACCGTGAGGATCCTGGTAATGAACCCAGAAGAAGAAGTTCGGTCGTGCGACCACCAGCCACTCGAGCATCTTGATCGCAGCATCGGTGGTCGATGACGCGGTCCGCTCGCGGATGCCCCGATTGGCTTCTTCTTCATCGAAGCTGGCATCGAAATTCCGAAACCCGCTCTTCAGGCCGGACCAGGGATGGAGCACGAAGTTGGAGACGACGGCACCGGTGGCCCAGCGCTGCTGGTGCAGCCGCCCCGCGATCGTCGGAACCGAGGCCGGGACTTTGCCCGAGTTCTTGAGGATGCCCAGTTCTTCGGGATACCGGCCCGTCATCATCGAAGCCACGGACGGAAGCGTGAACGGCGCAGGCGCATACGCAAAGTTGAAGCGATCGGAGTTCCGCGCCAGGAGGTCCAGATTCGGGGTCAGACCCAGGGGACTGCCGTAGGCACCCAGCCGGTCGGCGCGCAGTGTATCGACGGTAATGAGGACGATGGCGTCGGCCCGCGGATGCGGCTGCGGCTCCTCGCTGCAGCCCAGGTCCGCGAACAGGAGAGGCAGCAGCGCGAGCCGGCAGAAGACGCAGCGACGGTACACCGCGCGGCCTGGCTTGATCGTCCGCCCCCGCCCTGATCTCATTTTGGGGCCCCTCACCTCCCGGACAGAGCCTCAACCTCGATCGTCACCCAGGATGGCCGCGCCGCAATGGCTCGCGGTCCGGTCCTTGGCGAGGCGCGACCAGGTCCGAGTTGCGCGAGGCGGGATCGATGGCGTTCACGCGAATGTCGTAGCGACCCGGTTCCAACGCCGCGAGGCTCGCGATCCGGCGCGCCTTTGCGCGCGACCATCCGGGACGTCGAGTCGACGCAGCGTGTTGGAACTCTCGGCCAACCGACCCGCGACTCGCTTCGTCAGCGCGCCTGCTCGGTGCGGAAGTGTTCGAGCTTGAGTTTCACGATCCGCCACCCCTCCGGGGTGCGCTTGTGCTCGACTTCGTAAATCCCGCTCACGAGAGACGCGATCACGTGCATGTAGCTCCGGGTCTTCGCACGGTCGCCCAGGATGTCGAATACGTGGTTCGCAAAAAAGTGCTTGGGCTGCGTATCTCCAAACTGCCCGAGGTTGACGCGCAGCCACTCGATGACCTTCTCGCGCCCCTCGATGCTGACGTCGGATACCCCGAAGATCTCGAGACCCAGGTAGTGGCACTCGGCATCATCGGCGAAGACCTCTCCCAGGCTCTCCCACTTCATCGCATCGATGTACTGGTGATAGCGGCTCAGGAGTTCGGTGAGTTCTACCCGGTCCGCAACCGCGCGAAATTCCGCGAGCGAAACCCCGGGGGGCAAGCGCTCCGGGCCATCCTTGTCCGTCATCGCACCTTCCTCATGCCGGTCCATGACCATGATACCGATCCTGGATCCCCGTGGGGAGACCCCGGCAGCGAATTCTGGCCAGCCTGCGCATTTGACTTGCCGGACCGGCCCGTCCCAGAATTCGCGCAACCGAAGCCGTCGCGGGCAGGGGCGCACCGCAGAAGCCCCGGGCCCCGGGGACAGCTCTCGAGTTGGGAGGAGAGCGATGAGGACACGGACCGGACTCGTCAGGCTGGCAGCGCTGGTGCTGGTTGCAGGCTTGCTCGGCGGTTGCGCCTGGGTCGCAACCCAGAACGCAATCAACTCGGAACGATCGCTCGCCGCGGCGGGCTTTCAGATGAAGCTCGCGACGACGGACCAGCAACTCGCCTCGCTAGACAAGCTCCCGCAGCGAAAGCTCCTGGCTCGAGAACGCGACGGAGACGTAATCTGGATCTACGCCGATTCCATGCACTGCAAGTGCCTGTATGCGGGCTCCCAGGCAGCTTACGGTCGCTACCAGCGCATGAAGCAGCGCCAGCAGATCGCAGAAGACCAGGCGGTCGCCGCCATGAACTGGGGACCGTGGGGGCCCTGGGGGCCCTGGTACTGACCCCGATCCGGGCTCCAGAACAGCGAGCGGCCGGCTACGCCCCGACCACGAGTTCCCGGTAGAGGGGCCGGCAGTCCAGGGACGCGCCAATGTGCGCGCAGAGCAGGAAGCTCCCGATCAGCTTCCGGTGGATGAACAGGATCTCGGGCGAGGGCTGGGGGAGCGGGTTCTCGATCAGGGCCTCGAAGCCGCGATCCCGAACCCGGCGAGTCAGATCTGAGTCGCCAAAACGGTAGCGGCCGGGAAAGCGCAGCGGCTCCGCGAACAGCCCGCACAAATCCAGGTAGAGTCGCCGCGCTTCTGCACTCTCGTCTCCGGACAGGAAACCGAGTTCGGTCCCGACCTCGAGAAGAGCCGCCTCGTCCTCTTCGACGCCCGAGATCAAAAAAGCGCGATAGTCGCGCAGGAAGCGACCTCCGAAGCGGCGGGCAGCACCGAAGTCGAGCAACACGATGCGTTCGTTGCCCGGGTCGAACAGGTAGTTGGCAAAGTTCGGGTCGGTCTGCATGAAGCGGAACTCGAAGAGTTCCCGCAACACCAGCCGCAGCAGGCGCTCCCCGACACGGTCCCGCGTCGCATCGCTGTGCTCCGGGGAGCGCAGGTCCTCGATCGGCCGTCCGTACAGGCGATCGGTCGCCAGGATACGCAGGGTGGAGAAGTCCCGGTGCACGCGCGGAACCAGGATGCCGCGATCGGAGCCGATCAACTCCGCGTACTTTTCGGTGTTGTCGGCCTCGCGGCAGTAGTCGGCCTCGCGGTGGAGTTCCTGCTTGAGTTCCGGGATCAGTGCTTCGTAGTCGATCTGGGGTGGTAGCAAGCGTGTCACGCGCAAAAGGAGCGCCAGGTTGTCGACGTCGCTGTCGATGCTCTGTTCCACACCTGGATACTGGATCTTGAGCGCAAGCTCGCGCCCGTCGGCGGTCCGTGCGCCGTGGACCTGGCCGATCGAGGCCGCCGCCAGCGGCTCAAAGTCGAAGAGTTCGAAACGCCGCTCCCATCCGGGGCCGAACTCAGCCTCGAGCACGGCCACCACTTGATCGCGCGGCATGAAGTGCGCCTGGTTTCGCAGTTCTGCCAGGATCTCGGTGAACTCCGGCGGCAGCAGGTCCTCGCCCTGCAGCGAGAGCATCTGGCCGAGCTTCATCGCGGCGCCGCGCATCCCGCCCAGGGTCTCCGTCAGGCGCCGTGCGTTCGAGCGAGAGAAGACCAGGCTGCCCGGCTCGTCTCGGATCCCCGCGGCCTGGCGCAGCGCGCCGAGCGCGGTTTCGCCCGCGATGCCGGCAAGCATCGCTCCGAGCCGCGCCACGCGCTCAGTCCGGCCCGACGGGACGCGCGATGTCGGCTTCTTGCGCCCCGAGCCCGCTCCCTGGCTACGCCCCACAGGCCCCCCGAACCTCAGCGGTTATTGAACTCGGCAGGCCGCTTCTCGAGCAACGCCTGGATGCCCTCGCGGGAATCCTCGGTTTCGATGGTGCGCGACTGCGCGTGCGCCTCGTGCTCGGCCGCGGTGCGCGGATCCCAGCCGAGGCCGCGATAGATCGAGCGCTTGGCCCAGCGCACCGCGATCGGGGCCGCGGTCGCGACTTCGCGCGCGATCTCGAGTGACCGCTCCAGCACCTCTTCCGGCGCAACCGCGTGGTTCGCGAGCCCGATCTCGGCCGCTTCGGCTCCCGTCACGATCCGGCCCGTGAGCAGCAGCTCCACGCCCCTGGGCACGCCCACCAGACGCGGCAACAGGTAGGTCGTCGCCATTCCGGGGTGCAGTCCGAGCCGGACGAAGTTCGCCCCGTACTTGGCCTCGCGGTTGGCCACGCGGACGTCGCAGACCAGGGCGAGCCCCAGCCCTCCTCCGATCGCGTGGCCGTTCAGGGCACC